>DATBPB010000075.1:0-6868 GCA_036561565.1 Solirubrobacteraceae bacterium | reverse complement strand
CCACGCCAACCAGGTCCAGATCGGGTCGGCGGCCTCGGTGCAGGCCAGCTTTACGACGAACTGGACGGGCACGCCGGTGACCAACGAGTCCGACACGTTCATGCTCTTCGACACCACCGGCTCCTCGCCGACCTCGCAGCTGTTCGGCACCGACAGCACGCGGGGCTCGAACACCTACGCCGCTTCGATCAGCACCTCGACCAACCTCTACCCATACCCCGCGACCCTGCCGAGCGACAACTACGACGCCTATGCGGGCGGGTGCGTCGGCGATGACCCGGGGAGGACCAACGATCCCGGCTTCACGCTGACCGGCGGGCAGGTCAACCCGGAGACGATCAAGGAGCCGGCGCTGATCGTGAAGGTCTATGGCAACAGCTACGACGACAACAACAGCGGCTGGACTTACAGCGGCACCCACTGGACGGCTTCGACGATCGCCACCAACGCCTACGACGGCACCGAGCACACGAACTCCGGCGCGGTCGCCAACGAATACGCCCAGATCTCCTTCACCGGGACGGGCGTCCAGTGGATCGCCACCTACGGCCCGAGCTACGGCAAGGCCGGCGTCTACATCGACGGCACGCTGAAGACGACGATCGACACGTATTCGGCCTCGACGACCTACCAGAAGCAGGCCTATTCGATCACCGGCCTCACGAACGGCCCGCACACGCTCAAGATCCTCGTCACCCACACCAAGAACGGAAGCTCGAGCGGCTACACGGTCTCGGTCGACGCCGTCAACGTGGTCGGCGGCACCCCGAACGTGGTCAGCCCGGCGCCCGAGACGATCGCCCCCACCGTCTCGGTCACCGACAACAACACCGGCTGCGGCTCGAACGTCGACTACCCGCCGACGCAGGCGCCGTCGATCAACCCCGCCCAGGGCGCGCTCCAGTTCCCCGGTGAGATCTACGGCAGCCTGATCGTCTGCGCCGACAACGGCACCTACAAGAACACGGCGACCGTCACCAACACCAACTTCTCAAGCCCCGGCACGCCCGTCACGATCAACCTCTATAACGGCGCAACCGGCCGCACCGCCGGCACGTGTTGACGCGCGCCGCCCGCATCCGACGCGACCGGTGCGGCCAAAACGCGGCGCTGCGCCGGCTGCGCGACGAGCGCGGCTTCACGCTGATCGAGATGCTCGTGGCGCTCGTGGCGGGCATGATCGTCAGCGGGGCGATGGCGGCGATCGTGATCGTCTCGGTGCACTTCAACTCGAACCTCACCGATCGCGTCGACGCCAACCAGCAGGGTCGCGTCGCGATGGAGAAGATCGTCCAGGCGCTCAACTCGGCCTGCGTCGCGAGCGACGTGCCGCCGGTCTATTCGAGCGGTGAGACGACCAGCGTCGCCACGCCAAGCGACGCGACCCACCTCTTCTTCGTCAGCTCGCTCACCGACGGCGCGTCGATCAACCCGAACCTCGTCGAGGTCGCCCTGACCGGCGGGCAGCTCGTGATGTACACCTACACCTACGTCAGCGGCACGGCGCCGAGCTCGACGAACACGACGCCATGGGCGTTCAGCTCCTCGCCCGCGAGCAGCTTCATCCTGCTGCCCCACGCCGCACAGACCGTCTCGGCCGGCGTGACGCAGCCGGTCTTCCAGTACTACGGCTACCCGAGCGGCTCGACCGGCAGCGCCGGAACGATCAGCGTCAACGAGAACTCGGGCAACGGAACGCTGGCCTCCGGGAGCGCGGTGGCCGAAGTGGTGATCAGCTTCTCGGCCCTTCCGACCGATAACGGGACTGCGACCGGCCGTCCCACCAATCTCAGCGACACGGTGGTGCTGCGCCTGACGCCCGCCTCGTCCTCGACGACCGCCGCCAACGCCCCCTGCACATGACAGACCGCACACCAACCCTGCCCGAAGCGACACTCCTCGCTCGCCTGCGCGAAGAGCACGGCTTCACGATGCTGCTGGCGCTGTTCGTCCTGACGATCACGACGCTGATTCTCAGCGGCGCCTACGTCGCCGTGCTGAGCGACACCCACCTCTCGCGCAACGACGTTGACCAGAAGCGCGCCTACGCCGCCGCGCAGGCCGGCATCCAGGCCTACAACTACCAGCTCAACCAGGACGAGAACTACTGGCAGACGTGCAACACGATCGGCACCTCCTCGAGCCCGATCACGGTCCCCGGATCAACCGATACGGGCGGCGGCTCGGAGCACTATTACGTGACGCCGCTGCCGGCCACGGGCGTCTCGGCGTGCAACTCGAGCAACGCGCTGGCGACGATGATCGAGGGGGCCTCCGCCGGCACCGCGGCGGGCAGCTTCCGGATCCGCTCGACCGGCACCTCCGGCAACGTCTCGCGCACGATCGTCGCCCAGTACAAGCCGCCGAGCTTCCTCAACTACGTCTACTACACCGACTACGAGACGCTTGACCCGGCGGCGCTCCCGGGCCAGCCGAGCGACTGCGCCGTGCACTACCCCGATCGCGGCTCGGACTGCGGCGGCCCGATCAACTTCATCACCGGCGACTCGATCAAGGGTCCGCTGCACTCCGAGGACACGCTCTCGATCTGCGGCAGCCCGACGCTCGGGCGAAGCGCGGCCGACGCGATCGAGGCCCCGGCCTACACCAACGAGAGCGGCGGCTGGACGTGCACCAACACGCCGAACATGGTCGGCACCTACAACGCCCACGCGACCTCGATCCAGCCGCCGTCGTCGAACTCGGCGCTGCTGTCGGTGACCAACTCGGCGGACCACTTCACCGGCGCGACGACGCTGACGCTCAACGGCTCGACGATCAGCGTCACCAACACCGCCGCCGGCGACAACAACACGACGATCCCCTGGCCGAGCAACGGCGTGATCTACGTGTCGACGTCGAGCTCGGGCTGCGGCATCACCTACACGCCGTTCAACCCGACCTACACCGGCGACAGCAGTTGCGGCAACGTCTACATCAGCGGCAACTACACTCAGCCGCTGACGGTCGCCTCAGACAACGACATCATCATCACCGGCAACCTGACGACGACCGTCAACTCGAGCGGGGTGCCGACGACGAACGCGCTGCTCGGCCTGATCGCCAACGACTTCGTGCGGATCTACCACCCGATGAACGGGACGCGCGGCAACAGCTCGGGAGACTGCCAGAATGCCACCAACGACACCGGCTCGCTTTATAACCCGACGATCTACGCGGCGATCCTCGCCGTCAACCACTCCTTCATCGTCGACAACTACGAGTGCGGCGGCGAGTCGCCGTCGCTTGGAACGCTCTACGTCTACGGCGCGATCGCGCAGCTGTTCCGCGGACCGGTCGGCACCGGTGGCAGCGGCGGCGCCTCCAACGGCTACGTCAAGAGCTACAACTATGACGACCGTCTCGCCAACGAGGAGCCGCCGTACTTCCTCAACCCGGTCGCGGCGCAGTGGTACGTCTCGCGCGAAACCGAATGCGCGGCGGCGTCATCGTCCTGCTAGTCCCACCCCTGTCTTCGTGGTAGCGGCCGCCGGGCCGGCGGCCGCTCAGCTGTCAGGGACGACGAGGGCGTCGAGCTCCTCGAGCACCGACTCGAACGTCGTGCGAGTCGTCACGACGTCGGCCGCAAACGTCGCCGCGAGCTGATCGCAGGCGCCGGCGTCGCCCTCGACGGCGGCCGCCTCGAGCGCCGTCAGGGTGTCGGCGAGCGCCGTCGCCCCGAGCGTCGCCGCGCTCGAGCGCATGCGGTGAGCGACGCGCGCGAGCGCCTCGTGCTCGCCGCCCTTGGCGGCCGCCTCGATCTGCGACGCCTGGGGGTCGAGCTGCTCGAGGAACAGCCGCACGATCCGAAGCAGCGCGTCGGCCCCGCCGAGATCCTCCTGCAGCGAGGCGAGCGCTTCGCGGTCGACGCCGCCCGAGGGGCCCGCGGGGGCTTCCCCGCCGCCGCTTGGGCCGCCGGCCGCCGCGGCGCGGCCTGCCCCGACCGCCCGCTCGATCGCGTTCGACAGCGCCGCCAGCGTTACCGGCTTGGCCACGAAATCGTCCATGCCGCACTCGCGGCAGCGCTCGAAGTCCTCGCGCATCGCGTTTGCGGTGACGGCGACGATCGGCAGATGCGCGCTGCCCCCCTCGCTCGCCTCGCGCGCGCGAATCTCGCGCGTCGCGGTGTAGCCGTCCATGACCGGCATCTGGCAGTCCATCAGCACGGCGTCGTAGGTTCGCGCCACCAGCGCGTCGAGGACCTCCTGGCCGTTCTCGACCGCGTCGGCGACGATCCCGAGGCGCTGAACCTGGCGCATCAGGACCTCCTTGTTGACCGGGTTGTCCTCGGCGATCAGGACCTGCAGCCCGGCGAGCTCTCCCGAGCCCATGCCGTCCTCGCCCTGTTCGACCGGCGTCTTCTCGGCCTGGATCCCCGCCAGCGCGTCATACAGGCGCGACTGCTTGATCGGCTTGCCAACCACCGCATCGAAGCTATCAGCCGCACCAGCGGGATCCGCAAAGGCCTCGCCCATCTCGAGCAGCGCGACCAGGAAGATCCCCTGTTCGCCGGCACGCGCGCGCAGCCGCTCGGCGAGCGCGCGCTCCTCCTCGCCCGGCGCCGAGGTGGCGACGATCGCGACGTCGTAGGTCTCGGTGATCGCGGCGCTTCCGTAGCGCTCGAGCGCCGCGTCGGAGTCGACGACCCGCGTCGCGACCATGCCCCAGGCGCGAAGGTAACGGTCGAGCGTCTCGGCGGCGGTGTCGGAGCGGTCGACGACGAGCACTCGCAGCGGCCGCCCGAGCGGCGCCGGGGCGGGGCGCACGACCTCCTCGGCGACTGCCTCGGCGAGCGCGAATGGGAGCGTGAAGGAGAACGTCGAGCCGGCGCCGAGCTCGCTTTCGACGGCGAGCTTGCCGCCCATCAGGCGCACCAGCCGCGATGAGATCGCCAGGCCGAGCCCGCTTCCGCCGTGCTCGCGCGTGCTGGTCCCGTCGACCTGGGTGAACGGGTCAAACAGCGTCTCGACGGCGTCCGGCGGGATCCCCGAGCCGGTGTCGCTCACGGTGAAGGCCACGTTGGCCTGCGCGCCGGAGCCGGACTCGCGCTCGGCGCGCACGACGATCGCCCCGCGCTCGGTGAACTTGACGGCGTTTCCGACGAGGTTGACGAGCACCTGGCGCAGCAGACGCGGGTCGCCACGCAACGCTCCCTGCAGCGCCGGATCGACGTAGGTGTCCAGCGCGACCCCCTTCTGGCGGGCCGACACGGCGACGATGTCGGTGACGCCTTCGACGAGCGCGACGAGGTCGAAGTCCTGCGTTCGCCGCTCGACCTTGTCGGCCTCGATCCGCGACAGGTCGAGGATGTCGTCGATGATCGCCAGCAGATCGGTGGCCGCGGTCCGCGCAATCTGCGCGAGTTCGGCAAGCTCGGGCGCCAGCTCGGAGTCAAGCATCAGGTCGAGACTGCCGATGACTCCGTTCATAGGGGTACGGATCTCGTGACTCATCGTCGCCAGGAACTCAGACTTGACCACCGAAGCGCGCAGCGCCGCGTCGCGGGCGTCGGCGAGCCTGCGCTCGTAGGCCTTGCGCTCTGTGATGTCGTGCACGAAGGTGACGAAGAACTGCTGGCCGCCGGCATGCAGCGAGTTGACCGACGCCTCGAAGGGGAACTCGGTGCCATCGCTGCGCTTCCCGGTCCCCTCGATCCGCCGTCCGTGCAGGTGCAGCGGGTCGGCGCGCAGGCCCTCGAGCAGCTCGACCCAGACCTGGCTGTCACGCGCCGGGACGCAATCGGTGATGTGGCTGCCGATCGCAACCCCGGGCTCCATCTTGTAGAGCTGGACCGCGGCCGTGTTGAGGTCGACGATCTCGCCGTCGCGGTTGAGCGTCAGGATCGCGTCGAGGCTCGCGGCCATGACGGCGCTCTTCAGCTCCTCGCTTCGCGCCAGCGCCTGGTCGGAGAGCCTGCCGGCCGTGAGGTCGCTGTAGACCGTGATCGCCCCGGCGGGCTGCGTCTCGCCGTCGCGGAACAGCGGGGTGCTGTTCATCATCACCCAGGTCACGCCACCGCCGTCCTGCGGGACGCCGAGCGTGCGAGTCGTCCGCTCGCCGGTGCGCAGCGCGACGCCGGTCGGGCGTTGCTCCCAGGGCAGCGGCGTGCCGTCGTCGAGGACCGGCTGGAAGCGCTGGTCGGGACCGCGCTGGCCGACCAGCTCGGCGAACGGGATCCCGAGGATCTCGATCGCGCGCGCGTTCGCCAGGATCGCGCGGCCGTCGCGGTCGTAGACGACGACACCCTCGTGCATGGCGCCGAGCGCCCGCTCGGCAACATCCTGGGGTATGTCGGCGCCCTCGGCGACCTGCAGCGCAGGGATCGCCGCCATCTCTTTGTGCGGGACGGACATTTGCCTGAGGATAAACCTGCCGGAGCGTATTCCCCCCACCCCTGGCCGGACGTTCGCCCGAACATGGGGACAAGACAATGAATACGGAGCGGCGCCTTCGAATCCTGCTCGTGGAGGACGACGCGATCTTCGCGGCGGTCACCGCCGAGGTCATGCGCGAGCGCGCGCTGGTGCGCTGGACGCCGACCGCCGAGTCGGCGATCGCGGCCGCCGGCGAGAAGGACTGGGACCTGATCATCACCGACATCGAGCTGCCCGGGATGAGCGGCCTCGAGCTGGTGATGAAGATCAAGGCGGCACAACCTCACGTGGCCACGCTGATCCTGACCGGGCACCGCAGCTTCGACAACGCCGTCGAGGCGATCCGGGTCGGCGCCGACGACTTCCTCACCAAGCCCGTCGACCGGCGCACGCTGATCGAGAAGATCGACGAGCTCTCCGCGCTCAGCGCGCGGCGCAAGGCCGCCTCGAGTGCCGCGGTCCTGGCGATCGGGGCGCATCCCGACGACATCGAG
>DATBPB010000074.1:0-96930 GCA_036561565.1 Solirubrobacteraceae bacterium | reverse complement strand
TGATCCACTCCGACCGCGGCGTTCAGTTCACCTCTTGGGCGTTCAGTCAGCGCGTCCGCGACGCCGGCATCGCGCCATCGATGGGAGCCGTCGGCTCGGCGTTCGATAACGCGATGGTCGAGAGCTTCTGGGGCCGCATGCCAGGTCGAGCTGTTCAACCGCCGCCGCTGGAAGACACGGATCGAGCTCGCGACCGCGATCCACGACTACATCGAGCACTTCCACAACACGAGTCGCCGCCACTCCGCGCTCGGCTGGCTCACGCCGACTGAAGCCGAGGCCCGCGTCGTGCTCGCCCAGGGATGATTACTGCTCCGCTAAGACCGCGACGAACGGCCTGGTCGACGAATGGCCTCGGGCTGGTCTCTGCGACAGACCGATTGACAGCCGTCACCATCGCCAAGAACATCAACAACAACACCAACAGCGCCGGTCGACTCCAGAACATCGACTCCGCCGAAACCGGGGCAGATCAAGATGTCCACGAAACCGGGGGAAGACCAACAAGCACGCGCCGTACCGCACGGCAACCGACTGCAACTCCTGCGAGACCGTGCTGATGTGGCGCGTCAGGCGTCGGCCGGCGCGGAAGTGTCCGCCGCCTGCGCACGGCGTGCAGCCGTCTCCAGGTGCGCGTCGAACGGTTCGACCCGCCCATCCTGCCCGGTCACCCAAACGGTTTCCTCTGTGGCGAACGCCTCCTCAGCCGTTGAGCCCAGCGCTGCGGCGGCGAGCAGTGTGCCGCCGATCTGGTACACGTCGCGGACGGCGCCGATGCGGAACAGGGCGCGGGTCTCGTCCAGCACTTCGCCGCTGCCGGCGCGCAGCACCGTGCGTAGGTTTTCGCGCATCGCGAGTCCGGCCACCGCGGCCGCGATGTTTTCGATCTCATCGGAGGTGACGGCAGCGAGCGCACGCGCGCGAGCGAGTGACAAGCGCTGCAGCACAGCACGGCTGCTGCCCCGACCGATGACGACCGGGACCTGGTACTGCCGCGCCCGCCTGATGTTGTCGGCGTCGGGGTCGCGCTCGATCGCCACGACGGGAACGCCCAGCACCCGCAGCATCATGCACAGCCGCAACCCGACTTGCCCAAGCCCCACTACGACGACGTGGTCCTTGCGAGGCATCGCCCGCGAGCCGACGATCGCGACGAGGCGGCGGTCCAGCAGCCGGTCGATAAGGCCGGCGATGAACACGGCGGTGAAGCCTAGGGCGGCAAGCATCATCGCCGCGGAATAGAGCTTGAGCCAGGCTGGTCCGTCGTCGACGTTAGCGCTGGGACCCAGGGTGACGATCGTCTTCGTCGCGTCGTACACGGCGTCGACGACAGACTCGTGCAGCGCAAGCGAGATCACGAAGGAGTCGCTGACGAGAATGAAGACAAATCCCAGCAGGCCCAACAGGAGCGTCCTCGCGCTCAGCTCGAACGGATGCACAAGCGAACTGAGGTTCGTCAGGAGGCGCTCACCCGGACTGCGAGCGTGCAACGCGAGCGGCCCCGTGACCGGACCGTCGGCGCCCTGCCGAATCCCGAGCATCGCGTCACCGGAACGTCGGACCGTGAGCAGATCGTCGGCCAGGCACGCCGCCGCCAGCGACGGAGCAACAATGTCCGCCATAGACATGACCCGAACGTTTGGAACCGTGCGGCGCAGCTCCACGCCGAGGTCGCGGTTGTAGATCGTCACCGTCAGGCGCACGCCTGGTTGCAAATGCTCGACCACCAGCGCGAGGCGCAGTGAGGCGCGGTCGTCGCGAGAGATCACCATCACCGCGTCGACCTCAGGGCTCATCGCGTGGCGGATCTCGCTATCGGCCGGGTCCGGTAGGTGGAGAACCTGCACCCCGGCGTCGTCAAGAGCGCGGCGCGCGACGTCGACGAGAGAACCCTGCCCGATAACCAGGACTTGTTGTCGCCTGCCATCGTCGTCTGGCGGTCGCTCACCCATCCGACGGCCAGTATCCGGCACGCGCCGGTCAGTGTAGACCGTCACACCGGACCCGATCGAAGCCGGGCCTGCGATGGCGCTCGCGCCCACGGGGCGGACGCGGCTGAGACCCAACCGGCGTTGTCGCTTAGCCTAGGGCAGGGTCGCTTGTATGCCGGTGGCTAGATCCACACGGCCGGCGCAACCCTGCGCAAGGTGCGCCTGACGCTCGAAGACGGCACGGAATTTGAAGACGACGCTGACGGCAACCTGGCGCTGTTCATCGCGGAGCACGACGCCGCCCCCCGCGAGCGTGACGGTCTACGACACGGCCAGCAGCTCACGACGCACCACCTCTGACCTCTCGCTGTCGCAACGCGCGGGCCTAGCGCGATCGCTGGCACTGCTCGTCGTTCGATGAGGGGCACGAACCGGTTTGGGTCGGTCCGACTGCCTTTACGAGGTGCAAACGTGTGGCCATTGATGGTCATCAAGGCCGGCTGGCGGCAGGTGCCGATCTGGTGCGAGAGCCTAGACCTCGATCCTCTCGAGGGCGCGCTGGGCCGGCCCGTTGACGACTTTGCCCTCGGCGTCGAAGCGCGAGCCATGGCAGGGGCAATCCCAGGTTGCGAGCGTGGCATTCCACTGCACCGAGCAGCCGAGGTGTGGGCACTTCTTGGAGAGCACGGTGAGCTGGCCGGAGGGGGCGCGGTAGCCAGCGACCTTTCGCCCTCTCTCCTCGACGATTGCGCCTTCTCCCGGCTTCAGGTCAGCGAGCGAGCGTCCGACGGTGTGAACGATCAGAACGTCGCACTCGGCGTTGTGCGAGACCGTGTTCGGCACCGAGCCGAGCACGCGCCGCGCGCCGGCGATCCCCTTGTTGCCCACTACAACGAGATCACTCCCGTCCTCATCCGCCAACCGGGCGATCGTCTTGCCTGGATTGCCGCTTGCGATCCGCTGCGGCAGATCAGGCTCTCGCAGGCGCTCCGCCGTGTCCTTGAGCACGATCCTGCCCATGAGCTCGTCCCCGACGTGGGCGAGCGTGACGGTCGCGCCGAGCGCTCGGCCGAGCGCGGCGCCGAGATGAGCAGCATGCGCGGCCGTGGACGAACCATCGGTTGCGATCAAGACGGAGCGGTAGCGAACGGGCGGGGGCTCCGCCGCGTTTGCTTCACGCGCGTGGTTCCCGGTGCGCACGATCAGAACGCTGCACGGTGCCGAATGCGAGATTCGGTCCGGAACTCCCCCAAGCCGCAGCCGTCCTCCCTCTCCCATGCCGACGTCGCCGATGACGATCAGCTCGGTGTTGACGCGGTCGGCGAACTCGACCAGCGCTGCCGCCGGCTCTCCCTCCACCACCTCGCTCCACGCATCGACGCCGGCCGCCTCCACTCGGCCGCGAGCTTCCTTAACCGCCACCTCGGCCGCCCGCTTCGAGCCCGCGCTCCCGTCGAATGCCGAGACGACGATGAGCTGCCCGCCGGTAGCGCTCGCGAGCACCGTCGCGGCGTGCTCGGCGATCCGAGCGGTCGCGGAACCGTCGGTGCCGAGGAGGATGGTTTGAAACACGACCAGGTCGTCCACGGGCGGGAGTCCTCAGAAAGGCTGCAGGATCATCAGGTAGACGATGAACAGAAGCCCGACCGACCCCACCCACAGGCTCAGCAATGGCACCGGCGAGTCGACCAGCTGCTCAATCTCCGTCGGGCCCACGGCCGTCCCTCCGCCCTGTGCGATCGCCATTGCCCGGCGCAGCCGGCGAAAGTACGGCCTGGTCAGCGCCCACATGAAGACCATCTCGGCGAGAAACACGCCGAGCGCCACGCTGATCCAGGCCTGTTGGCTCCACCAGTGCCCGTCAAACCCCGCGGCGATCCCGCCCAGCAGCAGAAGGAAGGTCGAGATGTAGAACGCCATGGTTGCGGACGCCGAGAGATCGAGCAGGGTGCGCAGCCGCTCGGGCTCGCGCTCCTTGCGGACCGCGAGCGCCACCCACGTGCTAACCCCGTGCGCCAGCACGAAGCCGAGCACACCCACAACGTGAATGAAGACCCACCAGCTGTACAAGCCCTACTCCCCTAGGTGCTTAAATCTGCGGCGCCGAATGGTACACGCGGGGAGGTTCTCAGTGAGCACGAGGCCGGAGTGATCCCTTCGCGTAGGAGCAGCGCCCAAGCGGCGCAGCCCGGTCGCATGCGGTAATCCGTTGCAAATCCCGCTAATCAGGCGCGTCTACAACCCCGCGGAATCTCACGAAGCGTCAGTCAGACGGTTCGGACCCCTGGGCGCACTCTTCGCTGCTGCTTTGCAAAGCAGGAGGTCGCCGGTTCGATCCCGGCTGGCTCCGTGCGGGACGAGGCTGTACAGAGTGCACTTTCCGGCTCCGATGAAAGCGTCGCTAGTCGGACCGTCTGACCCAGGGTATGGCGAAGCCCATGGCCGACACGTTCGAATTGCCGCGTTGCGCGATCCGCGCGTGTATGTCGAAGCAGCAATTAGCGCCGCTTCGCTCGCCGACTGCATTTCGGCGTGCTCGTCGCAGCGGATCCAGACGAGCGCGCCCGGCGTGCGCAACGCCTCGGCGTAATCGAGGCGACGTTCGACCCGCTGCCAATCGCCGCCGCGGTGGCACGCGAGTGGGGCCGACTCGCCGCCGCCGTCGCCGAGCGGGGTGGACAGCCACGGCGGCGAGTCGTTGATCTCGTCATCGCCGCCACCGCCAACATCCACGACGTCGCACTCCTCACCGCAGACACGGCCAACCTCGCCATCATCGACGACCTGGTCAACGTGCAGACACCGACGTAACCGGCCGGCCGGATCGAAAGGTCAGACCGGCGGACGATCGCGTACGGTGGTGCGGATCGCGGACTCGCCCGCGAGATCGTCGTGCAGCAGATTCAGACCGACCGCGATGAGACTGCCGAGCACGGCGACCGGCGCGGTGACGAGTTGCCGGAGGAAGTGGCGGAATAGAGGGGCATTCTGTGTGCGACCGTGGTCCGTTGCCGTGGTCGGCGAGCGAATGCAGCGCCTGAACCTCGGTCGAATGCACGATTGCGGTTGCCGCAGACCGCTCGCGGGCGTTCGTGCCGCTGCTGGAGCCGCCCCCGACCGCGACGGTCGCCACGCGAATGCGAGACTCTCGGCCGCGGCCCGTGGAGGAGCCGGCTCAGGGGCGAAGGAGCGGGCCACGACTGGACTCGGCGCCGTCAAGCACTACCGCGTGACGCGCGGCATCGTTGCCATCTACGCTCGTTTAAGAGTGACCGTGATGCTCCAGGTGTATAGGTCGTGTCCATTGGCACCGGATGGGATGACCGTGAAGCCAGGCGGAATCACGAAGTCGCTCACATTGATGTGCACGGTCACGCTCGGCGACCTGAACGCGCTTGCTCGGACAATGGCGCAGCCATCGGCGATACCGTCACATTGCGGAGTGTGAACGTTGTTCGGCGCGGGGCTATACGTCAGGCCGTAGCCGAGGTTGGTGGGCATATCGCCGCATGTGGAATCGACTGCCTGAAACTCCTGCTGCAATGCGCTGGTAGCGACGGTCGTCTGCCCGGGCCCGAGACTGGCGTTGATCTCGACGCGGTGTCCGGGCAGGCTGACGAGGTTCAACTGGACCTGCTCCTGCACGGCAGCGGGATCGAGGCTGTAGCTCGGGCAGTTGACGTCGTTGCCCACCGAACTGTAGGAATAGCTCCCGGCCAGCGTGCCCGTGAGACGGGCGGTATAGATGCCGAATCGGTCCGAGCTTCGGTCCGTCGCCCCAAGCGTCAGGTTTGCGCTCTCGCCGCCGCTGGATGAAAAGGGGTTGCCGGAGTCGTCGGTGCCGCTGTAGTCGTACGCCCAGGTGGTCGTAACGCGAGCGCCGCTGATGTGATAGACGGCTCGCGGGGTGAAGGGGGAACTCGCCAGTGCCTCGGCAGCCAACGGCGCCGCCAGGATCCCGGCCGTCGCGATGAGCACCAGCACACGTAGTCTCATTAAGGGCCACCTTGGTTGTGTGACACGCACAGGAGCCCGTATCGAGATTTGCAGGGGATTCTTGAGGCACTCGCCCGATGGATCGGTGATCCGTCCATCGATGCTCGTCTCCGACTGCGCTCACGTGGTTGCTAGACGTCATAACGCTTGGCCGCGTGCCGTTTACGCTGCGCAACCTCCGGGAGGACCTGGAGGACGTCGGGTCCGGGTTTGACGGCGCGGCGGACCTTGAGGTCCGCGCGGCGACCTACGAGCTCGAGCGAGAGATCGTCGTGAGCGGGAGCGGGCGGATGAAGCTCGACGAGGAGATCGTCTCGGGCGACGCGGTGCGCGTCCCGCCCGGTGGCCCTCGTCGCGCCGCAAGGCGGGGCCGGGTAGCGGTCAATCGAGCGGCCGACGGAGTTGGCGGCCGATTCCCACAGCGTTGACTGCGGCATCTCGCACGAGACGCGGCAGCTGAAGTGAGTGGACGAGCTTCACGAGCTCGCGTCGCTCGGCCGTTGACAGATTCGACGGCTTACCGCGCGAGCGCCGCAGCAGCAGCTGCAAGCGCGCGCGGTCCTCGCTCGGAACAGACTGCCAGTGCTGCCGCGTCGTACTGGCGACCTGGAATGCGATGACGACCGACCCGAGTGGACCGATCTTGCGAATCACGCGTCCAAGCAGCATCCCGTCCGTGTTGCCCGGCCGTCTCATGGTCAAAACTCGGCTACCGCACCGTGGTTCGGGGTCGCATGGTCAGCAAAGGCGCGTGCCCACGGGCACCGAAACCCCTACGAGCGGCGTGTCGCGACGCGCAGGCGGTTTCCATCGGGGTCCTCGAGATCACACTCACGCCCGGCGAGGCCTTCCTCGTCCACAGGGATTCCAAACTCCTTCGAGATGGCGTCGATGTCGGCGACGTAGAGGTGGATGAGCGTGTTCGGCACGGCGTCACCCTCGTGCTCGGACAGGTAGATCCTGACGGCGCCCCTTGCGACGGAAACAAACCACGGGAAGCCCGGCTCGAACTGATGCTCCCACTCCTTACGAAAGCCGAGCCGTTCGTACCACGCGACCGCGCGTGTCGCGTCGTCGATGCGCAGAACCGGAACGACTTCCTCGTTCATGGGCCTTGCACCCTATGAAGCCGGTCAGCCCGTATCGCCTCGCCTGCCAGCGCTCGACCGTCGCCCGGAGCCGTGAGCGGCACTAAGGCGTGTGGACACTGTGAAGGTCGATTGCCTCTTGCGTGATCTCGACGGGAATGTTCGGTTTCACGTTCGCCTCGAACCACGCGTCGTGCTGCTCCCGCGTCTCCCACACCTCGGCCACGACAAAGCCGCTGGCATCCTCATATGACACGTGGAACAGGAAGCCCGGCTGCTTCTTCAGCAGCTCGATGAGGGGCGGCGCGGACTCGTCGTACTGTGCTGGCGTCATTGCGGCACGATGTCGAATCAGGACAGACATGGTGATCCTCCTCCTCGGCGCGAGTGGGATCTGAGCCTACACGGGCACCAGGCCAACGGAGTGTTATTTCGCGCGGACCGCCCTCCCCGTCGCGGGGTCCTGCCCCACCAAGATGGAGGTCAACGGGTCGAGCAACGTGTCGCAGGGCGATGACGTCAACGGGCGGTTCGGATCGGCAGCCGGCGCGCGTCCGGGGGTCTCGCGTCTCTGATCGCTGATTTGCGGATGAGCGTTGGGTCCGCGATGCTGGAGCCGTGCTCCGGACCGCCGCGGCATCGACTGTTGGGAGCGCGGCGGGCGGTAACGCGGCCACGGGGCGCAGGATCTGGACGGCGCTGGCGATCGTCTACGTCGCGTGGGGCTCGACCTATGTCGGGATCCGCGTCGTCGACCGCAGCGTGCCGCCGCTGATCGGCGCTGCCGTGCGGTTTATCGCCGCCGGGACGCTGATGTACGCATTCGTGACGCTGCGGCGCGGCCGGCTTCCGCGAGTCAGCCCGCGCGAGCTCGCGTCGCTGGCACTTGTCGGCGGGCTCCTGCTCACGGGCGGTAATGGCCTTGTGGTGCTGGCGGAGCGTCGCGTGCCAGCCGGTATCGCGGCGATGATCGTGGCCTCGATGCCGCTGTGGGTGCTTGTGCTGCGGGCGCTCACGGGCGACCGTCCGCGCCGGGCCACGCTCGTCGGTCTCGCGATCGGCTTCTGCGGCGTGGCCCTGCTCGTGCTTCGCGGCGGCCAGGGCCACGGCGTCGGCGTGTCGCAGCTGCTCGTCGTGGTCGGAGCGGCGCTGTCGTGGGCGACCGGATCGTTCCTCTCCTCGAAGCTTCCCCTGCCCGCCGACATCGCGGCGGGCACCGCGATCGAGATGCTGATCGGCGGCGCTGCGCTCGCCGGCCTGGGGCCGCTGTTCGGCGAGCACTGGCAGGCGCTCGCCGGACGCGCCACGACGGACGCGTGGATCGCGATCGCCTACCTCGCGCTCGCGGGATCGATCCTCGCGTTCACCGCCTACGTCTGGCTCCTGCAGAACGCGCCGATTTCAAAGATCTCGACCTACGCCTACGTCAACCCGGTCGTCGCCGTCGTGCTGGCGGCCGTCGTCCTCGGCGAAGCCGTGACGCCCCTGATGGTGCTCGGTGGCGCCGTGATCGTCGCCGCTGTGGCCGTTGTGATCCGCTCCGAAACCCGCGCGGCCGCGTCGGTGCCTGACGATCCGCCGATCGAGCATGGTCCTTGTCTGGCGCTCGACGGCGCGACGGAGGTCAAGCTGATCAACTGAGCGAGCTCCTCGGTCGCCGAGGTCGCGAGCTGATGGCGCGGAGGCGAGATGTTAGGGTGAATCGCGTCTTGATCAGCGCCCGGCGGCCCGCGACGGAGCGGCCGCAGAATGCCCTTCCCCCGGAGGTATGAGGATGGTCGATGTTCCTCGCCGCACGCTCGGTCGCACCGGCCTCGAGGTCACGACGCTCGGCTTCGGGGCGATGGAGCTGCGCGGAGATCAGGGCGGACCGGCGATCGACGATGCAGACGCCGGGAGGCTGCTCAACGCCGTGCTCGACGCAGGCATCAACTTCATCGACACGTCGATCGACTACGGCCGCAGCGAGGAGCTGATCGGCAAATTCATCGCGCACCGCCGCTCGGAGTACGTACTCGCGTCAAAGTGCGGCTGCGTCCCGGGCGCCGGCATGGGCACCGAGCATGTGCACACCGCGGAGAACATTCGCAACGGTGTCGAGCACAGCCTGCGCATGCTCAACACCGACCATCTCGACCTGGTGCAGTTCCACCGCAGCATCAGTCGCGAGGAGTTCGACGCCCAGGGCGCCCTGACAGAGGCACTGGCCCTCCGCGACGAGGGCAAGGTGCGTTTCATCGGGGTCTCGGGCGTGCTGCCAACGCTCAGCGAGCAGATCGACATGGGCGTATTTGACGCCTTCCAGATTCCCTATTCCGCCCTGCAACGCGAACATGAGGACGTGATCACCCAGGCATCGCTGGCGGGGGCGGGGATCGTCATCCGCGGCGGCGTGGCCCGCGGCACCCCTGACGACTGGGAGGGCCGCCGCTACTACATGGTGGCCAACGAAACGATGCGAGATTTCTGGGACAGCGCGGGGCTCGACGAGTTGCTCGACGGCATGAGCCGTACCGCGTTCATGTTGCGTTTCACGCTGTCGCATCCGGCCCTGGACACGACGATCGTTGGCACCAGCAGCGTCGAGCACCTGCGCGACAACCTCACCGCCGCCGCCGATGGCCCGCTGCCTGACGATGTGCTCAGCGAGGCCAAGCGCAGGCTGACTGCAGCCGGCGCCGGCCCTGCTCAGCGGTAACCGGAGGGCGTACGACGACGTTTCGGCGCCCGGCGCGGCAGCGGCGGCCTCGAATTCAATCGCGCCCGATCCGGGGGCCCGTCGAGGAGGCCGCTCGCGGTCAGACGATCTTTGCCGGCGAGGCCGACCGAGTGGCGCGTGATCGTTACGAACTGGACCGTCACAGTGTCATAGTCGTGCGCGAGCAGTCCCTTCCGCGTTGAGCGAATCGCACCGAGACCCGGCCGGACCTGAAGATGCGGACCAAACCGGCGTGTCCGGCGTCGCCGGAGGGCGCCCCGCTGCGGCACGCGGCATCCCGCTGACGCAACATCGCCGCGTCGGCAAGCACGCTGACGAAGGCCACGAGCTGAGCATGAAGGGAGGGCTCGCCGCGCTGAGCCTCGACGCCCTTTCGAGCGTCGCCTACGGACCCGAGGCGATGGTGCTCGTGCTCGTCGCGGCCGGTTCGGGGGCGTTGCGCTTCACGCTCCCCCTGACACTGGTGATCATCGGGATGCTGGCGCTGCTGGTGGTCTCCTACACCCAGGTGATCGCGGCGCACCCCGAGGGCGGGGGCGCGTACGCGGTCGCCAAGCTCAACCTCGGCCGCCTTCCGGCGCTGCTCGCGGCCGCGTCGCTGTTTGTCGATTACGTGCTCACGGTCGCGGTCAGCCTGGCAGCTGGAGCGGCGAGCCTCGGGAGCGTGTTTCCGGGCCTCGCGCACCATTTGCTCGTCGTCGCTCTGATCGGGCTAGCGCTGCTGGTCGCGGTGAACATGGTCGGGATCGCCGAGTCGGCGAAGCTGCTGATGATCCCGACGGCGGTGTTCGTCGTGAGCGTCCTCGCGGTGATCGCCGTCGGGCCCTTTCATTCCCACCCGGTCGCGCGGATCGGATCGAACCTTGGCCCGATCCGCCCGACCACCGCGCTGGGGATCGTGCTGATCCTCAAGGCGTTCGCTTCGGGCTGCTCGGCCGTCACCGGCGTGGAGGCGATCGCGAACGGCGTGCCCGCGTTCCGACAGCCTCGGGTGCGCACGGCGCAGCGCACCGAGATCTCACTCGGGGTTCTGCTTGGGGTGATGCTGATCGGGCTCGCGCTCCTCATTCGCGCCCATCATCTGGTCCCGCGTGGCGGCGTTACGATCCTCGCGCAGCTCACGGCGGGGGCATTCGGAACGGGCTGGCCGTTCTATGTCTCGAACGTCGCCGTCGCACTGGTTCTCGCGCTCGCGGCGAACACGAGCTTCGGCGGCCTGCCGGTGCTGATGAGCCTGCTCGCCCGCGACAATCGCCTCCCGCACCTGTTCTATCTGCGCGCCGAGCGGCCCGTGTACCGCTTTGGCATCGCCGCGCTCGCACTCGCTGCAGCGCTCCTGCTGATCGCGGTGGGCGCCGAGACGAGCAGATTGATCCCGCTGTTCACGATCGGCGTGTTTCTCGGCTTCACGATCAGCCAGGTCGGGCTCGTCCGCCACTGGCGCGGGCTGCGATCGCCGCGCTGGCAGCTACGAGCCGCGGTCAACGGCGCCGGGGCGGTGATGACCGCGATCGCGGTTGTCGTCTTCCTAGCGACCAAGTTCCTCGCCGGAGCCTGGGTGGTCACGCTCGTGATCCCGCTCCTGATGTTCCTCTTCTGGCACACCGAGACCTATTACGCAAAGGTGGCATCGGAGCTCCAGCTCGGTCGAACCCCCGGGCTTCCGCGACGGCACAAGAGCATCGTGATCGTTCCCACCTCGACGATCACCCTGCTGACCCAGCAGGCTCTGAGCGTCGCGCTATCGCTCGGCGAGAGCGTCATCGCGGTTGCCGTCGCCGGCGACGAAGATGAAGCGGAGCTGATCAGACGCCACTGGAAGCGCTGGGAATGCGCCGTCCCGCTCGAAGTGCTGCTCGACCCCCACCGATCGCTGGTGCGCACGGTGTTGCGCTACGTCGAGTCGATCGACGCGCCGGACGTGACGGTCACGGTGCTGATCCCCGAGATCATTCCCAGCAAGCGCCGCTACGAGATCCTTCACAACCAACGCGGACGGCTGCTTGAGGTCGCTCTCAAATCGAACACGACCGGTGTCGTCGTAGCGTCGCTCCCGTTCCATATCCAAGACTGACCGCGTCGTAACGCGATGTGTCGCTGCGCAGCGACCGGCTGGCCCACGTTTTCCACGCGCTCCCTCCCGACGAGTGGGCCCGCCGCTCCTGCGTTTGCCAGACGCGACCGTAGCTGTCGGCAGAGACCTGGCTGCGCCGACCGAGGGCAGCGTTTCGCCGACACGATCGGGCCAAGGCATTGGTGCCTATCTCGGTAGGGCACCCGGAGGATCTACTGGCCGACCGTCAAAGCAGGTAGTAAGGGTCCCCTACTACACGAGCTGGCGAGCCCCACGTCGCAGATCCGGCCGATCGCCGGTGGTCAGCGAGAGCGCGCGTTCTCAGCGGCCCAGCGTGCGAGTGATCTCGCGAGTGCGGTGCCCGATGTTGTCGAGCAGTACTCGCACCTGCTCGATCCCGGCTCGCAACGGGGGATCGCCAACCTCGATCGGGAGCATCGAGTCCTGGAGTGTCGCGAGCGTGAGGTCGGCGCGCGCCACAGCCGCGGCTGCGCTGTCCATGATGCCCTTCGCATCGTGCTCGCGCACGTGGGGGCTCGCGGGTTCGAATGCGTGCGCCGGCAGCCCATGGCGGGCTGCGAACTCGGCGTGGACACGCTGCGCCTGTCCGTAGGCCGTCTGGAGCGGGCGGAACAGGTCGTCTTCGAGGCGCTCCGCGGCGGATTCATCAAGCTGCTCATAGGCCTGCGCCAGATAGCCGAGCGCGAGAGCGATCTCGTCGGTGGCCAGGACGACACTGTTGAGCAGTTGGTGTCTGCCCTCGGCGTTGGTGTAGGCCATCGGCTCAGGTTAGTGGCGCGACGGTCCCGGCAACAGAACGGCGCCGACAGATCGTTGCGCGATCAGCGACGTCAACGATCTGCGATCCGTCGACGGCGAGCGCTCGGCGCGGTCGGCTCGGACCGTCGCTGGTTGGCGCGGCGCGTGGGCGAGGCTCGGCCGCTCAGCGTTGTCGCTGGGCGTGGCGCGCGGCGGCCGCGCCGAGGTGGAAGCGGGCGCTGATCGGCGCCGTTGCGCCGGCGGGAGCTACCGCCGTGGCGGTTAGCTGGTAGTTGCCGGGGGCGAGCTTGCCGATGTGGAGGTGGTCGCGAAGCAGGACCCGGTTGACGCCGGCGGCGCTGCTGTAGAGGAACGTGGCGACCGTCACGTGCCGGGTGCAGCGGGCGTCGCGGCGATCGCGACGCGTGGCGCGCACACAGCGGCCGCCCACTCGCCGTCCGGCCTCGATGCGCGTGAGCGTGAATCGGAGCACGCCGGACGCATTGTCCGAGAAGCTGAACTGGGCGCGGGCGATCGTGGCGCGTGTCGGCGCGCGGGGGACCAGCGCCGGCGAGATCAGGACGAACGCGGGGGGGAGGTTCGCGCCGGGGGGTGGTTGCGGGATGGTAGGCGGGGTCGGCGCGAGGGAGAAGGCGCCGAGGCCGGTGAACTCAACCTGATGCAGCCCGGTGTCGTCGTTGCTGTTGATCACCCAGGCGTCGCTTGCGGCGCCGGGTGTGGTCGGCGTGAAGCTGACCACCTCCGTGAGGCTCGCGCCGGGAGCGATCGCCGTGCCCTCGTCCAGTCGGGTCTGCGGCGCGAACTCACCGCCGTACGGAGGCTTCGACTTCGAGATCGTGACGGTCGTCCCGCCACTGTTGGTGATCGTGAAGCTCTTCGTCGCCGTAGTGCCCACGGTCACCGACCCGAAGTCGAAGCTGTCACTCGTGATCTGCAGATGGCCGGGCGCGCCTGCGCTGCCAGACACGCCGACGACACCGTTGCCGCCGCCGCTGTCGATCTCGAGCGTTCCGTTGAAGGCTCCCGCAGCCGTGGGATCGAAGGCGAGCGTGACGGTGACCGACCCTCCGGCGGCGATCGAGTCCCCGACGGCGGGCAGTCCGCTCGCGCTGAACGGAGGGTCCGGGGGGTGGATGCCGCTGATCTTCACCGGCGTCGCGCCCACGTTGCTGAACGTGACGCTGCCCGTGAGTTCGCTGCCGACGGTCGTGCCGCCGAGCGACACAAGCGACTGGCTGGTGGTCAGCAGGCCCGTGGCCGTCTGACCGGTGCCCGTGAGCGCGAACGGATGGATCGTGCCGTCGCCGAGCGTCACGTTGATCGCGCCGCCGATCGTGCCGGTGTCGCTGGGCGCGAACGTGACCGGAATCGACAGCGTCTGGCCGGCCTTCAGCGCCGCTGGCAGCGTCTGCGACGGGCTCCCCAGCTCAAACTGCGAAGAGCTCGAGGACAGGCTCTCGACGGTGAGGTCCGTGCTGGCGGTGAGCGTGAGCGTGAGCTCGCTCGTGTTTCCGATCGTGGTCGTCGGGAAGCCGAGAGCCGAGCCGCTGAGCGGTGCGCTGGCGGGCGAGCCGAATGCGATGACATGACCGTCCCGCGTGCCGACATAGATGCGGCCGGCGCCCACGCCGGGGCTGCTGTAGTTCGTGACGTTGCCCAGCGGCGAGCTCCACACGAGCTGCGGCGTACCGTTCACCGGAACCGGGTCGTATGCGCGAAGCTGACCGCCGTCGCCGGCGCGGTTGGCGCTCCAGATGACCCACACGAGCGCGCTGCCGCTGGTCGCGCCGTCACTTGTGACAACCGCCGGGCCGCTGCCCCAGCCGAACGTGTCGGCTGTTGAGCCTGCGAGGGACAGACTCGGCTGTCCGCTGCCGGAGAGGCCGTACTTATAGACGTCGAGCGGGCCGCCGGCCGTCGTGATGTACACATATCCACCGTCACCCGGCCACACGCCGGAACGGCCCCACACGCCGACTCGCGGTCCAAGGCGCTGCACGACGGCATCCCCGCCGCCCGGTCCTTGGTCGTAGCCGCCGAGCGCGTCGCGGTTGAGCAGGTAGACGTAGCCCTCCTTGCCGACCGCGACAGCGAGGTGCGGCAGCGCGTCGGTCCCGAAATAGGCGTCGGGCAGACCGACGATCCCACCGGACCCGAAGTCCTCATCCCAGTAGTCGAGTAGCGGCGCGTCAAACGGCGTGAAGTAGTCGACGGGCTCGAGCGTCCCGTTGGGCTGGACCTGCAGGTGCACGACCGAGTCCCCGAACTGCGACGGAAGCACGTTGGCCGGACCCGCCGCCGGCGGCGAGTCGCCGTTGCCGGTCACGAAGAAGATCGAGCCGTCGGAGTCCGACATCAGGCCGACACCGGACTGCCAGATGCCGGCTCCGGCGCCGCCGGGCAGGTCGTCCACCCAGCGCGAGGTGACGGTGCCCGAGGTCGACACGCCGAACACCCAGCCCTGCCATGTGGAGTAGTCGCAGTGGCTCCCGAAGGCGGCGTAGACGACGCCGTTCATGAGGAGCAGCCCCGGCCGCTGCTGCTGGTCGGTGGCCACGAATGTCGCGGACGGATCGTTCTGTGCGGTGCCGCTCAGCTCTACTGGAAAGCCGGGTCGCTGTGCGCCGCTGGAGACGTCGAGCGCGTCCATGTACCAGGCGGCGGGCCCGCTCGAGCCCGACTGGTAGGTCTTGTAGGTGAGGTAGACGGTGTTCGTCGCGGGGTCGATCACGGGCGTCGAGGTGGTGCCGATCGAGGGGACGATGTCCGCGCAGCCGATGTCGGCGGGATTCCACGGCGTCGCGAGCGGGTCCGACCACTGCTGCGCGCCCGTTGCCGGATCGAGTCCGTAGACGGCGTCCTTCTCCGTCGCGACCACCAGCGTCCCGTTCGAAAGCAGCGGCTGGGCGTACACCCCCCCGTTGACCGGAGCCGACCACAGCTGGCCGAACGTCCCGCCGCTCACAAGCTGTGGCGTGAGCGAGGACTCGTCTGGATACCAGCCGTCGCGCAGATCGTCGCCGGCATTGCCGACGTCGGCCATCGCCTGCGCCGCCATCAGCGACAGCAGCACGATGAGGGCGATGGCCGTAAGAGCGAGTGAGCGGCGCAAATGCGTCTCCTGTGTTTCGGTCCCCCGGAAACACGCGTCCAACTGCCCTCCAACGTACGTATTTGGGGATCGCCCGCGCGGTGAGAAAAGGCACAGGCCGGGGTGAGATACCTGACGTGGCGACCCACCAGGCTGGGACGGTCTCAGCGGGAGTGGAGGCGTCCGCATGACGCCACGCGGACCCGAACGGGCGGCCCGCTAGTGTGGACGGCGCAAGCTCTAGTCCTCAAGGAGGCGCAGTGACTGAGAAGCCGATTCTCAAGCCTGGCCCAGACCACCCGATCACGGTCGAGCCCACGCCAGGCCGCGTCGTCGTGACCGCGGCGGGGCGCAAGATCGCGGACACGACCGCCGCCCTGACGCTGCGCGAGGCCGACTATCCGCCGGCGCAGTACATCCCGCTCGCCGACGTCGATCCGGCCATGCTGGAACGCACCGATCACGCGAGCTACTGCCCCTACAAGGGCGATGCGAGCTACTACAGCGTCCTCACCGACGAGGGGACGCTCGAGAACGCGGTGTGGGAGTACCGCACGCCCTATGAGTCCGTTGCGGAGATCGAGGGCCACGTCGCCTTCTATCGCGACAAGGTCGAGATAACGACCACCTGACGCCCAGGCGCCGAGGCCCGCCGCTCGACCGTGTCGCTTCCAGCGCCTGCGCCGGCCCGGCTCTGGATCGTCGGTCCGATGGGCGCCGGCAAGTCGACGGTGGGGCGCGCGGTCGCGCTGGCCCTGCGCTGGCCATACCTCGACAACGACAGCGAACTCGCCCGCATCGCCGGACGCGGTGCACGCGAGCTGGCGAGTCGGGGGGAGAGCGCGGTGCACGCCGACGAACGGCTCGTGGCGTGGCAGCTCTTCGAGCACGCCCCGCCGCTCGTCGCGAGCCTTGCCGCCAGCACGTTCGATGATCGGGCGACGGTCGCCCGGATGCGCGAGTCGGGGCGGGCGATCTACCTACGTGTCGGCATCGAGGTCCTCAAACGGCGCATCGCCGGAAGCGATCGGCCGTGGCTCGATCAGGATGCTGTGCTTGAACGTCTGCTCGCCGGACGCCGAGCGGCGTTTGCCGAGAATGCGGACGTGACCGTCGACGGGGAGAGCGAGCTCGATGTTCTCGTCCCCGCGATCGTGGACCTCGCGGCGGGCTGGTGGCCGCTGGGCGGCTCGCGCTGACCTGCTGACGCGCGTGCCCGCCGACTGCGCCGCCGTGCGCATCACGCTGGCCGTCTGACTTCAGACAGGGTGAGAAAACCGCCCTGCGTACCCGGAGATCGCGCTCGTTAGTTGAGCAGCCGGGAGCGCACGGGGGCCTCTGGGCGTGTCAAAAAGCGAAAGGAGCCGCCTTGAGGCGCAAGCCTTCAATTTCGGGTGTCCTCGCTGCGACCGCGCTGTTCTTCGCCCTCGCGGGCGGCGGCGCGTACGCGGCCACCACCTACATCATCACATCGACGCATCAGATCAAGCCGAGCGTGTTGCGGGCGATCGCCAACGACGTGCGCGGTCCGCGCGGCACGGCCGGTCCTTCCGGCCCGGCGGGTCCGCAAGGACAGCAGGGTGCCCAGGGCGCCCAGGGCTCGCAGGGAGCTCAGGGTCCGCAGGGAGCCCAGGGTCCGCAGGGACCCCAGGGCAATCAAGGTGCCCAGGGCGCGAGCGGCGCGCCGGGCGTCAACTCACCGCTGGTTTACACCTACACCGGCAGCGTCGGTCCCGACAGCGGCAACTGTGGGAACGACTGGGCGACGGACAGCTACGGCCGTACCTTCGTCGTCGAGCCGCAGGCGGACGGCAGCTTCACCATCTTCGAGACGGTGAAGGGCACCTTCCTGACGATCGCCGGCGTCGAGCAGCCGAATCCGCTCTCATGCGCCGCGGGGAGCCAGGACGGGGGTGTCAACGGCAACTTCTACGGCATCGAGTCGTGGACCGTTCCGGCGCCAGGGCCAGGTCAGTCAGCCGACTTCGATCCGACCGCCTCGTGCTCGGGTTGCTCCGCGCAGACGACCGGGTCGACGTCCTCCAACGATTCGGGCAATGCCGCCTTCCAGGAGGCGTACTTCCCCGGTTCGACCTACAACGGCGTGACCAACTACGACTTCGTGTACACGACGCTCAACAACGGCTCGTGGATCGATTCGAACACTCCGTTCAACAATCATCAGTCCGACGGCAGCCTCGGCGGCAACATCGTCGGCTAGCCATTTCACGCTCGGGTCGCCGCTCCCGTGAGCGGGCGCGGCGACCCTCCGCGTGCAACCTCGGACGCGCGCGGCTCGCGGGCTATCCCGCGACCAGCGCGCCCGAGTCGTAATTCACGGTGAAGCCCTCGCCCGCCGCGGCGAGCGGCCCCGGGGCTGCCAGCTCGGCGACGTCGGAGAGGTGAGCGCCGGCGGCCTGCGGGCCGATCACATCCGGCTCGCTGTAGCCCCAGGCGGGATCGTCGACCCCGCCGCTGTGAGTCCCGGTCGACGAGGACTCCGTCGCCGTGGCGTTTGTAAACGTCACGCTCCCGAAGTCGGCCAGCGCCTCGCGGCTCACCGGGCCCTCGACGATCCATTCCGCCGAGTCGGTTGCCAGCGGCCTGACCCGGACGCCTCCAAGCGTCGCGGCGGCGGAGTGGGTGGAGGTGAGGTCGCGAAGCGAGACGTGCGGGCGTCCGGCGCCGTCGATCGACACGTTCGCGGTCAGCGCGTCGCCGGAGGCGACCGTCAGGCGCAGTCGCTGCAGAGGTTCCGGGTAGGCCTCATACCAGGCTGAGTAGGTCGCGCGCCCGGTGCGACAGTCGGCGTCGATGCCGACTTGGAGCGGTCCGTAGACAGCTCGCGTGTCGAGGACGCCGCCAAGCCCCACCCAGACCGACGCCCGCGCCGAAGCGAGTGCGCCGCAGCGCAGCGCCGGAGCCGTCCATGAGCCCGTCACGCCGGTGAAGTAGCTGCGTGCCGCGGCGGCCGGCGTGCTCGCCGCGATCGCGTCGTAGCCCGCCCAGCTTGCGGAGACGACCGGCTGCGTCATCGCATCGGAGGGCGCGCTCGGATCGGACGCTGCGACAGCCAGCGCCGGCGCCGTGATCGCCGCGACCAGCGCGAGCGCGCCGAACAGCGCGGCGCACCGGCGGCTTACGCGATCTGATCGTCCCACCACGTCCCTTATCGACCCCAAGCCGGACGACCCGCCGCCACGGGCGCCAATCTCGGCGCGTGTTTGATGCGACGCGGCGCTGCGGGCTGTCGATCTCGGGCGGGCGTCAGAAGAGTTCGCGCCAGGTGAACGCCGGGTCGTAGCCGAGCACGCTGCGTGCCTGGTCGATCGCGAGCAGCGTTCCGTGTTGGCCGACGGACTCGGCAACCGCCACGCCGGGGTAGACCTCGGCCATGAGCTCGCGGCTCGGGCGCTTCATGACCGTATCGGCGGCCGCGATGATGTATGCCGACGCGCCGGCGATCTCGACCGTCAGCGCCTGGCGCACCGCCTGCGCGGCGTGGCTCTCGTCGACATAGCCCCACAGGTTCCACCTGCGCAGCTGGGGGTCATCCCAATAGGAGGGAAACAGGGCGTAGTCCTCACGCTCCATGACGTTTGAGAAGCGAAGTCCGACGAACGGGATCCCGCTCCAGCGGGAGAACTGGCGGGCCATCTCCTCGCCGAGCACCTTCGAGAGCGCGTAGCTCGACTCGGGCCGCAGCGGATGTCTCTCGTCGACGGGCGCGTAGAGGGGCGGTGTGTCGAAGGGCAACCCGAGCGTCGTCTCGCTCGAAGCCCACACGACCCGCCTGAGGCCGAGCCGCGTCGCCGCCGCGAACACCGCGTGCGTGCTGCGGACGTTGGTGGAAAAGGTGACGTCCGGCGTCGCGTGAAAAGGCGAGGGCACCGCCGCGAGATGCACGACCGCCTCCACCGCGGGAAGGACCTCGGCGCCGCTGACCGCCTCGAGCGCCTCGCCGAAGTCGGTGACGTCGGCGGGTAGGAACGGTGCCGGAGCCGACTTCGCCGGGTCGGGCGGCACGCGATCGACGTTCAGGACATCGTGTCCGTGCTCCAGCAGATCGTGAATCACCGCCCGGCCGACCTTCCCGCTCCCACCGGTGACCACGATCCTCATCGCCGGTGCGGCACTCTAGCTGCGCGCAGGCAGCCCGCGTCGCGCGCGCTCGACGACGCCGCCCGCATCGCGCGGCGCGAATCTCGCCTGCCGGCGGACCATCGCTCTCGGCGGCGAGTAAGGCGCTACCATGACTGGCACAATGCGCCCTGTCAAGGTGGACCGCTCCGACACGGCGCTGCTTCACGAGCAGGTCGCCGCGCAGATTCGTCAAGCGATCGCCGAGGGCGACGCGCGTCCGGGCGACAAGCTCCCGCCGGCGCGGCATCTCGCCGCGGTGATCGGTGTCAACACCAACACCGTGCTGCGCGCGTTGAGGCTCCTGCGCGACGAGGGGCTGCTGGAGCTACGCCAGGGGCGAGGGATCCGCGTCGTCGGCGCCCCCGAGCAGGGCGCGGTGCTGGCCAAGGTTGCGGAGCTGACGCAGCTCGCGCGCCAGCATGGATACACGCGCGCGGAGCTCCTGCGCCTCGTCGAGAGCATGCCGTAGGTTGACGCTCGTCAATGCGTGGTCGCTCGAAGTCGCTCGAGCAGCTGCGCCTCGCGTGCCGGACTGAGGCCGGCCCGCCGCGCGCGATTGAGTCCCTGCGCGCGCTCCCATTCCAGCAGATCGGCGAGCATCGCCTCGCGGCGGCGATGCACGAGGCCGGCCTCGGCGGCCCGCCGGTTGGACCGTTCGCCGAACGCGGCCCACCGCGGATCGCTTACCCACATCGCCAGCGACTCCTCGCCCATGAAGTCAGGAACGCCCTGCGCGATTAGCCACTCGGGCGCCGCAGCGATCACCGCTCCGCTGTGTCCACCGACGGCGCGCGAGAGCTCGATCCAGTCCCCCAACGCCACGACCGGGCCAACCGCGTTGAAAGTGCCGGTCCGCCCGGCGACGGCACTTGCGACGATCCAGTCGACGAGGTCGCGGACGTCGATCACCTGGGTGCCAAGCGCCGGCGCGTCGGGGATCAGCATCGGGCCGCGCGCGTCGCGCGCCGCTCGCGCCACCCAGTAGCCGGTCCGGTCGGTGTGGTCGCCCGGGCCGCCGATCAGCCCGGATCGCGCAATCAGGAGGCGATCGCCGAGGGCCTCGCTCGACGCGAGCTCGCAGGCGACCTTGGCCTCGCCGTAGAGATCGGATCCGACCGCGTCGAGGTCCGTCGGAGCGAGCAGCGCGGCCGACTCGTCGGCACCTGGGTCGGCGTGCGATGCGTAGACGCTGCCCGTGGACACCAGGGTCCAGTGGCGTGCTCGGTCAGCCAGCGCGGCGAGCGCGCCGCGGACCCTCCCCGGCTGCCAGGAGACCTCAACGACGCTGTCCCAGTCGCGGTTGCCAACTTCGTCATAGGCCTCCGGGCGGCGCCGGTCGGCGACAACAAACGCGGCCCCATCCGCGAGCGGCCCGCTCTCCCCGCGCGCGAGGCATGTGACGGCGTGACCGTCCGCGAGTGCGCGGCAGGCGACCTCCCTTCCAACCCACGCCGTCCCGCCGAGGATGAGCATCTCCACGGGGGCACTGAATCACACCTCGGCGCCCGCCGAGGGGAAGATCATGCAGCCGGAATGCTCGAGATACAGGCCGACCGTCTGTCCACGGCCCTCGCGCCGCGCTCCGAAGATGCCGCTGAAGATGCCCTGACCCGGGACGTCGACGGCGTGCTCGTAGCCGCGATCGCGAAACGCCACGTCGGTGACCGTTCCAAGAATGTGATGCTCGCCGCCATCCGGCTTGCAGATGCGGACGGCGGTCGGCCGCACGGTCAGCAGCGCGCAGCCGGCGCCGTTGATGGAAGCCGACGGTCTCGCGTCCAGCGGGCGCGCCAGGCGGAGCCCACCCGCGACGGGCTCGACCTCGACCGTTCCGTTTGGGCCGGTCTTGTTCGTCACGCGGACGGCGAGCTCGCCCGCCAGTCCGGTGAAACGCGCGACGAAAGCGCTCGCCGGCGACTGGTAGATCGCCTCGGGAGAGCCGAGTTGGACGAGCCGTCCGCCCTCCAGGACGCCGACCTTGTCGGCGAGCGCAAACGCCTCGGCCTGGTCGTGGGTGATGTAGACCGTCGTCGCGCCGGCACTCCTGACCAGCGAAGAGATCTCGATCCGCAACCGCTCGCGCAGGTCGGCGTCGAGGTTCGAGAGCGGTTCGTCGCAGAGGAGGAGTGCCGTCTCCGCGACGAGCGCGCGGGCCAGCGCGACCCGCTGCTGGTCACCGCCCGAGAGTTGGTTGGGATAGCGCTCTGCCAGCTGCGCGAGCCCGACACGCTCGAGCATCGCGGCGGCCGCGCGCCGGCGTTGCTCACGACCCAGCCCGCGGCGACGCAGCGCGGATGCGACGTTGTCGAGCGCGACCATGTGTGGCCACAGCGCGTAGTCCTGAAAGACCATCGCGAGCTCGCGCCTCTCCGGCGGCAGATGCACGCGGCCGTCCGCCACCACGCGGCCGCCGATCCGAATCGCGCCACCGCTCACGCGCTCGATGTCGGCGACGCAGCGCAGCAGCGTCGTCCTGCCGGAGCCCGACGGTCCGAGCAGGACGAGCAGGGTGCCCGCCGCGACCGTCAACGAGACGTCCGCGAGCGCTTGGCTGCCGCCTGGGTAGACCTTGTGCAAGGTCCTCGATCGAGACGAGCTCAGGCATTGCCGGCCGCCCGCACGCGACGCCAGCCCGCCGGGATGAGCAGGCGGAAGGATCCGAGCACGACCGCGACTACCACGAGCGCCAGGCCGACGGCGAACACCGATTGGGCCATGCCGACGCCGAAGTGATAGTTACCGAGGTTGTCCTGGACGGCGACTGACACCGGCGGTCGCGCTGGCCTTCTTGAAGGCCGCGACCATCGCCTTGTCGTATCCCTGCGCCGAGTAGACCACAAGCGTGGGTCCGCCGGCCGCGCTCCCGCTGGTCGCGCCGACCCCGGCGCAGATCGTGGCGGCAACCGAGACCGCAGCCGCGAGTCGCCATCCTGGGCGGCGGGACGTATTTCCGAGCATTGTTCCTCCGTCGTGTCGCAAGAGTGCAGTGACGACTCGCGGACGCGAGCCCCCGCGGAGGCACGGTTCTACACCCGGCCGGACCGGCCGAGTGTTACCAGTGTGTAACTGCCGTTACAGTAGAACGGCGGTACGGTTGCGATGCTCGCTAGCCGCGGGAGGCCGGCTTTTCGGCGCCATCCAGAGAGTCCGTCGCATTGACCTCGAACACCTTGGCCTCGAATCCCTCAAGCAGCTCCTCGCAGCGCGCGAGCCAGGACAGCGCCTCGTCGCGGTTGGGTGCCCCGAACCAGTCCCGCTCCCGGACCCGGTCAAACCAGGTGCAGATCTTCTCGAAGTCCATGCGTATCTCCTCCGCCTCCTCATAGGTGAAGTTCTGGCGGAAGTGCTCGAACTCGATCTCCTTGGCGAAGTCGACCTCGCAGTTCTCGATGATCTCCCGGTAATGGCCGGCCGTCTGTTCGACGAAGAGGTCGATGATCTTCTGCTCCTCATCCACAGGCAGCGTGCGCAACGCGAGCAGGTGGTAGCGGCCACCGCCGGTGTCGATGCGCTCCAGAATCGGCGCCAGCTCGCGGCGAAGCGCCGCCGTGTCGGGAATGACGCACACCGAATCCTGGACGTAGACCGCACCGATCTTCTTGAGGTTGCGCCACACCGCGACGCGGCCGGCGGTCGGATTCGCCGGCATCCGGTATACGAGCATCACGAAGCGCCGCATGCGCCGGGCCGCCTGCCGAGTCGGGGTGTGCTTTTCGCCTGTCATCGTCGCTACATCATCACGCTGGCTACGCACAAACTGCTAGGCTTCGCCGTCAGAGTGACCGGCGCATCTTCCCAGAGCGTCGCGCAATGAGCGCGGGCTTGCTGATTCTGTCGGCCTTCCTGGCAAGCGCTGTCGAGATGGTTGAGGCGCTGACGATCGTCTTGGCCGCCGGACTGTCGCACGGCTGGCGGTCGGCGATGACGGGGGTTGGCGTCGCGATCGTGGCGCTCGCGGCGATTGTCGCCGCGCTGGGGCCCGCGCTGGCCGTGATACCGCTCGATGCGCTCCGCTTGACGGTCGGCGGGCTGCTGCTCGTGTTCGGCCTGCAGTGGCTTCGCAAGGCGATCCTGCGCGCGAGCGGCTACAAGGCGCTTCACGACGAGGATGCGATCTTTGCGCGGGAGCTGGCACAGGGGCGGGGGGTCGGCGTCCGGCTGACGACTGGCGGCCTGGACTGGTACGGCTTCACGCTGGCCTTCAAGGGAGTCCTTCTCGAGGGCCTCGAGGTGGCGTTCATCGTGTTGACGTTCGGCACGACCCAGGGTCACATCGGCCTCGCCGCGCTTGGCGCGGGAGTCGCGATCGTGCTTGTCGCCGGCGTTGGCGTCGCGGTGCGGGCGCCGCTCTCGCGGGTGCCCGAGAACACGATGAAGTTCGCGGTCGGGATCATGTTGACCTCGTTTGGCAGCTTCTGGTCGGCGGAGGGAGCGGGCGCCCATTGGCCCGGCGGCGACGCATCCCTGCTCGGGGTGATCGGGATCCTGCTCGCGGCCTCGGCCGGGCTCGTCGCGCTGCTGCGGCGCAGGCGCGCACTCGTCAGCGTCCGTCCGGTGACGGTGTCGTGAGCAAGCTCGCGGCCTTCGGGCGGTTCTGCTGGGACTTCGTCGTTGGCGACGACTGGCGCGTGAGCGTCGAGATCGTGGCGGCCGTGGGGGCCACCGCGGCGCTGGCGGCGGGCGGGGTCGCCGCGTGGTGGGTGCTGCCGATCGCCGTCGTCGCCATCCTCTACGGGTCGCTGCGCCGCGCCGTTCGCGCCGACGGGGAGCAAAGCTAGGCACCCGCGGCGGGGCGGACGCACACGATAGGGTCGCCGCCGTGTGGCTTCAGCGGCGGATCGACCTCGCTCCCCGAAGCCGGGGCTTTCATCTCGTGACGCGCGAGGTGAAGGAAGCCCTGCCCGAGCTCACGACCGTCGGCGTCGGCCTCCTGCACCTGCTGATCCAGCACACGTCCGCCTCGCTCGCGCTCAACGAGAACGCCTCGCCCGAGGTGCGCCGCGACCTCGAGGCATGGTTCGATCAGGCCGTCCCCGAGCGCGCCGGCTACTGGACGCACACACTCGAAGGCGCCGACGACATGCCCGCCCACGTCAAGGCTTCGATCATCGGCCCGTCATTGACCCTTCCGATCGCAGGCGGTCGGATGGCGCTCGGGATCTGGCAGGGGATCTATCTGTGCGAGCACCGCGACACCGGCGGGACGCGTTCCCTGGTGGCGACCGTGTGGGGCGAGGACGGTTAGGTCAGGCGCCGGTGACCGGCGCCTCCTCGGCAACGAGCTCAACGCGGTCGCGTCCGTTGGCCTTGGCCATGTAGAAAGCGGGCTACGACGTCTTGACCGTCGACCGCTCCGACGAGCACTCCTACACCTGGACCAACTTGCGAGGTCGTGCGGGTCCCGACGCCCTGAAACCCGGACGCTTGGTCAGGCGCGGCTGCTCCCGACCGCGCCCGCCGGCGCCTGAGCCGCCATGCGCTCGGGCGCGTGCGCCGCGGCGGTGCGGCCAGTTGCGCGGCCTTATCCGCCCGGACCTGCGCTTGTTGGGCTCGCATCAAGGCGATCTGGTAGTTGAGGTACTGGGTCGTCATCGCTGGCGAGCCTCGATCAGGCGCGGGCGGCCGGCTGCACGCAGTCGTCCGTGCCGCGACCCTCCGTGTAGCTGCCTGCATCGCAGCGTCAGCAGCGCGAGCAGATCGGCAGTCGGGTGGAAGGGGTCGGCGATCGTGTGTGACCCGTCGATCTGGCGTGCGGCCCACAGTTCGCCACCGACCTCGGCCACGAGCAGACGGCCGACAGGCACCGCCGCCGAATCGAGCTCGGCGAGTCGCTGAAGCCGCAGGGCGTCGTCCTCGCCCGCGACGCGAATTCGAACATTTGGAATGGAAAGTGGCCTCATAGTTGGCTATGATGTCACGTAATGGACCAGAATCACGGTGCCAATAGCCAAGAATTACTGATCCAATTGGAGGATCTCTCGGCCGCGATCGGCAACTGGCGAGCGCGCTCCGGGCCGACCTATCTGTGCCTTGCCGCGGCGCTAGCCGACGCGGCCGCGCAGGGGCACCTGACGATCGGCTCGCGTCTGCCCGCCGAGCGGGCGCTCGCCGGCCACCTCGGCGTCAGTCGCGGGACCGTGGTCGCAGCCTACGACGCGCTGCGCGCGCAGCGGATCGCGCGCACCCGGCAGGGATCCGGAACCGTCCTGCTCGCCGGCGCGCGGACAGCTCCGCCGCGCCGCGCGCCGCTTCTGTCGCTGCTCGTCGAAGGCCGCCAGGTGCCGATCGACATGGCGATCGGTGCTCCCGACATCGAGCTCCCGGAGCTCACCGTGTCGCTTCGCGACGCCGCGAGCCTTGGGCCTTCGCACGGCTACGCCCCGCTCGGGATCGCGCCGCTGCGCGAAGCGCTGGCCGAGCGGATGACGCGTGACGGGCTGCCGACGAGCTGCGAGCAGATCGTCGTCACCCCAGGCGGGCAGGGCGCGCTCAGCCTGATCGCAGCGACCCTCCTTCGCCCCGGAGACCGCGTCCTCGTCGAGGCGCCGACCTACCCGGCGGCAATCGAGGTCTTTGCGAGCTCCGGCGCGACCGTCGAGGGCCTCGACCGCGACCAGGCCGGCGTTGTGCCGGAGGCGCTCGAGCGCGCCGTCGCACGCGGACCGGTCCGCCTGATCTACCTGATTCCGACCTGCCACAACCCCACCGGCGGGGTGATGAGCGAGATCCGCCGCCGCGAGATCGCGGCTATCGCACTGCGCCGCGGGATCACGATCGTCGAGGACGCCGTGCTCGAGCCCATGCTCCTGACCGGCTCGGCGCCACCGGCGATCGCCGCGATCGAGCCTGCCGGAGTGTTGACGATCGGCTCGCTCAGCAAGAGCGTCTGGGGTGGACTGCGCATCGGCTGGATCCGCGCCGCTTCGGAGGCCGTTCTGCGCCTTGGCCGCGTCAAGGCCGCAACCGACATGGGCGGCGGGATCCTGAGCCAGGCGGCGGCGCTTGCCTTTCTCGCGGATTACGACGCGATTCGCGAGCAGCGCCGCGCAGTTGCGGCCGAGCGTCTCGACGTGTTGACCGGCGAACTCGACCGCCGCCTGCCCGACTGGACGTTCCCACGGCCGCTCGGCGGCTGGACAGTGTGGGCGCACCTCCCGCAGGGGAGCGCCGACGAGCTCGTCCAGCTGGCGCTGCGTCAGGGCGTCGCGATCTCCTCGGGCCGCGCCGCCGCGCCCGACGACCGCTTCGCCTGCCACGTGCGCCTCGCGGCAGGCCCCGCGCCCGATCTCATCGTCGAGGGGATCCGCCGGTTGGCCGAAGCCTGGGAGGAGCTGGTCATGCTCCCGCGAGCCACATCGAACGAACCGGCGGTGATGGTCTGAGCGCGGTCCTCGACTCCCTTCGCGTCCCCGTCATCCAGGCGCCGATGGCGGGCGGCCCGTCGACACCGCGTCTGTCAGCGGCTGTCTGCGAGGCCGGCGGCCTCGGCTTCCTCGCCGCCGGCTATCGAAGCGCCGCACAGCTGGCCGACGACCTCAACGAGCTACGCGCGCTGACGAGCGCGCCGTTTGGCGTGAACCTGTTCGTCGGGGGCGTCGACGCGGCTGACGCGCCGGCGCTTGCCAGATACCTCACCGAGCTCGGCGCCGAAGCCGAGCACCGCGGCGTGGCGCTCGGTGAGGCTCGTTTCGACGACGACGGCTGGGAGGGCAAGCTGGCGGTGCTCGAGGTCGACGCCCCGGCGGTCGTGTCCTTCACCTTCGGCTGCCCCTCGGCCGACACGCTTCGGCGCATCAAAGCCGCCGGAAGCGAGGCCTGGGTGACTGTCACCAGCGCGGCCGAGGCCGAGCGGGCCGCGCTGGCCGGAGCCGATGCGCTGGTGCTTCAGGGCTCTGAGGCGGGCGGGCATCGCGGCGCGTTCACCGACGCGGAGGACGAGGAGCCGGTCGGGCTGCTGGCACTGATCGCGCTCGTTCGCGCGAGGACGGAGCTTCCGATCGTGGCCTGCGGCGGGATCATGGACGGCGCGACGGCCGCGGCGGTCCTCGTCGCGGGGGCCAAAGCGGCGGCGCTTGGGACGGCGTTCATGCGCGCGCCCGAGGCCGGCACCGTCGCGGCGCAGCGCGAGGCCATGGCGAAGCCGGGACGCACGGCCCTGACTCGCGCCTTCAGCGGTCGCAGCGCGCGCGGCATCGTCAACCGCTTTCAGCGCGAGCACCCCGACGCCCCGTCGGCCTACCCGCAGATCCACCACGCGACGTCGCCGCTTCGTGCGGCGGCGCGCGCCGCCGGCGATGCCGACGGCTTCAACCTGTGGGCCGGTCAGGCGTTCGCGCTCGGACGCGAGTGCGGCGCCGGCGAACTCGTCGCGGCGCTGGCGGTCGAGCTGCAGCGGGCGCTGCGCGGAGCGGCCGAGCGCTACGCGGACGCGCCGTAGCGCAGGCCGTCGAGCGCCATGTCGAGGACGCGCTCGATCTGCTGGGGGCTCGCGGACGGCATCTTGGTGATGCCGGCGACCATCTGGATCACCTCGTCGAAACCGGTGTCCGATCGCACGACCCCGGCCTCTTGGGCGCGGACGAACAGCGGCTCGCCGGCGCCATAGAAGGCGCGACGGCAGCCCTGGAAGAGGTCCGCGTCGCGGTCGACGTAGGCGAGCAGCTCCGCGGCGAGCGCCTGCTTGGTCGCCATGTAGGCGACGAAGCGGTGTAGCCATCGGCTGAGCGCCTCCCATGGCGGCAGCTCGGCGAGATCATCGGCCGAGCGGCAGAGCGACTCGACCTCCTCGACGTAGACGGCCTCAAGCAGCGCCTGGCGGTTTGGGAAGTGGCGGTAGAGGGTGCCGATTCCGACCCCCGCGCGGCGCGCGATCTCCTCAAGCGATGTCGCGCTTCCGCCCTCGGCGAACGCGTCGCGAGCGGTGATGAGGAGTCGTTCGTAGTTGCGCAGCGCGTCAGCGCGCTTGGGGCGGGCGACGCTGGGGATCTGCGGAGTGGTCGTGCTCATTTTCGCTTGACAAAGTGGAGGTACCCTCCGTATAGTTCCGGAGGCAGCCTCCACTTCAGCCGTACGACGTGTGGAGGGTGCCTCCACTTTAGCACCGCAACGACCAGTTGGGAACCCCGCATATGAACACACTCGCCACCTCGCCGACCTCCGACCGCCGGCGCTGGATCGCCCTGGCAGTCGTTTGCCTGGCGCAGCTCATGACCGTCCTCGACACCACCATCGTCAACGTCGCGCTGCCCGCCATCCAGCGCGACCTGCATTTCTCACAGAGCGGCCTGACGTGGGTCGTCAACGCCTTCCTGATCTCCTTCGGCAGCTTCCTCCTGCTCGCCGGACGGCTCGGTGACCTGCTCGGCCGAAAGCGCGTCTTCCTGGCGGGAGTCGCCGTCTTCACCGTCGCGTCGGCGCTGTGCGGGATCGCGTCTGACCAGGGCGTGTTGATCGCGGCGCGCTTCCTCCAGGGGATTGGCGGCGCAATGTCCGGGTCCGTGATTCTCGCCATCGTCGTGACGGAGTTTCAGCACCCGGCGGACCGCGCTCGCGCGATGAGCGCATACGTCTTCGTCGCCGTCGCCGGCGGCTCGCTGGGGCTGCTGACCGGCGGCGTCCTCACGCAGACCGTCAGCTGGCACTGGATCTTCTTCGTCAACCTCCCGATTGGCCTGGCGACGTTCGTGCTCGGCTCCGCGCTGCTGCCAAATGACCGCGGCATCGGTCTGTCGGCCGGCGTCGACTGGCTCGGCTCGGTGCTTGTCACGACAGCGCTGATGAGCGCCGTATACGCGATCCTCCAGGCGAGCTCGCATGGGTGGGGCTCGACGCAGGTACTCGGCTTCGGGGCGCTCGCCGCCGTGCTGCTCAGCGCGTTCGGCGCGCTGGAGTCGCGGATCGCCAACCCGATCATGCCGCTGTCGATCCTGCGGCTGCGCGGGCTTGTCGCCTCGAGCGTCGTGCGCGCGTTCCTGGTCACCGGCATGTACTCGACGTTCTTCCTGGGGACGTTGTATCTGGAGCGCGTCCTTCACTACGACGCGCTGCGCACGGGCGCCGCGTTCCTGCCCTGGACGCTGACCGTCGCCGTTCTCTCGCTTGGTGTCACCTCGCGGGTGATGGCGCGTTTCGGGCCGCTGCGGACGCTGATCCCGGGTCTGGCATCGGTCGCGGCGGGCCTGGTGCTGCTCGCGACGGCGGGGATGCAGACCGCGTTCTTTCCGACGCTGTTCATCGCCTACCTCGTGATCGGCCTGGGCGTTGGTACGTCGTTCATGCCGCTGTTGACAATCGCGATGGCCGACGTCCCGACCGATGAGGCCGGTCTGGCTTCCGGAATCGTCAACGTCTCACAGCAGGTCTCGGCCGCGCTCGGGCTGGCCGTGCTCGGCACGATCGCGACGAGCCACACGAAGTCGCTGCTGCTCCATGGCCATCCGCTGACCTCGTCGCTGCTCGGCGGCTACCACCTCGCGTTCGAGGTTGGGGTGGCGTGCGTGCTCGTCGGCATCGCCTTCGCCGTCGGGCTGCTTCGGACGCGGCGTCCGTCGCTGCGAGTGCTCGAGCCCGCGGCGCAGGAGCCCCCCGTCTGGGCGGAGCGCCAGGCGGCCTGAGCCGATGAGTTTTGCGAGCCGCCGCGGTCTGTGCAGTCGATGGCACACGCGGCGGCTCGCACGCTCACCCTCGCCCTGCGCGGACGCCTGGCGCGCGAGGACCTACCGGGGCTTGCGGCCGGCGTTCGCAGGCGACTCGAGGCGACGCGACCGCAGCTCGCGCTGATCGACGTCGCGAATCTCGCCGCGGACGCCGTTGCGCTCGAGGCGCTCGCGCTGATCGCGTTGCGGGCGCGGCGCGCGGGATGCCGCATCCGCCTGAGCAACTGCTCAGCGGGCCTGCGCGAGCTGGTCGAGCTCGCCGGGCTCGGCGAGCTCTTCTGACTCAGCTCTCGAGCCGCGGCGGCAGACCAAACAGCGGGAACAGCCGCTCGGTGTCGAGGAAGAAGGTGAGCTCGGCGATGCCGCCGCGGGCCGACTCGATCACCTGCAGCGCCCACGGCTCGTACCCGCCCGCCGGACTCGGCTTGTACTGGCCGAACGCCGGGGCGCCGTTGGCGCGCCCCGCCGGGATGACGCGGGAGCCCTGGCAGCCGATCCCCGGGCCGAACCACCACGTGAGGATGTCCTCGCGGCCTGAGAGCCAGAGGTCGTAGGGCGGCATCGACTGCCGCGCGTCCTCGCGGATCAGCTCCGTGAGCGCAGCCATGTCGTAGGCCTCGAAGGCGGCGACGTAACGCTCGAGCAGCGCGTGGTCGACCTCGCCGATCTGGACGTCGGAGACGTCCGCGTGCTCGAGCGCCGCACGCGCCCGCTGGAGCGCGCTGTTGACGGACGCCACCGAGGTCTCGAGCAGTTCGGCGACCTCCGCGGCCTGCCAGCGCAGCACCTCGCAGAGGATCAGTACCGCGCGCTGGCGCGGCGGGAGGTGCTGCAGCGCAGCGACGAACGCGAGCCGCACGACGTCGTGCTCGACGGCGACATCGGCCGGGTCGGGGAGCGGCTCGATCCAGGTCACCTCGGCGAGCGTGCGCAGGTTCTCGGCGACAGGCTCGCCGGATGGGCCGAGGTCCATCGGCCGCGCTCGACGACGACCCGCGCTCAGCATGTCGAAGCAGACGTTGGTGGCGATTCGGTAGAGCCAGGAGCGCAGCGCCGAACGACCCTCGAATCGCTCGAGGTTCTGCCACGCGCGCACGAGCGCGTCCTGGACGGCGTCCTCGGCATCGAACGGCGAGGCCAGCATCCGGTAGCAATAGCGGGTCAGCTCGGCGCGGTGACGCTCGAGGTCGGCGAACGTCGGCTTCGCAAGCGATGGGGCTTCCATCGGCGCAGATCGTACGCCCGCGGCGGTCACGCACGTATGACGGCGCAACCGGCCGAAACTCATCGCGATCAGTTTCGCCGCAGGTCGCGGTCTCCGCCGAGTGACGCGGTCACCCCGCCGGCACGGCGCCCGCTGGTTCACCAACGGGAACCCGCGAGGAGGGCCGCGCGGCGGGGTAGCGTAGTGCCGTGTCCCTTGGCACCGCCCCCGTCGCACTCGACGCCGAGATCCTCGAACTGGGGCGCCGCCTCGCGCGCCGGCGGCACTCGCGGGGCGCCGCGACGCGCGCCGGCCGCGACCGGGCGATGGCGCTCGCCTCGCGCGACCCACAGGTGCGCGCGGCCCTGTTTCGGATGGTTGATGTGGCGCCGGCCTGCTCGACCCCGGCCGAGCTTGCGGCGCACCTTGAGGCCCTGCTCGCAGACGTCGACGAGCCGGCGACCGCGGTGCGTCTTGCCGCGGAGGCCGCCGGCGGCCCGCTGGCGTCGGCGGTCGGCCGCGTGGCGGCTGCCGCCGTGCAACAGATGGCGGGGGCGTTCATCGTCGGCGAGACGCCGCAGGCCGCCGCGAGGGTCCTGCGCCGCCTCTGGTCGCGCGGTGCGGCGGTGACAGTCGATCTGCTCGGGGAGGCCACCGTTACGCGCGGGGAGGGTCGGGCGTACGCCGCGGCCTGCGACGCGGCGCTGCTCACGCTCGCGCAAGAGTCGGCGCGATGGCCGGCGCGGCCGTTGCTAGAGCGCGATGGGGCCGGCGCGCTGCCGCGGGTCAACCTTTCACTCAAGGTGACGGCGTTGACGCCGCTCGTTCGCCCGCAGGCGCCGCAGCGCGGGCGCGACGACGCGGCCGAGCTGCTGCGCGGGCTGCTTCGCCGTGCGCGCGAGCTGGGCGCCCACCTGCATGTCGACATGGAGTCGCTCGACTCCCGCGAGCTGGTTCTCGAGCTCGTGATGGAGATTCTCGGCGAGCGAGAGTTCGCGGACGGCCCCTCGAGCGGGATCGTCCTTCAGACCTATCTCCGCGACAGCGAGCTCATGCTCGAACGCGTTCTCGAGTGGTCGCGGGCGAGCGCGCGCGCGACGCCGCTGACCGTCCGCCTCGTCAAGGGCGCCTACTGGGACCACGAGACGATCGAGGCCGCTCAGAGCGGTTGGCGGCCGCCGGTCTTCACCGACAAGGCCGACAGCGATCGCTCCTTTGAGCGGCTCACGCGGAAGCTGATCGACGCCTGGGCCACCGAGCGCCTCGCGCGCCCCGCGATCGCGTCGCATAACCTGCGCTCACTCGCCCACGCGATCGTCTACGCGCGCCATGCGGGCCTGACAGACGCCGATTACGAGTTGCAGGTTCTTCGCGGCCTCGGCGACGACATCCAGGAGTCGCTCACCGCCGAGGGGCTTCGCGCGCGCGTCTACTGCCCGGTCGGCAACCTGATGGCGGGCATGGCCTACCTCGTCCGCCGGCTGCTCGAGAACACCTCCAATGACTCATTCCTGGCGAGCCGAGTCAGCGGCGCGACGCTCGACGAGCTGCTGGCACCGCCGTGACCAGCGCGTTCAGCAATGAGCCGCTCGCGGAGCTCCGCCGCGCCGAGGAGCGCGAGTTGTTCACCGCGGCGCTCGCGCGGCTGGATGCCCGCGGCAGCTTGGAGGTGCCGGTGATCGTCGCCGGGGAACGCCGCGGCGGGCGCGCGATGTTCGACTCGATCGATCCCGCCGAGCCGAGCCGAATCGTCGCGCGCGCTTCTGCCGCGAGCGCCGCCGATGTCGACAGCGCTGTGGCTGCCGCTGCGTCCGCAGCGCACGACTGGGGCGCCCGCGAGGCGGCCGAGCGCTCGGCCGTGCTGATCCGGGCAGCCGCCGAGCTGCGCTCGCAGCGCCACTGGTTGGCGGCGCTCGCGGTACGCGAATGCGCGAAGCCGTGGGCCGAGGCCGACGCCGACGTCTGCGAGGCGATCGACTACCTCGAGTACTACGCGCGCGCGGCGCAGCAGCTGGCGATCGGCCCCGAGCTCGCCCAGGTCCCGGGCGAGCGCAACGCGCTCCACTACCGCCCGCGCGGCGTCGCCGCGGTGATCGCGCCCTGGAACTTCCCGCTGGCGATCTCCGCCGGCATGACGGCGGCCGCGTTGGCCGCCGGCAACGGAGCCTGCCTGAAGCCGGCCGAGCAGTCGCCCGCCTGCGCGCTGGCTCTCTACGAGGCGTTGGAGCGAGCGGGTCTGCCGAGCGGCGCGCTCGCGCTACTTCCCGGGGAGGGCGACGTCGGCGCCGCGCTGGTAGCTCATCCGGGGGTGCACACGATCGCCTTCACCGGCTCGGCGGCGGTCGGGCTCGAGATCCTCCGACGCTCCGCCGAGCTCGCGAGCGGCCAGCGCCACATCAAGCGCGTCGTCGCCGAGATGGGCGGCAAGAACTGCGTGATCGTCGACTCCGACGCCGACCTCGACGACGTCGTCCCGGCCGTGCTCGAATCGGCCTTCGCGTTCGCCGGGCAGAAGTGTTCGGCGGCCTCGCGGATCCTCGTGCACGAACGCGTCTTCGCGTTGCTCGAAGGACGCCTGCGCGGCGCCATCGAGACGCTTTTGGTCGGACCCGCCGAGCGCTTCGACACAGATGTGCCGCCGGTGATCGAGGCGGCTGCACGCGAGCGGATCGAGCGCGCGCTGGCCGACGCCGCGGGAGACGGAGCGCGGGTGTCGCGCGTTGCGGGTACGCCGAGCGGCGCGGGCTTCTACGTCGCGCCCGCGCTGGTGCTCGGCGCGGGCGCCGGAAGCGCCGTCGTTGAGGAGGAGATCTTTGGGCCGGTGCTGTCGCTCGAGGCGGTCGACAGCGTCGCGTCGGCGTGCGACATCGTCGACGCTCAGCCGCAGGCGCTGACCGGTGGGCTCTTCTCGCGCAACCCGAAGACCGTCGCGGAAGTGGCGCGGCGTACCCCGGTCGGAAACCTCTACGTCAACCGCGCGATCACCGGCGCGATGGTCGGCCGCCAGCCGTTTGGAGGCAACCGCCTGTCAGGGACGGGCGCCAAGTCGGGAGGGCCCGACTACCTCAAGCAGTTCGTCGACCCCGTCGTCGTCAGTGAGAGCACCGTGCGCCACGGGCTCGCGGTGTAGCGCGCCTCACTTGGCGAGCCCGACGCGCGGCGTCCCCCTTGACCTCGCGCGCTCCTGCCGTCCCGTGGCCGCCGCCTCGAACGTGGCCTCGACCTCCTCGACCGAGAGACCCTTGGTCTCGGGCAGGAAGCGAGCCACGAACGCGATCGCGACGACGCACAGCGCGGCGAAGCAGACGAGCACCCAGCCCAGGCCGATGCCTGAGTTCCAGACCGGGAAGACCTCGATCAGCGCGAAGTTCGCGAGCCAGTCGACCGTCGCTCCTGTGGCCGCCGCCTGGCCGCGAACGGCGGTCGGGAAGACCTCGCCCTGGAGCAGCCAGCCGGTCCCGCCGACGCCGACGGCGAATGACGCGATGAAGAAGTCGAGGCCGACCATCACGAGTACCAGGCGCATATCTCCGGACGCGAATCCGAGGCCCGCCGCTGCGACGAGCGCGAAGATCCCCATCCCGAGGAACCCGCCGAGCGCGAGCTTGCGCCGGCCGATCCGGTCGATGTAGCGGAAGCCGAAGTATGTCGCCGCGACATTGACCGCCGTCATGATCGAGGTGACCTCGACGCCGGCGATCGTCGAGGCGACCTTCGAGGATCGGCCGCCCTGGAAGATCGGGCCCAGGATGTGCGGACCGTAGTAGAGCGGCACGTTGATGCCGGTGATCTGCTGGAAGACGAAGAAGCCGCAGACGACGCCGAGCGCGCGCTTGAGGCCCGGCGACCAGCTGGCGCGCCGGTTCAGACGCCGCTCATCCTCGCGGTGGATGCGGCGCGCCGCGGTCTTGATCGCCTCGACGGAGGTCTCCATGCCAAAGCTCCGCAGCGCGTCGGCCGCCTTCTCATAGCGGCCCTGGCGCATCAGCCAGCGCGGCGACTCGGGCATCGTGCTGCGCAGCACGAGGCCGATCACGGCCGGAACGGCACCCAGGCCGAGGATCAGGCGCCAGTCGAGGCTACCGGCGCTGCCCGGGGCGGCGCGCAGGATCACGAGAGCGATCAGGTAGGCGACGAGAATCCCGACCGTGATCATCCACTGCTGGAGCATCGACAGGGCGCCGCGGCGTCCCTTCGGGGCGTATTCGGCGATGTAGGCGGTTGCGATCGCCGAGTCAGCGCCGATCGCCAGGCCGATCAGCGTGCGTGCCCCGAGCAGCACCGCCGCGTCCGGCGTCACGGCCGAAAGGATCGCGCCGACGGCGTAGATCCCGGCGTCGACAACGAGCAGCGTCTTGCGTCCGAACCGATCAGTGAGGGTTCCGGCCGCCAGAGCACCGACGGCCGCGCCCACCGACGCACCGGCGACGAGGTAGCCCTGCCAGAATCCGGACAGGCCATAGGGGATGAAGTTCAGCGCTGCGCCGATGTTTGAGGTGTCGTAGCCGAACAGGAAGCCGCCGAGCGTCGAGAGCAGCGTCAGCTTCCAGTAGAAGGCCGTGGGTACGCGCTCGTCGAGCTCCTCGAGGATGTCCTTCTCCGCGGCGGGAGTTCCCTCCATCAGCGGCTCCCTGGTCGTGGTGCGGCGGTTGGATACCCAAGTTGTTCACAACCCAATCCCGGCCGCACCAGCGCGGCTAACACCTGCCTCAGACGGGTAAGAGGTCGGGGAGCCGCCTTGGCGACGCCGCTCTCTCACTCACCGCTCGCCCTCGAGGCTCGCGAGGAGCAACAGCGAATCGTGCTCGACGTCCTCGCTGCCGCAGTGGGTGAACCCGTTCCCTATTCGCGATTGCGCGACGCCGGCGTCGAGTTCCCGGCCGCGGTGGTTGCAGAGCTGGCGCTGGCGGCCCTGCCGGTGCGGCGGTGTCCAACCACGACCGGATCGCGCAGCCGCGGTCCCGCGGTGCGGCTTTGCGAACCGGTGGTGATGGAGGAGGCCGAGCCGCCGCCGGCCGTCGCCCTGCGACTGCTCGGGCGACCGGCGCGGCGGAGCCGTCGTCGCGCCGCGTTGCTAGCGGCGGCCGGCTCGGTTGCGTGCGCGGTGATTGCGCTCGCCCTCACCGGGTCGCTTGCCTCGGGAGGGCACCGACGCCTGATCCGCGAGGCGTCGGTGTCGCAGCCGCGCCGCACCGGCGAGGCGTCTGCGAGGTCAAGGTCACACCAAACTGTGGCCCGGCGGCCCGTGGCGGCGCAGCCATCCGCGGCGTCGCTGCAGCTATACGGGCACGACCTGCTCGCTGCGGTGCGCTACGCGCAAGCGGCGGCCGTGTTGAGGCAGGCGATCGGGGCGACGCGCATGAGCGTCGCGACCTGCGCGCAGCCCGCAGGCAAGACGTGTCTCGTCTATGCCTACTCGCTCTACGACCTCGGGCGCGCCCTCCTGCTCGCCGGCGAGCCTCGCGCTGCTGCTGCGATGCTCGAGGTGCGCCTTCGGATCGCCAACCAGCTGCCCGTCGTAGCCGCGGAGCTGGCCCTCGCGCGGGCCGCCGTAACGCGGGGGTGACCCTTCACCTACTGCCCGAAATAATGGGTAAAAAACCACCCAAAAGGGTAAAGGCGCAAAGCCGGTATTGCGGCCCATTTAGTTGCTAGGCTAGGCCGCGATGATGGCCGGGGAGAGAGGTCGTGCCTTTGAGGCGCCTGCACGCGCCGTCGTCGGTCGTGTCCACGCCGGCGTCGCAGGCGTCCCGATGCCGCGCACCCGGTAACGGACATGCGCCGAATGCGGATGAAGGTCTTGCTCCCGGTGGCGGGCGCGGCTGTCTCGGCGCTTGTGTTGTCGCTCGCTCTCGCCGGGCCGGCGGGAGCAGCCAGCGGCGCCTTCGTTATCCCGGCGGGCGATACCGCGACGTTGTCCGGCGGGCAGTGGGGTAACCCACCAGGCAACTGCCCGACGGATCCCCTCGTGTACGGATATACCCTCGACGGGACAGCGACTCAGGTGGACTCGGGCGGCAGTGGCACCTGCATAGCCGCGAAGGGGGCCACGATCGGCCCGGTCAACACGGACCGGACCCTGAAGATCTACCTCACCGACAACTACGCAAGCTACCCCAGCTGCAGCGGTGCCACGTACTACTCGGATGGGAGCGGGAATGCGAATCACGCCCGGGTGACCGCACACGGCGCTGGCTGGCAGGTCTCGATTGCGGACTGCGATGTCGGCAGCGCCACCAACATCGACCGTGTTCCGGCGGACGGTGACGGCAACTTGAACGTCACCGTCACGATTACCGGCCCGCCGCCGCCGACGGCGTCGATTACGAGCCCGTTGACCGGTGGGACCTACACCCTTCATCAGTCGGTGTCGACGTCGTTCTCGTGCACGGAGGGTGCGGGTGGCCCGGGGGTGAGTTCGTGCACGGATTCCAACGGTGGGAGTGCGCCGTCGGGGTCGCTTGATACTTCGACGGCTGGGTCGCACACCTACACGGTGACGGCGACCAGCGGCGACGGGCAGACGGGGAGCGCTTCGATCAGCTACACGGTCGCGGGGCCGCCGACGGCTTCGATCAGTTCGCCGGCGGATGGGCAGACCTTCAACCTTCATCAGTCGGTGGCGACGTCGTTCTCGTGCTCGCCGGGGACGGATGGGGCTTCGGTGAGCTCGTGCGTCGACAGCAATGGCGCGAATAGCCCGTCGGGGTCGCTTGATACTTCGACGGCTGGGTCGCACACCTACACGGTGACGGCGACCAGTGGCGACGGGCAGACGGGGACTGCTTCGATCAGCTACACGGTCGCCGCGCCGCCGACGGCGTCGATCACTTCGCCGGCGGATGGGCAGACCTACAACCTTCATCAGGTGGTGTCCACCAGCTTCTCCTGCAGCGAGGGGTCAGGCGGGCCCGGTTTGAGCTCGTGCACGGATTCCAACGGCGCGAATAGCCCGTCGGGCACGCTCGATACCTCGACGGCTGGGCCGCACACCTACACGGTGACGGCGACCAGTTCGGATGGTCAGACGGGGAGCGCTCACATCAGCTATACGGTTGCCACCGGCCCGTCGGCGAAGATTTCCTCGCCGGCCAATAATCAGACCTACAACCTGAATGCGTCGGTGCCGACGTCGTTCTCCTGCCAGGAGGCGTCGGGGGGGCCTGGGTTGAGCTCGTGCACGGATTCCAACGGGGCGAGTGGCGGGACGGGGTCGCTGGTCACTTCGAAGGCGGGGTCGTTCAGCTACACGGTGACGGCGACGAGTTCGGATGGTCAGACGGGGACGACTTCGATCAGCTACACGGTCGCGGCGCCACCGTCGGCGAAGATTTCCTCGCCGGCCAATAATCAGACCTACAACCTGAATGCTTCGGTGCCGACGTCGTTCTCCTGCCAGGAGGGGTCGGGGGGGCCCGGTTTGAGCTCGTGCACGGATTCCAACGGCGCGAATAGCCCGTCGGGCACGCTCGATACCTCGACGACTGGGCCACACACCTACACGGTGACGGCGACCAGTTCGGATGGTCAGACGGGGACGGCTTCGATCAGCTACACGGTCGCCGCCGGTCTTCAGGCGAGCACGCCGCCGCCGGTCTTCCAGCAGTCCGCCGACCTTTCCCCGGTGACCGGCAACGTGCTGATCAAGCTTCCCGGCAGCAACACGTTCACGCCCGTAACCGGCCCGCTCGACGTTCCCGACGGCGCGACGATCGATGCCACCCAGGGCACCGTCTCGCTGACCGTGCAGCTCCCCAACGGTGGCGGCTTCGAGACCGGGAAGTTCTACAGCGGCGAGTTCGTCGTCAACCAGGCGCACTCCGGCACCCTGCTTGCGACCCTCGCCGGCGGCAACTTCGGCGTCTGCACCTTGAAGGGCGCGCGCGGCGCCCATGCGGCGAAGTCCGGCTCGAAGAAGTCGAAGACTGTCGTGCGCAAGCTGTGGGGCAACGCGCACGGCAACTACACGACAAAGGGTCGCTACGGGTCGGCCTCCGTCAGCGGGACGATCTGGCTGACGGAGGACACCTGCGCCGGTACCTACTTCTATGCGCTGAAGGACAACATCATCGTCGTCAGCTTCAAGCACCCCCACCACAAGCACAACATCAAGCAGGGGCACCACTTCTTCATCCCCGCAGGCGGCTGACGCCGCCAGCGCTATCGCAGCGCCTCCAACGCGGCGGCGAACGCCACGTGGGCACTCTGGTCAAACAGCCAGAAGCGCGCCTCGCGCACGACGCCGTGCTCGCGCATCGCCATCCTGACCGACCCGACCGCCACCTCCGCGGCCAGATCGAGCGGGTAGCCGTAGGCGCCCGTTGAGATCGCCGGCAGCGCGACCGTTGCGCAGCCGTGTCGGGCGGCCGCTTCGATCGCGGCCGAATAGCAGGAGCCAAGCAGCTCCCTCTCGCCGCGCTCGCCGCCCGCCCAGACGGGTCCGACAGCGTGGATGACGCAGCGCGCAGCGAGGCGACCCGCGCCGGTCACTCGCACCTCGCCGGGTGGGCAGCCGCCGATCGCCCGGCACTCCTCAAGCAGCGCCGGCCCCGCGGCGCGGTGGATCGCGCCGTCGACGCCACCACCGCCGAGGAGGCTCGAGTTGGCCGCGTTGACGAGCGCATCGGCGTCCGCGTCGGTGGTGATGTCACCGAGGTGGAGCGTGATCGCCCCCATCTAGCCCCGCAGTCGCGGCGCGACGCTGAACAGCGGGTCGAGGGTTCCGTTCACCGCGCGCGCTGCTCCACCGAGCCGCGCGAGGCCGAGCGCCTGCTCGATCGTCGCGAGAACTCCATAGTGACTTAGCGGCCGATCTGAGCGGCCGCCGGGACGCACGTCCGGTCCGGCCACGATCGTGGCGATCCGCCCGCCGGCGGCTTGGCCCGCGCAGCAGCCGGCCGCGTCAACTCCCTCGTCCCAGGTGATCACGAGAAAGCCGTGCGGGCCGAGTTCGCGAAGCAGCGGCGGGACGGTCCGCTCCAGGAAGCGGTCACCGGTTGCGACGTCGCAGTCGTGCGTGTCGTCGCAGAGGTTCGGCGTGATCCACGCGAAGGCGGGAAGCGTGCCGCGACGAAGGTCCGACGCGAGCGCGCCGAAACCGACAAGGCGCGCGCAGCGCTTCGCCGATCCGGCGACGTCGCGGTAGTGGATGAACGGGTTGTGCTTGGCCGCGTAGCCGCCCGCGCCCTCGCCGCGATAGCAGGCTGACGGAACGCCCTCGAGATACGCGCGCCATGAGATGCCCGCGGCCTCGAGCTGGTCGACGATATTGGCGCCCCCAACGACGCACGGCCAGCAGTCTGACGTGATCCCCTCGGTCGAGCCGCTCGTGAGCGCCATGTAGTTGGGAAGCGACGGGTGGGTGATCGCGTAGCTGGCCTCAGCCAGGCCGTAGCGACGGGCGAGGGAGTTGGCGTACGGAGCGTCGCGGCTGCCGATGACCGAGCCGGCGGCCTTGTTCTCCATCAGGATGATCGCGACGTGGGAGCTGCTAGAACGAGGCGCCGCCGCGGAGTCGACACGCAGCGGCGGTCCCGGCTTGGACGCCGCGCATCCCCCGCAGAGGACCAGCGCGGCAAGCGCGATCGGCAGGAGTCGTCGGTCGATCCCGCAAACGCTAGCGGCGCATCTGGCGGGCGCGCAGCCGCAGGAGCTCAACGAGCTCTGTCGTCGGCGCGAACGGGTCGGCGACGACCCGCCCGTCGCGAAGCGAGAGCGCGGCGACCGGCCGCTGCATCAGCTCCCCGAGCAGCACCGGCGCCGCGGGCTCCGTCGCGTCCTCGAGATCGGCCAGTCGCGAGAGCGCCGCGCGATCGGCGGTTGTCGCAAGCCGCACCGTCATCCCCTGCCAGAGCGTCGAGGGAGCTGACGGGCGGCGCCGGCGGCGACCGAGAACGCGCCGGGCGCTCCGGGCCGCGAGAGCCGCGTCGAGGAGCTCCGCGTGCCTTGCATTCGCGAGTGCCAGATTGAGCTGAGCGTTCATGAGGTCTCCTTCAAAGCGTCGGTGTCCCCTAACTGGTCACAAGTCTATGACGGTTAGCGTCACCAGTCAAGTTAAGATGCCGGTTGCGTGAAAGGCGCTACAATTGGCCTGTGCCAACGACTCCGACACCAGTCCCCACAGGCGATCGAAGCGCCGCTCCCGGCCAGCTCGAGCTGATCCGTCAGTTCGTCAACACCGCCGAGTTCGATCCCGACGAGGACGAGCTGACCGACCTCGACGCGCTGCGCCGCTGGCTGCGCCGCCGCCGCCTGATCGACGCGCGCGTCAAGCTCGAAGACGGCGACGTCGAGCGAGCGGTGACCGTTCGCGAGGCGATCCGCGCGCTGCTGGAGCGCCCCGACGGAGGTCCGCCGGCCGCCGCGGTGCGCGCGCTCAACGACGTTCCCGAGGGTGCGCTGATGCGCGTCGCGTTCGACCGCGACGGCCTGCCGAGCTTGCGCCCCGCCGCCGCGGGCGGGCTGGCCGTCGCCTTTGCCGAGCTCTTCGCGATCATCGAGCGAGCGTCGATCGACGGAACCTGGCAGCGGCTGCGGGTCTGCGCCGACGGCGGCTGCCGATGGGCCTTCTACGACAGCTCGAAGAATCGCTCGCGGAGCTGGTGCAACATGGCGGTCTGCGGTAACCGCGCCAAGGCCCGCGAGTACCGCCGCCGCCGGCGCGGCGACGGCGACGCGCGATGAAGGGTTCCGAGCGGACTCTCGAGAAGCTGGTAGTCAAGCCCGGCGAGCCGGCTCATCTTGATCGCCGGGACCCCGGCTGGGACGGCGACGCCAAGTCCAAGAAGCGCGCCGACGCTCATGCCCGCGAGCTGCTCGCGAGCAGCGTGGTCGAGCTGGAGGAGGCGCAGGCGCGCCTTTGGTCAAGCGACCGCTACGCGGTGCTCGTGATCTTCCAGGCGCTCGACGCCGCAGGCAAGGACGGCACGATCCGCCACGTGATGTCGGGCGTCAACCCGCAGGGCGTGGAGGTCACCTCGTTCAAGCAGCCATCTCCCGAGGAGCTCTCCCACGACTTCCTGTGGCGCGCGGCGAAGGCGCTCCCGCAGCGCGGGCGGATCGCGATCTTCAATCGCTCCTACTACGAGGAGGTCCTGGCGGTCCGCGTGCATCCCGAGTGGCTCGAGCGCCAGCACCTGGGCGATGGTCCGTTCGCCGATGCCTTCTGGCGGCAGCGCTTCGAGTCGATCAATGCGTTCGAGCGCCACCTGCATCGCAACGGGACGACGGTCGTGAAGCTGTTCCTGCACGTCTCCAAGGACGAGCAGCGCCGGCGCCTGCTGGCGCGCCTCGACGACCCCGCGAAGGTCTGGAAGTTCAGCGCCGACGACGTCGCCGAACGCGCGCACTGGGAGGAGTACATGAGCGCCTTCGAGGAGGCGATCACCGCGACCTCGACCGACTGGGCGCCATGGTTTGTGATCCCGGCTGACGACAAGCCGCTGATGCGCGCGTTGGTGGCGGCGGTGATCGTCGACGCGATCGACTCGCTCAAGCTGCGCGCGCCAGAGGTTTCAGCCGACCAGCGCGCCGCAAACGAGCGGGCGCGCCGCGAGCTTGAAGCGCAGAAACCCGGCTAGCGCCGCGGCGGCGTCAAGCGCCCGGTGTGGGGGCCCCCTCCAGCTGGCGGCGGTAGCTTGACACCATCAGCTCGGTCAGGTCCTCGAGCGAGGTCTCGTGCACCGGTTGGTCGATGGTGATGCGGCCGCCCTGCATGACGTTGATGCGGTCGCAGAGCTCGAAGAGATGTGCGTAGTTGTGGTCGATCACGACGATCGACACCCGACCGCTTGACGCGAGATCCTTCACGAGGTCGATGATGAGGCGCGACTCGCGCGCGCCCATCGCTGCAAGCGGCTCGTCCAGGAGCAGGATCTTCGTGGCCGCTCGCATGGCTCGTGCAACCGCGATCGCCTGCCGCTGTCCGCCGGAGAGCTGCTCGGCCTCGGCGTCGACGCTCGGCACGTGCACGTTGATGTCGTCGAGGTACTGGCGGGCGAGCTTTCGCATACCTCGCTTGTCAAGAAAGCGGAGCGGCCCCATCGTCGTCAGCTCATGACCGAGGAACAGGTTCATGTAGACCGGGAGCTGGGGGATCAACGCCAGGTCCTGGTAGACGGTCTCGATCCCGTGAGCGCGCGCATCCTCCACCGAGCGGAACTTGACGCGCTCGCCGCCGACAAGCACGTCGCCCCCGTCCTGCGGGTGAAACCCACAGAGAATCTTGACGAGCGTGCTCTTGCCGGCCCCGTTGTCGCCGACGAGGCCGAGCACCTCGCCTTGGCGCAGGACGAGGTCGATGCCGCGCAGGACGACGAGCGCGCCAAAGCGCTTTGTCACGCCGCGCACCTCCAGCGCGATGTCGCTCGAGACCGCTGCGGGCGGCGCCGGCTCCGCGGGCGGCGTGCTCATGTGCCCCTCGAGCGCGCGATGAGCCGGTCGAACTGTGCGTTCAGCGCCATCGCGACGATGATCACGACGCCGACCCACACGAAGAAGTAGTCGGTGCTGACGCCGGTCACATTCAGCCCGTCCTCGAGCATGCCGATCAGAATCGCGCCGATGAAGGCGCCGACGATCGTCCCGCGCCCGCCGGTCAGCGCCGTCCCGCCGATCACGCAGGCGCCGACGGCGTAGAGGATGAAGTCGACGCCGGCGTTGCCCGGGTCGAGGCTCCCGTACTTGACCGCATCGACGATGCCGATCAGACCAGAGAGGAAGGAGCAGAGCACGAAGCACCAGACCTTGACGCGCCGGACCGGCACGCCCGCCTCGGCCGCGCCGACGAGGTTGCCACCTGCGGCGATGATCCGGACCCCGAAGCGCGTGCGTCTGAACAGCACGGTTCCGAGCATCGTGATCGCGACCAGCCAGAGGAGCTCCGACCACTGCCAAGCGCCCATGAACTGGCCCGCGAACCCAGATCCGCTCGACAGCGGAACCGGCGAGGCCTGGGCTTCGCCCGACTCGATCAGCACGAGCCCTAAGAGGATGAAGTTCATCGCCAGCGTCGTGACGAACGACGGCACGTTCAGCCGGACGGTGATCAGCCCGTTGATCGCGCCGACGCCGGAGCACACGACGAGCGCCAGCAGGATCGCGAAAACGACCGGGACGCCGTCGGTGTGCAGCCAGTACTCGACCCACGGCGCGAAAAGGAAGACCTGGCCCGCCGACAGGTCGATCTCGCCGAGTACGAGCAGCAGCACCTCGCCGACGGCGATCCCGCCGATCGGCCCGGCGTATCCTGCGGCCGAGCTGAGGCTGAGCGAGCCTGTGAACGACGACCCGGCCTTGACGGCGAAGTAGACGAACAGCCCGATCGTGATCAGGATCGGTGTCAGCTCGCGCTGGAAGACAAATAGGCGCAGAACGCGGCGCGCCACCGACCCTGCTTCATGCCGCTGCCCCGGCGGGCTGGCCTCCGGGGCAGCGGTAGGCGTTGATGCGCCTGACTCCACGGTTCGCGAAGGTTAGTGCGGAATCGGCACAGGCGGCTTGAGCGTTTGCGCCTTCGGACTCGTCCCTTCGAAGCGATTCGTCGCCACATACGGCTTCACGTTCGACTTCACCACGATGCCCAGGCCCGTGTCGGTGTTGGTCGGCTTCATCAGCCCGCCCGAGACGTTGAACAGGTAGAGCTGCATGATCGTGTCGAATCCCTGCAGGTAGGCCTGCTGGTCGATCGTGAACGTCAGGTTGCCGGCGCTGATGCCCTGGATGACGGGCGTTCCGACGTCCCATCCCGCGCCGCCGACCTTGCCCTTGAGGTTGTTCTTCTGGATGAACGTCGCGATTGCGTCGCTGTCGCCGCTATCCACGCCGAACATGAACTTCACGTCCTTGTGACCGGCGTACCACGACGTGATCTTGTTGTACTCCGGCGCGCCCTCGGTCGCGGACGTGCCGACCTCCTGGAAATTGATGCCGGCCGCGGTCAGAACCGGCTTCGCGCCGTCGATGCGCGGCTGGATGTTGCCCGTGCCGGGCGTGGCGATGACCCCGGCCACCAAGTCGCCCTTCTTGACGTGCTTGAGGACCTCCTTGCCGACCGCCGCTCCGGCGGTGAGGTTGTTCTGCCCGACGTATGCCATGCGGTTGTTCTTGACGCCGGCCGAGACGTCGGCGTTGTACGCGATCACGGGAATGCCCTTGGTCAGCGCGTTGTCGACCGGAGCGTTGAATGCGGTGTTGTCGATCAGGCAGCAGCCGATACCGGCGGCCTTGGATGCGATTGCGGCGTTGAACGCAGAAACCATGTCGCCGACGATCGAGTTGGTCGAGCCGGTCCACTGGGACGTGCAGCCGGTGATGGCACAGGCGTCCGCGATCCCGTATTTCGTCGCCGTGAAGAACGAGTTCGTCGTCACGTGGTTGACCATCACGAAGTGGTACTTCGGATGGCTGGCGAAGGCCGCCTCATGGCTGTAGCGGCGTCCCAGGGTCGCCGCGCTGGCGTCCTCCTCGCCGAGGATGCCGGCTAGGCCCCCAAAGGCCGTCGCGCCCGCTGCCGTCCCGCCGGCCCACCGCAGGAAGCGTCGCCGCGAGAAATCCCACTGCTCCTTGCTGATCTCATCGTGCCCGTCTGATGCCATCCCTCCTCCTCCTCCTCGCCCTAGAGTCGTCCCCGATCGAACCGACCTGTGCAGGTGCACGTCGGGTACATCTGGATCAACCAGCGTGGGTGTGGTCTATCACAAGTTGGAATCGTATGCATCACGTCGCGAGCGCGCGCGACGCGAGCGCGAGGGGAAGCCCGAGACCGGCGACCGCGCGCGGTCGCTAACGGCCCTGAGCGGCACCATAGAAGCGCTCGTTCCAGCGCAGCTCATTGGCGAAGTCGCGCCGCCGCGTGGCCTCGTCGATGACGAGCAGCTCGATGCCGGCGATCCGCGCAAAGTCCTCGATCGTCTCCATGTCCAGGGCCGCCGTGAAGACCGTGTGGTGCGGACCCCCGGCCGCAAGCCAGGACTCCGCGGCGGTCGAGAACGACGGCCGCGGCTTCCAGACGGCGCGCGCGACGGGAAGCCGCGGAAGCGCGTGTGGCGGCTCGATGACGTCGACGGAGTTGGCGACCATCCGGAAGCGGTCGCCGAGGTCTAAGAGCGCGAACACGATCGCCGGGCCCGGCGCCGCGTCGAAGACCAGCCGGACCGGGTCCTCGCGGCCGCCGATCGAGAGTGGGTGGACCTCGCAGCTCGGTCGCGCGGCGGCGATCGAGGGGCAGATCTCGAGCATGTGCGAGCCGAGCACGAGCGGCTCGGCGCCGGCGAGATCGTAGGTGTAGTCCTCCATGAACGAGGTCCCGCCAGCCAGTCCGTCGGCCATGACCTTGGCGATGCGAAGCAGCGCCGCCGTCTTCCAGTCGCCCTCAGCCGCAAAGCCGACGCCGTCGGCCATCAGCCGCTGCGCCGCGATCCCCGGGAGCTGACGCAACCCGTGGAGGTCCTCGAAGGTGTCGGTGAAGGCGTGTGCGCCGCGCGCCTTCAGGAACGCGCGCAGGCCCGCCTCGATCCGCGCCGCCTCGACGAGCGAGTCGCGCCGATCCCCGCTCGCGAGAAGCGACGGCACGAGCTCGTACTCAGCCTCATACGCCCCGAGCAGCTCCTCGACCGCACCGTCGTCCGCCGCCGCGACGGCGTCGGCCAGCTCCCCGACCCCGTAGCCGCTGACCGTAAAGCCGAGGCGCATCTGCGCCTCGACCTTGTCGCCCTCGGTCACGGCGACCTGGCGCATGTTGTCGCCGAGGCGTGCGACGGTCAGCCGCTGCGCCTCCGCCCAGCCGCCGGCGGCGCGCGCGAAGCGGCCGATCCGCTCACGCGTCACGGGGTCCTTCCAGTGCCCGGCAACGGTCTTGCGCGCGACGCCCATCCGCGTCGCGATGAAGCCGAACTCGCGATCGCCGTGCGCCGACTGGTGGGTGTTCATGTAGTCCATGTCGATCTCTGACCACGGCAGCGCCGCGGCGTGCTGCGTGTGGAGATGAAGCAGCGGCTTGCGCAGCAGGCTGAGACCGGCGATCCACATCTTGGCCGGCGAGAAGGTGTGCATCCACAGGATCAGCCCGGCGCAGGCGTCATCGGCGTTCGCTTCAAGACACAAACGCCGGATCGCATCCGCGGACTTCACGACCGGCTGCGCGCGCACGGCGAGGGGGATCTCCGGCGCGGCGTCGAGCGCAGCGGCGATCTCGCGCGCGTCGGAGTCGACGCTCGCAAGGACCTCCTCGCCGTAGAGGTCCTGGCTGCCGGCGGCGAACCACAGGCTCAAGCCTGTCAGCGCGCCGCTCACCGACGCTGCCCGTAGACGTTCTGGTAGCGCTCGAAGAGCGCGTCGATATCGGCCGGCGCGAGCCGCGGCGGCTCCCCGAGCGCACTCGCCAGGAGCATCGTCTTTGCCGCGTCCTCGCACATCACGGCGGCCTTCAGAGCCTCGCGCGCGTCGGCGCCGATCGTGAAGACGCCGTGGCTTGCCATCAGCACCGCGCGCGAGCGGCTGTCGCGCAGTGTCTCGACGATTCCGATCCCGATCTCTTCGCCGCCGATCCGCGCGAACGGCCCGACCGGGATCTCGCCGCCGAACTCGTCGGCCTGGCCGGTCAGCGAACAGGGGATCGGCCTTCCGTGGGCCGCCCACGCGGTCGCAAACGAGGAGTGCGTGTGGACGATCCCGCCCACGTGCGGCATCTCGCGGTAGACGTAGGCGTGGGTGGCCGTGTCGCTCGACGGCGCGAGTTCGCCCGCGACGACCCGACCGTCGAGTGAGACGACGACCATCGATTCAGGCGTCAGCTCGTCGTAGTCAACGCCGCTCGGCTTGATCACGAACAGCTCGGAGCCGGCGACGCGCGCCGACAGGTTGCCCATCGTCCAGACCGCGAGGCCGCCCCGCACCAGCTCGCCGTGCAGGCGCGCGACCAGCTCGCGAACGTCGTCGACGCCGCTCACGCCGCGATCGCCGCCCCGCGCTCGCGGATCGACATCAGCTCGCGCATCAGGTCGCGCTCCTGCACGCCGAAGTGATCGTGCATGCGGTCGTAGATCGAGTAGAGCTCGTCGTACACGCTCGCCCGCTCGGCGTCCGGCTCATAGACGTCTCGGCGCACCCGGCCCATCGCCGCGGCGGCCGCGTAGATGTCGGCGTGAACGCCGGCGGCGACCGCCGCATGGAGCGCCGATCCGAGCGCCGGCCCCTGATCGGAGTCGATCACGCTGATCGGCATCCCGATCACGTCGGCGTAGCAGCGCATCAGCGGCTCGTTGCGAAGCAGCCCGCCGGCGGCGATGAACTCCGCCACGCGGACGCCGGCGTTCGCGAACGTCTCGATGATCTTGCGCGTTCCGAAGGCCGTCGCCTCGATGAGCGCGCGGTAGACCTCGAAGGGCCGCGTCGCGAGCGTCATCCCGACGAGCACGCCGCTCAGCTCGTGATCGACGAGCACCGAGCGGTTCCCGCTCCACCAGTCCAATGCGACGAGGCCGTGCGCGCCGACCGGCTGCGCCTCGCCGAGCGCCGTCAGGTGCTCGTGCACGCCGACACCGAGTGCGCGCGCCCGCTCGTGATCCTCGGGCGGCACGGCGTTATCGACGAACCAGGCGAAGATGTCGCCGACCCCGCTCTGCCCGGCCTCATAGCCCCACAGCCCGGGCACGATCCCGCCGAGCACGGCACCGCACATTCCGGGCACCTCGGCGAGGTGATCGCCGTTCATCACGTGGCATGTCGAGGTCCCCATGATCGCGACCATCCGCCCCGGCTCGCATCCGCCGGCGGCCGGCGCGGTGACATGCGCGTCGACGTTTCCGACGGCGACGGCGATCCCCTCGCGAAGGCCCGTCCAGCGGGCGGCCTGCGCGGTCAGCGAGCCGGCGCGCGCCCCGAGCTGGGCGATCCGCGGGCTGAGCTTCTCGGCCGCGAAGCGCGCGAAGTTCGGGTGCAGCTCCGCCAGGTAATCCTCGCTCGGGTAGGCGCCGTCCTGGAGGATCCCCTTGTAGCCGGCGGTGCAGGCATTGCGCAGCTCGTTGCCGCACAGCTGCCAGACGATCCAGTCCGCGGCCTCGACAAAGCGGTCCATCGCCGCATAGACCTCGGCGTCCTCTTCGAGCAGCTGGAGCGCTTTGGCGAACTCCCACTCCGAGGAGATCCGCCCGCCGTAGCGGGCAAGCCAGGGCTCGCCGCGCGCGGCGGCAAGCGCGTTGATGCGGTCGGCCTGTCCCTGGGCGGCGTGGTGCCTCCAGAGCTTGACCCAGGCGTGCGGCCGCTCGCGCCAGCGCTCGAGGCGCGACAGCGGGGTGCCGTCGGCGAGCACCGGCAGCACCGTGCAGGCGGTGAAGTCGGTCGCGATCCCGACGACCGAGTCGGGGTCGACGCCGGCGGCGGCGACGGCCTGCGGGACAGCGGCGCGCAGCACCTCGATGTAGTCGTCAGCGTCCTGCAGCGCCCAGTTGGGCGGCAGCGTCGCAGCGGTCGCGGCGAGCGTCTCGCTCATGACCCCATGGAGGTAGGCGGTCTCGGCCGACCCGAGCTCCTCGCCGTCGGATGCTCGGACGACGACGGCGCGCCCCGAGAGCGTTCCGAAGTCCACGCCCACCACCGCTGCGGCGGAGTCGCTCATTTCGCGAGCGCAGCCTAGCGACTGGGCCGGGATAGACTCGCCGCGACCATGGCCCGGCTGATCGGCCTCGATGTCGGCACCTCGTCGCTGAAGGGGCTCGCGATCGACGAACGCGGGACGCTGCTCGCGCAGGCCGAGCGCGCCTACCCGTTCGAGACGCCGCGACCCGGCTGGGCCGAGCAGGATCCGGAGCTGTGGTGGCAGGCCGCACAGGAGGTCCTCGCCGAGCTCGACTCCGACCACGCCGAGGGGATCGGCCTGAGCGGGCAGATGCACGGCCTCGTCGCGCTCGGCTCAGACGACCGGCCGCTGAGGCCGGCGATCCTCTGGAACGACGGCCGCAGCCAGGCACAGTGCGAGTGGATCGAGCAGACGATCGGCCGCTCGCGCCTGCTCGAGCTGTCGGGCAATCGCGCGCTGGCGGGGTTCACCGCGCCAAAGCTCGTGTGGATGGCCGAGCACGAACCGGAGCTCCACGCTCGTATCCGCCACGTGCTGCTGCCGAAGGACTATGTGCGCCTGCGCCTGACCGGCGAGCGCGCGACCGACGTCAGCGACGCTTCGGGGACACTCCTGTTCGCTGTCGCCGACCGCGCCTGGAGCGAGGAGCTCGCGCAGGCGCTCGCGGTCGACACGGCGTGGCTTCCGCCGGCGCTCGAGTCACCGGCGCTGAGCGGGCGGACCGCGGCCGGCGTGCCGGTCGCCGCGGGCGGCGGGGATCAGGCCGCCGGCGCGCTCGGCGTCGGCGTGCTCGGCTCGGATGGCCCGGCCTCGATAGTGCTCGGGACGAGCGGCGTCGTCTTCGCCGCTCGCGAGCGCTACACGACGACGACCGACGGCTCGCTCCACGCGTTCTGCCACGCCGTGCCCGGCGTCTGGCACCTGATGGGGGTGATGCTGTCGGCGGCCGGGTCGCTGCAGTGGCTTCATGAGGTGACCGGCGCGGCGCCGTTCGATGAACTCGTCGCCGAGGCGGCGGCCTGGGAGCCGGGCGTCGAGGGTCTCCTGTTCGCGCCCTACCTCGCCGGCGAGCGGACCCCCTACGCCGATCCGCAGGCGCGCGGCGCGTTCACCGGGCTCAGCCTCCGCCACGACCGCGGAGCACTGACACGCGCTGTGCTTGAGGGCGTGGCGTTCGCGCTGCGCGACTGCCTGGACCTGCTCGCCACGCCGCCGCCGCGCTCGGCGCGGGTATCGGGCGGGGGCTCGCGCGGAGAGCTCTGGCTTGAGATCCTCGCCGCGACGCTCGACATAGCGCTCGAGCGCACGGCGGTCGACGCGGGCGCCGCCTACGGGGCCGCCCTACTCGGCGGAGTCGCGGCAGGGGTCTTTTCCTCGGCCGCCGAGGCAGTCGCCGCTTGCGTGCAGACGACCTCGACGACGGCCCCCGATCCGGCGCTCGCCGCCTGCTACGCCGAGCTTCGACCGCGCTTCACGGCGCTCTACCCGGCGCTTCGCGCGCTGCGCTCAGACGCCGAGTAGCGCCTCGATCAAAAGCTGATCGACCGCCTCCAGATGTCGCCCCTCGCGGCTGTCGATTACCGCGGCGAAGTCCTCGCCCCGGATCGCCTCGAGCGCATCGGCGGAGAACGCCGGCGAGGGCTCGGCGAGCTGGCCCGCGCCGGCCGCCTCCATCGCCCCCACGACAGCGGGGTCTGCGTCAAACGCCGCGGCCTTCGCCGCGAGGATCTTGTAATTGCGGATGCAGCCGCGCGCAAACGCCGAGTAGACGTCCGAGTCGTCCTCGCTTCGGTAGGCGCGCGCGTCGAAGTGGCGCGGCCCGTCGTAGCCCGAGCGCTCGAGCAGCCGCACGGTCAGAAATGCCTCCTTGAGGTCCTCGGCGCCGAAGCGAAAGTCCTGATCGAAGCGAGGCCCGTTCTGCGAGTTCAGGTCGACGTGGAAGAGCTTGCCCGCCCACAGCGCCTGCCCGACGGCGCCCGAGAACGACAACCCCGCCATCGACTCGTGTGCGACCTCGGGATTGACGCCGACGATCTCGGAGTCAGACAGCGTCTCGATGAAGTGGAGCATGTGCCCGGTCGTCGGCAGGTAGATGTGCCCGCGGGGCTCGTTCGGCTTGGCTTCCAGCGCGATCCGCGTCGAGAGTCCCTGCGAGCGGATGTAGGCGCAAAGGAACTCGATGCCCTCGCGGTAGCGCTCGAGCGCCAGGCGCGGATCGCGCGCCGCGCCCGACTCCACCCCCTCGCGTCCGCCCCACAGCACGAACACGCCGGCGCCGAGCTCGGCGCCGATGTCGATCGCGTCGGTTGCCTTGCGCAGAGCGAAGCGCCGCACGGCCGGGTCGGCGGCGGTGAAAGCGCCGTCGCGGAAGACCGGCTGGGTGAAGAGGTTGACGGTCGTCATCGGAACGACCATCCCCGCGGCGTCGACGGCGCGCTTGAAGCTCGCGACGATCGCGTCGCGCTCGGCGGCGCTCGAGCCGAACGGAACGAGGTCCTCGTCGTGCAGCGAAACGCCCCACGCACCGACCTCGGCCAGCCGCGCCACGATCTCCTCCGCCGCGATCGGCGGGCGGGTCGCAACGCCAAACGGGTCGCCGCCGCGGTGGCCGACCGTCCACAGCCCGAAGCTGAACCGGTCCTCCGGAGTCGTTGCGTACTGGTCGTCCATCGTGGCTCCTCTCGTGGGTGCAACGCGGAGGTATAGCGCTCAGCGCGACGACAGCAGCGCGCGAAGCTCGGCCGGTGTCGCCGCGATCTGCTCGGCCCCCGCGGCGCGAAGCTCCTCCTCGCTGCCGATCCCCCAGGCCACGCCGAGTGCGCGAAGGCGGTGGGCGTGTGCGGCCTCCATGTCGTAGCGGCGGTCGCCCACCATCGCCCCAGCGCTCGAGCCGGTCTCGGCGAGAGCCCGCGCGACGATCGCCGTCTTGTCGTCGTCGGTGTCGTTGGGGGAGGCCGCCGCGACCGCCGCGAAGTACGGCGCGATCCCGAGCGCCTCGAGCAGCGGCTGCGCGAAGAGCCCCGACTTCGAGGTCGCGAGCGCGATCGGCTCAGCGCCCCCGGCGAGCGCCTCCAGCAGCTCCGCGATGCCGTCGTACAGACGCGTTTGGTCTAGATAGACCGACGCGTAGCTTTGGCGATAGGTCGCGACAACCGCGGCGACGAGCGGGTCGGTCGCCGGCCGGCCGAGCAGCTCGGCGAAGGCGACGAACGTCGGTGGGCCGATGAAGCGGCGTAGCTCCTCGGCGCCGCGTTCCTCGAAGCCGTGCGCGCGAAGCGCCGCGTCGATGCTCGAGGTCACCGGAACGAGCGAATCGGCGAGCACGCCGTCGAAGTCGAAAACGATCGTCACGGGCGCACATCATCTACGGTCAGCCGCGATGGTCCTCGCCGCGCGCCTGCACGCCCAGCTCCTCTCCGGCCCCAAGCCCGCGAGCCCACTCGGGGCGACGCGGCGGCTGCTGGCGGTGCAGGGCCAGGACCCGCGCGGCGCGCGGCTTGCGATCCGTGCGCGATCGACCGCCACAACCGCGGCCGCCGTCGACCGCGCGCTGAACGAGCGCGAGCTCGTCATCACGTGGGTCAACCGCGGCACCCTCCACCTCGTCGCGGCGGAGGACGAGCCGATGCTCCACGCTCTCACAACGCCGCAGCTGCGCGCCGGCAGCGAGCGCCGTCTGCGCCAGGAGGGGGTCAGCGAGGCCGCTGCCCGCCGCGGCGTCAAGGCCATCGCCGCCGCGCTCGGATCGGGACCGCTAGGGCGCGAGGAGCTCCGCGACGTCCTCGACCGAAACGGCGTTCCAACTGCCGGGCAGGCGCTCGTGCACCTCCTCTTCGCCGCCACTCTCGACGGGCTGATCGTGCGCGGCCCGATGCGCGGCGCCCAGCAGGCGTTCGTGCTCGCCGCCGATTGGCTTGGACCGCGCCGCAACCTCGACCGCGCGATGGCCGCCGCCGAGCTCGCGCGGCGCTACCTCGAAGGCCACGGACCGGCGAGCCCCCGCGACCTCGCCAAGTGGGCCGGGATCACGCTCGGCCAGTCGCGCGCGGCGCTCGCGACGATCGGAGCGCGCGTTCGCGAGCTCCCCGGCGGATTGATTGACCTCAGCGATCGCCCAACGCCGCCGCGCGTGCCCCGCGCCACGTTGCTCGGCGCCTTCGATCCGCTGCTGCTCGGTTGGAGCGATCGGGACCTCGTTGTCGGCGAGCATGCGGCGCGGATAGTCAGCGGGGGCGTCTTCCGCCCGACCGTCCTGATCGGCGGCCGCGCCGCCGGCACCTGGTCGCTTGAACGCGCCCGCGTCGTCCTCGACCTGTGGGACGGCCCGGCGCCGCCCGCGATCGCCACCGCGCTCGCGCGCGAGATCGCGGCCGTTGAGGAGTACCTCCGCTAGCCCCGCTCGGTCACGCGCGCCCCGCCCCCCGGGCGGACCTCGAGTGCCCCCGCCGGTGGCGTGCAGCCGGGCCCAAACAGCCCCAGCACGTGCCCGCCGAAGCCGCCGCCAATCACGCGGGCCCCCGCCGCGCCGGCGTCATGCAGGACGGCCACGGCGGCCTCGACGGCCGGCGTTGAGACCTCATAGAGGTCGCGAAGCGAGGCGTGCGAGGCATCGAGCAGACGGCCGAGCTCGGCGAAGTCGCCCGCGGCGAGCGCCGTGACGGCCGACCGCACACGCTCGTTCTCCTCGACGACGTGCCGTGCCCGCCGCTCCTCGACGCCGCTCAAGGAGGCGACCATTACGAGGTCCGCGTCGCGCAGGGTCGCGACACCGAGCGCCCGGCAGGCGCGCGCGCACTCCTCGCGGCGCTCGTTGTAGCCCGAGCTTGAGTGCTCGTGGCGCTGGCCCGAGTCGAGCGTCACCAGTCGCCACTCGCCAAGCTCGAGCGCGACGGGCTCGATCACGCCAGAGTGGAAGTCGATCAGCGTCGCCGCTCCCGCGCTGCCGCAGATCGAGGCGATTTGATCAAGCAGCCCGGTCTGCGCGCCGACCCACTCGTTCTCTACGCGCGAGCAGATCCGCGCGAGCGGCCACGGCGGCACGACGTCTGCGTCGGCGAGCGCCAGCAGCGCGAGGCACAGCGCGACCTCGAGCGCCGCCGACGAGGAGAGGCCGACGCCGGCCGGCACGGTGCCGGTGATCTCAAGCGCCGCTCCACGCACAGGCAGTCCCTCGGCGGCGAGCTCTGCCGCGACGCCGCGCACGAACGCCGCCCAGCCTCGCGGCGCGGGCGCCTCCGCGCCGAGCATGAAGCTGTCGCGCTCGGAGCCGAGGTCGAGCGCCGCCGCAGTGATCCGCCGCTCGCCCACCGCACGGGCCCGGACCGTCACGCCGACGTCGATCGCGAACGGCAACGCCAGCCCCTCGTTGTAGTCGGTGTGCTCGCCGATCAGGTTGACGCGGCCCGGGGCGAACGCGGCGACCCGCTCAGGACCCATCGATCGCGCTCCGCAACGCCGCCGCCGAGGCCTCGGGCAGCACATCCATCACGAACGTGCCCGCGCCCTGCTCGCAGCCAGCCGGGTACTTGAGCTTCGTGGCCGTGCGAAGCGGCGGGTAGAACTCGACGTGCAGATGGCCCGCGCCGCGACCGTCGCAGGGCGCCTGGTGGAGGACCATGATGTAGGGGAAGCTGCGCTCGAAGAGGCGGTCGAAACCGCGCGTCACGGCCTGGAGCACCTCAGCCAGCGCGTCGAGCTCTGACTCGCTGCAATCGACGAGGCTCGGCCGGTGCGCGCGCATGACGACGTGCGTCTCATACGGCCAGCGCGCGGCGAACGGAACGTAGGCGACGACCTCGCCCTCGCCACATAGAACGCGCTCGCCGTCGCCCAGCTCGCGCGCCAGCAGCTCGCACGTCGCGCAGCCGCCGAGGCGCTGATCGGCCGCCAGCTCAGCCAAAGCGACCGGCGGCACGAACGGGAACGCGTAGATCTGCCCGTGCGGGTGGTGGAGCGTCGTGCCGACCTCGACGCCGCGGTTCTCGAAGATCAGCACGTAGGCGACGTCGGGGCGCGCGCCGAGCTCCTCGTAGCGCTGGCGCCAGACCCACATCAGATCGCGCGCTCGGCCGGGCTCGAGCGTCGCGAACGACCCGTCGTGCTCGTCGGTGTAGACGACGACCTCGGCCGCGCCCTCGGGCGCCTCGAAGGTCGGGAAGCGGTTCGCGAATACCGCGATCTCAAACGATGGAAACGGGATCTCGGTCTCCGGACCGCCGGGCCGAGTCGGGCACAGCGGGCATTGCTCGGCGTCGGGCAGGAACGTGCGGTCCTGGCGGTCGACGGCGTAGACGACCTCCTCGCCGCGCAACTCGTTGAAGCGCCGCAGGCTCACGCGCGCGCGAACAGGATCAGCGCGCGGCCGTCCTCCTTCACGACGCGCACGAGGCTCAGCGGTCCGTATCGCTCCTCGTCCACGGCGATAGGTATATACCGGCGCGTGCGGTGGGGTGCGATTCAGACGCCGCTGCCCGAACTCGCCTGGCGCAATCAGGTGACCGAGGCGCGGACGCGGCTTACGGCGTCGCTGTGGCCGATCGCGCAGGCTGCTGGCGCGTCCGGGATCGCCTGGTTGCTCGCGCACGACGCGCTCGGGCATGCCCAGCCGTTCTTTGCACCGATCGCCGCGGCGATCGCGCTGTCGACGAACAACGTCCGCCGCGGGCGGCGCATCCTGCAGATGGTTGCCGGGGTGATGCTCGGCATCGCCGTCAGCGAGGGCGCGGCTGCGGTGATGGGCACCAGCTGGCTGTCGATCGCGGTCACGGTGGTCGTGACGATGGCGATGGCGATGGCGGTCGCGGTCGGTTTCTTCGGTGAGGGGATGATGTTCGTCAACCAGTCCGCCGCGGCGGCCGTGCTCGTGATCGCGCTCCACAAGCACGGCACCGGCTCCGAGCGAGCGATCGACGCGCTGATCGGCGGCGGCGTTGCCGCGGTGATCGGTGTCGGCCTGTTCCCCGCCCACCCGCTCAAACTGATGCGCTCCGCCGAGCGGCAGCTGTTGCGTTCGCTCGCCGGCGCGCTCGGCCACATCGGGGAGCTGCTCGAACGCGGCGGGCGTGTCCCCGTCGGCTGGACGCTCGCCGCGGCGCAGGACATCCACAGCCAGCTCGCCGACCTCGCTGCCGCTCGGATGACCGCGCGGGCCAACGTCCGCTTTGCTCCGCGCCGCATCGCGCTGCGCGGTGAGGTCGCCGGCGAGGACAACCGGATCGCGATCCTCGACCTGCTCTCAAACGCCGCGCTCAGTCTGCTGCGCGTCGGTAGCGACGCGCTCGAGCAGGGCGAGGAGGTCGACCCCGCCATCGCGGCCTGCGTGCGCGAGCTCGCCGCCGCCCTCGGAGAGCTGGCCGCGGCGCCGCAGCCGTGGCCGGGGCAGCTCCGTGCGGCCGTCTCGCAGCGGATGCTCGAGCTCGGCGAGCGGGCCGGGTCAGCCAGCGCCGCGCGCGGGCCGGTGCTCGCCTCGGCCGTGCGCTCAGCCGCGCGCGACGTGCGCGCGCTCGTACCGGGCTAGAGTGCGACGCCCGCCGCCGGCGCGCGGCGTAAGAACGCGCGTCACCGCCGAAACTGCGGCCGACCGCTAGCTCTGCGAGGCGGGTGTCCGAGTCCGCGAAGCGGCCCCCCACGCAAGCCGAGCAGCCCTCCAACCGACCAGGCGCCGAGCATCTTCATCCCAGAGCTTCAGCCGCACGGCGCGCAGCCCGTCCCACAGCGAGAGCGTGGGGACGTCGTGGAAGATCGGGTTCTCGTCGTGGGCGGCTTGGAGATTGTAGTTGGGGATCCGCGCGCAGAGGTGGTGGACGTGGTGAAGGCCGATGTTGCCGGTGAAGAACTGCAGCACCGCGGGGAGCTTCAGGTAGGAGCTTCCGCGCAGCGCGGCGTCGGCGTAGGTCCAATCGGTGCCGCGCTCCCAGAAGGTGTCCTCGAACTGGTGCTGGACGTAGAACAGCCAGATGCCGGCGGCGCCCGCAAGCAGCGCCGGCGGTCCCTGGATCAGCAGGAAGTCCTTCCAGCCGAGCAGCCAGCAGGCCGTCCCGACGATCACGCCGAGGGCGACGTTGGTGAGGTGGACGCTGCGGCGAATCCGCGGCCGGGCGTCCTTGGGGACGATCCGCGGCCCGAGGATCATCGCGAACAGCGGACCCAGCCCGAACATCACGAGCGGATTGCGGAATAGGCGGTAGCCGAGCCGGTTGCGCCACTCACTCGTGTGGTACTCGGCGACGGTCAGCGTCGGCACGTCGCCCTGGCCGCGACGGTCGAGGTCGGCGGCTGTCGCGTGATGCACCGCGTGGTTGTGGCGCCAGTTCGCAAACGGCGCGTAGACGATCACGCCGAGGATGCTGCCCAGCCAGATGTTGGCGCGCTTGGAGGGGAGATACGAGCCGTGCGAGCAGTCGTGGAAGACGATGTAGGTGCGAAGCAGGAAGCCGGCGGTGAGCACGCCGATCGCCAGCTCGAGCAAGACCGAGACCTGAAGTGCGAAGTACATCGCGACGAGCAGCCCGAAGTAGGGGACGACGGACGTGAAGAGGCCTGCGACCGAACGCGGGAGGCTGGCCTGTGCGTAGGGCGAGAGAGCCTCGTTCCAATAGGCGCCTCTCGAGGCAGCCGGGTCTTCGCCCGGCGTGCGCACGCCGGACCCCAGCCGGGCGTCCTCCTCGATCGCGCCAGGCGCGGCAGTCTCTGTCAGGACCATAGGCCCCTTTCGGTCTCGTGCTCTGCGCGGCCTGGGGGTGAACCGCGACGCAACCAAGCGTACACGCCGAACCGGTAGGACGTCCACGACCAACCGGCGCATCATCCACGAATAGACTGCTTGAGGATGGCTGGAGGCGGGCTCGCGCCGGACGTGCTTGATGAGCTGCGGGCCGCACTCGCGCCCGATCAGCTGATCACCGAGCGCGAGCAACTGCGCGTCTACGAGTGCGACGGGCTGACGAACCGCCGCGTCGTCCCCGCGTTGGTCGCGCTCCCGCAGTCGACCGCAGAGGTGCAGGCCGTCGTGCGGGCCTGCGCCGCGCACTCGATCCCGTTCGTAGCCCGCGGCGCCGGCTCGGGACTGTCGGGCGGTGCGGTGCCGGTCGCCGAGGGCATCGTGATCTCACTCGCGCGGATGTGCCGCGTGCTCGAGGTCGACGTCGACGCGGGCACGATCGTCGTCGAGCCGGGCGTCGCGAACCTCGACGTGACTCGCGCCGTCGCGCCGCAGGGCTTCTATTACGCGCCCGACCCCTCCTCGCAGCAGGTCTGCACGATCGGGGGCAACGTCGCCGAGAACTCAGGCGGCGCGCACTGCCTGAAGTACGGCTTCACCGTCAACCACGTGCTCGCCGCCGAGATCGTCCTGCCCGACGGCGAGCTGACGGAGCTGTCGGTCTGGGACGGCGGTCCCGACCTGCTCGGGGCCTTCGTCGGCTCCGAGGGGACGCTCGGTATCGCGACGCGCCTGACGCTTCGGATCCTGCGCGCGCCCGCCACCGTGCGGACGCTGCTCGCGGGCTTCGGCCACACCGACGAGGCGGGCGAGGCGGTGTCGGCGATCATCGCCTCGGGCATCACACCGGCGGCGATCGAGATGATGGATGAGATCGCGATCGAGGCCGCGACGGCCGCCGTCGGGCCCGACTACCCGCCGGACTGCTCCTCCGTGCTGATCGTCGAGCTCGACGGCCCGCTCGAGCAGGTCGAGGACGACCTGGCGGCGGTTGAGCGGATCTGCGACGAGCTCGGCGCGCAGGAGCTTCGGCTGGCCTCCGACATCGATGAGCGAGCGCGAATCTGGCGCGGGCGCAAGGCCGCGTTCGCGGCGATGGGCCGGATCAGCCCCGACTACTACGTCCAGGACGGCGTCGTCCCGCGCACCAAGCTGCCGGGGCTGCTGCGGCGGATCACCGAGCTATCGGCCGAGCACGGGCTTCGCGTCGGCAACGTCTTCCACGCCGGCGACGGGAACCTCCACCCGCTGGTCCTCTACGACGGCCGCGTCGAAGGCGAGCCGGCCCGCGCCCAGCGTCTCGCCGAGCTGATCCTCGAGGCCTGCGTCGACGCCGGCGGCTCGATCACCGGCGAGCACGGCGTCGGCACGGACAAGGCCTGCTCGATGCCGCTGCTGTTCGGAGAGCGCGACCTGGCGGCGATGGCCCGGCTGCGCGCCGCGTTCGACCCGCACGGGATCTCAAACCCCGGCAAGGTCTTCCCGACGCCGCGCCTGTGCGGCGAGGTTCCCGGTCCCTATCGCGCCCATCCGCTCGAGCGGGCGGGCCTCGCCGAGCGCCTCTGAGCAATGGAGGCGACGGCGCAGGCGGCGGGCGACCGCGCGGGGATCGTCGAATATCAGCCCGGCGATCTGACCGTGATCGCCGAGGCGGCGATGACGTTGAGCGCGCTGCGCGAGGTGCTCGCCGAGCACGGCCAGCGCCTGTCGCTTGACCCCCCCGGGGATCCGACGCTTGGCGAGTGCCTGCTCGCCGACCTCTCCGGCCCGCTTCGCCACCGCTACGGCACGATGCGCGATCTGATCCTCGGCGTCAGCGTCGTCCTCCCCGACGGTCTGCGCGCGCATTCCGGCGGCAAGGTGGTCAAGAATGTCGCCGGCTATGACTTCGGCAAGCTGTTCTGCGGCTCGCGCGGCCGGTTCGGATCGGTGGAGCGGCTCGCGCTGCGCCTGCACCCACTCCCGGCGGCCGCGAGGACGCTCGTGACCGGCGCCGAGCGCTGGGGCGAGCTGCACCGCTCGCAGGTCGTGGCGAGCGCGGTCGACATCGCCGGCGGGCGCCTGCACGTCCTGCTCGAGGGCTCGCAGCGGGCGGTCGACGCTCAGGCCGAGGCGTTCGGCGGCGAGGAGGCCGCCGGCGAAGGGACCTGGGAGGAACTTCGCGCTCTCCAGGCGGCCCTTCCGGGTCGCCGGCGCTGGCTCGGCACGGCGCCCGACGAGGCGCCGCTCGTGCGGCCCGGGCCGGCGGTCGCCTACACGCCCGAGCCGGCGGAAGTCATTTTCAGCCCGCTCGCCGAGCGCGTCGCGGAGGCATTGTGGGCACGGAGCTGATCCTCGGCGCCGCCGAGATCGACCGCGCGCTGCTCGCCGACTGCGTGCACTGCGGCTTCTGCCTGCCGACCTGCCCGACCTACACGCTGTGGCATGAGGAGATGGACTCCCCGCGCGGGCGGATCCATCTGATGGCGGCGCTCGCGGACTCGAGCATCGAGCTGACCGACACCGTAGCCGGCCACTTCGACCGCTGCCTGGGCTGCATGGCCTGCGTGACCGCCTGTCCCTCGGGTGTTCAGTATGACCGCCTGATCGAGCAGGCCCGCGTCGTCGTCGAGGAGCGCCGCCGCCGCCCGCTCGGCGAGCGGTTGCTGCGCTCGCTCGTCTTCAGGGTGTTCCCGCACCGTCGCCGCCTGCGCGCCGCGCTCGCGCTTCGCGCGCTGCCCGCGCCCGGTCCGCTCGGCACGCTCAAGCGGCTGGCGCCGCCGTGGTCTTCCCCGCAGTGGCCGCCCGTGCATCTGCCGGGCGATGGACCGCGCGTGGCGCTCGTCGCCGGGTGCGTGCAGAGCGTCGTCTTCGGCGACGTCAACGCCGCGACGGCGCGCGTGCTCGCGGCGGAGGGCTTCGACGTCCATGTGCCACGCGCGCAGGGCTGCTGCGGCGCGCTTCACGCCCACGCCGGCCGCCTCGCCGATGGAGTGCGGTGCGCGCAGGCCCTCGAGCGCGAGCTCTCCGGCTACGACCACATCGTCACCAACGCCGCGGGCTGCGGCTCGCACCTAAAGGACCACGGCAGCGCCGACGTCGTCGACGTCTCGGAGCTCCTCGCCGGTCGCGAGCCCGTGGCGCCGCGCCGGCCGCTCGAGATCTCGGTCGCCTTCCAGGATTCCTGCCACCTCCGCCACGCCCAGCGCGTCAGCGCGCAGCCGCGCGAGATGCTCGCGCAGATCCCGGGCCTTGAGCTGCGCGAGCCGGCCGACCAGGATCTCTGCTGCGGAAGCGCCGGCATCTACAACCTCGTGCAGCCGCAGGCCGCGAGCGAGCTCGGCGCTCGCAAGGCGCAGCGGATCCGCGAAACGGGTGCCGACGCCTACGCCAGCGGCAACCCGGGCTGCCTGATCCAGGTCTCGGCGGCGCTGCGCGGCGCGGGCGCGGCGATGCCCGCCTTCCACCCGATCGAGCTCCTCGACGCCTCGATCCGCGGCGTCGGCAGCGACCGCCTTCTCAACGAGGCGCGGCGATGAGGACCGCCGACGTCCTGACGCCCGAGGCGACCGAGTTCCTGACGCTTCTCGCGCGCGAGTTCGCCGCCGAGCGCGAGGAGCTCCTCGCGGTACGCGAGGCGCGCGCGAAGCGGATCCGCGAGCACGGCGAGCTGCCCGACTTCCTCGAGGAGACGCGGGCGGTGCGCGAAGGCGACTGGCGCGTCCCGCCGGCGCCGGCCGATCTCGTCGATCGCCGCGTCGAGATCACCGGGCCGACCGACCGCAAGATGGTCATCAACGCGCTGAACTCCGGCGCTCGCGTGTTCATGTCGGACTTCGAGGACTCAAACTCGCCGACCTGGGAGAACATGGTCGAGGGGCAGCGCAACCTGACCGACGCGATCGCGCGCACGATCCGCCTGAAGACCGACGAGAAGCTCTACGAGCTCGACGACGAGGTGGCGACGCTGCTCGTGCGCCCGCGTGGCTGGCATCTCCTCGAGCGCCACTTCGAGGTCGACGGCCGCGCGATTCCCGGCGCCCTGTTCGACTTTGGCCTGTATCTGCTTCGCAACCACGAGCAGCTGCGAGCGATCGGCAGTGGCCCCTACTTCTACCTGCCCAAGCTCGAATCGCATCGCGAGGCGCTGCTTTGGAACCGCGTCTTCGAGCGAGCCCAGGCCGAGCTCGGGCTGGCGCGCGGCACGATCCGGGCGACGGTCCTTATCGAGACGATCCTCGCGGCGTTCGAGATGGACGAGATCCTCCACGCGCTCGGCCCGCACGCGACCGGGCTCAACGCGGGTCGCTGGGACTACCTCTTCAGCGTGATCAAGAAGCTCGGCCACCGCAGCGAGTTCGTGCTGCCCGATCGAAACGTCGTCGGCATGGGGGTGCCGTTCATGCGCGCCTACGCGGAGCTGCTCGTCGCGACCTGCCACCGCCGCGGCGCGCACGCGATCGGCGGGATGGCCGCGTTCATCCCCAACCGCCGCGACCCCGAGGTCAACGCGACGGCGCTCGCGAAGGTCCGCGAGGACAAGGAGCGCGAGGTCTCGCAGGGCTATGACGGCACCTGGGTCGCCCACCCCGACCTCGTGCCCGTGGCGATGGAGGTCTTCGACCGCGTGCTTGCAGATCGGCCCAACCAGCTCGATGTGCTGCGCGACGACGTGGTCCACAGCGCCGCGGCGCTGCTCGACGTCGCCTCGACGCCAGGCGAGGTCACCGAGGACGGGCTTCGCAACGACATCTCCGTGGCGATCCAGTACATCGCGGCGTGGCTGCAGGGCAGCGGAGCGGTCGCGATCTACAACCTCATGGAGGACGCCGCGACGTCCGAGATCTCGCGCGCCCAGGTCTGGCAATGGCTACACCACGGACGCTTCACCCCCGAGCAGGTCCGCCGCATCACCGACGAGGAGACCGCCAAGCTCGGCGACGGCTACGAGCAAGCACGCGTGCTGTTCGAAACCGTCGCCACGGGCGAGGAGTTCATCGAATTCCTCACCCTCCCCGCCTACAACATGCTCAACTGAGCCGACCCGGCGTCCCGCCCCGTCACATACAGCACAATGTTCCCGGTGGCCGTCATGACCGCAGAGCCGCTGGCGCCCGCGACCGCGCCCCTGTTGCGCGTCGAGGCGCTGACCGTCCGTTACGAGGCGCTCTGCGCGCTGAACGCCATCGACGTCGACATCCGCCACGGCGAAACGGTCGCCTTCGTCGGCGAGAACGGCGCCGGTAAGTCCACGCTCGTGCGCTGCCTCGGCGGCGACATGATCCCGACGAGCGGCCGCATCCTCGTCGATGGCGAGCGCCTCGGCTCCTCGCCCGCCGCCGCGGCACGCCGCGGCGTCACCGTCGTATGGCAGGACCTCGCCCTATGCGACAACCTCGACGTTGCCTCGAACCTGCTCCTCGGCAGCGAGCGGCACCAGCTGATGCGATCGCCGCCGCGCCTGCACGAGGCCGCCAAGCAACTGCTCGCTGAACTCGAGATCGGCCTGTCGGATACGACGCGCGGTGTCGCGTCGCTGTCCGGGGGCGAGCGTCAGCTCCTCGCGGTCGCTCGCGCGATGGCCGGCCGGCCGAAGCTGCTGATCCTGGATGAGCCGACGAGGGCGCTCGGGGTGCACGAATCGGCTCAGGTCGACCAGCTCGTGGCCAAGGTGCGCGAGGGCGGGACTACGGTCGTACTGGTCTCCCACGATATCGACCAGATCTTCCGGCTCGCCGACCGCATCGTGGTGCTTCGCCACGGGCGGATCGTCGCCGAAGTCGAAACGGCCGACTCGCACCCGGAGGACATCGTCGCGTTCATCTCCGGCCAACCGGCCGACTCCTCGGCGCGCCGGCAGCTGGGACGTCTGCACGGCCTCGCTGATCGGCTGGCCTCCGCTGACCCGTCCTCGAGCTTGCCGCTGATCCTCTCGGCGCTTGGCGACGCTCTCGGCACGCCGCGGCTGTGTCTACACCTCGTCGAGAGTGGACGGGTGCGCGTCGCGATGGCACTCGGCCTCCAGGCCGCCCTCACCGACGCCTGGTCGGATTTGCCGCTTGGCGTTGCCGGCGGACCGGTCGGGACCGCCGCGCAGTCGGGCGAGACAATCGTCGACTTCGACATCCGCGCAAGTCCCGGGTGGGCTCCGTGGCAGCCGCTCGCGGGCGAAGGAAACGTGCGCAGCTCGTGGTCGGTTCCGGTGATCGGGACCGACCGTCTGCTCGGTGTGATCACGGTCTTGCGCGAGGCACCTGGCCGCCCCCCGCAGCACGAGCTACGGCTCGTAAACCTCTACGCCGGCTACATCGCCAGCGCGGTCGAGCGAGAGCAGCTGCTTGGCGAGGTGACCGCACGCAACCGCGTCCTCGAGACCATCCGCGACGTGCTCGAGACGCTCGCCGGCCCGGTGCCGCTCGCCCGGGGCCTGACCGTCGTGCTTCATTCCCTCTGCCGGGGCCTGCAAGCCGAGCGCGTGGCGCTGGTGACCAGCGGCGCTTCCGGCGACAGCGACGAGAACTGGCTCACCGTCGACTCCCGCGGCGAGGAGGTGGAGGCCCCCGCCGGGCTGATCGAAGCGGCCGGCCTGCGTCGCAAGGACGACGCGCGCGACGGCCGCGCGACGAGCATCGTGCCGAGCGACGGCGACGCGTGCATCGCCGTGAGCTTCTCGGCGCCCGGCGGGGGCGGCATCCTGCTCGCCCAGTGGCGCGCGGCGGACACTCCGCTCGACGGCGTGGCGCTGATGGAGGACGCCGCCAACTCGCTGCGTCTGGCGCGTGAGCGCCAGGAGTCTGAGCGCGCGCGCGAAGAGGCGAGCGCGCTGCGGCGCTCGCGGGAGCTTCAGCGCGGCTTTCTGTCGCGCCTGAGCCATGAGCTGCGAACGCCGCTGACCGCGATCGGCGGTTATGCCTCGAGCTTGATGTCGCCCGACGTCACCTGGGACGGTGAGTCGAAGAAGCGCTTCCTCAGCCGGATCGGCGCGGAGTCGGCTCGCCTCAGCCGCCTCGTCGTCGACCTGCTCGACTTTTCGGCGATCGAATCCTCGACGATGCGGATGTTGCCGGACTGGTGCGAGCTTCCGCCCGTGATCGATGCCGCCGTCGCGTGTCTGACACCGTCGCAGGCCGCTGCCATCGACGTCGAGTGCCAGCACGACCTACCGGTCATCTGGGCCGATCATGAGCGTCTCGAGCAGGTCTTCTTGAATCTGCTCGAGAACGCGCTGCGTCACAATCCCGACGGGACCAGCGTGTGGGTCACGGCCACAGGGGATGAGGAGCACGGGGTGGAGATCAGGGTGACCGACGACGGCGGCGGCCTGCCCGAGGAGATCGCGCTCGCTCTGTTTGAGCCGCGAAACGGCGGTGTCGGCCCGGCGGCCGGAGCTGGACTCGGCTTGTCGATCGCCAAGGGGATCGTCGATGCCCATCTCGGCGAGATCGACCTCGAGCGACTCGAGCTTGGGACGCAGTTCTCGGTAAGGCTGCCGATCGGCGGCCCCGATTCCTCCCACCGCTACACGGAGGATCGTGACCTCTCCGACGTCTGAGCTGGCGGTGGCCACGAAGATCCTCGTGGTCGAGGACGATCCGAACATCGTCGATCTGATTCGCTCGAACCTCGCAGTGCGGGGTTTCGAGACGCTCGTCTCCACGGACGGCAGTCGGGTCCTCCAGATGCTTGAGACGGAGCAGCCGGACCTGATCCTGCTCGATCTGATGCTGCCTTCGGTCGACGGGTTCGAGCTCTGCAAGCAGGTTCGCGAACACTCGAGCGTGGGTGTCATCGTGGTCTCGGCGCGCGGCGGCGATCACGACAAGGTCGCTGCCCTCAACCTCGGAGCTGACGACTACCTCACGAAGCCGTTCAGCATCGAGGAGCTGCTTGCGCGGATCGCGGCCACGCTGCGCCGGACGCGTCCCGCACCGGTTGAGACGCAAAGCAGCGTGATCGCACTGACCGAAGAGCTCGAGATCGACCTCGCGAATCGCATCGTCAGGCGTGATGGGACCGAGCTCCACCTGACCCCGACGGAGTTCGCGCTGCTGCGCGAACTGGTCGTGAACCGCGGCAAGCTGCTGACCCACGCGCAGCTGCTCCGCCGCGTCTGGGGACCGGGCTATGAGACCGAAATCGAATATGTGCGCGTCTATGTGCGTCGCCTTCGCCAGAAGCTCGAGCTCGCCGGAAGTGCGCCGCTGATCCTCACGCAGCCGCGCGTCGGCTACCGGATGGTCTCGGAGTAGGCCTGGCGGTCGCGCCGCCGTGATCGGGTCAAGTTCGTGGCCGGAGTTGTGAACATGTCGTAAACGCGTTCACGACTTGTTTCTTGCCTCCCCGGTATTTTGATGCACCATTAATGCGGTCCTGCCTACATTCTCCTGCGCCTCGTGATTGCGACGATTTCGGGCTGTGGGCCCAAGCGTGCAATCACGGCAACGAGATCAAGAGGAGGATGAGAATGTCCCTGCTGAAGCGCAGAATTGCGCTCGTCGGCATCGTGTCGGTGGCTCTCACCGCCACGTTGTTTGCGACGGAAAACAGCTTTGCTGCCAAAGCGGCTGTGACCTATAAGAACCTGACTTCCGCCGACTTCACCACATCGTTTTCGGCGATGAAGGCCCTCGTGCCGCTGGCCAAGAAGGGCAAGGGGAAGGTCGCGGTGATCCTTCCGGACACCGTGTCGTCAACCCGCTGGACCGAGTTCGATGCCCCCTACCTGAAGAAGGCGCTGCTGGCCGCTGGCCTCAGTGCGGGCCAGATCATCATCCAGAACGCCCAGGGCAGCGACGCGACGTTCATCACCGACGCCCAGGCCGACATCACGGCTGGAGCCAAGGTGATCCTGACCACCCCGGTCGATGCTGCCACCGGCGACCAGGTGGAGAAGCTTGACGGGGCCGCTGGCGTCAAGACAATCGACTACGACCGGCTGACGCTCGGCGGCGCCACCACCGACAAGTACTACGTCAGTTTCAACAACGTCCAGGTGGGCAAGCTCGAAGGCTCCGGCCTCGTCGCTTGCGTCAAGGCGTGGAAGGTCAAGTCGCCGAAGGTCATCGTGAACCACGGCTCGGCCACCGACAACAACGCAACGCAGTTCGCCCAGGGGTACTTCAGCGTCCTCACCCCGCTGTTCAAGAGCGGTGGATGGACCGATCTCGAAGGCGCCCCGCCTGCCACCCTCGCAGGAACGTGGGACCCGCCGACCGCCGAGACCCAGTTCCAGCAGGCTTTCACGGCTAACCCGTCGGCCAACGCGACCCTGACAGCAAACGACGCCACGGCTGGCGCGATCATCACCTACCTGCAGCAGCAGGGAGTCAAGCCGAACACGTTCCCGACGACCGGCCAGGACGCGTCGCTCCCGGGACTGCAGAACATCATCAGCGGCTACCAGTGCGGAACGGTCTACAAGGCCGTCTTCCTGGAAGCTCAGGCCGCGGCGGCGCTCGCGATATACCTGCGGGCGGGCGTGCACCCGGCAAAGACGCTGATCAACGGCTCGACCACGGACACCGTGGCGAACGTCCAGATCCCATCGGTCCTTGAGACTCCGAAGTGGGTGACGGCGTCGACGATCGAGAAGACGGTCGTCCACGACAAGTTCGTCCCGGCATCCCAGATCTGCGCGGGCGCACCGCCTTCGGGGCCGTCGTACGCAGCGGATTGCAAGAGGTTCGGCATCAAGTAGATGAGCATCCAGCTGCGTCTTATAGTGTCGGCCCGATGACGGCCGACTCGCCCGCCGCGGCTGGCGAACAGCAGGACGAGAATGGCCCCCGGTCCGCCTCGGCGGACCGGGGGACGGACTCCGACGCGGGGGCGCCGGATCCCGAGGTCCTGCTCTCGCTACGTGGAATCTCGAAGCATTTCGGTCCCGTTATCGCGCTGGACCGCGTGAACCTCGACGTGCCTCCGGGGCGCGTCACCGCCCTCATCGGAGACAACGGCGCCGGCAAATCGACGCTGATCAAGGTAATCGCCGGGATCCACGAATCGGACGCGGGCGAGATCTACTGGAGCGGCGAGCGCGTGCACATCCGCAACCCGCACGACGCCACCGAACTCGGCGTGGCGACCGTCTACCAGGACCTGGCCCTGTGCGACAACCTGGACATCGTGGCCAACATGTTCCTGGGGCTCGAGGTGCGCAAGCACGGCATCCTCAACGAGACGCCGATGGAGCTGAAGGCGAGGGCGACGTTGGCCGACCTCTCGGTGACCACCGTGCGCTCGATCCGCCAGCCGGTCGGTTCGCTGTCGGGTGGGCAACGTCAGAGCGTCGCCGTGGCCCGCGCCATCATGAGCGACGCGAAGCTCGTGATCATGGACGAGCCGACCGCCGCGCTCGGCGTCACCCAGACGGCGATGGTGCTGGACCTGATCCGGCGGCTCGCCGCCAGTGGTATCGCCGTGATCGTGATCTCACACAACTTGATCGACGTGTTCGCGGTCGCCGACCGCGTCGCGATCCTCTATCTCGGCCGCCTCGTCTCCGCCGGGCCGGCGTCTGACTACGACCGCCTCAGCGCCGTTGAGATCATGACGACCGGAGCCCAGAGCCAACGCGAGAACGGCGCGGCCGGGCCAGCGACAACGCCCTGAGATGGCGGTGCCCAACGACCCACCGCCCGCTGGCGCAGTCGCCGCCCCCGCCGCGATCGAACAGGAGACGGCCGCCGACCAGGCGCCCCTCGACCGTGATCTGACGGCGGTGCCGCCCGATGCGACCGCACGTGAATACGCGTCAGCGTGGCTGAAGCGCGTCCGCAGCGGGCAGAGCGGAGTGCTGCCCGTCGTCGCGGGCCTGGTTGTGATCATCATCGTCTTTCAGATCGAGCGTTCGCGGTTCCTGTCCGCTCTGAACCTCGTCAACCTCCTGCAGCAGTCGGCCCAGTTCATCGTGCTGGGCATGGCGGAGATCTTCGTGCTGCTGCTTGGCGAGATCGATCTCTCGCTCGGCTACTCAGGTGCCGTCGGAGCAGCGGTGATGACGATCCTCGCCTACCCGCCGATCAACCTCGGTTGGGAGTGGGCGATCCTCGCTGGGCTCGCTGCAAGCGCCGCGATCGGCTACGCCCAAGGACAGATCATCACCCGGCTGCGGCTGCCGCCTTTCGTCGTCACGCTCGCGGGTCTGCTGTTCTGGGAGGGCTTCCTGATCTGGCTGATCAACAACCAGAGTCCGTCCAACGGCGGCTCGATCCGGATCGAGAACTCGACGATCTACGACATCGTCAACGGACAGCTGAGCATCGCCGCCGGATGGATCGTGCTCGCCGTGGGACTGGTGCTCTTCGCAGCGGCGAGCTTGCTGCGGGATCGAAGGCGCCGTGCGGGCGGCCTGGTCGCGCCGCCGCTCAGCCTGACCCTGGCCAAGATTGCTGCCGTTGCGGCCGCCGGCGTCGCGATCGTCGCCATCTGCAGCGTCAACCGTGCGTCCTTTGCCGGTGCGACGGTCGAGGGCGTCCCGTGGGTGGTGCCGATCGTCATTCTGGTTGTCGTGGCGTGGACGTTCCTTCTCGATCGCACGCGCTTCGGCCGCTACGTGTACGCGATCGGGGGCAACCGTGAGGCTGCACGCCGAGCGGGAATCAACGTGAACCGAGTTCGCGTGCTCGCCTACACGCTGGCCGGCCTCACCGCCGCCATGGCGATCATCATCCTCGACTCGCGAACCGGCGGTGCCAACACCGACATCGACGGCGGGCAGACGGTGCTCTACGGCGTCGCGGCCGCCGTGATCGGCGGCACGAGTCTCCTCGGCGGTCGCGGCAAGATGGTTCACGCCCTGCTCGGCGGACTCGTCATCGCCACGATCTACAACGGCATGGGCCTGCTCAGCCTGGCGGCGGACATTCAGTTCATGATCACCGCGCTCGTGCTGCTCGCCGCGGTGATCGTGGATGCGGTGTCGCGTCGCGGCCAGAGTGCGTAGCCCAGATTCGGCGCCCGCCGCTGTGGGAAGATCGGAGCTCGAGGCCTGTAGCGGGAGGTCAGCTTGGTTCACAGGGACGGTCGAATGCGTGCTCTGCGGCGGTTTTCCGCCAGCGTTTCCGTGGTCGCGCTCGCGGGGACGCTGGCTTGCTCGGGAGGTGCTTCAGCGACCGAGGGGCAGCACGTCTCGCCAACGTCGCTGGCCCCGTACGTCGTGCGGGCCGGCGAGGAGAGCGGGTTTTCCGCCGTCGGTGCGCCGATCTTCACGAGGAACGCGGCGGCGTGGACGGCAGGAGACCGCAGAGCAGCTGCTGATGCGAAGCGCCTGCGTGGCGAAGGCTTTCGCGGAGCCCTGGCCGAGAACACCGCAGGCGTCAACGGCGCCGCAGGCGTGTCGTGGGTGATCGAGCTCGCCTCGCCGGCGGCTGCCAAGAGCGAGGAGCGGGCCCAGCTCAAGGAGAACACCGCTGCGCAAAGCCCGAGCCCCGTCACACGTTTCTCGATCAAGTACCTCCCCGCGTCGGCAGGATTCATGAGTCGAGGCAACAGCAGCACGGAGGTCGACCCGAGCGAGACGCCCGCGGACGCGGTCGACGCGAACGTCCTATTCGTCGAAGGATCGTGCGTCCTGATGGTCGGTGACCAAACCGGGAGCCGCGTCAACCCAGCTCCGCCGGTGATCGGCGGAGCGCTTGAGATCTATGGCCGCACCGCCCACAGCGGGGGCGTTTGCGGCTAGGGACGACCTGGCATAGGGACGAGCTGAGCTCGGATCGGAGGACGCGACTGAGCGGGGTTCGCGGATGCGAGTCGCGCGCGCTCCTCACGCTGGCGGCGCTCGCCACGGCCCTGCTCGCGCTGGCCTCCGCGGCCCGCGGGCAACCCCAGCCGGCCGCACCGATCTGCACGCCAACGGCGCTTGACTCCTCCGCGCGGCTGGCCGCCGTACCGCTGACGGTCTCCCCGGCTCCCGGCGGGCGCGACGCGATGCCCCAGACCCAGATCAGCCTCCTCGGCACGCCCGCCGGCGAGATCGGCCACGTCACGGTCACCGGCAGCATCAGCGGCGCGCACCCCGGGCGCCTCGCCCGCTACTCCCAGGGAGACGGGGAGAGCTTCATCCCAAGGCGGCCGTTCAGCGCCGGTGAGACGGTCACCGTCAGCGGCGAGGTCGGCGCGCCGGCTCGCTCGTTCTCCTACAGCTTCGCCGTCGGCGACCCCGACCCGATCGCCCGCTTGCCCGAGGCCGCCGAGCCGGCCGGACGGCCCGGCACGGTCCTGCGCTTCCGCTCCGCTCCGGCCATCACGCCGGCCGCGCTGACGGTGACCAAGACCTCGCCGCAGGCGCGCCGCGACGGCGACATCTTCACCGCCGCCTACCCCGGCCCCGGGTCGACGGGCCCGGCGATCTTCGACCCCTCGGGTGCGCTGGTCTGGTTTCACCCGCTGCCGCGCAACACGTTCGCGACCGACCTGCGCGTGCAGACCTACGCCGGGCGGCGGGTGCTGACGTGGTGGCAGGGGACGATCAGCCACCACGGCTTCGGCTACGGCGAAGGCGAGATCTACTCGGACTCCTACAGCCGCGTCGCCACGCTGCACGCCGGCGACGGCCTCGCCGAGGACCTCCACGAGCTGACGCTGACCGGCGACGGCGCGGCGCTGATCAGCGCCTGGAAGCCCCTCTACTGCGACCTCTCGGGCATCGGCGGGCGCGCCCGCGCGGCCCTCTACGACACCGTCTTCCAGGAGATCGACGTTCGCACCGGCCTCGTCCGCTACGAGTGGGACTCACTCGAGCACGTCCCGCTGACGGCCTCCTACATGCCGGCCGCCGCCGCGAGCACGGCGTGGCCCTACGACTGGTTTCACCTCAACTCCGTGCGGCCCGCCTCGGACGGCTCGCTGCTCGTCTCCTCGCGCGCGACCTGGGCGGTCTACGACGTCGACCACCTAACCGGCCGGCTTCGGTGGCAGGTCGGCGGGCGCATCCCGACGCTTCGCTCGGCGGCGCCGCTGTTCGCCTGGCAGCACGACGCCGAGCCGCTCGGCCCCGACCTCTTCAGCGTCTTCGACAACGGCGGTCCGCCGTCGACGTTCGCCCACTCGAGTGGGGCCGTGGTGGCGATCGACCCCGCGGGGGGCTCGGCGAGCGTGGTCGCCACGATCGCGATCGCCACGCCGATCTTCGCCCAGACCCAGGGCGACCTCCAGCGCCTGCCCGACGGGAGCTGGTGGATCGGCTGGGGGGACGTCAACGAGTCCTCGCAGGTGGCGGCCGACGGCCGCCAGCTCTTCGAGGCTCACACCCCCGCCGGATCGGAGAGCTACCGGAGCTACCGCTTCCCGTGGAGCGCCACGCCAACCCGCCCGCCGGCGCTGGCGCTCGCGCGCACGTCCGCCGGCGCGCTTCGCGCCTACGCGAGTTGGAACGGCGCCACCACCGTGAGCGCCTGGCGCCTGCAGTCGGGTCCGACAGCCTCGGATCTGCGCCACAGCGGCGCGCCGATCGCGCGTCGCGGCTTTGAGACGGAGCTCGCGGCACCCGCCGGCGCTGCCTATGTCGCGGTCGAGGCGCTCGCCGCAGACGGTCGCGTCCTCGCTCGCTCGACGCCGCTTCGCGCGCCCCCCTGACATCCGTCCAGGCGTGCGGCGGCGGGCTGCCGAGTCGTCGAATCCGCGTTTGGGTCGTTGCCTCCTTGGACAGCGCCTTCGATCATGACCAACAGCCTGTCCATGACCGACCTGGGGGTGACATCGCAATGAAGCGATCGCTCAAGGCGGCGCTCGGCATCGTGCTCATCGCACTTGCCGTCCCGGCCGCCGCGCTCGCCACACGACACGATGGCCGCGAGGGGCGCCATCACCATCACCAGTTCCAGACCGGCCTCACGGGTGTGACCGGCGCGACCGGTCCAGCAGCAACCGTCGGCTTCTTCGACCAGACAACCGGCACCTTGACGCTCGCGCTTCCAAACCAGGGCAGCGTGACCGGAACGGTGGGCGATGGCACGCAGATCGTCTGCCTCGGCAGCTGGCAGCACTTCGCCTTCCAGGGCCGCCACGGGCGCCGCTTCACGACCCTGATTCGCGACCACTTCCATCACGGCGACTGGGGTCAGACCGGCGCCAGCGGCCCGACCGGGCCAAGCGGCGACACCGGCAGCCAGGGATCCGATCAGGGCCAGGGCAATGACCAGGGCGAGGGCGGAACCCAGGGCGGCGACCAGGGCCGCCACCACCACCACAACCACGACAACGGCGGCGGTCAGCGGCCGCAGCAATGCGACAGCTCGCTGCTCGTCCACGGCGCCTCGGTCCTTCGCGCCAGTCTCGAGATCACCCCGCAGGGCGTCGAGTTCGGCGTGATCGTGCTTCTCCCCGCAGTCCAGTGACGGCCTGACAACACAACCCGGGAAGGGACGGCGGCTTCCTTGCGATCGATCCCGGTCGCCGCCCCTTCCCGGCAGGCCGCCGCGCTGCGCTGCGCCGAGCGGGGCCGCGTCAGCCGTCGAGCCCGAGCAGGCGCGCGGCGTTCTGCTTGAGCACGAGCGGGCGCACCTCCTCGCGGATCTCGAGCTTCTCGAAGTCCGCGAGCCAGCGGTCCGGCGTCAGCAGCGGGAAGTCCGAGCCGAACAGCATCTTGTGCTTGAGCAGCGTGTTGGTGTAGCGGATCAGGATCTCCGGGAAGTACTTCGGCGACCAGCCGGAGAGGTCGATGTAGACGTTCGGCTTGTGCGTCGCGACGGCGAGCGCCTCCTCCTGCCAGGGGAAGGAGGGGTGGGCGAGGATGATCTGGAGGTCGCCGAAGTCGGCCGCGACGTCGTCGATCAGCATCGGGTTCGAGTACTTGAGCTTGACGCCGCCGCCGCCCGGCATGCCGGCGCCGATCCCCGTCTGGCCGGTGTGGAACAGAGCGATCTTTCCGGCCTCGGCGATCACCTTGTAGAGCGGGTAGGCGAGGCGGTCGTTGGGCATGAAGGCCTGCGTGCTGGGATGGAACTTGAAGCCGCGCAGCCCCTCGTACTCGGCGATCAGCCGCCGCGCCTCGCGCACGCCGAGCTTGCCTTTGTGGGGGTCGATCGAGGCGAACGGGATCAGCACGTCGCTGTTGGCGGCGGCCATCTCGAGCACCTCGTCGTTTGAGATCCGCGCGCGCCCCATCCCGGCCTCGTCGTCGACGGTGAAGACGACCGCCAGCATCGAGCGCTCGCGGTAGTAGTCGGCGACCTCCTGCGTCGTCGGCTGCGGCGGCGTGCCGCCGAAATAACGCCCCGCGGCCTCGAGGATCTCGCCGGTCACGGGGTCCTGGTCGTGGTGCGCCGAGCGCTCGGCGTGGGTGTGGACGTCGATCGCGACGATCGCGTCGAGGTCGATCGCGCCGGCGGGCACCTAGCCCTCGTCCAGGTCGAGGTCCGAGAACTCGATCCCGTAGCTCTGAAGCGCCGGCGCGAGCGCGTCCCAGCGCTGCGCGATCTGCTCCGCGCTCCAGCCCCCCTCGCGCAGCTCGAACGCCGCCTCGGCCGGGTGCGACCAGATCGACAGCCGATCGCCGCCGATCCCGATGCACTGCCCGGTGACGCCCGCGCCCGCCGCCGAGGCCAGGAACACGACCAGGCCGGCGCAGTCCTCGGGCATGCCGACGGCGTGCTCCTGGCGCACCGCCCGCGGCAGCCCCTCGCCGCGCTCGACCCGCTCGACGAGCGGCGCATAGACGGGAATCGTCGCCGTCATCGCCGTCCACGCCGTCGGGATGATCGCGTTGACGGTTATCTCGCTGCGCGCGAGCTCCATCGCCCAGGTCCTCGCGAACGCCGCGATCCCGGCCTTCGCGGCGGCGTAGTTGGTCTGGCCGAAGTTGCCGCGCTGCCCGGCCGGTGAGCCGACGACGATGATCCGCCCGCCCTCGCCCTGCTCGCGCATCGCCACGGCCGCCGCGCGCGCGCACGTGAAGGTGCCCCGCAGGTGCGTCTTCACAACCAGGTCGAAGGACTCATCGGGCATCTTCCAGAGCACGTTGTCGCGCAGGACGCCGGCGTTCGTGACCATCACGTCGAGGCGGCCGAAGGAGTCCCGGGCGCGCGCGACGAGCGCGTCGGCGGCCTCCGCGTCGCCGACCGCGACGACCTCGGCGACCGCCTTTCCGCCGGCCTGCGCGATCGCCTCGACGGTCTGCGCGGCGACGTCTGAGTCGACGTCGTTGACGACGACCGCGGCGCCGGCGTCGGCGAGCGCGATCGCGTAGGCGCGACCGAGGCCGCGCCCGCTTCCCGTGACGACGGCGACGCGGCCGTCGAGTCGCAGCGCCTCGCTCATGAGTAGAAGCGGAACAGGCACTCGGCGGCGAGCGCCGGCTTCGCGCCGTCGCGCACCTCGATCGTCGCCGCGACCTTCACCTGGACGCCGCCCTCGAGCGGCGTGACGTCCTCGATCCGCGCGCTGCCGCGAAACTGCGCGCCGACCGGCAGCGGCGCGGGGAAGCGCACGCGGTCGAGGCCGTAGTTGATCGAGACGGCCGCGTCGGTGACCTTCAAGAGCTCCTGCGTGACCGGCGCGAGCAGCGACAGTGTGAGGTAGCCGTGGGCGATCGTGCCGCCGAACGGGGTGGCGGCGGCGCGCTGCGGGTCGACGTGGATGAAGTTGTGGTCCTCGGTGACGTCGGCGAAGGAGTCGACGCGCTCCTGCGTCATCTCGCGCCACTCGGTCTGCCCGAGCTCGCTGCCGGCGAGCGCCGCGAGGCCCGCGATGTCCGTGGTGACCCCTGGCATCTGGGGGCGCAGTCTTGCAGATCGCCCGCGCGCGGGTTTGGGGCCGGCGCGTTCAGAGGGGGGTCCGCGATGTCGAGACAGCCGCTAGGTTTCTTGACCGATGCTGGCGCGTCTGACAATCGTCACGGTCGCGCTCGCACTGGCGGCCACGGGAGCCTCCGCGGCGAGCTGGTCACAGCAGTCGACGCTCGGCGGATGCACGCCCGCGGGATCGCCGGCGGTGGTGTTCCCCCACAGCTCGCCGTCGACGCCGAGCGGTCGCGGAGCGATCGTCTGGCTTGGCTGCGGCGGGCTGCTCGGGGCGACGCTGCACTCCGACGATCGGCCGAGCGTCGTTCGCACGCTGGTCGGATCCGGTGCCGGGCTTCGCGCGCCGCTGGCGGCGGCCGGGACGACGTCCGGGCAGCTGGCCGCGGCGAGCTCGCAGGTCTCGGGCGGCGCCCTGCTCGCCGAGGGGCTCGCCGGCGGGCGGCTCGCGCCGGCGCGAAGCTTCGGCGCGCCGGTCGGGCCGATCGCCAGCGCCGACGGCTGGCTCGGCGACGCCGACGTGGCCTACGCGACGCGGCGCGGCGGCGTCGAGGCGATCGAGCTCTACGAGCAGCGCCACTACGCGAGCTCGTTCGCCGGTCCCGTCACGCTCGTCGAGAGGTCGGCGCCAATCACCTCGCTCGCCGTCGCGCTCGACTTCCGCGCCGATTCGATCGTGCTCTGGACGGCCGGCGGGTCGCTGCACGGCCAGTTCGTGTCAAACGAAGGCGTTCCCGGGCCCTCGCAGGTGATCGGGCCCTCCGGCGCGCTCACGCGGGTCGCCGCCGTGCTGAGCGACAACGGGCGCGCGTTCGTGACCTGGTCAGCCGAGCCCGCGTCGGGGGTGGCCGGGCAGACGACGGTCTACCTCGTTCACTCGGGCGCCAACGTGACCTTCAACGGACATGCGCGGGTCGTCGCGTCGTTCGTAGAGCCCGCCGACCTGCGCCTCGGGCCGGGGTCGCTCGCGCTGGTGCGGATGACGCCGTCGGAGGGCGTCCTCGCCGCCTGGACGCTGCTTGAGAACGGGGCCTACGTCGTGCAGGCGGCGGGGCTGACGAGCAACCACATCCTGCCGCCCTTCACGGTGTCTGTCCCCGACGCCGATCTGCGCCTGGCGGCGGTCGCCGCCGGTCCGCGCAACGACGCCGCGATCGTGCTCGCCCGCGCACCGCGCGAGGCGACCGGCTGGGACACCGCGCAGCAGTCGCTTCTCGCGGCGCGCTCGGTTCCCGGCGGCCCCGGCGGCGTGGCGTTCGAGAGCCCGGTCCAGATCGCGACGCCCGGCGAGAACGCCGCTCCGTCGATCGCCTTCGACGCGCGCAGCGATGCCGCCGTCGTCGCCTGGCAGAGCGCCGCGGCGCGGATCGCCTACGCCGTGCGAAGCGGTCGGTAGTCGAGGCGGGCCAGCGCGGCCGCGGCGAGCAGCCCGAGCGCCGCGCCGCCGAGCAGCGCGTAGGCGCCTTCGCCGCCGAGCGGTGTGCTGAGCCCGCTCGCGGCGAGGGCCAGGTCGGCCGCGACCCAGACCGCGGCGATCAGCGCCGCCGGCGCCTCGACGACGTTGAAGAACAGCGGGATCAGGACGACCGTCACGATCTTTGACTGCGGAGCGAGCACCAGCCGGGCGGCGATGACCGCCGCGAGCGCGCCGCCGGGCCCGATCAGCGGCGCCGCCGAGCCGGCGTCGGCGGCCGCCGACAGCGCGATCCCGGCGAACCCGCCGGCCAGGAAGATCAGCGCCAGCGCGGCTCGCCCGGCCGCCTCCTCGAGCGCCGCGCCGAATACGCGCAGGAAGGCGACGTCGATCACCAGGTGGAGGATGTTGGCGTGCAGGAACAGCGAGGTGAACACGGTCAGCCAGGTCGCCGGCTGCGCCGTCGCCGCGCCGCTCACGCCGTGCTGACCGGCGCACAGCACGGCCTGCGAGAAGCCGCTCGCGGCGAGGTCGCAGTGGCGGGAGAGGTGAGCCAGCTCGTAGGGGATCGCGCCGAAGTGGACGAGCGTCGCCGAGCTCGGACCGTCGACCAGCGAGCCGCCGCTGGCGATCGCGACGAGATAGGCGACGACGCTGCCCGCCAGCAGCGCGACGGTGACGAGCGGGACCCGCGAGAGCGGTTCGCTGTCGCGAAGCGGGATCAAGCCGCGGACTGCAGCGGCCCGACGCCGGGACGCGGCTGCGGGACGTGCTGGTCCGCGTGGTAGGAGGAGCGCACCAGCGGCCCGGCCGCGACGTGATCGAAGCCGAGCTCGTAGGCCGCCTGCTGAAGGGCCGCGAACTCCTCGGGGTGCCAGTAGCGCACGATCGGCAGATGCTGCTCGGAGGGCCGCAGGTACTGCCCGACGGTCAGCACCTGCACGTGATGCTCGCGCAGGACGCCGAAGCACTCGACCATCTCCTCGTGCGTCTCGCCCAGTCCGACCATCAGCCCGGACTTTGTCGTCACGGCATCGCCGCCGAGCTCCTTGGCGACGCGCAGGACGCGTGCCGAGCGGCGAAACGACGACCCGCGGCGGGCGAGCGGATAGAGCCGCGGCACGACCTCGACGTTGTGGTTGAAGACGTCCGGGCGCGCGGCGATGACGCGCGCGAGCGGCATCTCCTGGCCCTGGAAGTCCGGTGTGAGCACCTCGATCTGGCAGTCCGGCGCCTGGCGGCGGATCTCGCCGATCACGGCCACGAAGGCGCCCGAGCCGAGGTCGGCGAGGTCGTCGCGGTCGACCGAGGTGATGACCGCGTGGCGAAGGCCCATCCGCGCCACCGAGCGCGCGACCCGCGCCGGCTCGAGCGGGTCGTGCCAGGTCGGCCGGCCGGTCTTGACGTTGCAGAAGCCGCAGCGGCGCGTGCAGGTGTCGCCCAGGATCATGAACGTCGCGGTGCCGCGCTCCCAGCACTCGCCGACGTTCGGGCAGGCGGCCTCCTGGCAGACCGTGTGCAGGTTGGCCGCGCGGATCAGCTCGGTCAGCTCGCGGTAGCGCGGGCCGCCCGGCGCGGGCACCTTGAACCACGGCGGCTTTCGCTCGCGAAGCCTGATCGTGTCTGTGCCGAGCACCGTGCGGACGTCCATGCCGCCGGGGTTCGAGCGCGAGCGCGTCGCCGCCATCGCAGCCAGCCTACCCGGCCACCGCGGCTGCTCCGGCGTCAACGAGCGCCGCGGCTGGGACCGGCACCGCGCGGCGCTCGAAGGCGATCGCGAACTGCTCGGCGATCGTCGCGCGAAAGCGGCCGAGATCGCCTCCGCCCTCGGCCGCGAGCGAGGTCATCCTCACCCCGCTCAGCCCGCACGGCACGATCCACTCGAACGGCTCGAGGTCGCCGTCGACGTTGACCGCGAAGCCGTGCGTGCTCACGCGGCGCGAGACGTGCACTCCGATCGAGGCGATCTTGCGCTCGCCGACCCAGACCCCGGTCGGCCGCTCCCCGCCCCCGCGCGCGGCGACGCCGTGCCGCGCGAGCGCGGCGACGATCGCGCGCTCGATCGTGCGCAGGTAGCCGACGATGTCGCCGATCCGCATGATCGGGTAGCCGACGAGCTGGCCGGGACCGTGGTAGGTCGCGCGCCCGCCGCGGTCGACCTCGACGACGTCGATGCCCTGCGCCGCGTAGAAGGCGCCGCCGAGCGGCAGCTCCTCGTCGGGGGTGCGCCGCCCGCGAGTGTAGACGGGCGGGTGCTCGAGCAGCAGCAGCGTGTCCGGCAGCTCGTCGGCCTTGCGCGCCTCGCGCAGGCGCCGCTGGAGAGCGTCGGCCTCGCGGTATGCGACGACGCCGAGGTTTGCGACCCACAACTCTTGCATCGCTGTGAGGATGACAGAGCGCGCCTCGCGAATTAGGATCGCGACGTGAGCGACTACACGATCGTCAACCTCTCAGAGGTCGAGGACTTCGCGGGGAAGTACGGCTTTGGGGAGGCCGGCGAGGTGCGCTTCCCGCGCGAGGCGCTCGCCGCCGAGCGCACCGGCTTCGCGCACATGCGCCTACGGGCGGGCAGGCGCAGCCCGGTGCCCCACCGCCACCACGACGCCGAGGAGATCTGCATCGTCCTGGCGGGCTCGGGGACGGCGAAGCTCGACGACGAGCTTCGCGAGCTCCAGACGCACGACATGCTGCGTCTCTCTCCGCGGGTCGCGCGTCAGTTCGAGGCCGGGCCCGAGGGGATGGAGCTGCTCGTGTTCGGCGCCCGCCATGAGGATGACGGCGAGCGGCTGGCCGACTTCTGGAGCGAGTAGAACGCGGGGAGGCCTGCCGAGCGCCACCGCGGCGCTATTTTTCCGCCCACCGACGGAAGGAGAGCAAACATGAGTGTTCCGACACACGACGACGCGGTGCTGATGGTCCAGCTCGCGCAGTGGGGCACGACGCTTGGCGTCGAGGACGCGATGTCGCAGGTGTTCGCGCCGGACTTCGACCCCCAGACGGCGGACGCGACCGAGGATGCCGCGGTCCGCAAGATCCTCAACTACGGCGAGTCGATCGGCACGCTGACCAAGCACGGCCTGCTCAGCGAGCAGCTCGTGCACGACTGGCTGTGGATAACGGGGATGTGGGAGCGCGTCGGGCCGGCCGCGAAGAAGGTGCGCGAACAGGCCGGCGAGCCGCGCCTGTATGAGAACTTCCAGGCGCTCGCGGCCGACGCCGACTAAGCCGCGGACCAGCGCGCGATGAAGTCCTCGGCCTCGCTGCCCGCGAGCTCGGTGCGCAGCCGGCTTGCCAGGCGCGAGGCTTCGCGCGGGCTGCAGTCCCAGAACAGGACGACCTCGCCCGAGCCGACGTCGACGACCTCGACGTGGTCGATGCGCTCGGGCGAGGCGAGCAGGGCCGGGACCGCGCCCCCGCGGCGCACGAGCAGCCGATAGGCGCGCCCGGCCCTCACAGCCCGCGCGCCTTCGCAAGGAGCTCCCCGGCCGCCTCGAGCGACAGCTCGCCGACGAACACGCGCTCGCCGACGCGGACCGCGGGGACGTCGTGGATCCCGAGCGCGAGCGCCTCCTCGCTGGCGCGCTCGAGCTCGGCGGCGATCGAGCGCGTCCGGGTCGCGCGCCGCAGCGCGGCGGGATGGATCTCGCAAGCCGCGGCGGCGATCAGGACGTTGTCCTCGGAATCGAGCGGGCGCCCGCCGGCGAACGCCTGGCGGAACGCGGCGAGGGCGAAGGCGACGGTCTTGCCGATTCGCTTGGCGTAGGTGGCGGCCAGCATCGCATAGGCGCTGTCGTAGGGGAACGGCGTCGGCCAGCGCAGCGGCTGAAGCTCGAGCGCGCGCGCCCGAAGCTGCACGCTCTCGCGCATCGCGTCGACCTCCGCCTCGCAGCGGAAGGCGGGCTCCGGCGAGAGGATCGGCTGCCACTCGCAGGGGGCGGGGAGCACGCGCAGCGCACGCTCGGCGGCCAGGTAGGACTGCGGGCTGCGCAGATCGAAATAGAAGGCGGCGTCGACGGACACCGCGGCTACCCGTGGATCAGCCACCCGTCGGCGTCGCGGGCGGCTTCCATCACCGCCTCCGACAGAGTCGGGTGCCCGTGGACGATCCGTGCCACCTCGGCGAACCCGCCCTCGAGCGAGCGGACGTTGACGAGCTCCTGGATCAGCTCGGTCGCGCGGGTGCCGACGATGTGGCCTCCGAGCAGCTCGCCGTAGCGGCTCTCGCCGACGATCTTGACGATCCCGGCGCGGTCGCCGTAGATCGTCCCCGCGCCGACGGCGCCGTAGGGGACCTTGCCGACGATCACCTCGTGGCCGGCCTCGCGCGCCTGCGCCTCGGTCAGCCCGAAGCTCGCCACGTTCGGCGTGCAGAAGGTGGCGCGCGGGATGTCGACGTGCACGAGCGGGTGGGTCGCGCGGCCGGCGGCGTCCTCGACGGCGATGATCCCCTCGTCAGACGCCTTGTGGGCGAGCGCCGGGCCGGCCACCAGGTCGCCGATCGCATAGACCCCCTCGCGCGAGGTGCGCTGCGCGCCGTCGACGTCGATCAGCCCGCGATCGCTGAGGCGGACGCCGGCCTGCTCGAGCCCGAGGCCCGCGACATCCGGACCGCGCCCGGCCGCGAGGACGACCCAGTCGACCTCGAGCTGCTCGCCGGCGGCGGTGAACGTCGCGGAGTCGCCGGTGCTCTGGACGTTCTCGATCGGCGTCTGCGTGTGGACCTTGACGCCCTGGCGGGTGAGCCCCCGCTCGACGACCTTGGAGATGTCTGAGTCCTCGGTCGGCAGGACGCGGTCGAGGACCTCGAAGAGGTGCGTCTCCGAGCCGAGCCGCGCGTAGGCGGAGGCGATCTCCGAGCCTGAGGGGCCGGCGCCGACGACGGCGAGCCGGGCCGGAAGCTGCTCGAAGGCCCACGCCTCCTCCGTGCCGACGACGCGCCCGCCGAACTCGATGCCCGGGACCGCTCTGGGGACCGATCCGGTCGCAAGGACGATCGCCTTCGCGCTCAGCTCGTCGTCGCCGACGGCGACCGTGCCCGCGGCGTTCAGCGAGGCCTCGCCTTCGATCAGCTCGATCTTGTTCTTCTTGAACAGCCCGGCGACGCCGCCGGTCAGCGTCGAGACGACCTTCCCGCGGCGCTCCATGACGGCCGCGAAGTCGACCTTCGGCTCGGCGACGACGATCCCGTACTCGGCGGCATCCCGCACTTCGCTCAGGATGTCGGCGGCGCGCAGGACGGCCTTTGCGGGGATGCATGCGACGTTCAGGCAGCGTCCCCCGACGCTCGCTCGCTCGACGACGGCGGTGCTCATCCCGAGCTGTGCGGCGCGGATCGCCGCCACGTAGCCACCCGGTCCGGCGCCGATCACGACGCAGTCAAAGCTCCGTGCGGCCATTGCCAGGAGCCTATATGACGTACCGATCCGGGATCCTTGCGCGATGGCGCCCGCGCTTCGCATCGGCCGCTTCGTCGAGATCCCCCTCGATGAGATCGAGCTGCGCACGAGCCGCTCCTCCGGCCCGGGCGGTCAGCACGCGAACGTCACCGCCTCGCGCGTCGAGGCGGTCTTCGACGTCGAGGCCTCGCAGGCGCTCAGCGAGGCCCAGCGCGCGCGGCTGCGCGGGCGCGTCGGGCCGCGCGTGAGCGCCGTCGCGCAGGACGCGCGCAGCCAGCTGCGAAACCGCGAGCTCGCGCTCGAGCGCCTCGCGGCCAAGCTCGAGGAGGGGCTGCGCGTCGCGCGACCGCGCCGCAAGACGCGTCCGACGGCGGCCTCGCGCGAGAATCGCCTGCGCTCCAAGCGCACGACCGCGGAGCGCAAGCGAGAGCGGCGACGGCCTCAGGGCGATGAGGGCTGACGCGGCGCCGACATCCGCCCCATCACGCGCACGAGCTTCCAGAACAGCCAGCCGCTCAGGCCGATGACCCCGACGCACAACGCCACCGCCTCGAGGTTCGACGCCTCGACCAGGAACAGCGCGAAGAGCAGCACCGCGAAGGCGAGCAGCGCTTCGAAGGCCAGTACGGCGAGGTAGCGCCGCGCCCACATGCCGCCGCCGAGCAGCGCCATCACGCCGCTGAACGCGAGCACGCCGGCGCCGGGGTGGCGGCCGTCGATCTTGGCGCCCGCCGCATAGGCGATCAGGTTCGTGCCACCGAGCAGCGCGCACGCGACGACGGCGGCCACAAGCGGCCGCGGCCGCTCGCCCGGCGACAGCGGCGTGAGCGCGCGGCGCATCTCCTCATCGCGCTCGCGGCGCGCCTGCGCGCGCGTCGACGGCGGCGCGCCGGCGCGGCCGCGCTTGCGCCGCTGCGGGGTCTCGACGGGCTTCTCCACGAAGGCAAGTGTGCCAGCATGGCCGTCATGACTCCCGCGGTCGTCGACTCCCTCGCCGACGCCTGGGAGGCGGCGTGGTCCTCGGGCGACGCGCGGGCGTTCCTGGCGCTCTGCGCGCCCGACCTCCACTACGAGGATCCGCTCACGAGCGCTCCGCTCGAGGGGGTCGGCGCGCTGTCCGAGCACGCCGAGCGGCTGTGGCGGGCGTTCCCCGAGCTGCACCTCGCGCGCGCCGGCGAGCGCCTCAGCGACGGTCGCTTCGCGGCTCTTCCCGTGCGTGCGCGCGGGCGCAACAGCGGCGCCCTCGACGGCCTTCCCGCCAGCCACCGCGAGATCGAGGTGCACGCGGTCTTCTGGTGTGAGCTCGATCTCTCGCGCACGCGGCTGTGGCGCGTCCGGACCGTCTTCGACGCCTACGGCGCGGCCATCTCGCTGGGGCTCCTGCCGCGTCCGGGTTCGCTTCGCAACCGCGCCGTCTTGGCGCTGCAGGGCTACGGTCTTCGCCTGGGCGGCTGATTGCGTACGTAGTCTTCTGCAACCGGTTGTAAAGGGATTGAATCGCTTTGCCGATGGTTGATCCGTGTTCGCCGCAGTCGATCGCAACAGCGCGCGCAGGGCTTCGCAGGAGCGCGGCTTCACGCTGATCGAACTGCTGGTCGTGATCCTGATCATCGGCATCCTCGCCGCGATCGCGATCCCGTCGTTCATCAATCAGAAGGGCAAGGCTTCGGACGCCGCCGCGAAGGAGCTCGCGCACACCGCGCAGGTGGCGATCGAGACCTGCGGCACCGACAACGCCGGCACCTACAACGTGCTGACCTGCAACTCCCCGACCGCGCTGGTGACCTATGAGGCGACGATCCAGACGGCGTCGGGTAGCGGCAACGCGTGGCTGTCGGGCGTGACGACGCCGGCCGGTGGTGGCTACACCGTGACGACGACGTCGACGACCGGTGACACCTACAGCATCCTGCGTTCGTCGACTGGCGCGGTCACGCGCAGCTGCACCAACGCCACCGCCCAGACGGCCTGTCCCGTCTCGACGCACACCTGGTAGGCCTCCATGCGGCGGGTAAGCTGTCCCGCTCGCCGATGCCCCGTCACCTTCTGAGCGGCCGCGAGCTTGACGGCGCCGACCTGGACGCGCTCGTTGAGCGCGCGCTCGAGCTGAAGGCCGCGCCGCGCTCCTCGGCGGCGCTTGCGGGACGCTGCATCGGCCTGATCTTCGAGCGGCCGTCGACCCGCACGCGCGTCTCCTTCGAGGTCGGTGTGGTCGAGCTCGGCGGCCACCCGCTGATCATGCGCGGCGACGAGCTGCAGGTCTCGCGCGGCGAGGCGCTACGCGACACGGCGCTCGTCCTCTCGCGGCACCTCGACGCCGTCGGCGTGCGGACGGGCCCCCACGCGGCGCTCGAGGAGCTAGCGAGCCACAGCTCGATTCCGGTCTTCAACATGCTCACAGCCGAGCACCACCCCTGCCAGGCGCTGGCCGATCTGCTGACGCTGCGCGAGGCCTTCGGGGCGCTCGACGGGCTCCGAGTCGCCTACGTCGGCGACGGCAACAACGTCGCCCGCTCGCTCGCGATCATCGGCTCGCTCGCGGGCCTCGAGGTCGTCGTCGCATCGCCCGAGGGCTACGAGCTCGAAGCGGGCATCGGCGCGCGGCTCGTCCGCGACCCCGCCGAGGCGGTGCGCGGCGCGCACGCCGTCTACACCGACGTCTGGGTGTCGATGGGGGATGAGGAGACGGCGGTCTCGAGGCGCGCCGCGCTCGAGCGCTACCGTGTCGATGATGCCCTGCTCGACCTCGCTCGTCCCGAGGTGATCGCCCTGCACGACCTTCCGGCACACGCCGGCGAGGAGATAACCGCCGAGGTCCTGTACGGCTCGCGCCAGCGGATCTGGGACCAGGCGGAGAACCGCCGCCACGCCCAGAAGGCGCTGCTCGAGTGGCTGCTCCGCTGAGCAGCGCCCAGCGGCCGGCGGTGGGCGACGAGCTGGAGCTGCGCGTCGAGTCGCTCGCCTTCGGCGGGGCCGGGGTCGCGCGCGCCGAAGGGGGCTACGTCGTGTTCGTCGACGGCGCGTTTCCCGGCGACCTCGTTCGCGCCCGGGTCCACACGCGCAAGCGCTCCTTCGCCCAGGCCCGCGCGGTCGCCGTGCTCGAGCCGGGACCCGACCGCATCGAGCCGGCGGCGGCCCATCCGGGCGCGCCGTGGCAGGAGCTGCGCTACGAGCGACAGCTGGAGGTCAAGCAGGAGCAGGTCGAGGATGCGCTGCGGCGGATCGGCCGGCTGGACGGCTTCACGCTCGAGCCGATCGTCGCGGCCGAGCAGCCCTGGCGCTACCGCAACAAGCTCGAGTACTCGTTCGGATCGGACTCCGCCGGGGGGCTCGTCTGCGGCTTCCACGCACCCGGCTCCTGGGAGCACGTCGAACCGCTCGAGGACTGCCTGCTCGCCTCGCAGGCCTCCAACCGCGCGCGCAAAGAGGTGATCGAGTTCTGCCGCGAGCGCGGTCTCACGGCCTTCGATCGGCGCACCCGCGAGGGCTTCCTGCGAAACCTCGTCGTTCGCGAGGGGCGCCGCAGCGGCCAGCTGCTCGTGCGCCTGGTGACCAGCGAGGGCGACCTCGACCGTGAGGGCCTCGCGGCCGCGGTCGACTGCCACGGCCTGCTCTGGACGCGCACCGACGCGCGCGCCGAGACGACCGGCGGGCGCACCGACCTGCTCGCCGGCGAGCCATACATCTTCGAGCAGATCGGGGCGCTCGAGCTGCGCGTCTCGCCCGAGGCGTTCCTTCAGACCAACACCGAGATGGCCGAGCGCCTCTACGCGATCGTCGCCGAGGCGGCGGCGCTTGCCGGATGGGAGCGCGTGCACGACCTCTACTGCGGGATCGGCTCGATCGGCCTCTCGCTCGCGTCGCGCGCGGCGAGCGTGCACGGCCTGGAGGTGGTCGAGGAAGCGGTCCGCGACGCCACGTGGAACGCGCGCCACAACGAGATCGCGAACGCCACGTTCTACGCCGGCGACGTGCGGCTCGCGCTGGCCGGGCTCGTCGCGCAGGCGGGCCGCGCCGACGTGCTCGTCGTCGACCCGCCGCGCGCCGGACTGTCGGCCAAGATCGTGCGGCGCATCATCGAGTCCGCGCCGCGGCGGATCGTCTACGTCTCCTGCAACCCGACGACGCTCGCTCCCAACGCCGCTCAGCTGGTCGAGGCCGGCTTCTCGCTCGACCGCGTCACCCCGGTCGACATGTTCCCGCAGACCCCGCACATCGAGTGCGTGGCGGTGCTGACACGATGATCGCCGCGACGATCGCGGACGGCGCCGTCGCCCCCCGCGAGCACCCGGACCCCGTGCCCGGCGCCGGCGAGGTCCTCGTCCGCGTTCGCGCCGCCGGCCTCAACGGCGCCGACATGATGCAGCTCGCCGGGCGCTACCCGGCACCACCCGGGGCGCCGGCCGACATTCCCGGCCTCGAGCTCGCCGGCGAGGTCGAGGCGCTGGGCCCCGGCGCCACCCGTTTCGCGATCGGCGAGCGCGTCATGGCGATCGTCGCCGGCGGCGGTCAGGCGCAGCTCGCGGTCGTCAGCGAGCGGATCCTGATGGCCGTCCCCAAGCGCCTCGACTGGCCGGCCGCGGGCGGCGTGCCGGAGGTCTTCACGACCGCCCACGATGCCCTCTTCACGCAGTGCGGCCTGCTCGCCGGCGAGCGGCTGCTCGTGCACGGCGGCGCCGGCGGCGTCGGCTGCGCGGCGATCGGCCTCGGCTGCGCGGCGGGCGCCCAGGTCTTCGCGACCGTCCGAAACCCGGCCCTCCGCGACGCCGTCGCCGCGCTCGGCGCGCGTGTGCTCGACCCGCAGTCGTTTGCCGAGCACGGGCCGTTCGATGTGATCCTCGAGCTCGTCGGCGCGGTCAACCTCGCCGCCAACCTCGGCTCGCTGGCGCCACTCGGGCGGATCGCGGTGATCGGCATCGGCGCCGGCGCGACCGCGGAGATCGACCTGCGGATGCTGATGGGCAAGCGCGCGCGGATCCACGGATCGGTGCTGCGCGCGCGCTCCCCGGAGGAGAAGGCGCTGACCGCGCGCGCGCTCGAGCGAAGCGTGCTGCCGAAGCTCGCCGACGGCGCGATCACGGTCCCCGTCGCCGCGACCTTCCCACTCGAGCGCGTCGCCGACGCCTACACCGCTTTTGCCGCGGGCGGCAAGCTCGGCAAGATCGTGCTCTTGATGCCCTGATAGCTTCTGGCGATGGGACGCGTTCGCTTCTCGATCCACGCGGCGCTGCCACCGCCGCGGCCCCGGGCGCTGATCATGACCGCGCCCGGTCGCTTCGCGTTGGTCTGCGACCTGCCGGGCCGTGCTAACGCGAGGCGCCCACTTGGCGGCGTGCCGGCCGCCATGCCGCCGCGGCGGATCTGCGCGGACCCGCCGCGCTGAACGGGCGCTGCCCAACACGCCGCCGTCGCCGGCGAATCAGACCGGCGGCGCCACGCGACTTCCCGGGTTCGGCTAGTGGGTGTGCTCCACCAGGATGACGAGCGTCTCCGCCTTGACGCCGTCGGCCGCCATGGTCTCGGCGCCCTCCGGCGTCTGCAGCTTGGCCATCGCCGCGTCCATGTCCGGCACGTCCATCAGCACGGCGACGCGCTTGGCGTTCTCGGGGTCGACGAACGTCCGGATGCCGCTCACGCCGAGCGGGCCGAAGAACTCCTCGCGCTTTGAGGAGTGCAGCCAATGGTCGGTGTCGTCGACGTCGTGGTAGGCGATCACGGTAGGCATGTTGGGGTCCCCTGTCTTGGTGTCCGCTCAGCGTGCGCCGACGGTGCCGTGAGCATAGGCGCAGCCGCCCGGCCACGGTGTTTCGATGTCGCTGCCGCGCGGCGCCGGTCGCGCTGCGCTGATGGCTAATACGGCGGGAGCTCTGCGTACCAGTCGCCGAGCACGCGGAACGACGCCCAGAACGCGCGCTTGGCGCGTTCCTCGTCGAGCGCCTGGTCGATGTTGGGGACGTGCAGCAGCGCGATCTGCGGGGTCAGCTGCACGATCTCACCGATCCGCGGCTCGAGCTCGCCGGCGAGCGGGAGCATCAGCTCGTCGAGTGCGTAGAGCGCGTCGTCGCCCATCGTCACGATGATCTTGGGGCAGACGATCGCGATCTCCTCGGCGACGCGCGCGATGCAGCCCGGGTCGGCGAGCGAGGTGTCGGACACCGGGCACTTGACGAACAGCGTTCCATAGACGGCGAGGGGGTCGATCTGCAGGCGCCGCAGCGACTTCATCAGCGCCGTCCCGGCGCGGCCGTAGAAGGCGACGCCCTCCTCGATCTCAGACGGACGCGGCGCGTACTTGAGCAGCATGATGTCGGCCTGCGGGTGACCCGAGCCGAGCACCGGCATCAGCGACCCGCGCGGGCAGGCCTCGCATGCCTGGATGTCTCTCGTCAAGAGGTTGAGCTCGCGGATCGCGCGCTCCAGGTACTTCTCGCGTATCTCGTCGTCGGTCGCCGGCATCGGCTGATTGAGCTTCCCCGAGGCCTTGGGTTGTCCTTGGGCGTGCATCAGGATTTGCGCATCGCGCGTCTCACGCGCCGCGCCCGGCGAGCGCGCCGCGCGCCCTGCGGCGTCGCCCGCGTCTCCAGGAACTTGAGCGCCTGAACGTAGAGCAGGCTCGTCGGGCGGGCCTGGATCTCGGCGTCGCGCAGCGAGTCGAGGAACTCCTCGGGGGTGTCGAAGTCGCGCATCCGCAGGCGCACCGAGCCGAGCGCGGCGGCGACGTGCGCGTCGGAGCCCGCCGCGGCGGTGAGGCGGTACTTGGCCGCGAAGCGGGCGGCCTCCTCGTTGAAGGAGCCGATCGCCACGCGCGGGTTGAAGATCTCGATTGCGTCGATCTCGTCGAGGATCGACAGCAGGTGCTCGTAGCCGGGCACGGCGTGCATGCGGTCGAAGGGGTGCGGGACGTAGACGAGGCCGCCCTGGCGGCGAATCTCGGCAACCGTCTCTTCGAGGCTCATTCCGCGCGGGATCCGCTCGCGCAGGAACAGGCCGATCACCTCGCCCTGGGTCGCGGTCTTGACCTCCTCGCCGACGATGACCTTGATCCCGTCGGCCTTCGCGAGTGCATCGAGCGCGCCGGAGATCTCGTTGTGGTCGGTGATCGCGATCGCGCGGAGCCCCTGCTCGCGCGCGGTCGCGAGCAGCACCTCGACCGGCGTCGCGCAATCCGAGGAGTGGTCGGTGTGCATGTGCAGGTCGACGTCGATGAGACTCGCGGAGCGGGCGCGCGGCGGGCGCTCCTCGCGGCGGCGGGCGGCGAGGGACTCGTAGACCTCCTCGTGCGCCTGCGCGACGGCGGCCAGCGTGTGTGCCGAGCGGTACGGGCGGGCCGCCGCGGCGAGGCGGCGAAGCAGCGCGCGATCGGCGGCCAGGCGAGCGAGCTGCGCGGCGAGGGTGTCGATGTCGCCGGGCTCGAAGAGCAGGCCGCGCTCGCCCTCGCCGAGCACCTCCTCGTAGACCTCGATGCGCGAGGCGACCGGAACCGTCCCGGCGCCGATCGCCTCGAGCGCGAGACCGGGCGCCGGGATCGCGCCGCCCGAGGCGAGCACCACCACGTCGGCCGCCGCGATCCGCGCCGAGGCCTCCGTTTCGTCGGTGACGAACTCGACGCGCGCGCGAAGCGCCGCGCGCAGCGACGCCGAGCTCGCTCCCGGCGCGACGATGCTGGCGCGCCAGTCGACCTCCTCGCCAAGCCGGCGCAGCGCTCGCAGCAGCACGCGTAGCGCCGCGCGCTCCTCGCGCGCCACGAAGGCGATTCGCAGCGGACCGTCGTCGCCCCGCGGGTCCCCTCCGCCACCCTCGACGACCGGCGCGATGACCCGGTAGTCGGCTGGGAAGTGGGCGTGCATCAGCGCCGCGGTCGCCTCGTAGCTTGCGATCCGCGCGTCGAGGCGACCGAAGAAGAGCTCGACGAAGCGCCGCGCGACCTGGGTCGAGATGACGCGCTCGGCGGGGGAGTGGAAGCTCCCGACGTTCAGCGCCCGCGAAAAGCGCAGCGCGGCGCTCGCGGTGCTCGGCGCGAACGGCTCGTGAACGTGCACGAAATCGAGCGGCACGACCGTCAGCAGCTCCTCGACGCTGCGCGCGACGTCCACCGGCAGGCCGGTGCCGCGGCGGCTCGCGGGGAGTACCTCGCCGGCCAGAAACAGCGACGGCTCGCCGCCGTCGCCGAGCATCGAGGCCGGATCCTCGCGCGCCTCGCGCAGCGCGCGGCGTGCGGTCGATGCGGCACGCGCCGACAGCGACGGGGCGACGATCACGACACGGTGCCCGCGTCGCGCGAGCTCGCCGGCAAGCGCCTCGACCTGACGCCCGAGCTCCGTCTCCGCCTCCCAGGGGTAGGGCGAGACCTGCGCTATCGCGAACGGCACGCCGCCAGCATACGGCGTGGCTGCGCCACTACTTCTTGGTCTTGGCCGCCTTCTTGACCGTGACGGGCGTGCGCGCGTAGCGCTCGATGAAGCGCTCGGTGTCGGCGCGCGCGATGTCGTCGCGACGCTGGCGGTAGGGCGACTTCATCAGGTAGGAGCTCGGTCCGTCGAGCTGCCCGGCGATGCCGTTGTTGAGCGCGAGCTTGCAGCAGCGGACGGCGTCGATGACGATGCCCGCCGAGTTCGGCGAGTCCCAGACCTCGAGCTTGAGCTCGGCCGTCAGCGGCACGTCGCCGAAGGCGCGGCCCTCGAGGCGGATGTGGGCCCACTTGCGGTCGGTCAGCCACGGCACGTAGTCCGAAGGCCCGACGTGCACGTCGGTGTCGGGCAGATCGTGGCCCATGATCGAGGTCACGGCGTTGGTCTTGGAGATCTTCTTGGACTCCAGGCGCTCGCGCTCGAGCATGTTGAAGAAGTCCATGTTGCCGCCGACGTTGAGCTGCGAGGTGCGCTCGAGCCAGACGCCGCGCTCGGCGAACAGGCTGGCCAGCGCGCGGTGGACGATCGTCGCGCCGACCTGCGACTTGATGTCGTCGCCGATGATCGGCAGGCCGGCCTTCTTGAAGCGCTTGTTCCAGTAGTCCTCGCGGGCGATGAAGACGGGGATGCAGTTGACGAACGCGCAGCCTGCGTCGAGGACCTGTTCGACGTACCACTTCGTCGCCTGCTCGGAGCCGACCGGGAGGTAGGAGACGACGACGTCGGTTTGCGTGTCGCGCAGGATGCCGATGATGTCCGAGGTCTCGCCGGGTGCCTTGGTGATCCGCTGCGAGAGGTACTTGCCGAGTCCGTCGTGCGTCATCCCGCGGTGCACGGGGACGCCGAGATGCTTGGGTACCTCGGCGAAGCTGATCGTGTTGTTCTCACCGGCCCAGATCGCCTCGCCGAGGTCGCGGCCGACCTTCGTCGAGTCGATGTCGAAGGCGGCGCTGAACTCGATGTCGCGAACGTGGTAGCCACCGAGGTCGACGTGCATCAGCCCCGGCACCTCCTGCGCCGGATCGGCGTCGCGGTAGTAGGTGACGCCCTGCACGAACGAGTTGGCGCAGTTGCCGACGCCGATGATCGCGACGCGGACCTTGTCCTGCTGGCGCGGATTCGATCCGTTGCCTGCGGCCGAGTGGCCGTTTGTGGAGCTCACGGGTGCGTGATCCCTTCTCGGTTTGCGCTCATAAGTCTCCTACACCGCGCCGGCGGGCGCGGTTACGCGTCTCGCAGCGCTCCGTGAACGTGCACGATTCGCTGCGCGACCGTGATCGCGCTCAGGACCGCGAGAACGTAGACCGCGGGTGCCAGCAGATCGAAGTGGCCGAGCGATGCGCCGCGCGCCAGGACCAGGCCGACGGAGAGGATCACGACGCGGACCGGCCGCGTCGCGAGGCCGACCTTGCACTCGACGCCGAGCGCCTCGGCGCGAGCGCGGGTGTAGGAGACCATCAGCGAGGCGAGCACCGCGACGACGACCGCCGCGACGGCAAGCTGGTTGTGCTGGCGCACGAAGCTGACGGCGACCGCGGTCAGGACGATCCCCTCCTCGCAGCGGTCGAGGGTGGAGTCCAGGAACGCGCCAAACGCGGTGCCCTTGCCGGACATCCGCGAGTAGCGCCCGTCGAGGGTGTCCATGATCGAGCCGACGATGAAGGCGACGCCGCCGAGGAAGTAGAGCCGCTGCCAGACGAGCACCGCCGCGAGCACGTTCAGCGCGAGCCCCGTCAGCGAGATCGCGTTGGGCGTCAGGCGCGACTCGATCAGCCGGTTGCGGACCATCTCGCGCCGCTCCGTCGAAGCGAGCGGGCGGCGCTCGCGGCGCTCGGGGCGCGGCGGGCGCTCGGTCGTGCTCACGTCGCCGGGACCGGCGCGGCCGCCGGCGCGGGGCTCGCATGCGCCGGCACCCGGAACGTCCAGACGTGCGGGCGAAGGGCCGCCAGCGCCCGCGCCGCGAACAGCGACACGACCGCGACGAGCAGCCCGAACACGGCGTCGATCAGGAAGTGGTTGCCGGTTATGACCGTCATGAAGGTGATGAAGAGCGGCCACAGCGACCACGCCACCTTGGCGACGCGGCTGCGCACGAGCCGCGCGAAGCTCCAGCCGAGCATCACCGCGCAGGCGACGTGCATCGAGGGCATCGCGGCATAGGGGTTGAAGAAGAACCCGGCGATCGTGCTGTTACCCGACACGCCGGTCACCTGCTGGATCGTGTCGATGAAGCCCCACTCGGGGATGAAGCGCGGCGGCATCGTCGGGAACAGGCCGTAGCCGATCAGGCCGATCGCCATGCCGACGAACAGCATGTTGCGGACGAAGTAGTAGTTGCGGTTGTGGGCGACGTAGAGGTAGAAGAGCAGCGCGATCAGGATCGTCGTCTGCGCGTTTATGTACACGTAGGTCGCGATCACCATCAGCAGGTGGCTGCTCGTCGCCCAGGCCTGGATCTGCGGCTCGACGAAGACATGCAGGCCGCGCTCGAGTGAGATCAGCTCGCGCGCGTGGTCGAAGGCGACGGAGGAGTTGGTCGCGACCAGTCCCTCGACGAGTCGGTAGAGGAGGTACGCGAGTCCGAACAGGCTGCACTGACGCAGAAGATCGGCCCAGCCGTTCGGCAAAACGCGACCCCGCACGAGAGCGAGGCGAGCCGTCACGAGGGTTGATCGTAGCGGCCCGCTCAGCTTCGCGCGAGAAAGCCGGCGACGGCCGGCAGGACCGCGCCGCTGTCGAGCCACGGCCAGTGCCCCGCGTCCTCAAGCAGCATCGTCTCGCTCTCGCCGCCGAGCGCGCTCGCGTAGCGCTCGGCGGCGGCGACCGCATTGACGGGGTCGCGCTCACCCCACACGATCAGGGCCGGCGCTTCGATCTCCGACAGGCGCGCGCCCGCGGCGGCCAGCGTGCGCGGTCGCACGCTTCGAAGCAGTCGCAGCACGGCGCGCTGGGTCCCGAAGTCGAGCTCGACGTACGTCGCTCGCAGGTCTCGCTCGGGGAGCGGCGCCGCGTTCCAGTCGCGAAGCGCGCGGCGCAGCAGCCGCTGCGAGATGCAGCCCATCCACAGCTCGCCGAGGACGGGAGTGCGCCAGATCCGCTCGAGTCGGTGCCACTCGTGCCCCTCAAACAGCGGCAGCGCGTCGATCAGGACGATCGACTCGATGCGCTCCGGCGCGCGCTGGGCGAAGGCCAGCCCCGAGGCGCCGAAGTCGTGCATGACGAGCTTGACGCTGTCGATGCCGCGCCAGTCGAGGAAGCGCTCGATGAATCCGTCGAAGCCGGCGATCGAGTAGGGGAAGGTGCCCGCCTTGACCGACGCGCCGAAGCCCGGCAGGTCGAGCGCGAGGCCGCCGGTCGCCTCCAGAAACGGGGTCCACATCAGCGAGCTGTTCGGCACTCCGTGCAGATACAGGGCGGGAGTGCCCTCGAAAGGCGCCGATCGCCAGCCGACCGGAAGGCCCTCGACCTCGCCGGTGTGCCGCTCGACCTCGCTCATCGCAAGGCGCGAGGATAGCGTCGTGACGCAGACCAAAAGCCGGCCGTCGCCGGCGCGGGTTCGCCGGGTCGCCGAGCGGCTGCGCGAGCTCTACGGGACCCCGTCTGCGCCGCCGCACCGCCGGCCGCTCGACGAGTTGATCCTGACGGTCCTCTCGCAGAGCACCAACGACCGAAACCGCGATGTCGCGTTCCTGCGCCTGCGCGAGCGCTTCCCCGGCCCGTCGCCGAGCGAGGCTGATTGGGCGGGCGTCCGCGACGCGCCGCTCGAGGAGGTCGAGGAGGCGATCCGCCCGGGCGGGATCTCGCGCGTGAAGTCGGTGCGCATCCAGGCGATCCTCGCTGCGATCGGCGAGCCGCTCAGCCTCGATTGGCTGGGGGACGCGCCGGTCGAGGAGGGCCGCGCGGCGCTCTGCGAGCTGCCGGGCGTCGGCCGCAAGACCGCGGCGTGCGTGCTGCTGTTCAGCTTCGGGCTGCGCGACGTTCCGGTCGACACCCACGTCTCGCGCGTCGCGACGCGTCTGGGCCTGCTGAGCGCCGGCGCGCCGTTTGAGCGCCTCCACGATGAGATGCTCGCGCTGACGCCGCCCGGGCGGGAGCTCGAGCTGCACCTCAACCTGCTGCGCCACGGGCGCCGGACGTGCTTTGCCCGCTCGCCGGCCTGCGGGTCCTGCGCGCTGCGTCGGATGTGCCCGCGGGTCGGTGTGGCTCAGCCCAGCGGCAGCACGACGAAGGCCACCACCGCGTATTGAATCGCCGCCGCGGCGAGGACCAGCGCGTGGAACAGCTCGTGGTAGCCGAACGTGCCGGGCAGCGGGTTCGGCCGCTCGCGCGCGTAGATCACCCCGCCGGCGCTGTAGAGGATGCCGCTCAGCGCGATCGCGGCGATCGCCCACCAGCCGATCGTCTTCGGCAGCTGGCTGAGCGTGGCGACGGCGACCCAGCCGATCGCCAGCGACACGACCAGCGCGACCGACTTGGGGTGCTCGGGCCACAGAAGCTGCAGTCCGACACCGACCGCGGCGCCCGACCACACGACGATCATCACGGCCGTCGCGAGGGCGCCGTGCATCGCGAGCAGCGCGAACGGCGTGTAGCTCGCCGCGATCAGGACGAAGATCATCGAATGGTCCAGCCGGCGCATCCAACGCCGCGCGGCGGGACGCCAGTCGACCCGGTGGTAGAGCGCGCTGGTCCCGAGCAGGCCGGAGACGGCCGCCCCGTAGATCGCGGCGGCGACGAGCGCTCGCCCGGGCGGCGCGAGCGCGATCAGCACGATGCCGCAGACCAGCGAGACCGGGAATCCCCACAGATGCGAGACGCCGCGAAGGCGCGGCTTACCCGGACTCGCCGCCGTGCTCATCGCGCCACCGCCCCGGCGCGCGTCAGGCGCTCGCGCTGCCGACGCTCGCGCGTCTCGCGCTCGCGACCTTCGCGAGCTGCTGCTCACGATCGATCAGCACGACATCCCAGGCCAGACCGACCTTCGCCATCGCGAGAATCAGCCAGCCGGACGGATCGAGCTC
>DATBPB010000073.1:0-37552 GCA_036561565.1 Solirubrobacteraceae bacterium | reverse complement strand
TCGATGCCGTCGCCGAGCAGCTCGAACACCTCGCGGGGCGCCGAGCCCGGTGGCAGCGCCACCCACGTCGCCTGCGAGCTCTCGCCCGCGGGCGGGGCTATGACCGCCTCGCCCTCGACGAGCATGTACACGCCGCCCGCGCCCACGCCGGAGCGCCGCGCGAGGCGATCGTGGCTCGTGCGGTGGCCTCGCCCGACGGCGGCCTCGTTGAGCACCCCCAGCGCCGTGAAGTCGTCGATCAGGTACCAGTCCTCGTAGCCCACCGCGCCGCCCGCGGCATCCTCACCGCCGGCGCCCGCCGAGGCGGGGAGCCACGGGAGCTCTTCGAGGCGCAGCGTGCACGAGCAGCGCATGCCCACCGGCCTTCTGTGGGCGAGCGAGCGGTGGAAGGCGACGCTCGCCTCCTCGTAGGCCTCCATCTCCGTGCCACCGCGCGGGCGATGCCAGAAGACGTAGGCGAGCATCGACCGAGCGCCTAGAAGGCGGGCTTGATCCAGTCCATGTTCGCGCGCAGCTCGGCGCCGACATGCTCGATCTGCGTATCCGTCTGCTCGGCGCGCATGCGCTTGAAGTTCTCCTGCCCGGCGCGGTTCTCGGCGATCCACTCGCGCGCGAAGTCGCCCGACTGGATCTCCTCGAGGATCTTGCGCATGTTCGCCCGCGTCTCGTCGGTGACGACCCGCTTGCCGCGCGTGTAGTCCCCGTACTCGGCGGTGTTGGAGATCGAGTAGCGCATCCCCGCGAGCCCCTTCTCGTGCATCAGGTCCACGATCAGCTTCAGCTCGTGGAGGCACTCGAAGTAGGCCATCTCCGGGTCGTAGCCGGCCTCGACGAGCGTCTCGAAGCCGGCCTGCACGAGCTCGGACGCGCCGCCGCAGAGCACCGCCTGCTCGCCGAACAGGTCGGTCTCGGTCTCGTCCTTGAACGTCGTCTCGATCACCCCTCCCCGCGTGCAGCCGATTCCCTTGGCGTAGGCCAGCGACAGCGCGCGCGCATTGCCGGTCGCATCCTGGGCGACCGCGACGAGGCCGGGAACGCCCGAGCCTTCGGTGAACAGGCGCCGCACGAGGTGGCCCGGGCCCTTCGGCGCGACGAGCGCCACGTCGACGCCCGGCGGCGGCTCGACCTCGCCGTAGTGGATCGAGAAGCCGTGCGCGAAGAGCAGCGCGTTGCCGTCGGCGATACCGTCGCGCAACTGCTCCCAGACCGCGTGGTGAAGCTCATCCGGAGCAAGGATCATCACGACGTCGCCGCGGCTTGCTGCCTCGACGAGCCCCGCGACCTCGAGCCCGGCCTCGCGCGCGGCTTCGATCGAGCTCGACCCCTCGCGCAGGCCGACGACGACCGAGACGCCGGAGTCGACGAGGTTGAGGGCGTGGGCGTGACCCTGCGATCCGTAGCCGATGATGGCGACGGTCTTGCCCGCGAGCAGCCCGAGGTCGGCGTCGTCGTCGTAGAGCATGCGCCGCAGGCTACCGTTTCGCCGCTCAGGCCTGCGCGGTGGCGACGAACGTCCGACCCGGGACCGAGATCGATCCGTCGGGCGCCGTGTAGGGCGCGAGGCGCTCGCGCAGGTCGGCCTCGACGGCCTCGGTCTGTTGCTCGTCGGCGCCCTGGAAGGCGGCCAGCGCGGAGGCCGACAGGTCGAGGTGCGCGGCCCACCAGCTGTCGAAATCGGGGGCGTCGCGCGCGAGCTCGACCGAATCGATCAGGACCTCGGTAAAGCCCGCCTCTTCCAGCATGTCCGCCAGCAGCGCCCGGTCGCCGAGCGCGAACGGGCCCGGCGCGCCGGGCGGCGGCGGCTGCGTGAGGCCGTGGTCGAGGAGCACCGTGCTGGGGATCGCCGACCAGGGGTTTGCGTCGCGCGTGTCCCAAACGGCCAGCGCAAGGCGGCCCTCGCTGCGCAGCACCCGCCTGGTCTCGCGCATCGCCGCCGCCGGATCGACCATCAGCATGTAGCCCCAACGGCACAGCACCCTGTCGACGCTGGCGAGCTCCATGTCGATCCACTCCGCGTCGAGCACGCGATACTCGACGTTCGTCAGGTTGAGCGCCTCGCCGCGGGCGCGAGCGAGCTCGACCATCTTCTCCGACTGGTCACTGCAGACGACGCTGCCACCGGGCAGCACGCGCGTCGCCGCCGCCAGCCCGAGCTCGCCCGGGCCGCCGGCGAGGTCCAGGACGCGCTGCCCCGGTTCCAGCCCGGCGGCGTCGAGCATCCAGTTGGTGACGGGCGCTCCCTGACGTGCGAAGTCGCCGCGCTGGCGCCCCCAGCCGGCCGCGGCGCGCTCCCACGCTTCAAGCGCGGCGACGCGCTCGGCGTCGGCCTCGCTCACCTCGAGCGATCCTTCACGGCAGCGGACAGGACAGCGCCAGCTTCGCGCGCGCCGACTTCTGGCCCGCCGGCCGCTTGCCGGTGAAGGTGACGCTCGCCAGCTGGTAGTCGTCGAAGCGGTCCTTGCAGCGCGTCGCGTGCGACAGCGCCACCTTCACCGGGTAGGTGTGGAACCTGCCGGCCGCGCAGTTGGGGGTGCAGTCGTTGGCGTAGTAGTCGCCGCTGCCGCGGGCCGTCGTGCCGCCGAAGCTGCTCCACCTCAGATGCGTCAGCGAGAGGTTGTCGTCGGCGCAGGCGACGACTATCGAGGGCGGCGCGATCTGCGACTTCGTGCAGTTGCCGACGACGCGCGCGCTGCCCGACGCGAGCGCCGGGGTCGCGATCGCGCCCGCGAGGATCGCGCTGGACACTAGTAGGCGGGCGCGCATCGGCGGCGACCCTACGCGCTGGCGCCGTCGTCGTCAACCGCCAGGCGCCGGCGTTGCAGCTTTCCCGATGGCGTTCTCGGCAGGGCATCGGCGAATCTGATCGCCTTGGGCACCTTGTAGGCCGCGAGGCGTTGCGCACACCACGAGCGCAGCTCGCCGGCGTCAAGCTGCCCCCGCGCCACGACGAGCGCCTGGACAGCCTCGCCCCATTCCTCATCGGCCACGCCGTAGACACCCGCCTCGGCGATCTGCGGGTGCGCCTCGAGCACCGCCTCGACCTCGCTCGGCGAGACGTTCTCGCCGCCCGAGATGATCGTGTCGGAGATCCGCCCGAGGACGCGCAGCGAGCCGTCCGCGAGCAGCTCGCCCGCGTCGCCGGTTGCGAGCAGCCCGCCGGCCACGGACGGGCTGACCGTCGGCCCGCTGACGAGGATCTCGCCGCCCGCTCCGATCTCCACGCGTGTGCAGAACAGCGGCGGTCCGGCGGCGAGCGCGCCGTCTCCGGGGAGCTGCGTGGCGACCTGCGAGCAAGCCTCGGTCAGGCCGTAGGTCTGGCTGACGACGACGCCGGCTTCGCGCGCGCGAGCGAGCAGCGCGGCCGCCAGCGGCCCTCCGCCGGCGAGGGCGCAGCGCAGCGCCGGAGGGTCACGCAGGCCGGCGTCGAGCAGGCGCCTCAGCGTCGTCGCGACGACGCTGACCAGCGTGATCGACTCCTCGGCGATCGCCCGCGCCGCGGCGGTCGCGTCGAAGCGCTCGTGAACGACGGCGGTCGTCCCGTAGATCGCGCTTCGCAGGACGATCGAGAGGCCGCCGACGTGAACGAGCGGGAGCGTGCACAGCCAGCGCTCGCCCGGGTCGAGGCCCAGCGCCACAGCTGAGCCGATCGCGCTCCACAAGACGTTGCCGAAGGTCAGCGGGACATCCTTCGGCTGACCGCTCGTGCCCGACGTGCGCACGATCAGCGCCGCCGCGTCGAGGTCGTGCCCGGCCGCCGGCGCCGGGGCAGCACGGCACGCCAGCGGGGCGGCGATGACGAGGTCGGCGTCCGCGGCGCGCTCGGTGCTCGCCGGGTCGGCCGGGTCAAGCGGCACAGCCACGGCGCCGGAGCGCAGAACCGAGTGCAGGGCGACGACGAAATCAAGGCCCGGGCGCAGCGCTATCGCGACGCGCGCCCCCGCCGGCGCGCCGAGCTCGGCCGCGCCCGCGCCCGCCAGCGCGTCGAGCTCGGCGTAGGTCAGCGAGCGCTGCGGCGTCTCAACCGCGACGCGGTCGCCGAAGCGCCGCGCCGAACGAGCCAGCCACGCCTCGACCTGCACGGCTGACAGGCTAGCCTTGCGAGCGTGGCGAACGCGGCGCGCGACACCGAGTGGGTCTCTGGCGGCGAGTACAGCGACATCCGCTACGAGCTCTCTGCAGAGCCCGGGATCGCCAAGATCACGATCGCCCGCCCGGAGGTGCGAAACGCGTTTCGCCCGCAGACCGTCGTCGAGCTCAGCGACGCGTTCGCACGCGCGCGCGAGGACGCCTCCGTCGGCGTGATCATCCTCACCGGCGAAGGCCCCGACGCGTTCTGCTCCGGCGGCGATCAGCGCACGCGCGGCGACAGCGGGTATCAGACGAGTCCGGGCACGGTCGGCCGCTTCCACGTCACCGACCTGCACATCCAGATCCGCCGCACGCCGAAACCGGTCGTGGCGATGGTCGCCGGTTACGCCGTCGGCGGCGGGCACGTGCTGCACGTCATCTGCGATCTGACGATCGCCGCCGACAACGCGCGTTTTGGCCAGAGCGGCCCGCGCGTCGGTTCGTTCGACGGCGGCTATGGGGCCAGCATCCTCGCCGCCCAGATCGGCCAGAAGCGCGCCAAGGAGATCTGGTTTCTGTGCCGCCAGTACGACGCCGAGAAGGCGCTCGAATGGGGCCTGGTCAACGCCGTCGTTCCGCTCGCCGAGCTCGAGCGCGAGACGGTCGCCTGGTGCCGCGAGATGCTCGCGATGTCGCCGTTCGCGCTGCGCCTGCTGAAGGCCAGCTTCAACGCCTCCGAGGACGGGCTGGCGGGCCTCCAGCAGCTCGCCCACGACGCGAACCTCCTCTTCTACGGCTCGGAGGAGGCGCGCGAGGGTCGCAGCGCCTACATCGAGAAGCGCCCGCCGGACTTTTCGCGGTTCCCGCGCCGGCCGTGAGGATCTGGCTGATGGCCGCGCGGCCGCGGACGCTGCCGGCCGCGATCGCGCCGGTCCTCGTCGGCACCTCGCTCGCGATCCGCTACGGCACCTTTCACCCGCTCGCGTTCGCTGCGGCGCTGCTCGGGGCAGTCCTGATCCAAATCGGCACGAACCTCTCAAACGACTACTCCGACGCGCGCCGCGGCGCCGACACCGACGAGCGGATCGGGCCCGTTCGCGTCACCGCCGGCGGGCTTGTGCCGCCGCGCCAGGTGCTCGTCGCCACATACGTGACGTTCGCGGCGGCGATCGGCTGCGGCGCCTACCTGATCGCGGTCGCGGGCTGGGGGTTGCTCGCGGTCGGTGCCGCCTCGATCCTCGCGGGCGTCCTCTACACCGGCGGACCGCGGCCGTACGGCTACGAGGGACTCGGCGAGGTGTTCGTGTTCTTGTTCTTCGGCATCGTCGCCGTGACAGGGTCCTACTTCGTGCAGCGGCGCGGCCTGCCGTGGGAGGCGTTCGTGCTCGCCGTGCCCGTGGGGCTTCTGATCGCGGCGATCCTGGTCGTCAACAACGTGCGCGACATCGACACCGATCGCCGCGCCGGCAAGCGCACGCTCGCGGTGCGAATGGGCCGCGACCGAACGCGCATGCTGTTCGCGGCGATGGTCTGCTCGGCGTTCCTCACGGCGCTGATCCCGTGGCTTGCCGGCGCGCTGTCGCCGTGGCTGTTCCTGACGGTCGCCACGGCGCCGCTGGCGGCGGGTGTCGTTCGCACGGTGCGCACACGCTCGGACGGACCGTCGCTGAACGGCGCGCTCGCGCAGACCGCAAAGCTCGCGCTGCTGTTCTGCCTGCTGCTGTGCGCCGGGGTCCTGGCGTAGCGCGATGAAGCTCGAACTGCGTCGCGTCGAGCTCGCGTTCGCAGCGCCGCTTCAGACGGCCTACGGCGAGCTTCGCGCGCGCGAGCTCGTCGAGGTGACGCTGACCGACGCGGATGATCTCGAGGGTCGCGGCGAGGCGGCGCCGCTCGAGCCCTATGACGGCGTGTCGTTCGAGCGAGCCGTCGAAGCGCTCGAGGCGCACGGGCGGGCCCTCGCGCAGCCGCCGCCGGAGGGCGCGACGCTGCTCGACGCCTGCCGGGCGGCCGACGACCTCTCGCAGGCGCTCGCGGCGATCGACATGGCGCTGTGGGACCTCGCCGGCCGGCGCGCGGGGCGGCCTGTCTGCGAGCTGTTGAGCGCCAGCCCGGCGGCGCGCATTCCCGTCAACGCCTCGATCGCGACCACCGATCCCGGCGCGGCGGCGCGCGCCGCCGCCGCCGCCGTCGCCGACGGCTACTCCTGCGTGAAGCTGAAGGTCGGCCTCGGCGACGACGAGCCGCGCGTGGCGGCGGTGCGCGCGGCGATCGGCGCCGAGACGGCGCTGCGACTGGACGCCAACGGCGCCTGGAGCGTCGACGAGGCGGTCGCCGCGCTCGGCGCGCTGGCGGGCCACGCGCTCGAGCTCGTGGAGGAGCCGGTCGAGGGCCTCGCCGCGACGCGCGAGCTGCGCGAGCGCGTTCCCGTGCGGATCGCGATCGATGAGACGGCCGCCCAGGCGGGCGCGCTCACGGCGCGCGTCGCCGACGCGGTCTGCCTGAAGATCTCCCGCTGCGGCGGGATCGGCGGCCTGCTCGCCGCGGCGAGCCTCGTACGCGCAAGCGGCGCCGAGGTGTATCTCGCCTCAAGCTACGACGGGCCGCTCGGGATCGCCGCCGCGCTGCACGCCGCGGCGGCGCTGGCGCCGCTGCCGCCATGCGGCCTCGCCACGCTTGAGCTGTTCGCGCAGTCGCCCCCGACGGCGCTGCGCGTCGAACGCGGCACGATCGCCGTGCCGACCGGCCCCGGCCTGGGCGTCTAGCCACAGATCGCCGCGGCCACCGCGGCGGGAGCCTCGAGCGCGAGACGGTGCCCGGCGCCCGCGACGACGGTCAACTCCGCGCGCGGGAGCGCCGCCGCCAGGCGCCGACCGAGCGCCACATAGCGCGAGTCCCGCTCACCGGCCAGCACGGCGACATCCATCGCAAGCTCCCCCAGGCGATCCCACACGGGTGCCATCGCGCCCGCGCCGAGCGAGCGCAGGCATGCCGCGAGCACCGCCGGGTCGCAGTCGCACTGCTCGGCCGCTACCTCCTCGCGCAGCCACGGCGGGTCATCGGCGAACAGCGGCACGGCAGCCCAGCGCGCGACGAACTCCTCGATCGGAGCCCGCTCGATCTGCGTCGCGAGCTCCTCGTCCGCCGCCGCGCGCGACGCGCGCTCAAAGCCGTCGCTGATCCCGGCGCTTGCCGACACGAGCACCAGCCGCTCGACGCGTTCGGGCATCGCGAGCGCCGCGTGCAGCGCCAGGCGCCCGCCCATCGAGTAGCCGGCCAGCACGAACCGCCCCGGCGCCGCGCCGGCGACGAGCGCCGCGACGCCGTCGGGGGTCAGCGGCACCGCCCGCGCGAGCTCGAGCGGGTGCGCCTCGAAGCGCTCGCCCAGCGCGTCGAGGACACCGCGCCAATGCCGCGGCGCGCCGGCGAAGCCGTGGAGCAGGACGAGCGGGGGCAGGCAGCGGACCGTAGCGACCCGGCCGGCGCCCGGGAAGCCCGGGTACGGTTCCGGCGTGGACCAGCACGACCTGATCGCCGCCTTCGTCGATGAGCTCGCGCGACTTGGGATGACCGACTGCTGCACCTCGCCCGGATCGCGCTCGACGCCGCTGGTGCTCGCGCTGGCCCGCCACGGCGCGCTGCGTGCCCACTCCCACATCGACGAGCGCTCCAGCGCATTCTTCGCGCTCGGCGCGGCGAAGGCGAGCGGGCGGCCGGTCGCGATCGCCTGCACCTCGGGCACCGCGGCCGCCAACTTCGCCCCGGCGGTGATCGAGGCCTCCGAGGCCCGCGTGCCGCTGATCGTCCTGACCGCCGACCGCCCGCCGGAGCTGCGGGGAATCGGCGCCGGCCAGACGATCGACCAGATCAAGCTCTACGGCGACGCGGTCCGCTGGTTCTTCGAGGTCGGAAACCACGACGCCGACGCGGAGTCCTCAGCCTGGGTCCGCGCCCTCGCCTGCCGCGCCTGGGCGGCGGCGACGGGCCCGCGACCGGGGCCCGTGCACCTCAACTGGCCGCTTCGGGAGCCGCTCGTCCCCGGCCGCCCGCCCCGCCGCGCGCCGGGCGGTCGCCCGGACGGGCGCCCGTGGGTCGAGCTCGCGCCGGCCGCGCGCGCCGGCGCGAGCCTTCGCGAACACATCGCCGGCAGCCGCCGCGGCGTGATCGTCGCGGGCCGCGACGACGCGGGCCTCTCCCCCGCGATCCCGGCGCTCGCCGCCGCGGCCGGCTACCCGCTGCTCGCCGATCCGCTGTCCGGCGCGCGCCGCGGCCCGGCTGCGATCGCCGCCTACGACGCGCTGCTTCGCGACCCCGCCTTCGCCGCCGCCCACGCACCCGACGTCGTCGTGCGCGTCGGCGACCTCCCGACCTCGAAGCCGCTTCGCGCCTGGCTCCAGGCGGCGGCGGGCGCCCGCCAGATCCTCGTCGATCCGAGCCTGGCCTGGCAGGACCCGGCATCGGTCGCCGACGTACTGCTCCGCACCGACCCCCGCGCCCTCGAGGCGCCGGAGCCCGCCCCGAGCGAGTGGCTGGCGAGCTGGACGGACGCCGACGCGCGCGCGCGGGCGGCGATCGAGCGCGAGCTCGGCGACGAGCTCAGCGAGCCGAACGTGGCGCGCGTGCTCGCCGCCGCGTTGCCCGCGCAGGCGACGCTGTTCGTCGCCGCGTCGATGCCCGTCCGCGAGCTCGAGTCCTTCGCCGCGGCGCGCGATGACGCCCCGCGCGTCCTCTCAAACCGCGGCGCCAACGGCATCGACGGCACGCTGGCGACCGCGCTCGGCGTCGCCGCGGCCGCGCCGGGACCGGTCGTCGCCCTGATCGGCGACGTGGCGTTCGCCCACGACATCGGCTCGCTGTTGGCGGTGCGCCGGCTTCACGGCGCGCCGCTGACGATCGTCCTGCTCGACAACGGCGGCGCGGCGGTCTTCGACCACCTCCCGGTGTCCGGGGAGTCCGACGTCTACGAGCGCCACATCGCGACCCCGACCGGCCTCGACTTCGAGGCTGCCGCCGCGCTGTACGGCCTCGCCCAGATCAGGCCCGAGACGCTCGGGCAGCTGCGCGAGCTGGCCGCCGAGCCGCCGGCGAACACGCTGATCCGGATCGCGACCGACCGCGCCGAAAGCCTCGCCCTCCACGCCCGCGTGTGGGCCGCTACGCGCTCAGCAGGGGAAGGATCGCCGCCAGCTTGACCTCGGTCTCGTGGAGCTCGGCGGCGGGATCGGAGTCGGCGACCACGCCGACCCCGGCGTAGCAGCGCGCGAGGCTCCCCTCGACCAGCGCGCAGCGCAGCGCGACGCAGAACTCGCCGTCCTCGCGCGAGTCGGTCCATCCGAGCGCGCCGGCGTACCAGCCGCGGTCGATCCCTTCGAGCGCGCGGATCAGCGGCAGCGCGACCGCGTTCGGCTCCCCGCCGACGGCGGGCGTCGGGTGGAGCATGCCGGCCAGCTCGACGACCGCGACCGGGGCCGTCAACTGCGCGCGGATCGCGGTGGCGAGGTGCTGGATGTTGGCGATCCGCACGACCTCCGGCTCCTCGGCCGCGGTGACCCAGACGGAGTGCGGGCGCAGCGCCTGCTCGATCTGGCGCGCGACGATCGCGTGCTCCTCGCGGTCCTTGGCGCTTCGCAGGAGCCGCTCGCCGAGGTGGTCGTCGACGGCCGGGTCGGCGCTGCGCCCGATCGATCCGGCCAGCGCGACGGTGCTGACGCGCAGGGCGTCGCGGCGCACGAGGACCTCCGGGGTCGCGCCGATGAACGTCGCCTCGCCGCGACCGACGGCGTAGACGAAGCAGCCGCCGAAGGCTTCGCGCAGCACGCCGAAGACGGCCGCCACGTCGTGGGGCCCGGGGGCGTGAACGTCAACCTCGCGCGCGAGCACGATCTTCTCGATCCGACCGGCCTCGATCAGCTCCACGGCGCGCGCGACGGCGGCCTCGTAGTGCTCGGGGGCCATCGGCGCGCTGATCCTGTGGCGCGTCGCCGGGTGCGGGTCAAGCAGCGGCAGCGCGCGTTCTCGAAGCCGGCCGAGGCTGCGCTGCACGCGCGCCTCGAGCGCGTCGACCTCCTCGCCGGCTCGCGCCAGCACCGCGACGGTGCACCAGACCTCCGAGCCGCGCCGCACGAGCGCCACCTCCGGCACGACCAGCGAGGCGGCCGCAAACGCCGACCAGGGCGGCGTGCTGCCTCCGTCCGGGGCGAAAGCGAACCCGCCGCAGGCGAGCAGGCCTCCGCCGTCGGAGTCGGCGACGCAGGCCCGCGCGAGGAGGTCGCGCCAGCGCGCCGCGGTGCGCTCAAAGCGCGCATGGCCCGAGTCCTCGAGCGCCACGACGCTGCCGAGCGCGGCCAGCGAGGCGTGCTCTCGCTCGGGCTGCTCGAAGCACATCCACGATTCACCGGGGGCGCGCGAGGCGAGCACGACGGCGGCCGGATCGACCGCGTCGCCGAGGCGCCAGCTGACGGCGGCGACGGCATCCCCGTCGCGGCGCGCGCGACGCCGCGCCCGCTCGAGCTCGCGGAGAAGACGCTGGCGCTGCGGCGGCGGGAGCGCGAAGCGCTCCGGCGGCGGCGCCAGCGTCTCCTCGACCATCTAGGTCTCCGCCCGCCCCCGCGACATCGCGATCTCGCCGGTGCGCATCATCTCGACCAGCCCGTACGGCCGCACGACGCGCTCGAACGCGTCGATCTTGTCGCTCGAGCCGGTGACCTCGACCGTCACCGAGCGCTTCGTCGTGTCGACGACGCGCGCCCGGAAGATCTCGGCGAATTCGAGGATCTCGCTGCGCGCCGGTCCTTCCGCTGCGACCTTGAACAGCGCCAGCTCGCGCGTGACCGTGCCGGACGGCTCGAGGTCGCGGATCTTCAGGACGTTGACGAGCTTGTGGAGCTGCTTGGTCACCTGATCGATCGGGTGGAGCGCTCCGTCGACGGTCAGCGTGACCCGCGAGTACTGCCCGTCGTCGGTCGGGCCGACCGTCAGCGTCTCGATGTTGAAGCCGCGCCGCGCGAACAGGCCGGCGATGCGGGTCAGGACGCCGGGGCGGTTCTCGACGAGGATCGACAGGACGTGCTTTCGCCCGGTCCGCAGGCCGACGGCGGCGTCGAGCTCCTCGAGGCTGAGCGGTGCCTTGGTTCCAGGTTCACCCATCGCCGCTCACCCCACCATGTCCCGCGCCGCGGCGCCGGGAGCGATCATCGGATAGGTGTTCTCCTCGCGCGTCACGCGGACGTCGGCGACGACCGTCCCCGGTGTCGCGATCGCCGCGCGTATGTCGCTCACGAGCGACGCCTTGTCGGTGAAGCGCAGCCCGGTCGCCCCGTAGGCCTCGGCGAGCTTCACGAAGTCGGGGTGCTGGCCCATGTCGACCTGGCTGTAGCGCTGATCCCAGAACAGCTCCTGCCACTGGCGGACCATGCCCAGGTAGCCGTTGTTCATGATGAAGACCTTGACCGCGATCTGCTCCTGCACGCAGGTCGCAAGCTCCTGGCTGTTCATCTGGATCGAGCCGTCGCCGGCGATCACGCAGACCGTCTCGTCCGGCATCCCGACCTTCGCGCCCATCGCGGCCGGCAGCCCGAAGCCCATCGTGCCGAGACCGCCGGAGTTGATCCACTGGCGCGGGCGGTCGAAGTGGTAGTACTGCGCCGCCCACATCTGGTGCTGGCCGACGTCTGAGACGACGATCGCGTTGCCCTCCGTCGCCTCATACAGCGCCTGGACGAGGAACTGGGGCTTGATCTCGGAGTCCGCGCTGTCGGTGTAGCGCAGCGGGTGCTGCTCCTTCCAGGCGTCGATCTTCGTCCACCAGTCCTCGAGCCGCGCGGCGTCCGCCTCGAGCGCCCGGTACTCGGCGACGAGCTTGCGCAGGATGTTGCGCGCGTCGCCGACGATCGGGATGTGGGCCGGGACGTTCTTTGAGATCTCGGCGGGGTCGACGTCGATGTGGATGAACTTCGCCTGCGGCGCGAACTCGGCGAGCTTGCCCGTCACCCGGTCGTCGAAGCGCGCACCGACGGCGCAGATCAGGTCGGCCTGGTCCATCGCGTAGTTGGCGGCGCGCGTGCCGTGCATCCCGAGCATTCCGAGCCACTGGCGGTGCGTGCCCGGGAAGCCGCCGAGCCCCATCAGCGTGCAGGTGACGGGGAAGCGGTCCGAGGTCGCCAGCTCGACGAGCTCCGTCGCGGCGCCCGAGTTGATCACGCCGCCACCGGCGTAGATCACCGGGCGGCGCGCGCTGGCCAGCGCGTTTGCGGCCTGGCGGATCTGCTTCTGGTTGCCCTCCACGGTCGGCTGGTAGCCGGGCAGCGACACGTCGAGCACCGGCTCATAGGGAATGTCGGCCCGCGAGAGGTCCTGCGGGATGTCGATCACGACCGGTCCCGGGCGGCCCGTGCGAGCGAGGTGGAAGGCCTCGTGGATCGCCCGCGGGATCTCGAGCGGGTGCTGGATCATGAAGGAGTGCTTGACGATCGGCATCGTGATGCCCATCGTGTCGGCCTCCTGGAAGCCGTCCGTGCCGAGCAGCTCGGTGCGGACCTGGCCGGTGATGAAGACGACCGGCACGGAGTCCATCATCGCGTCGGCGATCGGTGTGACGAGGTTCGTCGCCCCCGGTCCCGACGTCGCGAGCGACACTCCGACCTTGCCGGTCGCCTTGGCGTAGCCCTCGGCGGCGTGGCCACCGCCCGCCTCGTGGCGGACCAGGACGTGACGGATCCCGGCGTCATAGAAGGCGTCGTAGGTCGGCAGGTTGGCACCACCGGGGAGGCCGAATACGACGTCGACGCCCTCTGCCTTGAGGCATTCCATCACTGCATCGACTGCACGCATGCGCTGAACCTCCTTTCAGGTGTTGCCGGGGACGCAAAACTGGCCCAGGGGGCTGTTGCTTTTGCCAGGATAGCGTGCGGCGGGCGGCTTCAGAAACGCTGCAATCAGAGCCTCGCGCGGACCCTGTAGCGCGAATCGGGCTCGATCAGCTCCTCCTCGAGCGGGTAGTAGAGCTCGCTGCCGCAGCGCATGCAGACCGCGTCGTAGTGGCGCACCGCGGCGCCGCAGCCCGGGCACAGCCGCAGCGCCTCCTCGGTCTCACGGCGCGAGACGGCGGCGCCGATCGGACCGAGCAGCGGCAGCAGCCCCGAGATGAAGAACCACACCCACAGCGAGCTGCCCTTGCGCATCCCGATATATCCGCCCACGCCCGCCGAGACGAGGCAGATCGCAACGTAGATCGCGCTGCCGGTCAGAATAGGACGCGGATCGCCCAGACGGCGCCGATGATCGCCACGATCACCGCGACGATCGTCGCAACCACGAGCACGACGTGGAACAGCAGGTGCAGGAGGAGCCAAGCGCAGACCAGCAGGACCAGCGCGGCGAGCGCGTGCTTGCCAAACGACTGCAGCTTGGTCTCCGCCTGCTCGATGCGGCTCCCTGAGGGTTGATCGTTCATACGGAAGAGCTTACGCTCATCCGCATCCGCTATTGCTGGGTCTGGGGCTGGTGTGCTCGGTGCTCGGGTCGCGCGGGCGAGGCGGAGACTGCCAGGCGAGCAAGGCTGTAGCGCCGTAGGACTCCCGGCGCCTTGGCCCTCGTGGACGCCTCGTCGACCTGCGGGAGGAGCAGGAATCTGGAACGGGCGCTGGGTGTGTTCATGGCGCGGATGTTCCTCGCCGCCGGGCCTTCGGTCGCTGGCCCGCTGGACAAGATCCGCGGCCGCCGCCCCTCCGCGCTGTCGGCGGGCTAATCGCCGCCGACGCCGAGCGCCTCGCGGATCAGCCGCTGCAGCTCCGCGCCGTCGGCGCGCCCGCGCGTCTCGCGCATGATCGGCCCGACCAGGGCGCCGATCGCCTTCGCGTTGCCCGCGCGAACCTGTTCGGCCGCGTCGGGGTCCGCGGCGATCGCGCGCTCGACGAGCTCGGCGAGCCCCTCGGAGTCGGCAACCCGTCCGAGCCTCCGCGCGGCGATCACCGCGGCAGGGTCGCCGCCGTCGGCGATCAGCGCGTCGAGGACCTCGCGCGCCGCCGTCGCCGTCACCGCGCCGTCGGCGAGGAGCCCCGCAAGCGCCGCGAGCGCCGCCGGCTCAAGCCGGCTCGAGGCGGGGTCTGAGTCGCCGAGCCGCGCGAGCACCTCGCCGGTCAGCAGATCCGCGATCCGCCGCGCGTGGACCGCCGCCGCCCCGCCGTCCGCGGCGACGGCGCGCTCGAAGAAGTCGCCGAGCTCGCTTCGGAAGGCGAGCTGGCGCGCTCGGTCGCCGCTGATCTCAAACTCGCTCTCGAAGCGCTGCGCCCGTGCCGCCGGGAGCTCCGGCATCGCCGAGCGCGCAGCGTCGAGCATCTCGGCGGTGATCGCGATCGGGACGAGGTCGGGCTCCGGGAAGTAGCGGTAGTCCTGCGCGTCCTCCTTGGAGCGAAGCGGCGTCAGCTGCCCGCTCGCGGGGTCGAAATGCAGGGTCTCCTGCTCGACCTCGCCGCCACCCTCGACGATCGCCCGCTGGCGCTCCACCTCGGCGGCGATCCCGCGCTCGAGGAAGCGGAACGAGTTCATGTTCTTCAGCTCGGCCTTCGTCCCGAGCTCGCTGGCTCCGACGCGACGAAGCGACACGTTGGCATCGGCGCGCAGCGACCCCTCGTCCATGTTCACGTCGCTGACGCCCAGCGCGCGCAGCGTCGCCCGCAGCAGCTCGAGCCATTCGCGGGCCGCCGCCGCCGAGCGCAGGTCGGGCTCGGTGACGATCTCGACCAGCGGCGTCCCGCCGCGGTTGAAGTCGACGACCGAGGTCTGCGAGCCGTGGATCCGCCCGCTCGAGCCGAGGTGGATCAGCTTCGCGGCGTCCTCCTCGAGGTGCACGCGGTGGATCCGCACGCCCTCGAGCTCGCCGCCGCGGCACAGCGGCTCGTCGTACTGGGAGATCTGATAGCCCTTCGGCGAGTCCGGATAGAAGTAGTTCTTGCGGTGGAAGATCGAGCGCGGAGCGAGCTCGCAGCCGAGCGCCATGCCGATCATCAGCCCGAGGTGGATCGCGCGCTCGTTGACGACCGGGAGCGCGCCGGGCAGCGCGAGGCAGACCGGGCAGGTGTGGATGTTCGGCGGGTCGCCGAAGCTCAGCGCGCAGGAGCAGAACATCTTCGTCGCCGTCGCCAGCTGGACGTGGATCTCAAGGCCGATGACCACCTCGAGGTCGGCCATCACGCCTCCGCCGCCGCCGCGGAGGCGTCGAAGCCGATCGCCTGCTCGAGCGCGAACGCCGCGTCGAGCAGCGCGCCCTCGCGAAACGGCGGCGCCGCGAGCTGGAAGCCGACGGGTAGCGGGCGGTCGCCGTCGGGCGAGGCGGCCAGGCCGCTCGGGATCGAGATCGCCGGGATCCCGGCCAGCGACATCGGCACCGTGCAGAAGTCGTTGAGGTACATCGCGAGCGGGTCGGACGTCTTGGCGCCGAGCGGGAAGGCGACGCCCGGCGCCGTCGGCGTGACGATGAAGTCGAAGCGCTCGAAGGCGGCGGCGAAGTCCTGCGCGATCTTCGTGCGCACGCGCTGCGCGCGACCGTAGAAGGCGTCGTAGTAACCACTCGAGAGGGCGTAGGTGCCGAGCATGATGCGCCGCTTGACCTCGGCCCCGAAGCCGTCGTGACGGGTCCGCGTGTACATCGAAAGCAGATCGCTCGAGTCGCTCGCGCGGTAGCCGTAGCGGACGCCGTCGAAGCGCGCGAGGTTCGAGGACGCCTCGGCCGGCGCCAGCACGTAGTAGGCGGCGAGCGCATGACCGGCGTGGGGCAGCGCGCAGGGCTCGACGGCGGCGCCCAGCTCGCGCGCCAGGTCGAGCGTCGCCTCAAACGATTCGAGCACCCCCGGCTCGATCCCCTCGCCCGTCAGCTCGGCGGGCACGCCGAGCCGCACGCCGCTGAGGTCCCGGCGCGAGGGCCGCGGCAGCGACGCGGGGTAGTCGAGCGAGGTCGAGTCGAGCGGGTCGCGCGGGCCGGTCATCGCCGAGAACAGCAGCGCCGCGTCGGTCACGTCGCGCGTCAGCGGTCCCGCCTGGTCAAGCGAGGAGGCGAACGCGATCATCCCGTAGCGCGAGACGGCGCCGTAGGTCGGCTTGAGGCCGACGATCCCGCACAGCGCGGCCGGCTGGCGGATCGAGCCGCCGGTGTCGGTGCCGATCGCCCAGGGGGCCAGGCGCGCCGCCACCGCCGCGGCGCTGCCGCCGGATGAGCCGCCGGGGACGCGCGAGTCATCCCACGGGTTGCGCGTCGGCCCGAAGCCCGAGTTCTCAGTCGATGACCCCATCGCGAACTCGTCCTGGTTGGTCTTCCCGAGCAGCGGGGCGCCGGCGCCGGCGAGCCGGCTGACGACGGTGGCCGTGTAGGGCGGGCGATAGCCCTCGAGGATCCGCGAGCCCGACTGGCTCGGCACGCCCTCGGTGCAGAAGAGGTCCTTGACCGCGACCGGCACCCCGCCGAGCGGGCCGCCGGATCCCGCGCCGGCATCGGCCGGCGCCCGCTCCGCGACCCACACGAACGCGTTCAGCCGATCGGCGGCGGCGCGCGAGCGGTAGGCCTCGAACAGCTCGCCGGCGTCGAGATCGCCCGCGTGCACCGCCGCGGCGGCGCTCGCCGCGCTCAGCCCGACGATCTCGGCGGCGCCGTGGCTCATGCCTGCGGGCTCGGGACGGCGAAGCCGTCGTCGGCCACCTGCGGCGCGCTCTCGAGCGCCCGCTCGCGCGGCAGGCACGGCCGCGGCTCATCGGGACGGAGCGCGTTCTCGACCGAGACGACGTGCGAGGTCGGCGGGACCCCGTCGAGGTCGAGCTGATCGATCGTCGCGATGTGGCCGAGCACGCCGGCGAGCTCCTCGGCCATCCGCTCGACCTCGGCCTCGCTCAACTCGAGGCGCGCAAGCCTTGCGACGTGGCGGACCTCGTCTGGCTCGATGCTGGCCATCAGATGGTTGCTTGCATTGCCGGCCTGTCCGGCGCCCCGTGTCGGGGCACAGGGCGGCAAGTGGTTGGCGAGCGTCGTGGGCCGCGGCGCGGACGACGACGGTGGCCGCGCCACGGACCCGGCCGCGATGCGGCGATCCGCCGCCGCCGGACGCCGCTACCCCGACGGGCACAGGCGGACGGCGCGGGGGCCGCGCGATCAGCCATCTAGACCGCAACCCCCCAGAACGGGCGCTCGTCGCGCACCGACCACCACGTCGACGCCAGCACGATGATCGCGCCCGCCAGGCCGAGCCAGAGGCCGAAGCACCGCTCGACGGCGCCCGCCGGCGGCGACGCGGCGTCGACGGCGATCACGACGACCGCGACCAGCGCGACCACGGACGTCAGCACGGCGGCCGCAAGCGGCGCGCTGGGCGAGCGCTGCGTGACGGTCAGCCAGCCGAGCGTCAGCGCGCCCGCCGCGGCGAGCGCGGCGATGATCGCCGCGGCGGTCACCGCGTTCCAGGCGTCCTGGCGCCCCGCCGCGAACTGAAACCACGGCTCGAACAGCGCCACGGCGAGCAGTACGCCGCCGATCAGCGCCGAGACCTCGGCCGGGCGCATCCTGCGTGCGTCGATCTGCACGCCGCGAAGCCTACCCCTGGGTCCTGGCGCTGGGGGCGAGCCGTCGCGCCGATCGCCGCGACGGTCGCACGAGCGCGATCGCCGCCAGCACGCCGACGGCCACCCACCCGGCGCCGACGAGGAACGCCACGTGGTAGCCCGCCGTCAGGGCCGCCGGGAGCCCCGTCCCATGCGCGAGCAGCGAGCGCGTGTGGTCGGTCGCGACGGTGCCGAGCACCGCGACACCGGCCGCGCCGGCAACCTGCTGGGAGACGTTGACGATCCCCGAAGCAAGGCCCGCGTCGGCGGGCGGCACATCGGACATCGCCAGCGTCAGCAGCGGCACCGAGCCGGTTCCCATCCCCGCCCCCATCAGCAGCAGCGCGATCAGCAACAGCGGGAAATAGCCCGCGTGCACACCCGCCTGCGCCAGCAGCAGAAGCCCCGCGATGATCGCCAGCATCGCCGGCAGAAGCACCCGCCAGGGGCCGAAGCGGCGGACGAGGTTGGCCGTGACCCCCGAGGAGAAGAAGGCGATGATCAGCGTCATCGGCATGAACGCGAAGCCGGTCTGAAGCGCGCTGTAACGCAGCACGTGCTCGAGGTAGAGGGTGCCGATGAAGAAACAGCCGAACATCCCGACGAACAGGAAGCTGCGCACGACGCTCGAGCTCGCAAGGCCCGGTACGCGGAAGACGCGAAGCGGCATGATCGGCTTGCGAACGCGCGCCTCGAGCGCGACGAAGCCCGCCAGCAGCACGACGGCGCCGGCCAGCACGCCGAGTGTCCGCGCCGACCCCCAGCCGTAATCGCTCGACTTGACGACCGCATAGATCGCGGCCAGCAGGCCCGCCGTCACCAGCACCGAGCCGGCGACGTCGATCCCCTCCCTGAACCCGAGCCCCTTGTTCTCGGGCACCAGCAGCGCTCCGAGCGCCAACGCGACGACGCCGATCGGCAGGTTGATGAAGAAGATCCAGTGCCAGTTGAGCGCCTCGGTGATGACGCCGCCGGCCAGCAGGCCGACCGACCCGCCGCCGACGGCGACGAAGATGTAGGCGCTCATCGCCCGCGCCCGCTCGTGGGGATCGCGGAACTCGGTCGCGATGATCGCGAGGATCACCGACGTCGACAGCGCGCCGGTCGCGCCCTGAACGAAGCGCGCGACGATCAGCAGCGTCTGGTCGTTCGCCAGCCCGCAGACCGCCGAGGAGGCGGTGAAGCCGGCCAGGCCGCCGAGGAAGACCTTCTTCCTGCCGACGAGGTCGCCGAGCCGTCCCGCCATCAGCAGGAACCCCGCGAAGGCGACGAGGTAGGCGTCGATCACCCAGGCCAGGCCGGCCTGGGTGAAGTTCAGGTCGTGCTGGATCTTCGGCAGCGCGACGTTGACGACCGTCGCGTCGAGGGTGTTCATCAGCATCGCCAGGCAGACGACGACCAGCGCGTACCAGCGCCGGCGGTCGGCGCCGCCTTCCGCCGTCGCGGCCGCCGTGCTCAGAGCTCTGCGCCCTCGGCTGCGGCCCGCGCGGCGATCATCGTGTTGCGAAGCAGGCAGGCGATCGTCATCGGCCCGACGCCGCCGGGAACCGGCGTGATCGCCGCCGCACGCTCGCTCGCCGCCTCGAAGTCGACATCGCCGACGAGCCCACTCTCGAGGCGATTCACGCCGACGTCGATCACGACCGCGCCCTCCTTGACCCAGTCGCCGGCGACCATCCGCGGCTGGCCGACGGCGGCGATCAGGACGTCCGCGCGCCGGCAGACCGCGCCGAGGTCGCGCGTTCGCGAGTGACAGGTCGTGACGGTCGCGTTCGCGGCGAGCAGCAGCTGGGCCATCGGCTTGCCGAACAGGTTCGAGCGCCCGATCACGACGCACTCGGCGCCCTCGAGGGCGACGTCCTCGCTCTCGAGCAGGAGCATCACGCCGCTCGGCGTGCAGGGGCGAAGCCCCGGCCGCCCGAGCGCGAGCAGGCCCGCCGATTGCGCCGTCAGCCCGTCGACGTCCTTGGCGACGTCGACGAGGCCGGTCAGCTTGACGCCGTCAAGGCGGCCGGGCAACGGCAGCTGGACGATGATGCCGTTGACTGCGTCGTCGGCGTTCAGCCGCCGCACCTCGCCGGCCACCTCCTCCTCGCTCGCGTCGGCGCCGAGCGTGACGCCGAACGAGCGCATCCCGATCTCCTCGCACTGGCGCTGCTTGGACCCCACGTAGACGGCGCTCGCGGGGTCCTCGCCGACGAGCACGGTCGCCAGGCCCGGCGGGCGGCCGTGTCGCTCCGCGAACTCCTTCACATCCTTCGCAAGACTGCTCCGCAGCGCCGCGGCGACGGCCTTGCCGTCGATCAGCCTTGCGCTCACCGGCGCGTCACCGGCGCGACATCGGCGAGCAGCCTGCGCTCCGAGCGGTCGGAGGCGAAGCGGACGATCACGATCCCGTCGCGCTCCACGCCGATCACCACGCCCTCGCCGAACGCCGCATGCGTCACATCATCGCCGATCCGGTATTCGACGCCCCGCGCCCGGCCGCCGCCCGAGCCCGCGGCCGCCGCCCAGATGCCCGCGGGGCCTTCGTTCCCGCCGGCACGCGAGGCGGTGATCCGGCCCGGCCCGGAGGCCAGCGGGTCGTCGCTTGAGTCGGTCAGCGACGCCGGGATCTCATCGAGAAAACGGCTCCGCAGACCGAAATGCTCGGCCCCGAACAGGGCTCGGCGGCGCGCATAGGTGAGCGTCAGGTCGCGCATCGCGCGGGTGATGCCGACGTAGCAGAGGCGGCGCTCCTCCTCCAGCGACCCCTCATCCAGCGAGCGCGAGTGCGGGAAGACGCCCTCCTCGCAGCCGATGATGAAGACGATCGGGTACTCGAGCCCCTTGGCGTTGTGGAGCGTCATCAGCGTCACCTGGCCGCGGTCGTCGCGGCGCGTGTCGGCGTCGCTGATCAGCGCGATCTCGGCGAGGAAGTTGTCGAGGCCGCCCTCCTCGTCGCCTGAGTCGAACTCCTTGGCGACGCCGACGAGCTCCTCGAGGTTCTCGATCCGCCCCTGCGCCTCGAAGGTCCGCTCGGCGTCGAGCGCGTCGAGGTAGCCGGAGCGCGACAGCACCGCCTCGAGCAGCTCGGCGACCGGTGCGCCCGAGCGGGCGATCGCGCGCAGCTCCTCCATCGTCGCCATGAAGCGCCCGAGCGCGCTGATCGCCGCGCGCCCGAGCCCGGGCACGCGCTCGGGAGCCGCGGCGACCTCCCAGACGGGCGCGTCGATCGTCGAGGCGTGCGCGATCACGCGCGACAGCGACGTCTGGCCGAGCCCGCGGCGCGGGCTGTTGGCGATGCGGGTGAAGCTGATCACCTCGGCGGGGTTCGAGAGCAGCGACAGGTAGGCGATCGCGTCCTTGATCTCGGCGCGCTCGTAGAACTTCGTGCCGCCGATCACCTGGTAGGGGACCTCGGCGCGCACGAGCGCGTCCTCGAGCACCCGCGACTGGGCGTTGGTTCGGTAGAAGACGGCGACGTCGGAACGCGACACGCCCTCGTCGAGCAGGCCCTCGATCGCGCCGAGGACGTAGCGCGCCTCGGCGTGCTCGTCGGCCAGCATCCGCACCTTGATCGGGTCGCCCTCGCCGACGTCGGTCCAGAGCTGCTTGGCGACCTGCTCGCGATTGTTGGAGATCACGGCGTTGGCGGCCGAGAGGATCGTCTGCGTCGAGCGGTAGTTCTGCTCGAGCTTGACGACGTGGGCGTCCGGGAAGTCCTGGCTGAAGTCGAGGATGTTGCGGATGTCGGCGCCGCGGAAGCCGTAGATCGACTGGGCGTCGTCGCCGACGACGGCGAGGTTGCGCCGCGCGTCGCACAGCAGCGTCAGCCAGCGGTACTGGGCCTGGTTCGTGTCCTGGTACTCGTCGACCAGGATGTGCTGGAAGGCCTGCTGGTAGCGCTCGCGGACCTCGGGAAACAGCTCGAGCAGGTTCACCGCCCTCCCGAGCAGGTCGTCGAAGTCCATCGCGTTGAAGCGCACCAGCTCGCGCTCGTAGCGTTCGTAGGCCTCGGCGACGGTCTGCTCGAAGTAGGAGTCGACCATCGAGCGGTACTCGGCGGCGTCGCGCAGGCGGTTCTTGGCGTCAGAGATCTGGTTGTGGACCGCGGCCGCCGGGAAGCGCTTGGGGTCCGCGCCGACGAAGTCGAGCGACTGCTTGACGAGCCGCCGCGCGTCGGCCTGGTCGTAGATCGTGAACTGGCGCGTGTAGCCGAGCCGCTCGGCGTTGGCGCGCAGCATCCGCGTGCACGCCGAGTGGAACGTCAGCACCCACATCCCGCGCGTGCTTCGCCCGAGCAGCAGCTCGACGCGCTCGCGCATCTGCAGCGCGGCCTTGTTGGTGAAGGTGATCGCGAGCAGCTCATCGGCGCGCGCCTGGCGGCTGTGGACGAGATAGGCGATGCGGTGGGTGAGCACGCGCGTCTTGCCGGACCCCGCGCCGGCCAGGATCAGCAGCGGCCCCTCGTCGTGCACGACGGCCTCCCGCTGGGCCGGGTTGAGGCCGTCGAGGAGCGCGTCGATCCGCTGGTCGGCGATGCTGTGCTCGGCCATCAAGTGAGGATAGTTGCGCCGGCGGCTAGCCTCTGCTCGTGCTCTGCGACGAGGTGCGCCGGCACTGCGCCGCGGTCGCCGCCTCGGCCCGCTCGGTGCGGATCGACCGCGCCGCGCTCGAACGGCTCGACGGGACGCCGCGCGCGAGCGAGCCCGAGGCGATCGACGGCGAGCGTGAGGACGTCGCGCGCCACCTGCTGACGCTCGACACGATCAACTTCGGCTCGGGCTGGTTTCCGACGCTTGCAAAGCGCCCCGGGATGTCCGGCTACACGAGCATCGCCGCCGCGCTGCGCGAGCGGTTCGCCGCAGCGGGCCCCTGGAGCAACGCGCAGCTGCGCGCGCTCGACACCGCCACGGTCGCGGCGGCGCTCGGCCAGGCTCGCGACCACGAGCTGATGGCGCTCTACGCCCAGGCGCTGCGCTCGCTCGGCCGCTGGCTCGGCGAGCGCAGCGTCCTCGACGCGATCGCCGCAGCCGGCGGCTCCGCAGAGCGCTTTGCGGCGTCGCTTGCGGAGGGGATGGCGCTCTACGCCGACCGCGGGTTCTACAAGCGCGCGCAGATCGCGCCGGCCAACCTGGCGCTCGCCGCCGTCGCCGAGTTCTCAGACCTCGACCGCCTGACGATCTTCGCCGACAACCTCGTGCCGCACGTCCTGCGCTGCGAGGGCGTGCTCATCTACGACGAGCGCCTGGCGGCCCACATCGACGCCGGACGCCTGCTGCGGGCCGGCCCGCAGGAGCAGGAGATCCGCGCCTGCGCGGTGCACGCCTGCGAGCTGCTGTCAGAGCGCCTCGCGGTCGCGCCGCGCGTGCTCGACAACTGGCTTTGGAACCGCGGCCAGGCGGCGGATTACAAGGCGCGGCCGCGCCACCGCTGCCGCTGCGTCTACTACTGATCCGATCCGGAGGGCGCACATGTGCCCCGCACGGGGTATGCGCCCTCCGGCGGGTCGGTGCACATGTGCCCCGCACGGGGTGTGCACCGACCGGGGCCTCGCTGCACATTTGCCCCGCGCGCGGTATGCGCCGAGGCTTACCCGCCGGCTGGGTTTCGCCCCTGCACGGGGCGCAGCAGGTGGACGTTCTCGGGGTCGTGGGCGGGCGGGGTGCCGCCCAGCTCGACCACCATCCGCTCGAGCTCGGCGACGCGCCCGGAGAGGCCGCGGATGGCGTCGGCGATCGGGTCCGGGAGGTGGATCCAGTCCGTGTCCGGGCCCTCGACGCGGCGGCCGTCGACGCGGACCGGGTGGCCCGGCACGCCGACGACGGTCGAGTTCGGCGGAACGTCGCGGACGACGACGCTGTTGGCGCCGATCTTCGCGCCGTGGCCGATCTCGATCGGGCCGAGCAGCTTCGCGCCGGAGCCGATCGTCACGTTGTCCTGAACCGTCGGGTGGCGCTTGCCGGTCTCGAAGCCGGTGCCGCCGAGCGTGACTCCCTGGTAGAGCGTCACGTCGTCGCCGATGCTAGCCGTCTCCCCGATCACCACACCGGACCCGTGGTCGATGAACAACCCCTCGCCGATCTGCGCCGCGTGGTGGATCTCGATCCCCGTCAGCGCGCGCGCCGCGAAGGCGATCGCGCGCGGCAGCAGCGGCACTCCGGCGTGGTGGAGGGCGTGGGCGACGCGGTGGGCGAGGACGGCCTGGACGCCCGGCCAGGCGGCGAGCATGCCGAGCGTCCCGATACCCGCCGCGGAGGGGTCGCGCTCGCGAGCGGCCGCGATGTCGCGGCGCACGTCGTGTGCGAGGCGCGCCAGCGACGGGGGCCGTTGCATGTCAAAAGCGTAGCGCCGGACCCGGCTCCCACCTACGGGGCGAAGAAGGGGACCGACATGTAGCGCTCGCCGGAGTCCGGCAGGATCACCACGATCCGCTTGCCGGCGAACTCCTCGCGCTGCGCGACCGCCAGCGCGCCGGCGAGCGCGGCGCCGCAGGAGATCCCGGCGAGGATCCCCTCCTCGCGTGCCGCGCGGCGCGCCAGCTCGATCGCCATCTCGTCCGAGACGGCGATCACCTCGTCGAGCAGCTCACGGTTGAGCACGGCCGGGACGAAGCCGGCGCCGATGCCCTGGATGCGGTGCGGTCCGGGAGCGCCGCCGCTCAGCACCGCGGAGGCGGCGGGCTCGACGGCGACGATCCGGCAGGCCGGGTTTCGCTCGCGCAGGACCTCGCCGGCGCCGGTGATCGTTCCGCCCGTGCCGACGCCGGCGACGAAGACGTCGATCCGCCCGTCCAGGGAGTCGGCGATCTCGGGGCCGGTCGTGCGCCGATGGACCTCGGGGTTTGCGGGGTTGGAGAACTGGTCGGGCAGGAACACGTCGGCGTCGCGCGCCAGCGCACGCGCCGCGTCGACGGCCTCGCTCATCCCGCCCATCGACTCGATCAACTCGACGCGCGCCCCGTACTGGCGAAGCATCGACGTGCGCTCGCGGCTCATGCCCTGCGGCAGCGTCAGGATCAGCTCGTAGCCCTTGGCGGCGCAGACGAGCGCGAGCGCGATGCCCGTGTTGCCGCTGGTGGCCTCGACGATCGTCGTGCGGCCGGGCTCGATCTCGCCGGCCGCCTCGGCGGCCTCGATCATCGCCAGGCCGATGCGGTCCTTGACGCTGCCGCCGGGGTTGACGGTCTCGAGCTTGCCGTAGAGCTCGACGTCGGGTGCGAGGCGGCTCAGCCTGACGAGCGGCGTCCCGCCGATGCACCTCGTGATGTCGGTCGAGACCTCTCGCACTCCGGCGCCAATCTAGCGCCGCGCGCGTCCGCTAGCGTCCACAGGCGCGCTGGCCGTCGGGGCCGGGGCAAACATCGAGCAGGGGGTGGATCGATATGGCAGGGACGTTCGTCATCTCGCGGCGGGCCTTCGCGACGTCGCTGCTGGCGACCGGCGCGCTCGGAATCGGCGTTGGCGAGCTGGCCGCGCCGCTCGCTCCGTCGCAGGCCCACGCCGTGACGGCAGCGGTGCCTTCAGCGTGCGCGAAGTTCGCGGTCAACGTCGGTCACGCGTTCACCTATCTCGGCCTGGCGCTCGAGGACGCGGCGAAGTACCCGCCGTTGATCCCCAAGGCGCTGTCGGCGGGCGCGACGCACAGCACGACCAAGGCCGGCCAGATCACGATCGCCCTACGCGCGATCAACAGCGCGATCCAGGTTCAGGCCGGCAAGTTCGCCGCGGTCAAGGGGCCGATCCTCAGCGAGGAGCACGGCTGTCTGAACGGATGACGGCGCCACGCAGCGGGTAGGACGCCGTCGATCGGATTCGCTCTCGAGTGTCAGGAGGCTGGTATGCCGGACAACGTCTACAAGGTCGTCCAAGTCGTCGGGAGCTCGACGGTGAGCATCGCCGACGGCGTGCGAAACGCGGTGTCGAAGGCGTCCGAGACGCTTCGCAACGTCGAATGGGTCGAGGTCCAGAACATTCGCGGCCACGTCGTCGACGGCGAGGTCGAGCACTTCCAGGTCGAGACGAAGATCGGCTTCCGCCTGGAGTAGGGGCGTTGCGAGCCGCCGCGAATCACGCCGTGATGGGCTCGGATCGGCGACCGCTGCCGCGCCGGCGGTCGGTCGCCACGGCCGCCGCGTCGTTCGCGCGCGACGCGTCGCCAGCCGCGCCGAGCACGAGCGCGACGAGAACGAGCGGCGCGAACCACAGGATGTAGCTGTAGGCGAAGCTCGACAGGCTCAGCTCGAGCAACAGCACGATCCCGGCGGACGCCGCCGCGGTGCCCGCGAGGTCGTCGCGGAGGTGAAGTCGCGGCAGCATCAGCGCGGCCGCGACCGCCGTGCCGAGCGTCAGCGCCTGGAGAACCCCCGAGAGGACGATCAGCCAGTGCGCGTGGTGTGACCACGACAGCGACAGCGCCGCCCAGATCGAGTTCTCAGCGACCCGCGTCGACTGGTAGCCAAACGACTGCGAGACGAACGCGGAGATGCTCGAGTGATCGAGCGCGGGAACGAACAGAACGGCGGTCGTGAGCGCGAAGGCGAGCGAGAACGTCGCGAAGTCGCGGCGTCCGCGCCGCATCGCGAGCAGCGGGACGATCGCCAGCGGCGCGAGCTTCGTGAAGCCCGACACGGCGGCCGCCGCGCCAAGGCGCGCCGGCCGGCGCAGACACAGCAGCGTCGCGACGAGACACGCTGCGACGAGTGAGTCGTTGAGGCCCGTCGCGTCCTCGTAGAGCGTGAACGGCAGTGCCAGCCACAGGTACGCGAGCAGCAGCCCGGTGTCGACGCCGCGCTCGCGCCGGCCGAGAACGAACAGCAGCGCGGCGGTGATCATCGTGAAGCAGATCGTCGCCAGCCGCGAGGCCACCGCGCCGCTCGAGATCGCCGTGGCGAACGGGACGTAGGCGAGGAAGTTGGTCGGTCCGTACGTCGCGGTCCCGGCGGCGCCGGCGTAGAGCGACTGCCCATGGACGATGCGAAGCGCACCGCGCACGCTGTCGGAGGCGATGTCCATGTAGGTCGCGGGCGGGACCTCCCAGGCGATGTGGACGCCGATCAGCACGAGCAGCCCGAGCGCGAGCCAGTTGCGGGGTATCTGGGAGCGCAGCGCTGCGGGCGCCCGGCGAGTGCGCGCTAGCGCGATCATCCGCAGCGCGAGGTAGCCGAGCTGCGGATAGATCAGGAGCGTCGCCCACGGGCGGGCGGCGCCGCCGTAGGCCATCCCGAGGACGAGCGAGAGCATCGCCAGCAGGTCGAGGTGGGCGAGCCTGAGCGGATGGCGAACGTCGACGAGGACGACCAGCACGAGGAAGCCGAACGGCAGCATCGACCAGGGGTCGAACAGCTGCGGAAACACCGCGAGCCAGGTGCGGTGCACGGTCGTGGCCAGAACGAGCAACGCCACGAACGCCAGCCGTTGCAACGCGGGTGGGAGTGATCCGCTGCGGTGGTGCACTGCCGAGGCGGTGCTCACAAAGCGCTTCATCGGCGCGAACGCGATGTGTCTGCAGCGCGAGTTTCAGATGCGCGCGGAAGCGCCCGTGCAGCGGGGCGCGTCGTCGTCGCCCTCAGGTGCCTCAGATGTAGTACATGACGCCGCGGTCGCCGGCCTCGCGCTCGATCACCTCGGCGATCGTCGTCGCCCCCAGCACGGCGCGCGCCGCCTCGGCGGCCTCGGCGAAGACTCCCGTCGCACCGGCTCCGACGCTTCCGTCGAGCAGCTCGACGACCTCGAGCACCGAGATCGTCTCCGGTGCCCGCCCGAATGTGTAGCCGCCCTTCACGCCGCGGTAGGAGCGAAGCAGCCCCGCGCGACGCAGGACCGCGAACAGCTGCTCGAGGAACTGCACCGGGATCTCGCGCCGGCGAGCCAGCTCGCCGATCGGCACCGGCGTGTCGTCGGTGGTGCGTCCGAGCTCGGCCAGAGCGGCGATCGCGTACGGCGACTTCGTCGTGATCGAGAGCACGCGGCTCCGATCGTAGCGTCAGCTACAGCCAGCCGTGCTCTGTGGCGATGAGAACCGCCTGCGCGCGATCGACGGCGCCGAGCTTGCCGTAGACGTTGTGCAGGTGGGTGCGGACCGTGCTCGTCGAGAGGGTCAGCTCGCCGGCGATCTGCTTGTAGACCTTGCCCTCGGCCAGAAGCCGCAGCACGTCGCGCTCACGGGCCGACAGCGGGCACGCCTCGACGACGCGGCGCTTGCCGACGCCAGAGGCCTGTGGCAGCGCGAACAGGACCGCGCGCAGCTCGCTCGAGCCGACGCCCGCCGTGCGGGCGACGCGCAGCATGTCGGCCGGGGACACCGGCGCCCCGTGCGCGTAGTGGGCGAGGATGTCGGCGAGGCGGACGAGCGCCGCGTCGCCGTCGATCTCATCGGAGTGGTGGCGCTCGATCGAGGTGGCGATCGACTTCGGCAGGCCCCAGCGGCGCGCGAGGACGCCCCCGACGACGGCATGGTCGACGCCGAGCTCGCGCCGCTCGCGGTTGATCCGCTCCTCGGGGGTGCGCGCGTCGCGATGGACCGATTCGGGGTAGCCGGGGTAGGCGTGCATCAGCACGAGCTTGCCGACGTCGTGAAGCAGTGCGGCGACGATCAGCCGGTCGCGGTCGGGGTAGCCGATCTCGCTGGCGAGCAGGTCGGCGGCCGCTCGCGTCGCGAGGGCGTGGAGGCGGAAGCGGTCGGGCATCGAGTCCCAGACAGCGCTTCGCTCGAAGAAGTCGAAGGTTCTGACGCGCTCGGCGAGCTGTTGGACCGCCTCCGGGCTCAGCACCCGCACGGCGTCGACGATGTTCTCGACCTTCGCGGTGCCCCGCGTGGGGAGGTCGTTGGCGAGGCGCATCACTGCGACGACGAGGGCGATGTCGGACTCGACAGCCTCGACGACCTCGGCGATCGGAACGCGGTGGCCGCCGACGAGCGCGAGCAGCCGGTTGCGCGACTCGGCCAGCGCCGGGAACCCCTCGAGCGCCTCGAACGCGGCCGTCAGGCGGCGGCCGTGGCCTTCGCCGTTGCGTATTCCGTCAAGCGGACCTGCCGGGACGGCGGCGGCCGCTGCGGCGGCGGGCAGGGGTGGGTTGGCTGACATGCTGCGCGTGATCCGTTCTCGTGCGGGGGTTACACGCGGCTTCCGTACCGCGCGTCGTTGTAGAGAGGTATCGGCAGGCGCCGCTCAGAGATTGAGCGCCGCCTGGATGCGCGCGAGCACGGCGTCGCGGCCGAGGACGGCGACGGTCTCGAAGATCCCCGGAGACACCGGGCGGCCGGCGAGCGCGACGCGCAGCGGCTGGTAGACGTCGCGGGGCTTGAGTCCGCGCCGCTCCACGACCGCGCCGAGCGCCGCCTCGATGCTCGGCTCGTCAAACGGCTCCATGGACGCCAGCGCGTCGCGGATCTCGACGAGCACCTCGCGCCCCTCCGCGCCCAGCCAGCGCTCGCGCGCGGCGGGATCATCGACCGGCCCGTCGTAGATGAAGCCGCACAGCGGCCAGAACTCGGCGAGCGTCTGCAGCTTCTCGGCGCTGATCGCCGCCGCCGGGCCGAGGTCGTCGCGCCCGTAGAAGTCGGCAAGCGCGGCCGTCAGCTCCTCGAGGCTCAGCTCGCGCATGTAGCGGCCGTTCATCCAGCGCAGCTTCTGCTCGTCGAACTGCGCCGGGTTGCGCTGCACGCGCGCGATGTCGAAACGGCGGATCAGCTCCTGAGTCGACAGGATCGTCTCGTCGTCGCCCGCCCCCCAGCCGAGCAGCGCGAGGTAGTTGCGGACCGCCGCCGGAAGGTAGCCCGCGGCGCGCAGCTCCTGGACGGAGGCGGCGCCGTGCCGCTTGGAGAGCTTCTTTCCGTCGGGTCCGTGCAGCAGCGGCAGGTGGGCGTAGCGCGGCGCCGTCGCGCCGAGGGCCTCGATGATCAGCAGCTGCTTGGCGGTGTTGGTGAGATGGTCGTTGCCGCGGATCACGTGCGTGATCTCGAGGTCGAGGTCATCGACCGCCACGGCGAGGTTGTAGAGCGGCGTACCGTCCGCGCGGGCGACCACGAGGTCGTCCATCGCGCGGTTCGGCGAGCGGACCTCGCCGACGACGAGGTCCTCAAACGCCGTGTCGCCGTCGTCTGGGACGCGCAGCCGGATCGCCCCCTCCCCCTCGTCCTCGCCGCGAAAGCCGCGGTCGTCGCCGTGGCGGCGCTTGAAGGCTGCGACGTCCTCGGCGGTCGCGTTGCTGCGGTAGGCGCGACCGCCCTCGAGCAGCGTCTTGACCGCTTCGCGGTGGCGCTCCTCGAGTGAGCTCTGAAAGACCGGGCCCTCGTCCCAATCGAGCTCCAGCCAGCGCAGCGCGTCGAGGATCTGCTCGACGTTCTCGGCGGTCGAGCGCTTCAGATCGGTATCTTCGATCCGCAGCACGAAGCGCCCCCCGGCGCCGCGCGCGAGCAACCAGTTGAATAACGCCGTGCGGGCTCCGCCGATGTGCAGCGAGCCGGTCGGGGAAGGAGCGAATCGAACTCTCATGGGGCGTGGCGGATGCTAGTGGGCGCCCACGTCTCTCCCGCCGGCGGGCTCCATCGCGCGATCGAGCGCGGCGAGGCGCTCGGCGCCGACTCGATCCAGATCTTCAACCAGTCCCCGCGCGCCTGGCGCCCGACCGCCTACGGCGAGGAGGACTTGGCGCGCTTCCGCGAAGCGTTCGCCGCCAGCGCGATCGGCGGCGTCCTGATCCACGCCGTCTACCTCGTCAACTGCGCCAGCGACGACCCGGAGATCCGGGCGAAGTCGCTCGCCTCGCTGGTCCACTCGCTGCGGCTCGGGGACGCGATCGGCGCGACGGCCGTCGTCGTGCACGGCGGGTCGGCGAAGGCCGGTCCGGTCGCGCCGGCGATCGCGCGCGCGGGAGCGCTGTACGCCGAGGCGCTCGCCGAGTCGGAGCGCTGCCCGCTTCACCTCGAGAACACGGCCGGGACGGGCGGGACGCTCGGGCGCTCCTTCGAGGAGCTCGCGACGATGCTCGAAGCCGGCGGCGCCTCGGAGCGCCTCGGGGTCTGTCTGGACTCCTGCCACCTGCTCGCATCGGGCTATGAGATCCGCACGCCCCAGCAGCTCGCCGGGGTGGTCGATCAGTTCGAGCGGCTCGTCGGCGGCGCGCGCCTTGGCTCGCTGCACCTCAACGACTCCGTCAACCCGCTCGGCTCGAACCGCGACCGCCACGCCAACGTCGGCGAGGGCGAGCTCGGCCTCGATGGCGCGCGCGCGTTCGTCAACGAGCCGCGCTTCGGCGGCCTCAGCTGCGTGCTCGAGACGCCGGGCCCCGACCGCTCGGGCCCCAGCGCCGAGGAGGTCGCGCTCGTGAAGGGACTCATCGCGCGCTGAAGGGGTGGGCGATTCGCCCCCTTTGATGTATTGGCCGCGCCCGCGGCGCGTTCTAGGTTGACCTGCGATGGGGCGGCATGGAGGCCGCCAAGGAAACAAAGGCTGTTCACACGACCACAGGGCTGGCGTGGGGCCGACTGCGACGGCTCCGCGCCTTCTCTGCTTGACGGGCGGCCTCGCGGCCTAACGGGCGGGCCTGCCGGCCTTGGGCGGGCGGGCGGCCTTCTCGGCCCGGGCGGGCGGCCTTGTCGGCCTAGGCCACGAGTCGCGCGGGGCTTCCCAGCAGATGCTCGAGCTCGGCGCGCAGGCCCGGGCTCGGCTCGACGCGGAAGTCGCTGCCGAGGCGCACCCGGCGCTCATCGGAGAGCTCGATCACGACCTCCGAGCGCCCCGGGAAGTTGACGAGCACGCTCTTGAGGTCGGCGATCGTGTCCGCGAAGCGGCGGTCGTCGCCGAGGCGGATGCAGACCGGCTTGGGCCTGGCGGCCTCGAGCGTCACGGCACGCGCGCGGGCGATCTCCTCGGCGTCCGGGCGAAAGGGCTCGACCGACTGCGCGACCACGGTCGTGCGGCCCTCCTCCTTCTGATCCACGCGCCCTTTGACGGTCACGATCGCATCGACCGCGAGGCTGCCCTCGAGCTTCTCGAGCGCCGAGCCGAAGACGATGATCTCGACCTGGCCCTCGAGGTCGTCGAGCGTCGCGAACATCATGTCGGCGCCGGCGCGCGTGCGGATCTTGCGCGCCGCGGTGATGATCCCGCCGATCGTCACCGAATCGCGGTCGGGACGCTCGGAGATCGACGCCAGCGGGCAATCGACGGCCAGCGCGAGCGCCTCGCGCACCGCCTTCAGGGGATGGGCCGAGATGAACAGCCCGATCGCCTCCTTCTCGACGCTGAGCAGCTCGTTCTGGTCGAACTCGGTGGTTGGGATCGGCGGACGGATCGCCGCGCCCTTGCCGCTCGCTGAGTCCTCGAGCGCGCCGAGGTCGAAGATCGACCCCTGGCCGATCAGCGCGTCCTGCTGCAGCTTCTGGCCGGCCCCCTGCGCCTGCTCGAGCACCTCGAGCATTCCCCGCCGCGTCGCGCCGGTCGAGCCGAGCGCCCCGCACTTGATCAGCGCCTCGATCGCCTTCTTGTTGACGGCCCGGCCGTCGACGCGCTCGCAGAAATCCCAAAGCGAGACGAACGAGCCGCCCTCCTGGCGAGCGCGGATGATCGCCTCGACCGCCTGGTAGCCGACGCCCTTGACGGCGTCGAGGCCGAAGCGGATGTTGCCCTCGACGACCGCGAACTCGTGGCCTGAGAGGTTCACGTCGGGCGGCAGGATCTCGATGCCCATGTCCTCGCAGCGGGCGACGAAGAACGGGACGCGGTCCTTGGTCGACATGACCGAGGAGATCAGCGCGGCCATGTACTCGGCCGGGTGGTTCGCCTTCAGCCACGCGGTGCGGTAGGAGATCAGCCCGTAGCAGGCGGCGTGGCTGCGGTTGAAGGAGTAGTCGGCGGACTTCTCGTTCGTCGACCACAGGAACTCGATCACGGCGTCGGTCGTGCCGCTCGCGCGCGCCCCGGCGACGAACTCCGGCTTGAGCTCGGCCATCGCGGCGCGGTCCTTCTTGCCGATCGCCTTGCGCAGGTCGTCGGCCTTCGCGCCAGAGAATCCTGCGATCTCGGTGGCGATCCGCATCGCCTGCTCCTGATAGAGGATCACGCCCATCGTCGGCGCGAGGATCGGGCGCAACCGCTCGTCGGGGTAGCTGACGAGCTCCGGGTTGTGCTTGCCGCGCGCGTAGGTCGGGATCTGATCAAGCGCCCCGGGCCGGTACAGCGCGTTGAGCGCGACGAGGTCGTCGAAGCGGTCCGGGCGGACGCGCTTGAGCGCCTCGCGCATGCCATCGGACTCGAACTGGAACACGCCGACGCTCTCGCCGCGGGTCAGCATCTCGTAGGTTGGCGGGTCATCGAGCGGCAGCGTCGCCATGTCCGGGCGAACGCCCGCCGAGCGCTCGATGATGTCGAGCGCGTCCTCGATCACGTCGAGGTTGCGAAGCCCGAGGAAGTCCATCTTGAGCAGGCCGATCTTCTCGATCGGCTTCATCGAGAACTGCGTGACCGTGCGGTACTGGCGATCGCCGTTCTCATCCAGGCCGGCGTCGGCGAGCTGGAGCGGCACGATGTCGGTCAGCGGGCGGTCGGCGATCACGACCGCCGCGGCGTGGATCGAGGAGTTGCGCACGACCCCCTCGAGGCCGCGCGCGGTCTCGACGATCATGCGCGCGGTCGGGTCCTCGTCGCAGGCGGCGCGGAGCGGCTCTCCATCCGCCAGGCACTCCTCAAACGACGGCGCCCGGCCCTGCTGGGGGTCGGGGATCAGCTTCGCGAGACGGTCGCCGACCCCGTAGTCGTGGCCGAGCACGCGAGCCGCGTCGCGTGTCGCCTGGCGCGGCGCCATCTTGCCGAACGTGACGATCTGCGCGACGCACTCGCGGCCGTACTTCTCGATCACGTAGCGCAGCACGCGCTCGCGGCCGCGCACCGAGAAGTCGATGTCGATGTCCGGCATCGAGACGCGCTCGGGATTGAGGAAGCGCTCGAACAGCAGGTCGTAGGCGATCGGGTCGACGTCGGTGATGCGCAGGCTGTAGGCGACGATCGAGCCGGCCGCGGAGCCGCGCCCCGGTCCGACCGCGATGCCGTTGGTCTTCGCGAAGTGCACGAAGTCCCAGACGATCAGGAAGTAGGCGTTGAAGCCCATCCGGTCGATGACGGCCAGCTCCGACTCCATCCGCTCGACCATCCGCGCCGGCGGCGGGTCGCCGTAGCGCTCGCGCAGCCCCGCCTCGACGAGCTTGCGCAGGTAGCTGCGGTCGCTCTCCCCGTCCGGGACGGGGTAGGCCGGGATCAGCTGGCGGTCGAGCTCGAGCTCGACCTCGCAGCGCTCGGCGATCTCGACCGTCGCAGCGATCGCCTGCGGCCACTCGGCGAACGAGTTGGCCATCTCGGCTGAGGCCTTGAGGTAGAACTCGTTGGTCTCGAAGCGGATCTTCGGCTCCGCGAGCGTGCTCTTCGTCTGCACGCACAGCAGCGCCGCGTGGTTGTCGTAGTCCTCGCGGCGCAGGTAGTGGACGTCGGCGGTGCCGACCAGCGTGCAGCCCATCTCGCCCGCCATCCGCGCGATCACCTCGTTGCAGCGCTCCTGCTGCGCGAGGCCGTTCTTCTGGAGCTCGAAATAGACGTTGTCGGCGCCGAGCGCGCTGATCAGGCGGTCGACGTGCTCGCGCCCCTCCTCGATCCGCCCGTCGGCGATCCGCGTGCAAAGGCGCGAGGCGAGGCAGCCGGTGAGCGCGATCACGCCTTCGCCGTGCGCCGCGATCTGCTCCATGTCGACCGTCGGCTTGCCGCGCTGCAGTCCTTCGAGGAAGCCGAGCGAGGACAGCCGGACGAGGTTGCGGTAGCCGGTGTCGTTGCGCGCCAGCAGCGTCAGGTGGTTGTGCTCGAGGCGCTGCCCCGGCGCCGCGACGGCGGCGTGATCGTCGACGAAGTAGATCTCGCAGCCGAGGATCGGCTTGATTCCGGCCCGGCGCGCGGCCTGGAAGAGCTCGACCGAGCCGTTCATCACGCCGTGGTCGGTGAGCCCGATCGCCGGCTGTTCGAACTGCGCGGCGCGCTCCACGAGGCTCGCGACCTTCGAGGCTCCGTCGAGCAGTGAGTACTCGGAGTGGACGTGGAGGTGGGCGCAGACGGGGTCGGTCACGGCTGTGCTCCGATGCTAGCCAGAGCGGTAGACGGCTCCCTCGGGGCGGCTCGCTCGTTGCGGCGATCGGCGCTACCGTTGAGCGGTGAGCTTCGAGGAGGCACTCGCCGGGCGGACGCTGTCGGCGGACGGCGGCTCGCTGGTGCTCGCCGAGTGGCGCGACGGCGGCGGCGGCTCGCAGCCGCCGCTCTACATCGCGCCGCTGCACGTCCACCATGCAGACGACGAGGCGTGGTACGTGCTCGAGGGCGAGCTGATCGTCCGCTCAGGGTCGACCGACGTGCATCTGACGGCTGGCGGCGCTGTGATCGTGCCGCGCGGCACGCCCCACACGTACTGGAACCCGACCGCCGCTCCGACGCGCTACCTGCTGGCCATGACCGAGCGCATCAGGGCGTTGATCGACGCGCTGCACGCGACCGAGGACCGCGCGCCGCAGACGATCGAGCGGACCTTCCGCGAGCACGAGAGCGAGTTCCTGGGCTGGCCGAGCTAGGGCCCGGTCTCGTGCGGTCAAGCGCGCGGGCGCGCGATCGCAACCGGGCGGCTGGTCCTCAACCTTCGGCGCCGCCGCGCGCACGTCAGGCCCACAACCACGACAGGTCGCGTTGCGCGCGTGCCGAGACGTTCGTGCGTCAAACGCTCCCAGCCAGTAAGTGAAAGAGACGCTCAGGCTCCAGCGGAATAGCCGCCCGGCGCGCGAATAACGACGAAGCGTCGTTTGACGAAGTCGTCGACTCTCACACTCCCGTGGATCGCCACAACAATCCGCGTCGCGCTGCACGAGTCCTCCGTCAGCCAATGCGTCAGGCCGCTTGTTCCTGCATTCGAAGCGGCCGCAGATCGCCCGCGAGTCGTGAAATGGCCCGCCGCGATCGCTCCCAGAGCACGCATCGCCGTGGACGGACAGTTCAACGGCGGGTTCAGCGTCAACGTTGTGTTCCCGGATGACGACTGGCCCAGCTTGAACCGTCCACCGTAGAACAACCCGCTCGTTGTTCGACCACCGGACGTCGTCGCCGTTGTGATGCGAACCACCGGCGGCAGGCGCCCGGCGCTCCCAACCGCATCGACAACGGACCCGAACGGAACGGCAATGCTCGCTGTCAGTGGCATGAACCCTGAAGATGCCGCAAGCCTCACGGACACGGGGCCCCGAACGGCCGTCACGATCGCAGTGCGCCCCAGCACTGGCTTGCCAGCCGAACGCTCAGCTTCCGGGGTCGGCGTACGGTGGAGAAGCTGCTGCACCGGCGCGCGCTCGTTCGGAGGCGGCGAGGCGGCCGCCGCGACGCCTCCGAACGCGCTCGCCGTCGCCGCGAGGGTGACGAGCGCGAGACGCGACCACCGAGTCTTCACCGACTGAGCGTAGCGCGGGCGACCGGGCCGCTGAGGCGAGCTAGGAGCTCGCGCCGAAGGCGCGCCTAGGCGATCCCACAGGCCGCTCCGCGCGGCGGGATCGGGAGCGGCGCCGGCCCGCTCGGAGTCAGCCTCGGCGCCTGTCGCGACGGGCGGCGGATCGGTGTCGAGCCAGGCATCCACCGTCAGCTCGCCGGCCAGCTTCTCTTCGGCGGCCTCCGAGAATCCCGGGTCGGGCTCGCTCATCCAGCGAGCCTATCCGCGCGCGAGGTCCGCGTCGAGCGCGCGGTCGAGCCGGCCTCGCTAACGGTTGCGCAACCGCCAGGCCATCCGCGACTGAAGCGTCCACAGCTCGATGAAGCCCGGCGACGCCGTCTGAGCGAACAGCCCGCCCGACTGCGCGAACGACGCGAGCGACTGGTCATAGACCGCGTTCGGCGACGAGCGGGTCACGACGCGCGCCAGGCCCTTGTAGAGCTCGAGGCCGATCGTTCCGCTGACGTGCTCGTTGACCGCGTCCATGTAGGCGTCGAGGTCGCTTCGCAGCGGCTCCCACCACAGCCCGGCGTAGACGAGATAGGCCCACTGGCGGTCGAGGCCGGCCTTGAACTGGTTCTGGTGGATCGTGCAGACGAGCTTCTCGAGCTCCTGGTGGGCGGTGAGGATGATCGCCGCCGCCGGCGCCTCGTAGATGTCGCGCACCTTCAGGCCGACGATGCGGTCCTCGATGTGGTCGACGATCCCGACGCCGTGGCGCGCGCCGATCTCCCCGGCCCGCTCGATCAGCTCGGCCAGCGCGAGGCGCTCGCCGTCGAGGGCGACCGGCACGCCGCGCTCGAACTCGAGCTCGACGCGCTGCGGCTCATCGGGCGCCAGGCGCGGCGGGGTCACGAGCTGGAAGACGTCCTGCTCGGGAGCGTGGTCGAGCTCCTCGATCCAGCGCCCCTCCGAGGAGCGCCCCCAGAGGTTGTCGTCGATCGAGTAGGGCACGACCTCGCTCCCGCCCTTGATCGGGATGCCGTGCTCGCGCGCGTAGGCGATCTCCTCCTCGCGTCCCATCGCCCATTCGCGGACCGGCGCGATCACCTTCAGCTCCGGCGCCAGCGTCGCGACGGTGCCGTCGATGCGGACCTGGTCGTTGCCCTTGCCGGTGCAGCCGTGGGCGATCGTGTCGCAGCCCGAGGCGCGTGCCTGCTCCACCGCCAGCTTGGCGATCAACGGCCGGCCGAGCGCGGTGAACAGCGGGTACCCGAGGCCGTAGATCCCGTTCGCCTTGATCGCCGGCGTGATGTACTCGCGGGCGAACTCCTCGCGGGCGTCGACCACGAACGCGTCGACGGCGCCGAGCGCCAGGGCTTTACCGCGGACGACCTCGTAGTCCTCGCCCGGCTGGCCCAGGTTGACGGTCAGCGCGACGACGTCCGCTCGGTACTGGTCCTGGATCCACTTGAGCATCA
>DATBPB010000072.1:0-32854 GCA_036561565.1 Solirubrobacteraceae bacterium | reverse complement strand
GCCGATCGAGAACGCGTAGGCCATGAAGACGAAGAACGTCGCGGCTGCGGCGACGGTCCAGACGACCGCCCGCGGGATCGAGCGGTGCGGGTCGTGCGACTCCTCGGCGATCGACGCCGCCGCCTCGAAGCCCACGAACAGGAGGATCCCCAGCAGCACGCCGCCGAAGACACCGCCGTTGGCGAAGCCGAAGAGCGACGTCTGGCCCGGGTCGAACATCGTCAGCGTGTTGCCGCCATGGCCGCCCTTGGCGATGATCACCACGCCGAGTCCGACCATCGGGATGAACGCGAGCCCCGCGAAGGCGAGCATCGCGCGGATCGCGATCCGCACCCCGAGGTAGTTGAGCACCAGCACGAACGCGACGGCGATCAGGCCGAAGACCCACCAGGCGGGCGCACCGCTCGCCGAGATGTGCGCCGTCCAGAAGTTGTTCATCAGGATTCCAAGGCCCAGGAAGATCCCGCCGCCGCCGAGGAACAGCGTTCCCATGAAGTAGACACCCGACGCGAAGATCCCAACCGACGGATGCGCGCCGCGCGTCAGGTACTCGTACATCGCGCCGGCGCCGGCGTAACGTCGGGCGAACAGTGCGATCACGTAGCCGATCGCGAGCACGCCGATCGACGCCAACAGGACGGCGAGCGTCGCGTTCCAGCCGGCGCCGAACTGCGGCCGCGAGATGCCGCCCTCGATCAGCGCAAACGAGAACATCGGCCCGATCGCGAGGGCCTGGCCGACAGCATGGATCGTCGAAAGCTTGCGCTCTCCGAGAGCGCCGGTCTGCTGCTCCTCCACCGTTCCCTCCCTCTCCGAGTTCGTGCCCGGCCCTGCTCCCCGGCCCGGCCCGCGATAATCCCTACAGTAACCGCGCGTATCAGCGCAGTCAACGCACGGAGTGGGTCGATGTTGCGGGTCCGGGTCGAGCTCGACGGCGAGGGGGTGTGGGGACGCCTCGACGGCGCGACCGTGCGCTGCGACGGCGGCCGCGAGATCGCTGTCGACGACGCGCGCTGGCTTGCGCCGGTCGCTCCGACGAAGATCATCGCCGTGCATCTGACCTACCGCTCGCGACTCGTCGAATACGCGGTCGCGCGGATGCCCCGCGAGCCGTCCTACTTCCTCAAGCCGCCCACGACCCTCAACGGCCATCTGCGACCGGTGCGCCGCCCGCACGGCGCGCGCTTCCTCAACTACGAGGGCGAGATCGCGGTGGTCGTCGGGCGGCGGATGCACGGCGTGGCCGAACGCGACGTGCTCGATCACGTCTACGGGTTCGCGCCGGCCAACGACGTCGGCCTGCACGACTTCCGCCACGCCGATCGCGGCGCGATGCTGAGGGTCAAGGGGCAGGACGGCTTCCTGCCGATCGGTCCCGCCGTCGTGACCGCGGACGAGTGGCGACCCGATGACGGTTTCACGCTGCGGACGCGGCTCAACGGCGAGGTCGTCCAGGAGGCCGACGAATCGGACCTGATCTGGGACTACCGCTATCAACTCGCCGACCTGTGCCGGCTCGTGACGCTCGAGCCTGGCGACGTCGTGCTGACGGGAACGCCGGCGAACTCGCGCCCGATGGAGCCCGGCGACGTCGTCGAGGTCGAGCTCTCGGGTATGCCCGCGCTGCGCAACCCGGTCGAGGACTGGGACGTCGACCTACACGGCCCCGGCGAGCAGCCGGAGGTCTCGGCCAACACGCTCCACGTCGCACTGGCGATGCCCGAGGACGAGGCGGAGCGTCTTGTCGCGGAGGGGTGGGACGGCTGAGCCGAGCGCCGCGGATGGTGCTCGTGCTGAGCGAGTGCTGGACGATGGTGTCGCCGCGCGAGCTCCGGGCGCTCGTCGACATGGCGGTGGCGGCCGAGGACGCCGGTTTCGACGCGGTGATGCTGAGCGAGCACGTCGTGCTCGGCGCCGGCGCCGACGCGGCGGGGCGAATGGCGAATCCGCGCGAGTACGCGCTTGTGGGCAACCAGGAGCCGGCGATGCCGTGGCCCGACTCGCAGACGCTGCTCGCCGCGATCGCCGCGCGCACGATGGCGCTTCGCCTGTTTGCGGCCGCGATCATCGCCCCGCTGCGCCACCCGCTGGCGCTCGCGAAGTCGCTCGCGACGCTCGACGTGCTGAGCGAGGGCCGGCTCGTCGTGTTGCCGACGCCCAGCTGGCACGAGGCCGAGTACGAGGCGCTCGGTGTGCCGTTCGCCGAACGTGGACGCCGTCTCGACGAGCACCTCGCCGCATGGCGGGCCGCGTGGGGGCCCTCCCCCGCCTCCTTTGCCGGCCGCCACTACCGCTTCGACGACGTCTACGTCGAGCCGAAGCCCTGGCGCGATTCCGGCGTCGCGCTGCACTTCGGCTCGTCGACGCTCCACGATCGGCTGATCGAGCGGGTCGTCCGCTACGGCAGCGGCCTCAACCCGCTCGGCCGCATCTCCCGCGCGGACCTCGACCGCCTGTTCGCGGCGATGCGTGCGGCCGGCCGGGATCCGGACGAACTCGAGCTCGTCGGCGGGACACGGGCGCGCTTCCCCGACGAGCGGTCCGTCGCCGACCTCGGCGAGGCGCTCGCGACGATCCCGGAGCAGATGGCCGACGGGTTCACGACGTTCTGCCTCAAGCCGTCGCAGTTCACCGACGAGGCCGCCGCGGTACCGGAGCTGTGTCGCGAGGTGATCGCCCGCGTCGGCGCGCTATGACCGCCCCATAGCTCGCGAGCGTCGCGACGCGCCGCCGCGTGGACGACGATCGACGCCCCCTCATGCCGCCCGACCACAATCCCACCTCGCGCGCCAACGCCAGAGCCATCCGCGCCGGGCTCCGCGAGGTGGCGGCCCGGGACGGAGCTCGTCCACCCGCACTACAGCCGCGGCGCGTACTCGGCGAACTCCCAGTCCGTCACCCAGGTCCGGAAGCGCTCGAACTCGTACTCCTTGATCGTCTTGAAGGTCTCGATCAGCGGTCCGCCGAGCGCGTCGCGCAGCACCGGGTCGGCTTCGAGGGCCGCCAGCGCATCGGCGAAGCTCGTCGGGAGCGGGGCCCCCTGCTCATCCTCCGGGAGGTCGTACAGGAAGCCCTCGATCGGCGCCGGCGGCTCCAGCTCGCGCGTGATCCCATCGAGGCCGGCGGCGAGGACGACCGTGCTGGCCAGGTAGGAGTTCGCGGTTCCGTCGCCGACGCGGGTCTCGATCCGCGTCGCAGCGCCACGCTCGCGCGGGACGCGAACGAGCGTCATCCGATGATCGTGCCCCCAGCACACACGCGTGGGCACGAGCGCCTCCGCGTGCAGCCGGCGGTAAGCGTTCACCGTCGGATTGAGGATCGCCATCATCCCCGCGGCGTGCTCCATCACCCCTCCGATGAAGTGACGGGCGAGGGGGGCGAGCCCGTCCTCGGCGTCGGCGTCGGCGCACGCGTTGACCTCGTCGCCGTCCTGGAGCGACACGTGCATGTGCAGTCCCGACCCCTCGTCGCCGTTGAACGGCTTGCCCATGAACGTGGCCAGGAGGCCCTCGCGAGCGGCGAGCTCCTTGACCAGCGTTTTGAAGCGGAACGCGCGGTCGGCGGCGCCGAACGCCTCGCCGTGCGAGAGGTTGATCTCGTACTGGCTCCGTCCGTACTCGTGCGCTGCAGCGCGCGTGCCGAGGCCGAGCCCCCCGGCCGCGTCGAGCATCGTGCTCAGCACGCCGCGCGGGTCCGCGAGGTAGCCGACGGTGTACACCGGGCTGTCGCTGCCCGCATACGGCCGGTAGCCGGTCGGCGACGCCGGATCGGGCTCGCAGAGGTAGAACTCGAGCTCGGGCGCGACGATCGGCGCGAGCCCACGCGCGGCGTAGGCGGCCAGCGTCCGCCGGAGGGCGCCGCGGGGGTCGAGCGGCGAGGGCTCGCCCGTCACGGCGTCGAAGAGGTCGCAGATGCAGATCGCGACGTGCGGCTCCCACGGCACCGCCGCGAGCGTCGAGGTGTCAGGGCGAGCGACGAAGTCCGGAAACCCGCGCTCGAACCCGGCGACGACGTTGTGGCGCAGATCGACGGTCATGATCGCCTCGACGAACTGCACCCCCTCGGTCACGACGTGCTCGAACTGCTCGACCGGGATGTCCTTGCCGCGGCAGATGCCGTGGAGGTCCGGGTACTGGAGGCGGACGACGCGGATTCCCGCGCTGTCGAGGTTTGACACGCTCAGCGCCTGAGCCATCGTTTGCGCTTCCTCCTGTTGATCAGTCGTGCAGGAACTGCTCGACGAGAGTCTCCGGCAGGGACTTGTCGGCGATCGCGTAGGCGAGCGCCGTCATCTTGAACGAGTCCGACAGATAGAAGCGCTCGTAGAGCTCGCCGCGACCGCCGAGGTCCGACCCGATGAAGTCCCAGGCGAGCCGGAAGAGGCGGATGCGCCGCGTGGCGTCGGCGCCGGCCGCTTGGAAGTAGGCGGCGATCTGTTCCGACAGCGGCCCATCGATGTCTGCGCGCGAGGGTGTCGCCATCAGGCTCCCGCCGCCGATCAGCTCGAGGATCTCGTTCGCCCGCGGGAGCCATTTCGGCATCGCGCCGCGGAGCGCGACGAACGGGCGCTGGTCGGGGCAGAGGACGCCACCCTCGTCGATCTCAGCACCCGCCTCGGCGGCGACCACGGCGCTGCGCGCGAGCTCGCCCATGATCCACAGCTCGCCGAGCTTCTCCTGCACGTGGTCGAACCGGACGGATCCCGTCGTCGTGGCCATCAGGTGACCGAGGCCGAGGGCGAAGCAGAGCTTCGTGTGCGCGCGGGTGAAGGCCTGGTGCATGATGTGGCCGCGCCAGCCGGTGTCTGTGATGACCTCGCTGTAGCCGGCGGTGTCGCCGTCGAGGAAGATGCGGTCAGCGGGCACCTCGACGTCGTCGAAGATCACGAACGCATCCTGCTCGTCGAATCGAGAGGACAGCGGGTAGTCGAACGGGTCGCGGGTCTTGGCGAAGCTGTCCCGGCAGACGAACCGCAGTCCGGGTGTCGCGACGGGGACCGCGAACGACAGCGCGTAGCGGCCGTCCTGCGGGCGGATGTCGGAGCCCGGGTAGATCAGCAGCTCGTCGGCGAAGGGGGCCAGCGTGGCGAGCACACGCGCGCCCCTCACGACGATCCCGCCGGCGCTGTCGGAGACCTTGTGCAGAGCGACCTCGCCGGCCGCCTGCTCGGCCTCGGGGCGGCTCTTGTCGACGGTCGGGTTCATCAGCGCGTGCGTCGTCGAGAGGTCGGCGTCGCGCATCAGGCGCTGGTAGGCGAGGAGATTGGCGGCCCCCGCCTCGTTGCCGCGGCGCGCCCAGACGTCGGCGCGGCCGGCGAAGCAGGCGAAGGTGACGTTGAGATAGTCGGGGGTGCGGCCCATGATCCCCGCGGAGGTGGCTGCGACCAGCTCGAAGGCGCGGCGGCGGCGGTCGAGGTCGGCGCCGACGCGCGGGATCAGGTGCGTGACGTTGACCAAGAGCGCCGGGTCGTCGGGCGAGGGCACGAGCATCTCCTCGGCGTGCTCGTGCTGCACGTCGAAGACGCGCGCCATCGAGAGCGCCGCGCCGCGCAGCTGCGGATGCTCGAGCGGATCGCTGATCAGCTCCCCGCCGAGCCAGATCTCGCGTCCGCCCCCGCGCAGGCCGTCGAGGAACTGGCGACCCGTGCGCGCGCCGGTCATTTGGATAAAGTATTCGCGCCCTCGACGGACTGTCAAGAAGGAGAATCCGCTCCGTGAACCACGCGACGCTGAGGGCCGTTCGATTCCTCGGAGAGGACGGTGCGCCGCGCCTCGGCGCGCTGACCGGCGACACCGTCCGCGATGCCGGACCCGCCCCGGCCGCGGGCTTCATCCCCTCGCCCGAGGGCTGGGCGGCGATCGAAGCGGCCGCCGGCGCCGAACATGCGCTCGACGACCTCGAGCTGCTTCACCCGGTCCAGGCCGGCAAGATCCTCGCGATCGCGGTCAACTACCGCGCCCACGCCGAGGAGTCGGAGCTTGACGTGCCGGCGGTGCCGGTGATGTTCGCGAAGTTCCCCTCGTCGCTGATCGGGCACGGAGCGACGATCGTCGTCCCGCGCGAGGAGACGCGGCCCGACTATGAGGGCGAGGTCGCCGTCGTCATCGGCCGGCGCACCTACCGCGCCGACGCGGCGCAGGCGCTCGACGCGGTCGGGGGGATCGCGGCGCTCAACGACGTCTCAGGCCGCCGCGCCCAGCTCGAGACGCCGCTTCGCCAGTTCACGATGGGCAAGAGCTTCGACACGTTCACGCCGATGGGGCCGGCGATCGCGCATCCGGCGGGCCTCGACCTCGCCGATCTCGCGCTCACCACGACCGTCTCCGGGGAGGTCATGCAGCAGGCCAGCACGCGCGATCTGATCCACTCGATCGCAAGCCTGATCGTCTACCTCTCGGCCGGCACGACGCTCGAGCCCGGGGACGTGATCGCGACCGGCACGCCGAGCGGGGTCGGCGACAGCCGCACGCCGCCGCGCTACCTGCGCGAGGGCGATGTCGTCGAGGTTCGAGTCGAGGGCGTCGGCACGCTTCGAAACCCCGTCTCGCTCGAGCGTTGAGCGCTCCGCTAGAGCGCGGAGCGCTTGATCGCAGCCGCGAGGTGGCGGCGCGCAAGGGTCTCCGCCGCCCGTCCGTCGCCGCGCACGACGGCCGCGAGGATCGCCTCGTGCTCGTCGGCGTCGAGGCGGATCCGCTCGCGCGTCTCCCCCTGCGCCTCATAGATCGCCTCGCCGATCCGCGAGACCCACAGCACGCGCGCGAGCTGCTCGAGGAACTGGTTGCCAGCCGCCGCGACGAGCCCGAGGTGGAAGTCGCGGTTGGCCTCGAAGCGCGCGTGGACGCCCCCGCCCGGCCGGCGCTGACGCTCCAGGGCGGCGCGCATCGCGGCCAGCGGCTCCGCCGGGCGCCGCGCGGCCGCAAGGCGCGCCGTGCCGGGCTCGAACACGAGCCGCGCCTCGTAGGCCGCCCGCATGCCGCTGCGGTCGAGGTCGGCAACGCGCGCGCCGCGGTTGGTGCGCATCTCGACGAGGCCTTCGGCGGCGAGCCGGCGAAGCGCCTCACGCACCGGCGTCCGCGAGATGCCGAGATCGACCGCGAGGTCCTCCTGGTGGAGGCGTTCACCGCGCGCCAGCTCGCCGGCGACGATGCGCTCGCGGATCGCCGCGTAGGCGAGATCGACGACGCTCGCCACGGCGAGCCCCCGCGGTGCGTCGGTCAGGCTCACGGCGCACAGCATCGCAGCAGGGACGGCCGGTGAGCGAGCATCCGACGGGCGCCTCGCTGGCGCTCGCCGACCGCGAGGCCGTCCTCGAGCACGCTGCCGCCCTGATCCTCGAGACGTGGCGCTCCTTCGACGCCCCGCGCGGCGACCAGCCGCTGCCCGGCCGCCGCCAGATGGAGCTTCTCGCCGAGCCGCTGCCGCAGCAGCCGGGCGACGGCGCGGCGGCGCTCGATTCCGCCGCCGCGGTCCTCGACGTCTCGATCACCCAGGCGCGACCACGGATGTTCGCCTGGATCGGCGGCTCGGGGCTCGAAATCGGCGTCCTCGGCGACGCGCTGATGGCCTCCCACGACGTCAACGTGGCTGTCAGCTCGGGAGCCGCGACGCCGCTCGAGCGCCAGACCGTCCGCTGGGTCGGCGACTTCGTGGGCTTCGACCCCCAAGCCGACGGGCTGATGGCGGCCGGGGGCACGATCTCGAACCTGACCGCACTGGCGGCGGCGCGCGAGCGCGCGCTGCCGGGCGTCCGCTACGCCGGCCTGCACGACCACCGCCTCGCGATCTACTGCTCGGCGGAGGCCCACTACTCGGTCCGTCGCGGAGCGGAGGTGCTCGGCATCGGCGGCCGCAACGTCCGCGCGATCCGCATCGACTCGCAGCGCCGTATGGACCCCGAGGCCTGCGCCGCGGCGATCGATGCGGACCGCGCCGCGGGAATCGTGCCGGTGGCGGTCGTTGCGACCGCCGGGACGACGCTGACGGGAGCGGTCGACGACCTGCGCGCCCTCGCCGAGGTCTGCGCGAGCCGCGAGGTGTGGCTTCACGTCGACGGCGCCTACGGCCTGCCGGCGGCCGCGACGCAGCTTGCGGGCCACCTCTTCGCGGGCCTCGATCAGGCCGACTCGGCGACCGTCGACGCGCACAAGTGGCTCTATGTGCCAAAGGCCTGCAGCGTCCTGGTCGTCCGCGACCGCGACACGCTCGAGGCGACCTTCACCCACGACGAGAGCTACATCCCGCACACCGACCGCGAGGACACCCACCCCGTCGACCGCACGCTCGAGTACTCGCGCCCGCTCAGCGCGCTGAAGCTGTGGCTCGCCTTCCGCGTGCACGGCGCGAACGCGATCCGCGCGGCGATCGAGCGAAACCTCCGTCAGGCCCAGCTGCTCGCCGAGCTCGTCCGCGAGGACCCGCTGCTCGAGCTGCTCGTCGAGCCGCAGTTGTCGGCGGTCTGCTTCCGGCATCTGCCCCCGAAGGGGATGGCGGCCGACGTCCACAACGCCGCCCTGGCCGCGGCGATCACAGCCGACGCGCGGATCTTCCTTGCTCCGGCGACCGTCGACGGCGTCCCGTGCCTGCGCGCCTGTTTCGTCAACCATCGCACGACCGAGCGCGACATCGAGGCCGTCGTCGAGGTCGTGCGGGACCTCGCCGCTCAGATCTCCGCGAACTGATGCAGTCGCCCGCTAGGGCGTCTGCAGCACCCGCGTTGACGGGGCCGTCGTGCAGTCGCCTACCGAGGCAACTGCGCCCCAGCTCACTAGAGAAGGCCACATATGAGGCGTTCGATCAATGTTGAGCCGCTGCGGATCCCGCGCGGCGCGTCAGCGACCGCCGGCTCCGTGAGTGCCGCTTGTCGCGCGCAAGGCGACAGCGATGGCGCTCGACCTCCATCCGATCGGCAGCTCAACCGCGCCCTCATCGTGCCTATGCACGGGACGCGACGAGTCCGGCCAAGTGGCGCTTCCGTGGGTCGTCGCCAAGCGAGCCCTCGTCGGCACCGCCTTATGAGAGAGCGGGGCGCGGAATGCCGTAAGCGGATCCCTATCCGGACCGATCGTCTGCGGTGAAGAACAGGATCCGGCAGGGACGTCGCGATCGCCTCGGAAAACTGCGCCACGAGATCCTCGGATGGGCCCGAAGCCGATGCCGATCCGAGGTCGGGTATTCAGCGCCTGGTCTCGTACCTGGTCAGCACCACGCCGTCGGGAAACGTCCGGGTCTCCACCAGGCTCAGGTTCACCAAGTTGTCCAGGGCCGTGAAGAACGGCGTGCCGCCGCCCACCAGGACCGGATGGGTGACGATCGCGTACTCGTCGATCAGCCCGGCCCGCATGGCCGCCGCGGCGAGGGTGGCACCGCCGATGTGCATGGGGCCGCCGTCCTCAGTCTTGAGCCGGGTGATCTCGGTGACCGCGTCGCCGGCGACCAGGCGGGTGTTCCAGTCGACCGTGCTGGTCGTCGAGGAGAACACCACCTTCGGCATGTCCCGCCAGCGGCGGGCGAACTCGATCTCCGCCGGTGTGGCGCCGGGCTGCTGGTCGGCGGTCGGCCAGTAGGAGCTCATCGTCTCCCACAATTTGCGCCCATACAGCGCCAGGCCCGTCGTCGCGACCCGGTCGGACCACCACTGGAACAGCTCGTCGCTCGGCACACTCCAGCCGAGGTCGTCGCCGGGCGCGGCGATGTAGGCGTCCAGGGTCAGGTTCATGCCAAAGGTCAGTTTCCGCATGGCGTCAGTCTCCCGTGAGTCGGTTTTCGGCGTACAGACCAGCACGGCGCGGAAGAATCATCGGTCAGGCCCACCGAGGGCCAGTTGACCCCGACGCCAAGCCGATGCTCCGCACGGAAAGGAACGGGTGCGTCGCGTGGAGCCCGTCCCGAGAGCACTGGCCGAGGGCGGTGTGCCGTAGCACTGGTTCGGTGATGTGTGCCGGTCAGGGACGACAACCGGGACCGCGCCACGCCCATGTGCAGGGTAGGCGAGGCACTCCCGGCCGGCTCAGGCGCTCCTGCCGGGACCGATTGCCCAGCGCCACGCAATCCACCCGACCACCACGTGGTGCATAGGCATGACCTAATGCAGAGCAGGGGCGCCGACCCGACCGAGACCTAAATCCACTCGCTGCGCAATCGCGTGAAAGGGCAGACTCGTCCACGCTTCCGCTCGTCGCGCCGAGCGACAACATTCGGATGGCCGCTCGCTAGGCTCGGCCTACGGACCCTCTGGACGAGGCGCTCTGCCGCGCGCGGGCGCTGTTTCTTGAAGACCTCTCCGAAGCTGGCGATGCGGAGCTGGCCGTTCTTCTGCCGGTCCTGATCGAAGCGGGATACGCGCGGGAATGGAGACATTCGCCCACCGGATCGCTGTGGGCGTTCACTGACGCAGGCAACCAACGGGCCGAGGAGCTTGGATGCGACTGAGTGTCGCCCGCACCTGATCCCAGACTTGTCGGATCTCGCGCGCAGCGACACGCTGCGCTGGCAGGGAGTTGCGCTCGTGCAGAGTGCGGTGAGCGAGTCGGGCTGTAGCTAGAGTCTCGTCGATGGCGTTCCTGCTCGTCGCGCTCTGCGGTTTGGCGTTCGGGGCCGGGGATCAGTACCTCGGAAGCCTGATTGCGCTCGGACCGCTGGCCTCGTCGCTGAGCGGGCTCTCAGCACCATGGCTCGTGCTCCCGTTCATCGCGGGCTGGTGGGCGCCCGATAAGCGACGGGCCATGGCTTTGGGGCTCCTTGCGGTGTTGGCCGCGCTGCTCGGCTACTTCATGATGACCGTGAGCCCGTTCGAAGGGGTCCCGGCGGGCCGTTTCGAGTCCGCGCTGCTCGCGATGGCTCATGCCAATCGGGTCTGGATCGGGGGCGGCCTCGTCACGGCGCCTCTGTACGGCCTGCTCGGTCGGCAATGGCGGGTCACGCGATCGTGGGGTGGCGCAGTAGCTCTGGCCGGCTGCGTATGCCTGGAGCCGTTCGCTCGCTGGTCGGTCGGTCGCTCGCCCACATCGACTGCCGTCTCGATCGCAGAGGTCTCGGTCGGGCTCTGTCTGGCTGTCTATGTCCTCGCGGTCGGACATCGTCGGCACGTGTCGGGTTAGCCGCCGCGGCGTGCGTGCCGCTCGCGCCCGCCGGTGCCCTCGCGCGCCGGGGCAGCGCCCCTGTGCAGGCTGCTCCCTTCGCGTGCGCTCAACGCTGTCGCTGAGACTAATCAAAGCGACAACGCGCGTGGTGGAGAACCAGGAGACGCGTCTGCGGCCTCCTAGGAAGAGGAGGCGCCTCAGTATCCGCTGCCTGTAGCGCCCGGTACGATCGGCGTGGCCGCAAGATGCGCGCACACAAGCATTGACACGGTTAGCACGAATGGCCGCTGGCCACCGGGCAGATTCACCCAGATGGTGTGGAACAGCAGAGGAAGCCTCTCGTTTTCGGGGCAACGCGACTGTGCCGTGCCCGCGGATACGAACTCCACGACCGATGACGCAACAGCGGTCCTGGGATGCAGCAGCACGGTCGGCAGACCATTGCGCCCGCCGGAACCCTGACCAAAGAGGCCTCCCAATACGCCGTTACCTTCATCAACGACTTTCGCCTGGCGCGCGTTGTTGGCGGCATCCCTACTACCTCGTCCCGGTCATTGAGGTGAACCGCAACGGCAGCAAGGACCCGGAGTCGATTGCGGTAATGGGCGGCGGCGGGACCTACTGCTGTGACGCCGCGCCGGCGATCGCGCAGGGAGGGGCCACCCAGAGCTTCAGGCCCCGACCTGGACCAGCGAACGCCGCCACCATGTTCGTCGCGATGGTTCCCAACGGGTCGCGAGCGTCACGATCGACCTTCCGGCGGGGACCACCAGCCACTACCCGCGGCGGCCGGATGGAAAGCTCGAACAGCAATACAACAAGGCCTACACGACCACGACGCCCATCGTCGGCAATCTTCTCGTCGTGACCCTACCCGGAGCGACGGGACGATTCGACCGTCCCCTCACGCTGCAATGGCGCAACAACAGCGGCCACGTACTCAAGACCTTCTCCCACCTGTAGCCGCCGCCGAACCACCGTGTCGCTCTTCGCCGCGCGCGAAGCGACAGCCGAGTGCTCGGGTGGTACGCGGGTCGGCGCTTGCGTCGCGAGTGAGCCTAGATGGCTCTGAAGCGGTAGGTGGCCGGTGGCCCGTCGACGCCGCCGGTGCCTACGGCGCGTATGTAGACCTCGTATCTTCCGGCCCGCAGGTGCTTGAAGGTCACGCTCACTCGGCACGGCTGGTACCGCAGTTTGTGCTTTCCGCGTGGTAGGCGTACGAGCGCGCACTCAAACCCTGTCGCAGGGCCTGTGGCTCGGACGCGAAGCGTGATGCCGGCCGTGGCGGAGCGAAGCTTCGCGCTCACGATCGCCGTGCCCGGCGGCGTTGGAGGCGTGCTCGCGGCGGGTGTGGTCACCACGGGCGTCGTCACCACGGGCGTGGTCACCACGGGCATCCGATCGGAGACAGGAGGTGCGGCGTGTGTGGGCACAGGCCGCGCCTCGATAGATATCTCCTGGCTATACTCGGGCCCGCTGTTCCCGTTGGCGTTGGTGGCGTACACGGTGCAGTAAACGGTGGATCCGATCTCGCTGGCCTGCACTACCTCGGTTGGAGTCGATCCCTGCTGGTTCGTCCACTTGTAGGTGTACGACGTCGGCGCATAGTCCCAGGTGCCCGGAGAGCAGGTCAGCGTGTCACCTGGGTAGGCGGCCCCGCTAATCCACGGCGTTCCGTCGCCACCACTCGCCCCGGTGATCACGGGCCAGCTCGTGTTGGCGGGCACGATGTCGAGGGTGATGTCGTCTGCGCTCGGAGCGATCCCGTACTCGCCTTTGTCGCCCCCGGCGATGTCGTAGGTCCCCGAGGCGTTGGAAAGGTCGCCGGCCACGCCGCCTGGAGAGTGCACGACGTCGAAGGTGTCATTGATCGACGGGGTGAAGCCGTTCTCGGGGATCACGCCGAGACCCACGCTGCTCCCGAGGAACTCGCCACTGGCCGCCGCGTGGACAAATGTGACCGGTCCCGTGGCGATGAGCTGCGAGTAGCCGCTGCCCGGCGCGGTGCCAGCGATGGCAAAGCCGACGCCGCCGTTGTCTTGGAAATAGCTTCCGTTGACGGTGAGCGTGCCGAGCGGATCGCCGGGCTCGACCCTTGCACTTCCCTCGACCGAGACATCGCCGTTGATGACGCCTGTGCCCTCGATGAGCTGCCCATTGGTTTCGGAAGGAACTGACACGGCCCCGTCCAACGTCCCCTGCACGTCGAGGGTCTCACCGCCACCCGTGAGCGAGCCACTCTCGAGCGAGAGCGACCCGCCGCTCCCGGAGCCCAACGTAGTGCCCGCCGCGACAGTCGTCGTTCCGCCCCCCGACAAGTGAAGCTGATACGGCCCCGCAAATCCGTACGTCGGTCCGGCGTTCGTGGCGATCTCCGTGGCCGCGTACACCGGATCGGCATTGCCCGAACCGATCGTCACACCCGGACCGAAGGTCATCGACGAGGTCGTGGAGAGAACCGGCTCAGCGTACGCCGGCAGGGAGGCAACGACATTGGGATTGGTGATCGTGATCGGGCTGGTCGTGGCCAGCCCACCGACGAGCGTCGCGACGGCCGAGCCGCTGATCGTGGCCGACCCGCCGCCGCTCTGGTCCACATTCGCCTCGAGCGTGCCCCCGCTCCAGCTGAAGTCGCCGGTGTCCAGAAACGGGCCGCTCAGGCTCCCGCCGCTCAGAGTCAGATTTCCGACCGGGCTCTGCCCGCCCGGAACGTTCAGGACTCCGCCGGTCACGGTCAGGCCACCGCCATTGCTCGCATCAACCGACTCGGCGATCTGCGAGCCGCTCGACACCACAACAGTCAATCCGCTCCAGCACGCGACGGTGGACTGGGTCGGTATACCGGCCGACCAGTTGCTCGGGTTCTCCCACGCGTCCGAAACAGCACCGGTGAACTGGTCCGTGCACGCGCCGATCGCACTCGCATCGACAGCGAACCCGAGCAGGACTCCGATCGCGACGCCAATCGCCGCGACCCCTGACACGTAATGCCGCAGTCTCACCCTCGCCATCCGAACCTCAGGTCTCACCACGTCACTCCCCGGCTGACTCCAGTTTACGGACCTGCCGGAGAACGCGTGGTGGTTTATGTGCCTGACCGCAACGGCACGACAAGTAGCCGCCGCACACCTTCGCCTCGGACCAGGCCCCGCCATCACAGATCATTGCGGCCGTTCCAAGCTGAGTCCCCTCGCGGTGGCGCCAACCCGATCGGCTGCTCTCAGTACATGCTCGCCGCGTGGCGGGCAACCCCTCGTCGCGTGTGAGCAGTCATGCGCGTCGGTCTTAGAGGCGATCCCGGATTCGAAACAGATCTCTTCCCTTCTCAGGCTCACCAGGGAGCGACGTGTTCGAACTTCTCGCCGGGTTGGCTGCTAGATCAGCAGACATCGCCCCGTCCCGCGTAGCTTGGACCGGATCGCGCATCACAAACGCCCACCGTGCGCGGTCGTCCCCACGCTCTGGGAACGCCGCGAACTGGAGTTCCCCCGGTTCAGACGACACTTCTTGACTTGATCTGATCTTGGGGTGTTGGCGTCTGGTTCTGTGCAGCGTAGACGAGCTGCTCGGAGAGCAGCTCGTAGTGGGCGGGTGAGAGCATTCCGAGTGTCGAGTGTCGGCGGTCGCGGTTGTAGAACGCTTCGATGTACTCGAACACCGCGGAGCCGAGTTCCCGTTTGGTTTGCCATGGGCGTCGGTGGACGAGTTCCTTCTTGAGCGTGGCGAAGAAGCTCTCGGCGACGGCGTTGTCGTACGCGTCGCCACGGGACCCCATCGAGATTGCGATCCCGGCGTCGCGGGCGGCCTGGCCGAAGCCGAGGCTGACGTATTGGCTGCCCATGTCGGAGTGATGAATGACACCGGGGTCGGGGCGGCGGCGGTGAACAGCCATCGTCAGCGCGTCGACGACGAGCTCGTGGCGCATGTGGTCGCCATTGACCAGCCAACGATCCGCCGGCTATAGGCGTCTTGCACGGCAGCCAAGTACAGCCAGCCCTCCGAGGTTCTGAGGTAGGTGATGTCGGCGAGCCACAGCACGTTCGGAGCCGTCGGGCGGAACTGGCGTTCGACGAGAGCGTCGCGGCTCGAGCGTCTCAGCCCGTTGCTGATCGCGTGGAAGTCGACAGCGGCGCCGGCCGGGCGCGAGGCGTAGCGCCGTTATGAAGGCTCGTGGATCGTCTTGATGATCGTTCCGTTGGCGGCGCGCCAGGTGACCGTTGACGGCTGGGCGTTGCCGGTGGAGCGCGGGACGATCGCGACGAAGACGTTGTTGACGGGCTTCGTCGTGATGTCGGCGGCGGGTGCGTGCGTGTGGCTGTAGCCCCCGAGGGATCCGGCGTCGTAGTGGAGCGTCAGGCTCGCGACCCCGTCTGGGACGAGACCATCGACGAGGCTGGCGTTCGGCCCCGAGCCGGTGGCGGCGCCGCCTTCGCCCAGATCTTTGCCTTCATCGATCGATGCGACCGTCGACGGGCCGCCACCGAAGCGATTTCCGGGCGCGTAGATGCTGATCGCGTTGAGGTTGATGCCAACGAAGGGCGGCCGGGTGCGCGACCAGTTGGCGCGTTGAGTGCTCAGCGCGGCGTCGAAGATTTGTGTGGCGTCCGCGCGAAGGCTCTTGGGGAGGTGGGGCAGCTCGCGGTTGAAGTTGGCGGTCACGGCAGCGATGCAACGGCCGACGTTCACTGGGGCTTCGGCAAGACTGGTGCCCACGGACACGTAGAAGTCGAAGCCGTCGACTGAGCGAGCGAAGCGCACGTATCTGACGTAGAGCGACATCCCCGGGGTGATCAGCATGGGGATGTCGTGACGGATCCCGCCGGGTTGCGGCGGCCGCCGCAAGACGCCAAGTGTCGACAGAAGCGACCCCGGGGCTGTGCTGGTGGTCGTCGCCGCCACGTGGGGGCGCGCGCACAGCGGGCTGTTCATCGCCCGCAGCACCACCGGCGTGATGGACTGGTCGTAGCGCTTGATGACGGCCGACGATTGAAAGACCCCGGCGGCAGCTAGTGCGCCGGTCGCTCCGCCGAGCACGAGCACCGCGATCAGCGCGAGCGGACGCCAGCGGTGCGCACGTACGCGTCGACCGTGTCGCCGGGGCACGGCGTCGCGCGCGCGGTATTGCTCGTTGATCTGTTCCCGTAGCTCGGCGAGGATCGGAAGCCTTTCGAAACCGACGCCGCTCGTGTTCATGACTGTGTCCTCCGCTGCGTGTTGGTCGCTCGCCGCAGCGCGCGCAGCCCGCGGCTGACGCGCGCTCGCGCTGCTGGCTCGCTCAGTCCGAGCGCCGCCGACACCTCCGGGTAGGGCAGCTCATCGACGACGCGCAGCCACAGCGCCTCGCGCTGCTCCGCGCTCAAGTCGCCGAACGCCACGGTGACGCGCTCTTCAAGCTCGCTCGAGCCGGCCAGCTCCTCGATGAACTCGACCTCGCTCGGCGTCAGCGCGCGAAGCTCGCCACCCAGTCGATTGACCGCCCGACGCTCCGCCGCACCTCGGCGCACGTAGTCGACGAAAGTGTTCGCTGCGATCCGATACAGCCACGCCACACGCCCGCGCTCATCGCGAGTCCGGCAGCGGTCACGGTGCTCAAACGCGCTCAGAAAGGTCGCGCTCAGCAAGTCGAGAGCGGTCTGCGAATCACCGCAACGCCGTGCGAGGTAGCCGAGAAGATCCCGCGCGTGCGCGTCATACAGGGCGTTCAGGCCTTCGGTGTCGATCGAACCATCGCCGCTCATCGACTCAAAGACGAAGCAGCACGGCGGTCTGTGACGACAGAGGCGAGCAAACGACCAGACTACGCAGCGTCGCCGGCGTTGCCGCGCTGCCAGTCCGGGCACCAGCCCCACCACGCGCCCCGTTTCGCGTGAAGCGCGTCGCCGCCGCACTCGAGCGGCGTCTGCGCCATGTCGAGGCCTTCGATCAGCGGCGGACCGCGGCGGATCCCGCGCCGCGGATGAATCCCCCTCGGCGAGCGCGCGGCGCGGCTATGCGACGCCGGCCGGGGCCGCCAGCTCGGCGTTCGCCGTTCCCATCGCGGCCTGCATCTGCGCGGTGTCCACGTACTGCTGGAAGCTCGTGACCTTGCCGTCGCTGAGCTTCCACACGTGACAGGCCTGGGCATCGATCGTCTTGCCCGTTGCCTTGTGGGCCCCGCTGTAGCGGCATTCGACGACGACGGTGTCGCCCGCGTCGTAGAACTCGATCGGCGTGGCCGTGAAGCCGTCCCATTCCGCGCCGAGCCTCATGAACAGGTTCGCCACGATGGCGTCTGGGCCGATCCAAGGCTTGCCGTCGGGCTTGTAGGGGTTGCTCTCGGCCTCATGCCATTTGATGTCGGGAGCGAAGATCGCCAACACGCTCGGCACGTCGCCGCGCCCGAACGCCTCATAGCCACCCTGCATGATCTCGACGTTTCCCATGGTCTCCCGCTTCCGTTAGAGGATCGCCCCAGCGCTCGCGATCGTCCCAGCTGGCTCGACCACCGTCAAGGCGCGTCAGGCCGCGGTGGTGGCCGGCCGGCCCTGGACGCGGTCTCTGCGCGGGGCGACCAGCTACACGCCCAGGCCGGCGCCCTCCCACCACATCGCGAAGAGCCGCCAGGCGTCCTGCCGCGCGAGCGGCGCGCGGCGGCGGCTCTCCTCGACCAGCTCCGCCGCGCTGACGCCGAGCCGCTCGAGCTGATCCTGCGATCGAGCCCAGGCCGCGATCACCTCGACGGTCACCTCGGGGTGAAACTGCACGCCGAGATGGCGTCCCGCGCGAAACGCCGCCGGCCCGGCCGCGCTGCGGGCGAGCTCGCGCGCACCGGGCGGCACGCTCAGCTGCTCGTAATGCCAGTGAAACCACGGCCCCGCGGCGATCCCCTCGCTCACGTCGAGGAGCTCGAACCAGCCGATCTGCGGCGGCGAGGCGGCCGCGACGTCGCCGCCCAGCGCCAGCGACAGCGCCTGGCCGCCGAAGCACAGCCCGAGCACCGGGACGTCCGCGTCGACCGCGCGCGCGAGCAGTGCGACCTCCTCGGCGATCCACGGCGGATCGCTCGCCTTCGCCGACTGCTCCGCCCCCAGCGAGGCCACGAACAGCGGCTCACCGAGCGCCGGCAGCGGCTCGCGGCTGACGTCGACGACCTCGAACGCGACGCCCCGCTCGGCGAGCCACTCGCCGAGCAGAGCGGCCGGCCCGTCCTCGCCGTGCGAGAGGATCAGCCCGCCGTCAGCCAAACGCGCTCGTCCGTTCGCAGACGGTCTTGACGTCGCAATAGAAGTCGAACGAGTGGCGGCCTCCCTCGCGGCCGATCCCCGATTCGCGGGCGCCGCCGAACGGCGTCTCGAGGTCGCGCACGTAGAAGCAGTTGACCCACACCGTTCCGGCGACGAGCGCCGAGCCGAGCCGCCGCGAGCGCTCCCGCGAGCCCGTGAAGGCCGTCGCGGCGAGCCCGTAGCGCGTCGCGTTGGCCAGCCCGATCGCCTCGGCCTCGTCCTCGAACGACTGGATCGTCAGCACCGGCCCGAAGACCTCGGTCTGGAGGATCTCGGCATCGAGCGGCACGTCGGCGAACAGCGTCGGCGGGTAGTAGAGCCCACCGAGCCCCTCGCCGCCGAAGACGAGCCGGGCGCCCTGCTCGATCGCGCGCGCGACGCGTGCGCTGACGCGCCCGAGCGCGACCGGGTGGATCAGCGGCCCGTAGGTCGTCGCCGCCTCGCGCGGGTCGCCGACGACGATCTCCTCGACGCGCGCGCGGAAACGCTCGAGGAAGGCGTCCAGCGCGCTGCGCTCGACGAGCAGCCGCGTCCCGGCGAGGCAGACCTGGCCGGAGTTGTCGTACTGATAGGCCGCGGTCGCCGCGGCGGCGTCGACGTCGCAGTCGGCGAAGACCAGGAACGGCGACTTCCCGCCGAGCTCGAACGACACCGGCGTCAGCTGCGCCGCGGCGTCGCGGTAGACGGTCCGCGCGGTCGCCGGCGAGCCGGTGAAGGCGACCCGGTCGACGCCCGGGTGGCCGGTCAACGGCGCCCCCGCCTCGGCGCCGCTGCCGTGGACGATGTTGAGCACCCCGGGCGGAAGCCCCGCCTGCTCGGCGAGGTCGCCGAGCATCGAGCACGTCAGCGGCGCCCACTCGGGCGGCTTGAGGACGACGGTGTTGCCCGCCGCGAGCGCCGGTCCGACGCGCCACGTCGCGAGCATCAGCGGTGCGTTCCAGGGCGTCGAGACCGCGACGACTCCGCAGGGGTCGTGGCGCACCGTGTTGCGCTCGCCACCGGGGAGCGTCCGCGGCTCCTCCTCGAGGCGCTCCACGGCGTAGTCGGCGAAGAAGCGGATGTTGCTCGCGGCCCGCGGCAGGACCCGCTCGCGCATCGCCTCGAGCAGCGAGCCGTTGTCGACGCATTCGACGGCCGCGAGCTTCGGCACGGCCGCCGCGATCGCGTCCGCGAAGGCGTTCAGGTGCGCATGGCGACCGGCCGGACCGAGCGCCGCCCAGCCCGGGAAGGCGTCGCGCGCGGCGGCGACCGCCGCGTCGACCTCGGCCGCGGTGCCGGCGGCGACGTCGGCGAGCTTCCAGCCCTCCCAGTCGAGCGGGCTGTGCACGGCGAAGCGCGCCGCATCGCCGACGCGGCGTCCGCCGATGTAGTGGTCGGTCGGCACCTCGACGCCCTCGACGCTGACGCGCCGGCGGCCGTCGTCGCTCATCCCGCCACGGCCGTCATCTCGAGCCGCTTGAGCCCGTTTGAGAAGTTCGAGCGAAGCCGCGGCGGGTCGGCGTCGACCAGCTCGAAGGACTCGACACGCCGCACGAGCTCCTCGACGTAGATGCGCAGCTCGAGCTTCGCGAGGTGCTGGCCGAGGCAGACGTGCGGGCCGCCGCGCCCGAAGGTCAGGTGGTCGGTCGGGTTGCGCTCCAGGTCGAGCGTGTGCGGATCGGCGTAGTGGTCGCGGTCGCGGTTGGCGGCCGCGAACCAGACGGTCACCTTGTCGCCGGCCGCGATCGGCACGCCGCCGATCTCGCACTCGGCGGTCGTCGTGCGGCGGAAGAACCAGACCGGCGGGCAGAAGCGCAGCAGCTCCTCGACCGCCGAGGGCAGCAGGCCTGGCTCGTCACGGAGCCGCCGGAAGGCCTCGGGCCGGCGGCCGAGAGCGAGCGTCGAGAGGGCGATCGCCTGGCGCGTCGTCTCGTTTCCGGCGACGATCATCAGCGCGAACATGTTGTCGAGCTCGCGCTCGTCGAGCGCCCGCCCGTCGACGACCCCGTTGGCGATCGAGGACAGGACGTCGTCGCGCGGGCACTCGCGCCGCTCGGCGTAGTGCGCGCGCCCGATCGCGCACAGCTCGTCGGCCCACGGCGAGCCGAACGGCTTGTAACGGTGCTCGTCCTGCTCGCCGGCGTAGGCGAGCTCGCCGACGTAGTCGGGCTCGGTGTCCACGAGCAGCCGATCGCCGAGGCGGATCAGCTCCGGGAGCTCGGAGTCGGGCAGCCCGAGGATCCGGCCCAGCGCGCGGATCGGGATCGGCGCGGCGAGCTCCTCGACGAGGTCGAAGGTGCCCTTCGCGAGCGCGGCGTCGAGGCGCGCGCCGACGAGCTCGCGCAGCCAGTCGCCATAGCGCCCGACCGAGCTCGGGGTGAAATCGGCCGAGAACAGGCGGCGGTAGCGGCCGTGCTTGGGCGGGTCGAACTCGAGGAAGTTGCGTCGCGCGGCGAGCACGTCCTCGGGCAGATCCTCGATCCGCGCCGCGCCGCCGACCTCCGAGGAGAACGTGCCGTAATCGCGAAGCACCGCGCGCACGTCGTCGAACCTGGTGACGACCCAGAACCCGCGCCCGCCGGGCTCGTCGTGGAAGAACACCGGCGCGTCGCGCTGCAGCGCCTCGAACACCTCCCACGGCTCATGGTCCGCGAACAGGTCGTGATCGAGCAGATCGGCCGCGGGCGTGGCCATGGGCGCCGAGTCTACCAACGGCCCGCTTTGCGTAATGTATTCATTCCGGGCTGGCGCGATCCGACGACCGACGCGATGTCGAGACGGCGCCTCGGCCGATCGGCTTCAGGCGATCTCGGCCGCGAGCGACTCGCGCAGGCGCTCGCCGGCGGGCGTGGCGGCGGTGCGCTCGATCAGCCGCAGCGAGCTTGTCAGCAGGATGGCGTCGGCCGCCTCGAGGTCTGCGAGCGTCAGCGGCAGCTCGAGCAGCGGGATGCGCAGCCGGCGCGCCAGCAGGCACACGATCGAGCGAACTACGCCGGGCAGGATCGTGCCGTCAAGCGGCGGCGTCGCGAGCACGCCGTCACGCTCGAGGAAGACGTTGGCGCGGGTGCTCTCGAGCAGCGCGCCCGAGCCGCTGACCAGCAGCGGCCGGCCCCGCTCCCCCTCGATCAGCCCCTCGACCTCCTCGAGCCAGGCGCGATCTGCGAGCTTGTGCGCGCCGAAGCCGGCCGCCACGATGACCGGCTCGATCGCGACGGCCTGCTCGGGAAGGACCTCCTCGAACGGCGTGACGGCGATCGCCGGCGCTCTGCCGGGCACGAGCTCGACGCGCATGCGCGCGCGGGCGTGACGCGACGCGGCCTGCGTGAGCCGCGCGCCCAGGCCGCCGGGGAGCGGCTCGGAGTAGAGCGCGCGCGCGCTGTCGCCCAGCCGCGCCAGATGGCGGTCGAGCTCGTGCGGGCGCCCGCCCGCGATCAGCAGCGTCTCGAAGACGCCTAGCGAGGCGTCCGCCTCCGGGGGCTTATCGAAGCGGTGAGCCATAACGCCAGACGCGGCGACCTGACAGGCTTTGTAGCGGATGCCGACCCTGCTCATCGACAACCACGACTCCAACACGTTCAACCTCTTCCAGCTGCTCGGCGCCCTCGAGGGGCGCGAGCCGCAGGTCGTCCGCAACGACGAGGCGGGCTGGGAGAGCGTCGACCTCGAGAGCTTCTCGAAGATCGTCATCTCGGCGGGGCCCGGACGGCCCGACCGCCCGCGCGACTTCGGCATCTCAAGCGGCGCCCTCGCCACCTCGGGCGTCCCGCTGCTCGGCGTCTGCCTCGGCCACCAGGGCCTGGTCCTCGCCCACGGCGGCGCCCTGCGCCCGGCCCCGCGCCCGATGCACGGCCGCCGAAGCCGCATCTTCCACTCCGGCGCGCAGCTCTTCGAGGGGATCCCGCAGGGCTTTCTCGCCGTCCGCTACCACTCACTCGCCGTCCCTGAGCCGCTCCCCGACACGCTCGAGGTGATCGCCCGCACGGCGTCCGGCACCGTGATGGCCGTGCGCCACAGAACGCTGCCCCATTGGGGCGTCCAGTTCCACCCCGAGTCGGTGCAGACCGAACATGGCGAGAACTTGCTGCGCAATTTCCTCGCGCTGGCTGAGGCGCGGCGCGTGCCCGTGCGGCCGGTCGCGCCGGTGCGTGGAGCCCGACGCGAGTCGGCGCGAGCACCTCGACGTCAGTTGGAGGTGCTTGTCGAGACCATCGAGGATCCCGTGGACTCGGAAAACGCGTTCGTGCAGATGTTTGGCGAGTCGGAGACGGCCTTCTGGCTCGACAGCTCAAGTCACCAGACGGGAATGGGCCGCTACTCCTACATGGGCGCCGGCGGCGGCCCCCTCTCACACCTCGTCAGCCACCGCGTCGGCGGCGACGTCCAACTGTTCGACGAACTAGACGGAGCTCTCGGCCAAATCGCGACCGAAGGTCGCGATTTCTATTGCGGGGGCTTCGTCGGCTACCTCGGCTACGAGCTGAAGGCGGAGTGCGGGGGCAGCAACGACCATGTCTCCCCGCACCCCGACGCGATGCTCCTCTTCGCCGACCGCCTGATCGTCTACGACCACCACCGGAGCGAAGCTCACGTCGTCTGCCTGACCGGGCGCGACAACCGCGCCGAATCGCAGGCATGGACGGTCGCGACGGCCACAGCGCTGCGCCAGCTGGAGCCCGGAACACGGTCGTCGCGGCCGGCGCAGCCGGACGCGACGACCGTGTTCCGCATGCGCCGCGACGCCGAGGACTACCTGCGCGACATCGAGGCCTGCCAGGAGCACCTCGCGGCCGGCGAGAGCTACGAGATCTGCCTGACCAACGAGCTTCACGCCCCCCAGCGCGTCGACGCGCTCGCCGTCCACCGCGTGCTGCGCCGCATCAACCCCGCGCCGTTCGCGGCGTTCCTGCGCATGGGCGGCGTCGAGGTGTCGAGCTCCTCCCCCGAACGCTTCCTGTCGCTGACCCCCGACGGCGCGCTCGAGGCCAAGCCGATCAAGGGCACCGTCGCCCGCGGCGCCACGCCGGGCGAGGATCGCGAGGCCGCGGCGCGGCTTCGCGCGGGCGCCAAGGACCGCGCCGAGAACCTGATGATCGTCGACGTCCTGCGCAACGACCTCGGCCGCGTCGCCGAGATCGGCTCGGTCAGCGTGCCGACGCTGATGGGGGTCGAGAGCTATGCGACCGTCCACCAGCTGGTCTCGACGATCCGCGCTCGCCGGCGCGAGGACGCGACGCTCGGCGACTGCCTGCGCGCCTGCTTTCCCGGCGGCTCGATGACCGGCGCCCCGAAGGCGCGAACGATGGAGATCATCGATCGCCTCGAGACGCGGCCGCGCGGCGTCTACTCCGGAGCGATCGGCTATCTCGGCGCCGATGGCCGCGCCGACCTCAGCATCGCGATCCGCACCGTCGTCAGCTCGAGCCACGGCACGACGATCGGCGCGGGCGGTGCGATCACCGTGCAATCGGAGGCGCGCGGCGAGCTGCGCGAGCTGCTCCTGAAGGCCCGCGCGCCGCTCGAGGCGGTCGGGCTGGCGCTGCACGGTCGCCGCGACGCCGCGGTCATCGAGTCGCCGCGCCGCGCGCTGGCGCCCGCGCGATAGAACGTTCGCGCAGAGCGCGTCATCTTCGACAGATCTTCACGGACGCGACGTGCGCGCGGTGCTATCTTCGCTGGCGAGCCCTTACTTTGAGGACTCGGAGTCACTGGAGGGCCGTGCGATGACACGCAGCAGCTATCTCCGGATGCGCCAGGCGTCTGAGGCGGGCCTGATCAGCCAGATCCTCCTGCGCATGTCGAATGACGCCAAGCGTACGCGGACCGAGGTTGGCCGCAACTCGAAGGCGATCCGCGCCATCGGCCGGGTCGGCGAGAGCGCCGGCGAGCGGACCCGCAACGCGCTGCGGGAGCTCGATTCAAGGCGTCACACCCCGGTCGTTCGCGAGCCCTAGGCTGGGCGGCGGCCCGCCGTGGCGGCGGCGGGCTACGCCGGCGGCGCGATCGCGACGCGGTTGGCGAACGTCTGCTCGTGGCTGTGCGTGAAGATCTCGACGACGTTGCCGAACGGGTCCTCGCAGTAGGCGAGCCGCGGCGGCTCGCCCTCGAACAGCGTCAGGGTCGGCGAGCGTCGCCGCCCGCCGCTTCGCTCGATCCGCTCGACGAGCTCATCGATCGCGGGGTCGACGACGCAGATGTGAAAGAAGCCGGCCCGCCAGTACTCGAAGACGCCCGAGCCGCGCTCCACCGGCGGGTCGACGAACTCGAACAGCTCGAGGCCGACGCCGTTGCCCGCCGCCAGCTGCGCCTGCCTGCAGGAGCCGAAGCCCTCGCCGTAGATCGCCGCCGCGACGCGGCCGGCGTGGCTTGAGGCGGACAGCAGGACCGGCGTCGAGAGCACGCTGAAGCCGAGCACGCTCGAGTACCACTCGAGCGCGGCGTGGATGTCGGGCACGACGAGCCCGACGTGGGTCAGCGCACGCGCCTGCTCGGCCATGCCAGGGCAGACTGAAGGCGGCTGCGGACGGGACGCACGCCCGCGCACTACGATCGTGCGCGTGGGTGCGCAGAGCGCTGCGATCCAGGACTCGATCCTCGACACGATCGGCTCGACGCCGCTCGTCCGCCTCAGCCGCATCGAGCCCGGCCTTCGCCCCCAGCTTCTGGCCAAGGTCGAGATGCTCAACCCCGGCGGCTCGATCAAGGACCGCATCGCCGTCGCGATGATCGACGCCGCCGAGCGCGACGGCCGGCTGCGACCCGGCTCGACGATCGTCGAGCCGACGAGCGGCAACACCGGCGCGGCACTTGCGATCGCCGCCCGCCTGCGCGGCTACCGGGTGATCGCCGTGATGCCCGACAAGATCAGCCGCGAGAAGATCAATTTGCTGCGCGCCTACGGCGCCGAGGTGGTCGTCGCGCCAACCGACGTCGCGCCCCAGTCGCCGGAGTCCTACTACAGCGTCGCCGAGCGGCTCGCGAACGAGATCCCCGGCGCCTTCCGCCCCAACCAGTACTCGAACCCGGCCAACGCCGACGCCCACTACGCGACGACGGGCCCCGAGATCTGGCAGCAGACGGATGGCTCGATCAGCCACCTCGTGGTCGGCGTCGGGACCGGCGGCACGATCACCGGCACGGCGCGCTACCTGCGCGAGCGCAAGCCCGCGATCGAGGTCATCGGCGCCGACCCGGTCGGCTCGATCTTCACCGCGCGGCGACCCGAGGACGTCCACGGCTACCTGATCGAGGGCGTCGGCGAGGACTTCTGGCCCGACACCTTCGACCCCTCCGTCGTCGACCGCTACGTGACGGTGTCCGACCGCGACGCGTTCCTGACGACGCGGCGGCTGGCACTGACCGAGGGCATCCTCGCCGGTGGCTCCGGCGGGATGGCGACCTGGGCGGCGCTGGAGGTCGCGCGGGCGATCGACGATCGCAGCGCGGTCGTCGTCGTGATCCTCCCCGACGGCGGGCGCTCCTACCTCTCCAAGATCTACAACGACGCGTGGATGACCGAGTACGGGTTCCTCGCGCGGGCCGGCGAGCCGACGGTCGGCGAGATCCTGCGCCGGCGCACCGCCGGAGGCGAGGTGCCGGCGCTCGTCACGGTCCACTCGCAGCAGCGCGTGCGAGACGCGGTCGCACTCCTCCACGAGCACCGCGTCTCGCAGCTGCCGGTCGTCTCCGAGCACGACGCGGAGGCGATCATCGGCTCCGTCGCCGAACGCGGCCTGCTCGCCCACGCCGTCAGCGACGCCTCGCTGCTCGACGCGCGGATCGTCGACGTGATGGAGGCGCCGCTGCCGGCGATCGGCGGCGAGGACCCCGTCAGCGCCGCGGTCGAGCTGCTCGTCGGCGAGCGCCAGGCGCTGATCGTGCTCGACGAGGGCCGCCCCGCGGGCGTCGTGTCGCGCGCCGACCTGCTCGAGGCGCTGACGCGCTGATGGAGTTCGCGACCCGCGCCGTCCACGCCGGCCTCGAGCCCGACCCGACGTACCGCTCCGTCATCCCGGCGATCCACCAGACCTCGACCTATGCCCAGCGGGCGGTCGGCGAGTTCGTCGAGGACTACGACTACGCGCGCTCGGCCAACCCGACTCGCGCGGCGCTCGAGAGCGCGCTCGGCGAGCTCGAGGGCGGCCGCGCCGTCGCCTTCTCGAGCGGCCTCGCCGCCGCGCACGCCGTGATCACCCACGTCTGCCGCGCGGGCGACCACATCGTCCTGCCGGCCGACCTCTACGGCGGCACCTACCGGCTCGTCGACAAGGTGCTGGCCCGCTTCGGCGTCGAGTACGACCTCGTCGATCAGACCGACCTCGACGCGCTCGAGCGCGCCGTGACCGACCGCACGCGGCTGATCTGGGTCGAGTCGCCGACCAACCCGCTGCTTGGGATCGTCGACATCGAGGCCGTGATCGGGCGGCGCGGGCCGGCCCTGGTCGCCGTCGACAACACGTTTGCGACACCCGTCAACCAGCGTCCGCTCGAGCTGGGTGCGGACATCGCCGTGCATTCGACAACCAAATATCTCGGAGGCCACTCCGACGTCGTCGGCGGAGTCGCGATCACGCGCGAGGACTCGATCGCCGAGGGGCTGCGCTTCGTTCAGAACGCGGTCGGCGCGGTACCGGGGCCGTTCGACTGCTTCCTCGTCCACCGCGGGCTGCGCACGCTCGCCCTGCGGATGGCGGCGCACGCCGCGAGCGCCGCCGCGGTCAGCGAAGCGCTGCGCGGGGTCGGCGGCGTCAGCGACGTCCGCTGGCCGGGGTTCTCAGGCATGGTCTGCTTCCGCCACGCCGACGCGCGCGCGATCGCCGGGCGGACGAAGCTGTTCACGCTCGCCGAGTCACTCGGCGGCGTCGAGTCGCTGATCGAGGTGCCGCAGGCGATGACGCATCAGTCGGTCGAGGGGTCGCTCGCCGCGGTGCCCGCCGATCTCGTGCGGCTGTCGTGCGGGATCGAGGCGCCGGTCGACCTGGTCGCCGACGTCCTCGCCGCGATCGCCGGCTAGTCGCCGACCTCGGCGAGGATCGCCCGCGCGCGCGCCAGGATCGCCGCATCGACCAGCATGCCGTCGAGCGCTCGCGCGCCGCTGTCGCAGCCCGCCGCCGCGATCACCCGCCGCGCCCAGGCGAGCTCGGACTCCTGCGGCGCGAACGCCGCGTGGACGATCGCGATCTGAGACGGGTGGATGCAGCCCATGCCGCGCATCCCGAGCGTGCGCGCGAGTCGTGCCCGCGCGAGGAGCCCATCGGCGTCGTCGAGCGCCAGGTGGACGCCGTCGAAGGGCGCGCGGATCTTCGCCGCGCGCGAGTCGAGCACGAGCTTGGAGCGCGCGTGGAGGATCTCGAGGCCGTCCTCGCGCGGCGTGAGGCCGAGATCGGCGGCGAGGTCGGCCGCCCCGAGCATCAGCGCGAAGACGGCCGGGTGCGACGCGATCTCGTGGGAGCCGCGCAGGCCCTCGGCGGTCTCGACGAGCGCCAGCACCGGCACTCCGCTCGCGCCGACGGCCGCGAGCCCGGCGGGCGTCGCCTTCGGCAGCACGACCGCGTCGAGCTCGAGGCCGTCCAGCAGCGCGACGTCGCCGCCGTGGAAGGCGCTGCCGGCGGCGTTGACGCGGAGCATCCGCAGCGGCCCCGCGGGCATCGCGGCGAGCGCGCTCGCGGCCGTCGCCCGCGCGCCCGCCTTCTCGTCCGCCGCGACGGCGTCCTCGAGGTCGACGATCACGGCGTCGGCGCCGCGCGCCGCGGCGCCGGCGAGCTTGCGCTGATCGTTGGCGGGGACGAACAGCAGCGAGCGGAGCGTCTCCAGGGCGGCTCGCATCGGCGCGGCCATGATGCCAGACATCTTTCCGCTCGCCCGCGCCTGTGGGCCCGTTGTCTGACTTTAGGTACGATCGCCGCGTCCCAGCGCCGAGGAGGAGGAGATCCTGACCGCGATCCGGACCACGCACGTCGGCAGCCTGATCCGCCCCGATGACGTCGTCGCGGCGATGCGCCGCCTCGCCCGCGGCGAGCCGGTCGACTCCGCCGAGCTTGCGCCGATGCTCGAGCGCGGCGTGCGCGACGTCGTCGCACGCCAGAAGCGGGCCGGCGTGGACATCGTCAGCGACGGCGAGTACGGCAAGATCGGCTGGAACTTCTACGTCTACGAGCGGCTCGGCGGCATCGAGCTTCGCCCGCCCCAGGCGGAGACCTTCGGCGACCTGCCGATCTCGGCGACCGACTGGCAGCGCTTCCCCGAGTTCTACGCCGAGTACTTCGCCAAGGAGCAGGACTACGAGACGCCGGCCGGCGTGTTCGCGGCGGTCGAGGCGATCCGCTACACCGGCCAGGCGGCGATCGAGCGCGACATCGCCAACCTCAAGGCGGCGATGGCGGCCGAGGGCGTGACCGAGGGCTTCCTCCCGGTCGTCGCGCCGGCGAGCTGCTTCCCGAGCCTGATCGATGAGCACTATGGCTCCGAGCAGGCCGCGCTGATGGGGATCGCCGAGGCGCTGCGCGAGGAGTACCGCGCGATCGCCGACGCCGGCCTCTACGTGCAGGTCGACGACGCCTTCATCCCGTTCATGTACGACGTTCTCGTCCCGCCCGGGACGATGGAGGACTACCTGGCCTGGGCGCGGCCGCGGATCGCCGCCGTCAACCACGCACTCGACGGGATCCCGCAGGAGCGCATCCGCTACCACGTCTGCTGGGGCAGCTGGAACGGGCCGCACACCAACGACATCCCGCTGCGCGACATCCTGCCGCTGCTGCTTGAGGTGCGCGCCGGCACCTATCTGTTCGAGGCCGCCAACCCGCGCCATGAGCACGAGTGGCGGGTCTGGGAGGACGTCGAGCTGCCGGACGCAACGATCCTCGCGCCGGGCGTGATCAGCCACGCCACCAACGTCGTCGAGCACCCCGAGCTCGTCGCCGAGCGCCTCGAGCGCCTGGCGCGGATCGTCGGGCCCGAGCGCGTCATCGCCAGCACCGACTGCGGCTTCGCGCAGGGGCCATTCCTGCAGCGGGTCCATCCGAGCATCCAGTGGGCGAAGCTCGAGGCGCTCGCCGAGGGGGCGGCGATCGCCTCGCGGAACCTGGCGGGGGTGGCGGGCTCCTCCTAGAGCGCGGCCTGGCGGCGCTCGTCGGCCTCGCGCCAGGCGCGGCGGTAGGCCGGGCGCAGGAACTCGAGGTGACGGTGCATCTCCGCCTCGGCGGCGTCGGGATCGCCGGCGGCGATCGCCGCGGCGATCTTGCGGTGGTCGGCGACGACCTGGCTGAGGAAGCGCCGGCCGAGCGTCGAGCGCCGCAGGTGCGTCTGGAGCACCGAGAAGACGGGCTGGGCGGCGATCAGCAGCAGCGTGTTGCCGCAGGCCTCGACGATCGCCGAGTGAAAGCCCTTGTTGTAGACGAACTGGTCCTCGACGCCGAGATCGCGCGTGTCCTCGGGAATCGCGCGCTCGATCTGCTCGAGGTCGGCGTCGCTGTGGCGCAGCGCGGCGAGCCGCGCGGCCGGCACCTCGAGGTACTCGCGAAGCTCCAGGAACTCGTCGAGCGACACGCTCTCGGCCTGCGAGAGCAGCGCGATGTTCGAGCTCAAGAACGCCGAGATGTGGTCGGCGGTCGGCAGCATCACGAAGCTGCCGCCCGTCGCGCCCTTGGTCGTGCGGATCATGTTCTGGGCCGCGAGCACGCGCAGCGCCTCGCGGATCGTCGCCCGGCTGACGCCCATCTGGGTGCTGAGCGTCGCCTCGTTGGGGAGCCGGTTGCCGGGCTTGACCTCGCCGCGCATGATCAGGTCGCGAAGCTGGTCGGCGACCTGCTCGTAGGCCTTGCGCACCCGCCGAAGCTCGACCGGCGCCCTGGCGCCCCCGTTCGCTTGCTGCGAGTGCATCCTCGGCCCCAGCATAGCGGCCGGGCCACGCCGCGCTACGCGGCTATGCTAAATGTCTGACATCCAGCTGTGGAGGTGTGCCGCACATGATCGACCGACCCCGCGGGGGCCGCCGCGCGTGATCGCTTTGGCCGCCGAGGAGCAGGCGCAGATCCTCGCGGCGATCCGCGACTTCGTCGACCGCGACGTCCTCCCCGCGGCCTCCGCGCTCGACCACGCCGACGAGTTCCCCGAGGCGCTGGTCGCAACGATGCGCGAGCTCGGCCTGTTCGGCGTGACGATCCCTGCCGCCTACGGCGGCCTGGGCCTCGACCTGACGACCTACGCGCTGATCGTCAAGGAGCTCTCGCGCGGCTGGATCTCGCTGTCGGGCGTGATCAACACGCACTTCATGGCGGCGTGGATGATCGAGCGCTACGGCACCGACGAGCAGCGCTCGCGGCTGCTCCCGCGGATGGCCGATGGCGAGCTTCGCGCGGCCTACTCGATGACCGAGCCGCACGCCGGCTCAGACGTCCAGGCGATCCGCACGCGCGCGACTCGCGAGCGCGACGGCTGGTCGATCCGCGGTCAGAAGATGTGGGTCACCAACGGCCTGCGCGCCGGCCTCGTGATGCTCCTCGCCGTGACCGACCCCGACGCGGCGCCGCGGCATCGCGGGATGAGCGCGTTCATCGTCGAGAAGGCGGCGGGCGTCTTCGAACAGCCCGGCCTCACGGTCTCGGCGCCGCTCCGCAAGCTCGGCTACAAGGGCGTCGAGACGACCGAGCTGGCCTTCGACGGCCTGCGCGTCGGTGCCGACGCGCTGCTGGGCGGCGAGGAGGGCCTCGGCCAGGGCTTCAAGCAGTTCATGGCCGCCGTCGAGCTCGGCCGCGTCAACGTCGCCGCGCGCGGCCTCGGCGTCGCGACCGCCGCCTTCGACGCCGCGCTGGGCTACGCGCGGCAGCGCGAGGCGTTCGGCGTGGCGATCTCAGAGCATCAGCTGGTCCAGCAGAAGATCGCGACGATGGGAACGAAGATCCGCGCCGCGGAGCTGCTGATGCTCGACGCCGCGCGGCGCAAGGACTCCGGCGAGCGCGCCGACCTCGAGGCCGCCATGGCCAAGCTGTTCGCGACCGAGGTCGCCCAGGAGTGCGTGCTGGAGGCGATGCGGATCCACGGCGGCTACGGGTACTCGCAGGAGTACGTCGTCGAGCGGCTCTACCGCGACGCCCCGCTGCTGATCCTCGGCGAGGGGACGAACGAGATCCAGCAGCTGCTGATCGCGCGGCGGCTGCTCGAGCGCCACGCCCAGCGCGGCGGCTAGCGCATCCCCTTCGGCCAGATGCCCTGCTTGCCGGGCGAGAGGATGCCGTTCGGATCGAGGGCGTCCTTGAGGCGCTCGTTGAAGCGCCGCAGCGCGTGCTCGCCCCAGTCGAAGGTGCCGGCGATCAGGTCCATGTGCTGGATGTTGGTGCGGTAGAGCGGGTAGCCGAGCGCTGCGAGCTCGGTCGCGATCTCGCCGTAGGCGTCGTAGGCGGCGCGCGTCTGGCGCTCGTCGCCGACGTCGAAGAAGAACGTCGTGATGTGCAGCAGGCTGCGCCCGAGGAAGACCATGCCGCCGAGATAGGGGAACTCGGTGCGCTTGTAGAGCTCGCGCATCCTTGCGATGCACGCGACGAGGTCATCGCCGCGCAGCGGTCCGACCATCGACAGGTCGAGGTGTCCGGTGTCGTCGCCATAGGCCGCCTCGTTGAAGGCGTCCATCAGCTCCATCCCGGGCACGCCGCCCTGCACCTTGTCGTTGTGGTTGGTGGCGCCGTGGCGCTCATCGCCGCGAAAGGTGCGCCCGCCGACCGTCACGCCCGGGATCGCCTCGAGCGTCTCGCGGACGACCTGGTAGTCGGCGTCGACGCGCGCCTCGCGGCCGTAGAGGGCGAAGCGCAGGCCCCAGCCGCTCTGGCCGAAGCCGACCTCGTGCTCCTCGACAGCCATCCCGTAGGCGACCAGCGGCAGGTTTCGGATCGTCGCGTCGAGCATCAGCTCGCGGATCGCGTCGGCGACGGGGCCCATCGTCGCGTCGTCGGCGAAGCGGACCCAGCCCGACAGGTAGACGTCGGGCGCGCGCATCAGCCAGACGCCCATCTTCGTCACGATCCCGAGGTTCGACTGGAAGAACAGCCCGTTGTGCGAAGGGCCGAACGACCACGGGTAGGCGTTCCAGCTGCGCGAGTTGGTCATCCCGCCGACCCCGGTGCGGAGCACGTCGCCGTCGGCGAGGACGACCTCGAGGCCGCAGACCATGCCGGGGTGCTCGCCGTACGGCGTGTAGCCGCGCCCATACTCGAGCGTGTTGCCGACGACGCTCCCCCAGCCGAGGTCGGGGATCGAGGGCCACAGCCGGTAGCCGCCGGCGCGCAGGTGGTCGTAGAGGTCGAAGAAGCGCACGCCCGGCTCGATCAGCGCGTAGGCGAGCTCGTCGTCGACCTCGAGCACGTTGTTCATCTCGCGCATGCTCACGATGATCGAGCCCTTGACGATCGGCGCCGCGCCGCCGTAGGCGTTGTTGCGGCCCTGGCCGATCGTCCACAGCGGCACGCGGTGGCGGCTGGCGATGCGCACGATCGCCTGCACGTCCTCGACGGAGCGCGGGTTGACCACCGCCGAGGCGCTGTAGCG
>DATBPB010000071.1:0-39882 GCA_036561565.1 Solirubrobacteraceae bacterium | reverse complement strand
GAGTCGATGCACAGCGGCGCGTCGACGGTCGCCTGCGTGGTGCGGATCATCGCCATCAGCAGCTCCGGCTCGTCGACCAGCGGGATGCCGGCGTTCACGTCGAGCATGTCGGCGCCGTCCGCGACCTGGGCGCTCGCGTCGGCGGCGACGCGCGCGTAGTTGCCGTCGCGCAGCTCCTGGGCGAAGACCTTGCGCCCGGTCGGGTTGATCCGCTCGCCGATGATCGTGAACGGCCCCTCGGCGCTGATCGTGACGGTCTTAGACCCCGAGCGGATGACGGTATCCATGCTCCTCCCTCTCCGCGCGCGGCGGGATTCCCAGGCGTTCGCAGAGCTTCGCGATACCGGCGTCCTTACGGAACGAGATGAAATGCAGGCCCGCGACGCCGGGCATCGACAGCGCGTGACGCGCCTGCTCGGCGGCGATCTCGAAGCATTCCTCCTGCTGGTCGTCGGCCGCCTCGACGCGCGCGATGACCTCGGCCGGCACCTCGACGCCGGGAACGCGCTCGTCGACGAAGCGCAGCGCCTTCGCGGTGCGAAGGATGCAGATCGACGGCAGCAGCGCGCAGCGCTCGGTCACGCCGGTTTCGTGCGCGCCCGTCACGAACCGCTCGAGCAGCTCGGGCCGGTAGCAGATCTGGAGCTGGAGAAAGCGGGCGCCGGCGTCCGCCTTCTTCTCCGCGCGCCGCACGCGCACGTCGTAGGGCGGCGCCCCCGGGTTCTCGACGGCGCCGACGCACAGCGACGGCGCCGGCTCGATCTCGCGGCCCGAGAGGTAGCGGCCGGCGCCGATGCCGCGCGCGAGCGCAACGAGCTGGGGGCCGTCGAGGTCGAAGACGCGCCGCGTCTGCGGCTCGTCGCCGGCCGTCACGTCGTCGCCGGTCAGGCAGCAGATGTTCTCGACGCCGAACATCGCGGCGCCGACCAGGTCCGCCTCGAGTGCGAGGCGATTGCGGTCCCGGCAGGTCAGCTGCATGATCGGCTCGACGCCGGCCTGTCGCAGGCCGATCGCGACCGCCAGCGGCGCGGCGTGCGCGCGAGCCGAGGGATTGTCGGTCGCGTTGATCGCGTCGAGCCACGGCTCGATCGGCTCAAGGTGGCGCTCGAGCGTGGCCAGGCCGTCGCCGTTGATCACCGGCAGCTCGCCCGTGATCACCAGCTCGCCGGCCGCTAACTTACGGCGTAGATTCGACACGCTCCGGCTCCCAGCCCGGCGGCGTCTGCTTGTCGCGGCCGCTGAAGAGGTTCACCCAGGCCGACGTTCCCTCGAGCGAGTTGTCGACGGGCGGGCGGAGGTTGTCGATATGGCCGCGCCACAGCGGCAGGCGGTCGGAGCGCTCGTAGGCCTTGACCCACACGCAGCGCATCTCGGGGATCACCTCGCAGCGGCCGTCGTGGCGGACACCCCCGCAGGGGCCGTTGCGGAGCGTCTTGGGACACGTCATCGGGCAGGTCATGCCGGTGTCGTGCAGCACGCACTGGCCGCACATCTTGCAGCCCCAGATCGGCTCCTTGATGGCGTGCTCGGCGCGCTCGAGTCGGTTCATGGCGGTCAGGCGGCGACGAGCTCGCGACGGCGCTCGATGAGCTCCTTGGCCTTCTTGACGGCCGACGAGGCATCGGCCGAGTAGCCGTCGGCGCCGACGGCATCGGCGTACTCCTGGGTGACCGGCGCGCCGCCGACCATCACCATCACCTTGTCGCGCAGGCCGGCCTTCTCGAGGGCGTTGATGTTGGCTTTGAACATCGGCATGGTCGTCGTCAGGAAGGCCGAGAAGCCGACGATGTCGGGGTTGTGCCTCTCGACCTCCTCGATGAATCGCTCCGGCGCGACGTTCACACCGAGGTCGATGACCGTGAATCCGGCCCCCTCGAGCATGATATTGCAGAGGTTCTTGCCGATGTCATGGACGTCGCCCTTGACGGTTCCGATCAGGAACGTGCCGACCTGGGCGATCCCGGACTCCGCGAGCAGCGGCCGCAGCACGTCAAGCGCGCCCTGCATCGCGCGCGCCGCGATCAGCATCTCGGGCACGAAGTAGTCGCCGCGTTCAAAGCGCGCCCCGACCTCCTCCAGCGAGGGAATCAGGGCGTCGTAGAGCATCCGCTCGGGCTCGAGCGAGTCCGATAGCCCGTCCTCGACGGCCTGGCGGACGGCCGGCGCGTTGCCCACGAGCGTCTCGTCGTAGAGGAACTGAAGGATCTCCTCATGTGTCATGCGGCGTGCTCTCCTGTCGTCGTATGGCCGAGGCGGCCGCTGAGCAGCTCAGACTCGCGTCGCAGCAAGGGCAGCAGGCGCTCGATGTCGCCGGCGCCGAGGCGCAGCGTCGGGCCGGTGATCGAAAGCGCGGCGACGACGCGGCCATCGCCGCCGCGGACCGGCGCCGCGATCGCCGCGAGGCCCGGCTCGAGCTCGTCGATCGCGGCCGCGTGGCCACGGCTCTCGACACGTCGAAGCTCCGTCTCGAGCGCGTCGCGTGTCACGATCGTCGCCGGCGCGTGGGCCTCGAGCGGTCCGCTCGGCAGGCGCGCCGCGCCGAATGCCAAAAAGACCTTGCCGACCGCGGTGCAGTGGTAGTCGACGCGGCGCCCGACCCACTGGCCGGCGCCCAGGAAGTGGCGACCATCGGCCTGCGAGAGATGCTCCACGCCGCCCGGTCCGGGGACCGCGAGGTTGATCGTCTCGCCGCTCGCGGCCGCCAGGACCTCGAGCGAGGACTCGGCGAGGGCGATGATGTTTCGCTCATAGAGGCCGCGCTGGGCGTAGGTGAGGATCGCCGGTCCCGGGCGCAGAGCGCCCCGCTCGCCGTCCTGGGCGACGAGGCCGTGGCGTTCGAGCACGCCGAGCAGCCGAGATACGGTGCTCTTGGGTAGCTCGGTGGCCAGCGCGAGCTCGGTCACGCCGAGCGGCCGCTCGGCGGCGAGAACCGAGACCAGCAGCTGTGCTCCGCGATCGACGGCCTGGCTCACCGGTTTTTCTTGGAACAGCTGTTCCATCGGGGATATATTAGGCGCGCAGGCGCCCGATTCGCAAGCGAGGACTGAAGGAGGCCACGGTGTTCGTCAACGCGCTGCCGCGCTACGAGATCCTCAGCGAGGAGGCGATGGACGTCCTCGACCGGGGCTGGCGGCGGATCGTCAGCGAGCTCGGCATCGAGTTCCTGCTGCCGGAGGCCGTCGAGGTGTTCCGCGCGGCGGGCCAGATCGTCGAGGACTCCAATCGCGTCCGCTTCGACCCGGACTTCATCCTCGAGCAGGTCGCAAAGGCGCCGCGCGAGTTCGACCTCGCCGCGCGCAACCCCGCACACAGCGTCCACATCGGCGGCGAGCAGATGGTCTTCGCGCCCGTCTACGGCTGCCCGTTCATCCGCGAGGGGTCGGTTCGCCGCGACGCCAAGATGGCCGACTTCGAGAATCTCGTCCGCCTCGCACAGGCCTTTCCGGAGCTCGACTCCCCGGGCGGAACGATCTGCGAGCCCGAGGACCGCCCGCTGGACTCGCGCCACCTCGACATGGTCTACGCGCTGCAGACGCTCAGCGACAAGCCCTACATGGGCTCGGTCACCTCGGCGGGCAACGCCGCCGACACGATCGCGATGGGCGAGATCCTGTTCGGCGGCCGCGCCGCGATCGAATCCGCCCCCGTCTCGATCTCGCTGATCAACGTCAACTCCCCGCTGCGTTTCGACGATCGCATGCTCGGCGCGATGCTCGAGTACGTCCGAGCCGCCCAGCCGGTCATCGTCACGCCGTTCCTGCTGATGGGTGCGATGTCCCCCGTCTCGCTGCCGGCGACGCTCGTCCAGCAGATGGCCGAGGCGCTCGCCGGCATCGCGCTGACGCAGCTTGTGCGACCCGGCTGCCCGGTCGTCTTCGGGTCGTTCCTCTCGAACACCGACATGCAGTCAGGCTCGCCGAGCTTCGGCACCCCCGAGTCGGCGATCGGCGTCCTCTGCACGGGCCAGATCGCCCGCCACTTCGGCCTTCCCTGGCGCGGCGGCGGAGCGCTCAACGCGAGCCAGACCGTCGACGCGCAGGCGGCCTATGAGTCGCTGATGACGTTCCTGCCGACGTTCCTCGCCGGGGCGAACTTCGTGATGCACTCGGCGGGCTGGCTCGAGGGCGGCCTGGTCTCAAGCTATGAGAAGTTCATCGTCGACATCGAGCTGCTGCGCGAGCTGCGACACATGTTCGCGCCGCTCGAGATCGACGAGGCGAGCCTGGCCTTCGGCGCCCACGAGGAGGTCGGCGCCGGCGGCCACTTCCTCGGCGCGGCCCATACGCTCGAGCGCTTCCGGGAGTGCTTCTACCGCCCGCTGCTGTCCTCGACCGAGAACTTTGATCGCTGGACGCGAAACGGCGGGCGCGACGCCGCGGAGCGCGCCGGCGAGATCTGGCGGGCGACGCTCGAGAGCTACGAGCAGCCGCCGCTCGACAGCGCCCTGCAGAGCGAGCTGGAGGAGTTCGTGTCGCGGCGGCGCACGGAGCTCGGCGACTGACGCTCGGCTAGGATTCGAGCCCGGCAAAACTCATATATCAGTCGTAGGTGGCGATGAGCGCGATACGGGCGACGCATGGGAGGCGAGCCGGCGGTGAGCTGATGGCCGACCGCGCCTACGACCGGCTGCGCGACCGCATCGTCACGCTCCAGATCCCGCCGGGAGCGCCGATCAACGAGGACGCGCTCGGCCGCGAGTTCGAGATGGGACGCACGCCGGTTCGCGAGGCGATCCAGCGGCTCGCGCTCGAGAACCTCGTGACGGTGTTCCCGCGCCGTGGCACGTTCGCCTCGGAGATCAACATCACAGACCTCGCGGCGATCTCCGACGTGCGTGTTCAGCTCGAGGGTCACGCTGCGTTTCGCGCGGCCGAGCGGATCACGGCGGCGCAGCTCGGCGAGCTCGACGCGCTGCTCGAGGAGCTGCGCGCCAGCGGCGCGATCGAGGACGCGGCCGAGCTGATGGCGCTCGACGCGCGGGTCCACCGCCTGGTCCACCGCTGCGCGGCGAACCCGTACCTGGAGCAGACGCTGAGCCGCTACTTCAACCTCTCGCTGCGCATCTGGCATCTCGTTCTCGAGCGGCTGCCCCATCTTCCCGCGCGCGTGCACGAGCACTCGGACCTGCTCGAGGCGATCCGCACGCGCGAGCCGCAGCGGGCTCGCGAGATCGTCGCCGACCACATCGCGACGTTCGAGTCCGAGATCCGCAGCGTTCTCTAGCCGAGCACGACCGTCTGCAGCTCGGTGAAGGCCTGCATGACGTGGTCGCCGCCGACGCGGCCGATCCCCGAGCCGCTGCCGGCGCGCCCGCCGAACGGGAGATGCGCCTCCCAGTAGTTGGTCGACTCGTTGATGTTGACCCAGCCGGTGCGGACCGCGTCGGCGAAGCGCAGCCCGGCCGCGAGGTCGGCGGTGAAGATCGCCGCCAGCAGCCCGTAGGGGGAGGCGTTGGTCAGCTCGATCGCCTGATCCAGCGAATCGATCGAGACGATCGGGGCGACCGGGCCGAAGGTCTCCTCGGTCGCGATCCGCGCATCGCCCGGCACTCCGTCGAGCAGCGTCGGCTCCCAGTACAGCGGCGTCGGGAAACCGCCGGCGCGCGCGCCGCCGGCGAGCACCGTCGCGCCGCGCTCGAGCGCGTCGGCGACATGCTCGTCCATCTTCGAGGCGACCGGCTCGTTGTTGAGCGGGCCCATCGTCGTCTGCTCCTGGAAGGGGTCGCCGAGGCGAACGCGCTCGCGCACCGCCCGCGCGAGCGCCTCGGCGTACTCGTCGTGGACGCCACGCTGGACGAGGATCCGCTCGCCGGCCGTGCAGCTCTGTCCGGCGCACAGAAAGCACGCCACGAGCGTTGCGTCGACGGCCGCCGCGACGTCGGCGTCATCCAGCACGACGAGCGGGCCGTTGCCACCCATCTCGAGCAGCGCCGCCTTGCCCGCCGCCGCCGCCGCGACCAGGCCGCCGGTCGCCGTCGAGCCGATGAAGCCGATCCCGGCCAGGCCGGGGTTGCGCGCGATCTCATCGCCGACGACGGGCCCCGGGCCGGTGACGAGGTTGAAGACGCCGGGCGGCAGGTCGGCGTCGGCGATGGCGCGCGCGAGCGCGTTCGCGCAGACGCTCGTCGATGGCGCGGGCGTCCAGACGACGGTGTTGCCCGCGGCGAGCGCCGGTGCGATCAGCTCGGCGGGCATCGTGTAGGGCCAGTTCCAGGGGCTGATCACGCCGATCGCCCCGCGCGGGCGGCGCACCAGCATCACGCGCTTGCCCGGCGAGAAGGAGTTCGGCAGCTCCCCGCCGAGCCGCTTGGCGTCCTCGGCCGCCATGCGCCAGTACTCGACGAGCTCCGACACCTCGTCGTTCGCCTCGGCATGCAGCGGCTTGCCCTGGTCGAGCGTGAGCGTGCGGGCGAGCTCGTCGCGGCGGGATTCGATCAGGTCGCCGACCGCGTGCATCTTCGCCGCTCGCTCGAACGCCGTCAGCCGCGCCCAGCCTTCGGCGGCGGCGCGTGCCGCGCCGATCGCCCGCTGCGCATCGGCGCGGTCGCCCCAGGCGACGGCGGCAATCTCCTCCCCCGTCGCCGGGCTCGTGGCGGACTGCGTCGCGCCGCTTTCGCTCGGCCCCCAGTCGCCGCCGACAAACAGCTCGCAGGCGGCCTGTGCCACCACTCGCTAGCCGCCGAAAACGCGCGTTGACACCATCAGACAACTGATATATAACCGCCCGGTCAGGTGGAGGTCAATAGCACCGAGCGTGGCTCTCGCGCGAGGTGCCGGAGAGGGACCAACCGGCTCGACAGCGACCCAGTCACGCAGGACAGCGACGGCGCCGGCCGCGGGGGTTCGCGTGCGGCGCCCTCACAAGAGGGAGGAACGGGAATGGCCGCACCGACCACAGGCTCAGACTCACACGAGCTGGCCAGCTTCGGCTACAAGCAGGAGCTGGATCGCTCGCTCGGCAACTTCTCTTCGTTTGCCGCCGGCTTCAGCTACATCTCGATCCTGACCGGCGTCATCCAGCTGTTCGCGTTCGGCTACCTGTTCGCCGGCCCGGCGGTGTGGTGGACCTGGCTGATCGTCTTCAGCGGTCAGATGTCGGTGGCCCTGTGCTTCGCCGAGCTGGCCGGGCAGTACCCGCTAGCCGGCTCGGTCTACAACTGGTCCAAGCGCGTCGCGGGCGACTTCTCCTCGTGGATGACGGGCTGGATCTACGTCGTCGGCTCGATCGTCACCGTCGCGGCCGTCGCGGTCGCCTGGCAGGTCGTCCTCCCGCAGGTGACGACGTGGTTCCAGTTCGTGGGGACCAAGGCCGACGCCGGCTACTACACGACCAAGGGCGGCGCCCAGAACGCGCTGCTGCTCGGCGCGATCCTGGTCGTGATCGCGACCACGATCAACATGATGGGCGTCAGGGTCATGTCGCGGATCAACAACTTCGGCGTCCTCGCAGAGCTGATCGGCTCGAGCGTGCTCGTGGTCCTGCTGCTGTTCCACATAAACCGCGGACCGCAGGTCGTCACCCACACGCTCGGCACCGCCGCGGGCCACCCCTGGGGCTACTTCGGCGCGTTCATCATCGGCGGGATCATGAGCGCCTACGTCATGTACGGCTTCGACACCGCCGGCACGCTGGCGGAGGAGACCAACGACCCGCGCCGCGCCGCGCCGCCGGCGATCCTCCGCGCGCTGGCCGCGGCGGCGCTGATCGGCGGCCTGCTGATACTGCTCGCGCTGATGGACGTCAAGAACCTCACCGACAAGAACATCGGCCTGCTCGGACTGCCCTACATCATCAAGCAGGCGCTCGGCAGCACCACGGGCGACGTGTTCCTGGTCGATTCGGCGATCGCGATCACAGTCTGCACGCTGGCGGTGGAGACGGCGTGCATCCGGCTGCTGTTCGCGATGGCGCGCGACGGGCGGCTCCCGTTCGGCCGCCACGTCGCCCGCGTGTCGGGGCGCAGCAAGGTGCCCGTCGTTCCGGCGCTCGTCGTCGGCATCCTGTCGCTCGGATTGCTGGCCATCAACATCAGCAACCAGAGCGCGTTCCTCGCGCTGACGTCGGTCGCGATCATCATGTTCTACCTCGCCTACCTCGGGATCACCGCGCCGCTGCTCGCCAAGCGGCTGAAGGGCACCTGGCCGCGACCCGAGCACGGCGACTACTTCTCGCTCGGCCGCTTCGGAATCCTCGTCAACGCGTTCGCGGTTCTCTACGGGGCCGTCGTCGCGATCGACATCGGCTGGCCGCGATCGGCGGTCTATGACTCGCTCGCGACGGCCGGACACGGCCACTGGTACTGGCAGTGGATCGCGGTCATCTTCATCGGCGCGGTCGTGCTAATCGGCGCGATCTACTACTTCACCGTCTACAGCAGAAAGCCGATCGAGGTCATCGAGGCGCACCGCGCCGACGCCCAGTTCGACCTCAGGACGCCGGCCGCGCTCGGCGAGATGGCGCCGTGAGCAGCGGCGTCCGATGAACGACGGCGGCGAGTTCGACTACGTCATCGCCGGAGGCGGGACCGCGGGCTGCGTGGTCGCGGCCCGCCTCAGCGAGGATCCCGACGTCACGGTCTGCCTGATCGAGGCGGGACCCTCGGATCTCGGCGACCAGGCGATCCTGCGCCTCGAGGACTGGATGTACCTGCTCGACTCGGGCTATGACTGGGACTACCTCGTCGAGCCGCAGGAGAAGGGCAACTCGTTCCTGCGTCACGCCCGCGCGAAGGTGCTCGGTGGCTGCTCCTCACACAACTCCTGCATCGCCTTTTGGACGCCGAAGGAGGATCTCGACGAGTGGGCCGCGATGGGCTGCGACGGCTGGAGCTCCGCGGACTGCTGGCCGCTGATCGCAGCGCTCGAGACCAACGACGGGCCCGGCGAGCACCACGGGCGCTCCGGGCCGGTCAACATCCGCACCGTCCCACCGGCCGACCCCTGCGGCGTGGCGCTGCTCGAGGCCGCGGCCGCGGCGGGTCTTGAGACCTCGCTCTTCAACGAGGGTCGCACCGTCACCAACGGCGCCGGCTGGTTCCAGATCAACTCGGCCGCCGACAACACGCGGATGTCCTCCTCGCACGCCTACCTGCATCCGGTGCTCGGCTCACGCCCCAACCTCGAGGTGCGGACCGGGTGCTGGGTCAAGCGCGTCGAGCTCGACGAAGGGCGTCGCGCGCGCGCCGTCGAGTACCTCACGCCCGACCTGCTCACCCAGGCGAGCGTTCGCGCGCGCCGCGAGGTGATCCTCTCCGCCGGCGCGATCGACACGCCGAAGCTGTTGATGCTATCGGGCATCGGGCCCGGCGAGCACCTGCGGGAGTTCGCCATCGAAACCCTCGTCGACTCGCCCGGCGTGGGCTCGAACCTCGACGACCACGTCGAGGGCATCGTCCAATGGGACGCGCTCGCGCCGATGATCCGCAGCTCCACGCAGTGGTGGGAGATCGGCCTCTTCTCGACCTCGCAGGAGGGCCTCGATCGGCCCGACCTGATGATGCACTACGGCAGCGTCCCGTTCGACATGAACACCGCGCGCTGGGGCTACCCGACAACCGAGAACGGGTTCTGCCTGACGCCGAACGTGTGCCGCGGACGCTCGCGCGGGACGGTCCGCCTGCGTTCGCCCGACTACCGCGACCGCGCGCGCGTGGACCCACGCTACTTCACCGACTCAGAGGGCCACGACGAGCAGGTGATGCTCTACGGGATCCGCCTCGCGCGGCGGATCGTCAGCCAGCCAGCGATGCAGCCGTGGGCCGGCGCCGAGCTCGCACCCGGGCCGCAGGCGCAGTCCGACGACGAGCTGATCGACTACATGCACAAGACCCACAACACGGTCTATCACCCGGCGTGCACCGCGCACATGGGCCCCGACTCCGATGCGACAGCGGTCTGCGATCCGCAGCTTCAGGTGCGTGGGACGACCGGCCTGCGCGTGGCGGACGGCTCGATCCTGCCGTTCCTGCCTGCCATCAATCCCTGCATAACGACGATGATGATCGGTGAGAAGTGCGCGCAGATGATCCAGGCGGAGGGCCGGACACCGGGCGAATGAGCCCCGCGCCGTCGGGTGCGCTGACCGACGTCGCGGACTTCCTGCGCGCCCACGCACCGTTCGACGCGCTCGACGCCGACGACGTCGAGGCCGTCGCCGCCTCGGCGCAGATCGAGTTCCATCTGGCGGGCACGACGATCTTCTCGCAGGGCGAGGAGGCCGTGTCGGAGGTCCGCGTCGTCAGAAGCGGCGCGGTCGAGCTGATTCACGACGGCGTCCTGCTCGACCTGCTCGGGCCGGGTGAGCTGTTCGGTCACGCGTCGATGCTGTCCGGCCTTCCCGCCGGCTTCGCGGCGCGCGCTCACGAGGACACGCTCTGCTACCGGATCGCCGCCGACGTCGCGCTCGAGGTGCTCTCGCGTCCGGAGAGCGCCGTCTTCGTCGCCCGCTCGCTGCTCGCCTCGCCGAGCGTCGCCGGCGGCGGGCCGGTCGCCACCCCGCGCCGCGACCCCTCGCATCAGCCCGTTGGCACGCTGCTGCACGGCGACGCCGTCGCCGTGGATCCCGAGACCTCGATCCGCGACGCGGCGAAGCTGATGACCGCCGGCGGCGCAACGGCGGTGATCGTGCGCCTGCCCGAATCGCTTGGGATCGTCACCGACCGCGACCTGCGCACGCGCGTCGTCGCCGGCGGCGTCGCGATCGACGATCCGATCAGCTCGGTCATGACCGCTCCCGCCTACACCGTCGCGCCGGACCGCCTCGGCGGTGGAGTGCTGCTCGAGATGCTCGACCGTGGGATCCGCCACTTCCCGGTCATCTCCGCGCGCGGTGAGCTGCTCGGACTGCTCGAGGACCAGGACCTGATCGCCGTCGAGACCCGCAACTCCTTCTATGTTCGCCGCCAGGTGGCCGCGGCGCAGTCGGCCGGGGATCTGGCCGAGGCCGCCGGCCACATCCCGCCGATGCTGATCGCTCTGCACGACTCGCGCCTCGCCGCGACGAGCATCTCGGCGATCCTCTCGGTCGTGCTCGACGCGATCACGCGCCGAGCCGTCGAGCTCGCGATCGCCGACCTCGGCGAGCCGGCGACGCCGTTCGCGTGGCTGGCGATGGGCAGCCAGGCGCGGCGCGAGGCGGTCCCGAGCTCAGATCTCGACTCCGCGATCGTCTGGTACGGCGAGGTCGACGAGCGCGAGGTGCGTCCGCACCTGCACGAGATCGCGAAGCGCGTCGTGGCCGACCTCGACGCATGCGGGCTACGTTCCGACGCGCAGGGGGCCACCGCGGCGAACCTGCGCTTCGTGCGCTCCGAGGAGTCCTGGCGGCATGTCGCGCGCGGTTGGCTCGAGGACCCGACGCTCGAGAAGGCGTTGATCCTGACCTCGGTGCTGGTCGACAGCCGGCCGGTCTGGGGGATCCACGCGGGAACGCCCGTCGCCGAGGAGTTCTGCATGGCCCCGCAGCATCCGGTTCTGCTTCGCCAGCTGGCCCGCTTCTCACTCTCATACCGGCCGCCGACAGGCTTCCTGCGCGGCCTCGTCGTCGAGCACAGCGGCGAGCGCCGCGGCCGGCTCGACATCAAGCACGGCGGGATCATCCCGATCGTCGATCTGGCCCGCTGGGCGGCGATGTCGGCCGGCGTCACGTGCACCTCGACGGCGGAGCGCCTGGCCGTGGCGGGCGAGGCGGGGACGCTCGGCGCCGGTGACGCGGCGACGCTGCGCGAGGCCTACGACCTGATCGTCGCGCTCCGCGTCGAGCACCAGATCGGTCAGCTGCGAGAGGGCACGGAGCCCGACGATTACATCGACCCCGATCGGTTCAGCTCGCTGACCAGAAGCCATCTCCGCGAGGCCTTCCGTGCCGTGGCGGCCGTCCAGAAAAGAGTGGCGGCCGATCTGGCGCTCAGCGGCTGGTGATCGGCAGGCGCAGCCCCGCGGCCCGCGCGTACGCGCGGGCGCGGATGCCGTCGCGGCGCACGCCCTGGCGCGAGGCGCGCTTCTGCGTCGTCGACCTCGAGCTGAGCGACCTGGACCGCCGCCGCGGTGAGATCGTCTCATTCGCCGCGCTCGCGATCGACGAGGGCCGCGTCGTGTTGCGCTCCGCGGTGTCGGGCCTCGTCCGCCCGACGCGAGCGCTCGCCGAGCAGTCGATCCGGGTGCACGGCATCCGCGCGTCCGACCTCGCGCAGGCGCCCGCGCTCGCGGAGGCGATCGAACCGCTGCTCGAGGCGATGACGGCGCGCGTCCTGATCGCGCACCACGCGCCGGTCGAGCGCGCGTTCCTGGGACCCGCGCTGCGCCAGGCGGGCGTGCGCCTGCGCGGGCCGCTGCTCGACACGGCCGTGCTCGCGCGGCTGTGGCTGACCGAGCGCGACGAGGCGCTGCCCCCGCCGATGGGGCTTGGCGAGCTCGCCGGAGCCCTCGGCCTGCCGGTTCACTCGCCGCACACCGCCGCCGGCGACGCGCTGACCACGGCGCAGCTCTTCCTGGCGGCGGTCAGCGCGCTCGACGCTCGCCGTCCGGAGACGGTGCGGCGTCTCGCCCGGGCGCCGTCGCGGCTCGCCGACCTCGGGACCTACTGGCGCTAGCGTCAGTCGGGCCGCTGCACGTCCTCGAGCAACCGCTCGAAGTCGGGCCCGTCGAACTCGGCCACCGCGCGCGCGTACTTGTCCATCCCCCACCCCCAGAAGTCGAAGTCGATGTCGGACACGCCATCCTGGATCGAAGCCCACAGCGTCCAGCCGTACTTCGACATCAGGCCCCACAGTCGCGCCCGCGCGAGCCGGCTGCGCGACCGCTCGCCGTAGTAGGCGGCGACGAGCTGCTCGAGCTGCTCGAGCGACAGATCGGACTCGCTCCAGATGTTGCCGAGCTCGAAGCAGGCGTCGTTGTTGCCCGAGTATTCGTAGTCGATCAGGCGCATCCCGTCGGCGGTGAGCATCAGGTTCTCGGCCAGCAGGTCGTTGTTGCAGGGCACGGTCGGCTCCGCGCGGACCGCGAACGCCGCGCGGATCGCCGCGGCCTGCGGCGCGAACTCGTCGTAGCGCTCCGGCAGGCGGAAGCCGCGCTCGCGGACGATCCGCAGGTAGCGCGGCTGGATCTCGAACATGTCGAAGTCGTCGCGGAAGCGGCGCGCGGCGTGCAGCCGCCGGCAGGCGGCGGCGACCTCGTCGAGCAACGCCCCGCCGAGGCGCAGCCGCTCCGCGCTCAGCGTCTCGCCCTCGAGCCACTCGATCACCATCGTGTTGTGCTCGGGCAGGTAGGCGACGACAGGCGCGCCGACGCCGACCTCGGCCGCCCTGACCGAGTTGTGATGCTCGTTGTCGCGGTCGATCGCAAGCAGGCCGCTGTCATCGCTCCAGCGGCGCACGACGTAGATGCCGCCGGCGCAGGTGACGCGGTGGTTGGCGTTCGTGAGCCCTCCCCCGAGCGTCGTGACGGAGCGTTCGCCGCGCAGCTGCGGGACGAGGTCGAGGACCTGCTCGAGCTCCAGTGCGTGATCGCCCATCGCGGCCGCGCCAAGTAAACAGGCTCGGCACGGCGGGGTCTAGATTGCCGCGCATGGAACGCGCGCAGGTCGTCGTGATCGGCGGCGGGATCACCGGCTGCTCGGTCGCCTACCACCTCGCCAGGGCCGGCTGGAAGGACGTGCTGCTGCTCGAGAAGGGCGAGTTGACGAGCGGGTCGACGCATCACGCGGCCGGCCTCGTCACGCAGTTCAACCCGTCGGCGACGATGATGCGGCTGCGCCGTTACAGCATCGAGCTGTACCGCGAGCTCGGCGTGCTCGAAGCGGTCGGCAGCGTGCGGATCGCCTCCAGCGCCGACGGGGCGACCGAGCTGCGCCGCGCCAGCAGCCGCGCGGCGGCGATCGGACTCGAGGTCGAGCGGATCTCGCCGCGCGAGGTGAGCGAGCTGCTGCCCGGCGCCGCGCAGGCGAGCATCGCCGGGGCGATCTGGCTGGCTGGCGACGGACACGTCGATCCGCACATCGCCACGCACGCCGTCGCGGACGCGGCGCGGGCGCTCGGCGTGACGATCCGCCTTCAGACGCGCGTCGTGGCGATCGAGCGCGGCGCGCGTGGCGAGGTGCGCGCGGTCCACTGCGACGACGCAGCGATCGAGACCGAGCACGCCGTCAATGCCGCGGGGATCTGGGCGCCGCGCGTGGCGGCGCTGGCCGGCGCGTTCCTCGCGTCGATCCCGGTCGATCACCAGCACGTCGTGATGTCAGCGGTCGCCGGCAGCGAGCTGCCCCGCGATGCAGCCTGCTTCCGCGACCCCGACAACCTCGTCTACGGGCGCGGCGAGTCCGGCGGGATGCTGATCGGCGGTTACGAGCACGACCCGCCGTCGCGCTGGGAGGACGGGGTTCCGTGGGAACACGGCGCGAGCCCCGTGCCCTCGGACATGGACCGCTTCGCGCCGCTGCTCGAAGGCGCGACCCGCCGCTTCCCGTTTCTCGAGGAAGCCGGCGTGATCCGCCTGCTCTGCCACCCCGACGCGATGACGCCCGACGGCAATCCGCTGCTTGGCCCGACGCCCGGCGTGCCCGGGCTCTGGACGGCGGCCGGCCTGTCGCTGAACGGCTTCGGCGGCGCCGGCGGCCTCGGCGCGACCCTCGCCGAGTGGATGACGAACGGCACCGCGGAGCTCGACGTCGATGCCTACCGCGCGTGGCGGTTCGGGCCGCTCTACCGCGACGAGGTCGTCGCCGCGGAGGCCGCGCGCGAGGCCTATCGCTACTACTACCGGTTGCGCTACCCGCTCGATGAGCTGTGTCTCGGACGCGGCCGCCGGCTGAGCGCGCTGCACTCGCGACTGCAGGACCTCGGCGCCGTGTTCACGGCGAAGAACGGCTGGGAGCGTGCCGGGCACTTCGAGCCGGGTCGCGCCTGGCGGCGCGCCGGGGAGGATCAACGCAGCTTCGGCTGGGCCGCGCCGCCCTGGCTTGAGCTGCTCGCGGCCGAGCACGCGGCGTTTCGCGAGCGCGCCGGGATCATCGACCTCAGCTCGTTCGGCAAGATCGCCGTCAGCGGTCGCGGAGCGCTCGCCCTGCTCGAGCGCGTCTGCGACAACCGCATCGAGCGCCCGCCCGGAAGCGTCATCTACACGCAGTTCCTGAACGCCCGCGGCGGGATCGTCGCCGACGTGACCGTGACGCGGCTCGGCGAGGAGCGCTTCCGCGTCGTGACCGGCGCCGGGGCGGTCGACTCGGATCTCGGCTGGCTGCGCCTGGCGGCCGGCGCTGACGACTCGGTCGAGCTCCGCGACGAGTCGCGCGAGCTCGCCGTGATCGGGCTGTGGGGACCGCGCTCGCGCGAGATCCTCGCCGCCGTCAGCGACGGCGACGTGTCCGGCGAGGCGATCCCCTATCGCCGCAGCGCGCCGATCGAGATCGGCGGAGCGGCGGCCCTCGCGCAGCGGATCACCTTCGTCGGCGAGCTGGGCTACGAGCTCTATGTCGCTCCCGACTGGGCGGTCCAGGTCTGGGACCGCCTGAGCGCGGCCGGCGCCGCGCACGGGATTCGCCCCGGCGGCTATCGCGTCCTCGAGTCGCTTCGGATCGAGAAGGGCTACCGCTACTTCGGGAGCGACCTGACGGCATCCGACACACCCTACGAAGGCGGTGTGGGCTTCTGTGTCGCAAGCGGCAAGGACTTCATCGGCGCGTCGGCGCTGGCGAGCGCGCGCGAGCCATCGCGCCGCGTTCAAACGCTGCTCGTCGGCGACGGAGCGGAGTACCTGCGTCTGTACGGCGGCGAAGCCGTCCGCCTCGACGGCGCCGTCGTCGGCCGCGTGCGAAGCGCGGCCTACGCCTTCACGCTGGCGCGGAACGTCGTCCTGGCGAGCGTGCCGGCGGCGCTCGCGCACGACGCGCCACTCGAGGTGGAGGTCCTCGGCGAGCCCGTCGCGGCGCGGCTCGCGCCGGACGTGCTCTACGACCCCGGCAACGAGCGAATCACGGCCTGAGTCCGCTCAGTCGAGTCGCTCGAGCAGCCACGCGTGGACCGACTCGAGGTGGCGCGTGGTCAGCGTCAGATGGCCGTCGTCCTCGGTCAGGATCGCCTCGACTCCGGGGATGTGGCCGGCCAGCCACTCGCCGTGGCCGAACGGCACGAAGCGGTCCTGGCGCCCGTGTCTGAGCAGGACGGGCGTTTCGATCGCGCCGACGTCGAACCCCCAGTCGCCGACGCCTGACACGCCGTCCTCCCACCAGCCCTCGGAGGTCTCCGTCATCGCGTCGTGCGCGCTGAGGATGAAGTGCTCGACCATCGCCGGCGTGAGCGCCGCGGCGTCGACGGGACTGAGGAGGGTGGTCAGGATCTCGAGCAGCTCGTCCGCGTTGGCCGCGAGCATCTCCAGGCGGTCGCTCTCGCACTTGCGCCGCGCGGCGTCGCGATCCTCGAGCAGCAGCTTCGTGTCCTCGACGTTGAGCTCGCCCATGTCCGCGAAGTAGTCGAGACCCTCCGCCGCAAACGGCGCCGGCGAGGCGAGGGCCGCGACGGCCGGCACCAGGTCGCCGAGCAGAGCTGCGCAGGCGAGCGCGTGCGGGCCGCCACCAGAAATCCCCCAGACCGCGAGGCGTTCGATCCCGAGCTCCTGCGCGATTGCGCGGACGTCCTGCGCGCAGTCGGCGACGGTTCGCCCGGGCTGGGGCGACGAGCCGCCGTAGCCGGGCCGGTCGTAGGAGATCAGGCGGATCCCCTGACGCTCGGCGAGCTCGGCGTCGGGCGGGAACAGCAGCCGCGAGTTTGGCGTCCCGCCGTGCACGAGGACGGGTCGTCCGTCGAGCCGGCCGCCCTCCTGGACGCACAGCGTCCGCCCGTCGAAGGCGCTCAGCGTGCGATCCCTGACGGTCACGGCGCTCACTCTACGACCGCGCCCGCCAAAGCGCGAGTCACCCGGTCAGCCGCTCGGCGATCGTCACCGGCAAGAGCAGCACGGCGTTGACCGAGCCGGATCGCGCCGAAGATCCGCAGCCGCTCAGCGCTTCGAGACGGCGATCACCTCGTCCATCGTCGCCATGATCGCGACGCTCTCCTCGAGCGGCATCAGCGGGCTCTCGAGCAGCCCCTCGTGCAGGCAGCGCGCGACCTCGTCGGCCTCGTGGCGCAGCCCGAGCCCTTCATAGGGCCCGAGCGGGTGCGCCGTGCGCTCGCCCTCCCTGGTGATCACGGTGAACGACGACGGCGCGTAGAAGTCGCCGTCGATCTCGATCCGCGCGCGCGTGCCGACGATCGTCGCGCGCGTCGGACCGCTCGCCGACAGCGTGCAGCTGAGAACCGCGTGGGCCCCGGAGGCGTGGGAGAAGACCATCGACGTCTGCCCGTCGACGCCGGTGAAGGCGGGCGTCACGAGGGCGCGGATGCGCTCCGGCGGCCCGAGCACCATCGAGGCGAACGACACGGGGTAGACGCCGAGATCGAGCAGCGCGCCGCCGCCGAGCTCGGGAGCGTAGAGGCGGTGCGCGCGATCCTCGGCAAACCACTGGCCGTGATCGGCGACGACGGTGACGATCTCGCCGAGCTCGCCGCGAGCCAGAATGGCGCGGATCTCGGCGACATGCGGCAGGAAGCGCGTCCACATCGCCTCCATCGCAAACAGGCCCTCAGCGCGCGCGAGCGCGACGAGCTCGCGCGCCTGCGCGGCGTCGACCGTGAACGGCTTCTCCACGAGCACCGGCTTGCCGGCGCGCAAGGCCAGCGAGGCGTCCTGGAGATGCATGGGGTGTGGGGTCGCGACGTAGACGACGTCGACTTCGGGATCGGCGACGAGCGCCTCGTAGCCCTCGTGGCGGTTGGGGATGCCGTGGCGCTCGCCGAAGGCGTTCGCGCTGTCGCGCCGCCGCGAGCCGACCGCGATGACGCGCCCGGAGTCCGTCAGCTCGAGGTCCGCCGCGAACTTCGCGGCGATGCCCCCCGTGCCGATCAGCCCCCAGCGGATCTCGCCGTTCACGGGCGCCTACATTAGCCGGCCGGGCGAGCGGCGGCAGCCTGACGGCAGGCTCGCGATAGCGTCCGCCCCCTCGATCACTTCAGCTCTGGGAGCGGTGTTATGCAGACACGCACGCTTGGCAGTGGCGGCCGGCTCGAGGTTTCGGCGCTTGGGCTCGGCTGCATGGGCATGTCCGAGTTCTACGGTCCGGCTGACGACGCGCAGTCGACCGCGGTCATCCATCGCGCTCTCGAGCTCGGGGTCAACTTCCTCGACACGGCCGACATGTACGGCCCGTTCGTCAACGAGGAGCTCATCGGCCGAGCTATCGCCGGGCGCCGCGACGAGGTGGTCCTGGCGACCAAGTTCGGGAACTGGCGCGGCGAGGGCGGCGAGCGGCTCGGGATCCGCGGCGACGCCGAGTACGTCAGGCGGTGCTGCGACGCCTCGCTTCGACGGCTTGGCACCGACCGCATCGACCTCTACTACCAGCACCGCGTCGATGTCGACGTGCCGATCGAGGAAACCTGGGGGGCGCTCAGCGAGCTCGTGAAGGCCGGCAAGGTCAACCACCTCGGGATCTCCGAGGCCTCGGCGCAGACGATCCGCCGCGCGCACGCCGTGCACCCGATCACGGCTCTACAGAGCGAATGGTCGCTGTGGAGTCGCGACATCGAGGACGAGGTTCTGCCGACCGCACGCGAGCTCGGGATCGGCCTCGTCCCCTACAGCCCGCTCGGCCGCGGATTCCTCAGCGGCGAGATCCGCTCGCCGGAAGATCTCGCTGCTGACGACTTCCGCCGCAACTCGCCGCGCTTCATGGGCGAGAACTTCGAGCGCAACCTCGAGCTCGTGTCGCGCGTTCGCGCCCTGGCGGCGGGCAAGGGCTGCACGCCCGGACAGCTCGCGCTCGCCTGGCTGCTTCACCAGGGCGACGACGTGGCGCCGATCCCCGGCACGCGCCGGATCGGCTACCTCGAGGAGAACGTCGGCGCGGTAGACGTCGAGCTGAGCGTCGATGAGCTTCGCGAGATCGATCGGGCGGCGCCGATTGGCGCGGCGGCCGGCGATCGCTACGCGGACATGTCCGTCATCAACCGCTGACGCGGCATCCGCGCAGCGCCTGGGGCGCTCAATTCGGAGCTCAAAACGGTCGATGATGGCCTGAGGGCCATCCGTGAGCGACTTGCGAGTAGACGCGCCGTTGCAGCTGCTCTCGCGCGACGAGATCGAGCGACTGTGCCTGCGTAACCTGCTCGCGAGCCGGAGCGAGCGGATCGTCTTCAAGGACGCTGAGGGCCGCGTGCTGATGGCAAGCGCCGGTTTCGCGGCCGGCCTGCCCGGGCAGCCGGGCGCCGCGGACATCGTCGGAGCGACCGCGGCCGAGCTGCACGAGGAGTCGCGGGCAAACGGGGTGATCGCCGATGAGCGCCGGGTGATGAAGACCGGCGAGCCGATCGTGGCGCAGGTCGAGATCGTCCCCTTCACCGACCGCCCCGACGTCTGGCTGTCGACAACCAAGCTGCCGCTCCGCGACGAGCGGGGCGCGATCGTCGGGACGTGGGGACTCTCGCGCGACATCAGCTCGCAGGTGGAGATCGAGCGGGCGCTGACCGCCAACAGGGAGCTGCTCGCCGCAAGCGAACGCCAGCATCGAATGCTCTTCGAGCGCAACCCCCAGCCGGTCTTCGTCTACGACCGGACGTCGTTTGAGATCCTCGCCGTGAGCAACGCCGCCGTCGCGGCCTACGGCTACAGCCGCGAGGAGTTCCTGCAGATGAAGGTCACCGCCATCCGGCCCGCGGAGATGCTCCAGGCGTTCATCGCCCACGTCAACGGCGACGCGGACAGCCCGCGCGTGCGCGGACCGGAGATCGCCGTCCCCTCGCGCCACATGTACAAGGACGGCACCGTCATCGACGTCGCCGTCAACTCCGACGATCTCATCTTCGACGGCCGCGAGTGCCGGATCGCCCTGTGCATCAACGTCACAGAGCGAAACCGCGACGCGGCCGAGACGGCGGCGGCTCACGACCGAGCGGTCGAGGCTTCGAACATGAAGTCAGCCTTCCTGGCCAACATGAGCCACGAGATCCGCACGCCGATGAACGGCGTGATCGGGATGGCGGACCTGCTCCTTGACACCGAGCTGGGTGAGGAGCAACGCGGCTATGTCGAGCAGGTCGCCCGCTCGGGCGAGCAGCTCCTGTCGCTGATCAACGACATCCTCGACCTCTCGAAGATCGAAGCCGGGCAGCTCGAGCTCGACGTCTCGGAGTTCGATCTTCACGAGGCGATCGACCAGGCCTGCGCGATGGGCGCGGCGCAGGCGCGCGCCAACGGAATCGAACTTGATGTGGCGGTCGACCCCAACGCGCCGCGCCGCGTGCGGGGCGACGCTCGCCGGCTGCGCCAGATCCTCCTCAACCTGGTCGCCAACGCGATCAAGTTCACAGACGTCGGCAAGGTCACGGTGCGCGCCGGCGGCGGTCCCCGCCCCGACGGCGAGGGGGTGCTCGTGCGCCTCGCGGTCAGCGATACCGGCATCGGCATCGACCCCGCGATCCTCAGCCGCATGTTTGAGCCGTTCACGCAGGCCGACGCCTCGACGACGCGAATCTACGGCGGAACGGGCCTCGGTCTCGCGATCGTGCGCGAGCTGGTCGAGCTGATGGGTGGGACGATCGGCTGCGAGAGCGAGCCTGGAAAGGGATCGACCTTCAGCGTCGAGCTGCCGCTCGAGACGGCAGCCGAGCGGGGCCGACCGGAGGCGACGGCCGCGGTCGCCGACGCGCCCGAGTCGCTGTGGGGGCGCACCCCGCTCGTTCTCGTCGTCGAGGATTCGCCCGTCAACCAGGTCGTCGCGGTGCGCACGCTCGAGCGCTGCGGCTGCGCGACCGACGTCGCCGCCGACGGCCAGCAGGCGCTCGAGGCGCTCGCCGGTCGCGTTTATGACGCCGTCCTGATGGACTGCCAGATGCCGGTCATGGACGGCTACGAGGCCACCGCCGAGCTGCGCCGCCGCGAGGCGGACGGCCGCCACACACCGGTCATCGCGATGACCGCGCACGCGATGAAGGGCGACCAGGAGCGCTGTCTGGCCGCCGGGATGGACGACTACCTCCCAAAGCCGATGCGGCGCGAGCTGCTCGTCGAGGTGCTCAAGCGCTGGATCTCGCCGCAGGCGCCGCCGGTCGATCAGTCCGCGGCCGCGGCCACCGCGCCGGTTGCGTAGCCGCCGCGGCGCGCGGGCGCGACCGCCGCGGCGTCGCGGGCGACGCGGAAGGCCGTCGCCGTCGCGAACGACGCGCTGACGCGCCTGCGCCCGCGCGGGCGTTGAGGAGGCCGTGGAGCGGGTCGTCATGCGAGGATGTCGCGATGGACGTCCAGCAGGAGGCGCTTGGCCAGGGCCCGGGCGGATATCCCGAGCCGCCCGAGCCGGGACTGACCAGGGAGGAGATGGTCGCGCGCGCGGTCGCACTGCGCCCGGCGCTCGTCGCCGATCAGCAGGAGACCGAGCGGCGCACCTACTACTCGCAGGAGATGCACGAGGCGTTTCTCGACGCCGGCTTCTACCACCTCTACGTCCCGCGTCGCTACGGCGGCTACGAGTTCGACGTACCGACCTATGCGAAGGTGATCAAGGAGATCTCGCGAGGCTGCGTGTCGACCGGCTGGTGCCTCGGTCTCGCGATGAACCACGCGCTCCAGGTCGCCTCATGGTTCCCGATCGAGGCGCAGGAGGAGATCTTCGCCGGCGGCGACTTCCGCTGCAGCTCCGTGGCGATGCCGGTCGGCCCGATCACGCCGGTCGACGATGGCTGGCGGATCGACGGCCAGGTCGCGTTCGCCTCCGGCACACCGCACTCGACCTTCTACATGGGGCAGGCCTTCCTCGCCGGGACCGAGACCACGCCCGAGCCGAAGGTCTACCTGTTCGTCGCACCGCGCAGCCAGTGGGAGATGCTCGACGACTGGGGCGACATGCTGGGCCTGAAGGGCAGCGGCTCGCACAGCATCCGCTTCGACGGGACGCGCATCGCGGCGAGCTGGGCGCGCGAGGGCAGCATGATCGACATCGACGTCGAGGGGGGGACGGAGGGCTCACGCGTGCACGGCAACCCGATGTACTCGGGGCGGGGCATGACGATCTTCACGCTCTCGCTTGCCGCTGTGACAGTCGGCGCCGTGTTCAACGCACTTGACGAGTACGAGCACCTGATGCGCACGAAGACGACGCCGCGGCCACCGATCGGCCCGCGCCTTCAGGACGCCGACTACCAGCGCTGGTATGGGCGCGCGCTGACGCACGCCAAGCTGCTGGAGGCGGTCCTCGACGACTGCGCGCGCCAGCACATGGAGCTCTGCCGCCGTAACGTCGAGGAGGGCCCGCCGTACAGCTACGGCGACGACATGCTCGTCGCCGGCGTCCTGCGCGAGGTCATGATCCGCTGCTGGGAGGTGATCGACGCCGACCTCTGGCAGACGGTCGGAGCGTCGGTCGCGCGCGAGGGCCAGCGAATGGAGCGGATCTTCCGCGACATGGCCGTCGCCGTCGCGCACCGAAACCCGTTGCTGCGCGACTGGGCCTACGGCGAGATCGCCCGCTCCGCGCTCGGGCTGCCGCGGCAGTTCTAGGCGCGGCAATCGCTCGTTCATAGGTCCACGGAACCTCCTCGCCGCGCCGCTCGGCGCCGATCTCTCTCTGATGTACCCGTGGCAGAGGCTGTCGAGCGAGGCCGTCACCGTCTGCGCCGTGATCGCGCTCGCGGCCGTGATCGGTCTCACGGCGCTCGCCACGGGCGCCCTCGGCGGTCTCGAGAACGGATCGCTGAACCTGCGCTTCGCCGTGCGCGGGAGCGTTCCCGCAGCCGACGTCGTCGTCGTCGGGATCGACGATGCGACCTTCAACTCCCTCGGCATTCAGTGGCCGTTCCCGCGTCGCCTGCACGCCGAGGCGATCGATCGCCTGCGCGCCGACGGCGCCTCGACGATCGTCTACGACGTCCAGTTCACCGAGCCGACCGATCCCCGTGACGACGGCGCGCTCTACCGGGCGGTGGCGCACGCCGGGAACGTGATTCTCGCGACGTCCGAGATGGACTCCCGCGGGCACACCAACGTGCTCGGCGGCGACGCCAATCTCGCGCGAGCACACTCGCGCGCGGCGGCGGCGAACCTCGTCGCCGACGGGACCGGCGTGATCCGCCGCTTCGGCTACGCGGTCCACAACCTCGCAACCCTCCCGGTGGCGGTCGCCCAGCGCTCCGGCCATTCCCTCGGGCCCGGCGACTTCGCGCCGTCGGGCGCGCTGATCGACTTCCGCGGACCGGCCGGCGCGATACGCACGGTCTCGTTCGCCACTCTGCTCGCCGGTGGAGTGCCGCCGTCGACGTTCACCGGGAAGGTCGTCGTCGTCGGCGCAACGGCGGCGACGCTCGGCGACCTCCACCCCGTTCCGCTCGGCGGCGGAAAGCCGATGAGCGGCCCCGAGATCGAGGCCAACGCGATCTGGACCGCGCTCCACGGCAACCCCCTTCGCCAGGCGCCGCCGTGGGTCGCCGTGCTCGTGATCCTCGTCATCGCGCTGTTCGTGCCGATCCTCTCGCTGCGGGTGCGGCTGCGGTGGTGGGCGCTGCTCGTGCTCGGACTCGGCGGCGGCTACGCGATCCTTGCCCAGCTGGCGTTCGGCGCCGGTGTCGTCATGCCGATCGCCGATCCGTTGCTGACGTGGATCGTTGCCACGGTCGGCAGCCTGATCGCCGGCTATCTCGCCGCGAGCGTGTACCGCAGCGCGCTCGAGCACGAGGTCGATCGGCGTACCGCCCAGCTTCAGGCGAGTCGCCAGGAGGTGATCCGCGCGCGCGACGAGGCGCTCGCGGCCTCGAACATGAAGTCGGCGTTCCTGACCAACATCAGCCACGAGATCCGCACGCCGATGAACGGTGTGATCGGCATGAACGACCTGCTCCTCCAGACGAGCCTCGACGAGGAGCAGCGGGCGTTCTCCGAGCAGATTGCCCGCTCGAGCGACCACATGATGGCGATCATCAACGACCTGTTGGACATCTCGCGGATCGAGACCGGCAACATCGAGCTGACGGTCGCGGAGTTCGACCTTCGCGATGCCGTCAAGAACGCTTGCGCGTACGTCGAGATCGACGCGACGGCGAAGGGGCTCGAGTTCTCACTCGAGCTCGCCGACGATCTGCCCGTGCGCCTGCGCGGCGACGTCGCGCGGATCCGCCAGGTGCTCGTCAACCTCGCATTCAACGCGATCAAGTTCACCGAGCAGGGGTCGGTTCGTGTGCAGGTGACCAGGCAAGCGGAGCGGATCCGCTTCGAGGTGACCGACACCGGAATCGGGATCGAGGAGGCCGAGCTGGATCGCATGTTCGATCCGTTCGTGCAGGCCGACGTCTCGTTGACGCGCCGCTACGGCGGCAACGGCCTCGGGCTGGCGATCTCAAAGCAGCTGGTGGAGCGGATGGGCGGCCGGGTCGGTGCCCGCAGCGCGCTCGGCGCCGGCAGCACCTTCTGGTTCGAGCTTCCGCTGCCGGTTGCGCCAGTCGGGCCTCGCCCCCCGCGGCGCGACGGTCGAGCTCACACGACTCGGCCGCGACTTTAGCTTTGCAACGCCTCTGCCGATCTGTTTACCGTGACTTGGCATAGGTTGCCGCGTTCGTATCCCGTCGTCCTCGCCGCCACGGTGGCGATCGGGTGCGCGTTCGGCTGGCTCGGCGCCAGCGGCACGTTCGCGGCAGCGAACTTCACCGAGTACCCGCTCGCACACGGCCAGGGACCGTCGGCGATCACAGCAGGGCCGGACGGCAACGTCTGGTTCAGCGTGGGCGGCGGTCACGGGTCAATCGGGCGGATCGACTCCAGCGGCCAGGTCACGCTCTTCAGCAGCGGTCTCACGTCAACGCCGACCTCGAGCGCCGGCACGATCACCGCCGGGCCCGACGGAAACGTCTGGTTCACCGAGCATCCGAGCGGCGGCGACGACAACGGCGCGATCGGCTGGATCAGCCCGTCGGGGACGATCTCCGAGACGACCGCCGGTCTCGGTGCAGGACTCGCTCCGACCGGGATCACCGCCGGCGGCGAAGGCAACCTCTGGATCACCGACTCGGGCGGCACCGGCACGACGATCGTGCGCCTGACCCCCGCCGGGGCCGCCACCGATTTCGCGCCCGCGGCGCTGCTCAGCGCACAGGCAAGCGATCCGGTTGCGGGGCCGGACGGCAACGTCTGGTTCCTGCTGAGCGGCGGCCCCTACGGACCGACGGGCGCGATCGGCCGAATCACGCCCGCCGGCTCCGTCACCGTCTTCACGACCGGCCTGACTCCCGGCGGCCAGCCGAGCGGCCTCGTGCGCGGACCCGACGGCAACCTCTGGTTCACCCAGAGCAGCGCGTCCGCCGGGGGCGTCGGTTTCATCACGCCGTCCGGAGCTGTGACCGAGCTCCCGCACTCCTCCTTCGGCCCCGCGCAGCCCGGCCAGATCGCCGCGGGCTCAGACGGCAACCTCTATGTCGCCGAGAACGCCGGCCCAGGCGCGATCGTCGAGGTGACGACCTCGGGCACGGTCACCCAGGTGGTGTCCGCCACATCGGGTCCGCCGGTCGCGATCACCGGCCAGCCCGGCGGCGATGTGTGGGTTGCGGAGACGGGCAAGAACTACATCGGCCGTCTCGCGCTCGTGCCGCTCCCCAGCCCGAGCGGCGCAACGGGCGTGACCGCCGGCGCGACCGGCAGTGCCGGCTCCGTGCCTGACAGTCAAGGCGGCTTCTCACCGCCCACCAAGCCGGTCTTCGGCGTCCGTGCAGGTGCGCAGCCACATGGCGTGATCCTCGTCAGGACGACACCGGGCGGTCCGCTCGTCAAGCTCTCCGCCGCGGCCGACATACCGATCGGAAGCCTCGTCGTCGCCCGCTCGGGCACGGTTCGCCTCGTGCTGGCGATGCCCGCGGGCACGACGCAGGCCGTCAGCGTCGGCCGCGGCCGGTTCATCCTCGAGCAGCCCAAGAAGCTCCACGGAATGACCGCGCTGGTGCTGGCCGGGGGCAACTTTGCCGCCTGCCCCGGGGGCGCGACAGCCGCCAGCGTCAAGCATCACGCAACCGCCAAGCGCAAGCACGTCGTGCGCCAGCTGTGGGCCAAGGACCACGACGGCCGCTTCCGGACGTTCGGGAACAACAGCGTCGCCACGGTGCGCGGGACGGAGTGGCTGACCCAGGACCGCTGCGACGGGACGCTGACGAAGGTGCTGCGCGGAGTCGTCAGGGTGCGCGACCGGCGCAGCGGGCGAACCGTCACGCTCACCGCCGGACACAGCTACCTCGCCAAGCGCGGCCTTTGACAGCGCGGCCGCCGCGGCGCTAACGTCGTCGACGCACCATGACGGTCATCGACCACCAGTGCCACTGGTATCCCGAGTCGTTCTTCGAGCTCGTCGCGGGGCGCGATCGCTACCCGCGCGTCGAGCGCGTCGACGGCGGCTGGCGCTTCGACGCGGCCGAGGGGATCGGCTGGACGTTCAGCTCCGAGGAGCTCGCACTGGAGCGCTACTTCGAGCAGCTCGACGCCGCCGGCACCGACGTCGGCGTTTCGAGCCCGAACATGGTCGCCGACGTGACGCGGCTCGACGTCGCTGAGGCGCGCGAGATCACCCAGCTCCTCAACGAGGAGACGGCGCGAGTTCAGCGTGAGCACAGCGAGCGCTTCATCGGCCTGGCGATGCTGCCGATGCAGGACGTCGGCGCGGCGATCGAGACGCTCGACGACGCGATCCTGCGCCTTGGGCTTCGCGGGGTCTGCGTGCTCTCCAACATCGCCGGCTCATCGATTGGAACCGCCGAGACGCTGCCGCTGTGGCGGCGCCTCGACGAGCTCGGCGTGCCGCTGCTTCTGCACCCGGCGAACACCTCGATGACCTATCCGCTCGGCTTGCCGCTGGCGATCGAGGTCGGCACGAGCTGGATGTGGGAGACGAGCGCGGCGGCGCTGTCGCTGATCTTCAGCGGGGCGCTCGATGAGTGCCCAACGCTTCGAATCCTCCACCCCCACCTCGGCGGGATCATCCCCTACCTGATCGGCCGCATCGACGCGTTCATGGCGACCTGGGGCAAGATCGCTCCGGTCAAGCTCGACCGCCCGCTGCGCGAATACCTGCGCGAGCGCTTCGCCACCGACAGCGCCTCCCGCACGCCGGCCGCGCTGGCGGCGGCGATCGACGTCTACGGGCCCGAGAACATCATGTTCGCGACCGACTTCCCGTTCGTCGACCCGGTCGGTCACGTCGCCTATCTGCGCGACAGCTACCCCGAGCACTTCGAGCAGATTCACGAGCGAAACGCGTTCGAGTTCCCGCCCGCCGCGCGCGCTAGAGACCGATGATGCGGCGGGCGTTGCCCTCGTAGATCGCCTCGAGGTCCGCGGCGGACAGGCCAAGGCCCTCGATGTTCTCGATCGTGGCGCGGATGTAGCCCGGTCCCTTCTCGGGATCGAACGGGCTGTCGGAGGCGAAAAGCGCCCGCTCGACGCCGTAGAACTCAAGCGAGCAGCGCAGCGCGTGCTGCGCCCCGAACAGAGCCGTGTCGACGTAGAAGCGCTTGAAGTAATCGAGCGGGCGCTGCGTCAGCGGGTAGTGCTCGACCTCCTCGGCTCGATCCGGAGGGGTCCGCGCGCCCATCTGATCGAGGCCTGGTCCGACGCGTCCCGAGAAGTGCGGCACCATGCTCCCACCGTGGTGGATCAGGACCTTCAGGTCGGGGTGGCGCTCCATGATCCCGCCGAAGACGAGGCGCCCCTGATAGACGGCGGTGTCGTAGGGCCAGCCGAAGACCCACCACATCTCATAGCGCGAGCGGGTCTCGGTCGGGTAGTCCGCCCAGCTCGCGTCGCGGTTGGGGTGAACCCAGATCATCCGGCCGATCTCGGCCATCTTCGCGAAGAACGGCTCGAACTCCGGCTCATCGAACGGCCGGCCGTTGACGTGCGTGTAGGTCTGGACGCCCACGGCGCCAAGCTCACCGCAGGCGTGGTCGATCTCGGCGATCGTCGCGTCGACGTCGTTGAGCGGAACGGCCGCGACGAAGCCCGCGAAGCGATCGGGGTTCGCGGCGACGAGCTCGGCAAGGCCCTCGTTGCCGATTCGCGCCAGTCGCCGCGACACCTCGGGCGGGCCGAGCTCCTCCGGCGCGGGCGCCGGCAGGCTGATGATCTGGCGGTAATCGTCGCCGAACTCCTCGAGCTGGCGCTTACGCAGATCGAGGTCGACCAGAGAGGGAACGCCGGCGATCCGAGCGCGGATGTTTGCAGCGTTCGCAGCGTCCACCTCCTCCAGCGCGGCCGCGTAGGGACGCGGAAGGATGTGGCAGAAGACGTCGAGCTTCACCGACCGCCGACCCTACTTGACGACCCTTGCGGGGTCAACTAATGTCGAAACCGGGAGCTGGGACGGAGGACCGAAGTTGACGCTGACGGGCTCGCCCGGGAGGCCAGAGCCGTGCCACCGACCCCGTTTAGTGGGTGACCGACAGCGTGAAAGTCGTACTACGAGAGGTCTTGGGCTGAGCCATGGTCGTGGCGAGCATCATCGTGCAGTCGATCGGCTTCGGCATCGTCACCGCGGCGATCGTCGCGATCGGAGCGATGGGGTTCACGCTGCAGTTCGGGGTGACCAACATCCTCAACATCTCGTATGGGAACATCTTAACAATCGGCGCCTTTGCGTCACTGATCGTCGAGAACAACCATCTCGGGCTGGGGGCGACGATCATCGTCGCGCCGATCGCCGGTGCCCTCGTCACGTTCGTGCTCGCGCGGACGCTGTTCGCGCTGTTCGCCCACCGCCAGGCCGGGACCTTCGAGCTGATCATGGTCACGCTCGCCTCGAGCTTGATCATCGAGTACTCGATCGACGCGTCCGCCCAGGGGCAAACGTTTGCGTTCACGTTCCCGACGGGCAAGACGCTGCATACGGGGCCGTTCCTCTTCACGACGGAGTCGCTCGCGCTCATCGGGGTCGCGATCTTCGTCTACGCGGCGCTGATGGCGGGGCTTCATTTGACGCGCATGGGCAAGGCGCTCCGCGCGCTGTCGATCGACCCCAAGCTCGCGCGCGCCTGCGGCGTGCCGATGCGGCGGATGCTGAATCTGACGTGGCTCATCAGCGGCGCCCTGGCCGGGCTGACGGGGCTGATCTATGTCACCAACAGCCTGACCGTCTCGGCCAACGCCGGCCTTGACTTCCTGGTGCTCGTGATCGCGGCGGCGCTGCTCGGCGGCGCCGGCTCCCCGACCGGGGCGGTGATCGCCTCGCTGGTCGTCGGCATAGCCACCGAGGTTGTCGCGGCGGTCGGCGGCTCCTATTACAGCCAGGCCGTCGGGCTCGGGATCCTCGCGGTCGTGCTGATCGCGCGGCCGAGCTCGCGGGCGATCGCGACCAACCGCGACGAGGTCACCGTCTAGTGTCCTACTACCTCTCGACGATCCTCGTGTACCTGGGCGTCGACGTGCTCGCGGCGTGGGCGCTCAACATCCAGTTCGGCTGGGCCGGTGTGCCGAACTTCGCCTTCATCATCTTCCAGGCGATCGGCGCCTACGCGGCGGCCGTGGTGTCGCTCGGCCCGGACAGCGGTGCCAACTCCTTCCAGCGCTACATACTCGGCGCGAGCCTGCCGTTCCCGTTGCCACTGCTCGTCGCCGCCGCCGCGGGCGCGCTGCTTGCGCTCTTCATCGGCGTGATCGCCACGATCCGCCTGCGACGCGACTACCAGGCCGCGGTGTTCCTGCTCGTCGCGCTGATCGCCTCGCAGGTCGTCTCCGGAGACGTCGGGCTGTTCAACGGCTCAAACGGCCTTGCCGCGATCCCCCAGCCGCTGTCGGGCGCGCTCAGCTCGCTCAGCATCGGCGAATACCAGTGGGTCTACGCCGGCTTCACGACGTTCGTCGCGATCGGCGTGCTGTTGGTCATGCGCCGCCTCGGGCGCTCCGGATGGCAGCGGGCGCTGCGCGCGTCGCGCGACGATGAGGCGGCGGCGAGCGCGCTCGGGCTGAACGTGCCGTTGATGCGACTTCAGGTGTTCGTGCTCGGCGGTGCGATCGCCGGGCTGAGCGGCGGCCTGCTCGTCGGCTTCATCACGGCGTGGTCGCCGGGCGGGTGGGGCTACGCCGAAACGTTCGCGATCCTGACGGGGATCATCCTCGGCGGGGTCGGCAACGACTGGGGCGTGCTGGTCGGTACCTTCCTGGTGCAGATCGTCTTCATCGAGGTGCCATCGTTTCTCCCGGAGTTCGGCTACCCCGGCCTGATCGACAAGCTCGAGTGGATCGTGATCGGCTTCATGTGGCTCGCCGTGCTGATCCTGCGACCGGGCGGGATCATCCCCGAGCGCCGCTACCGAGCGAGGCTCAGCGGGGTCGGGGGGCGCTGAGTGCCCCCGCTGCCCTCCCGCACCGAGGTCTCCGCGACGCCGATCGCCCCCGCCGCGGCCGCCACGCTGCTCGACGCGCGCGATGTGCGCGTGCGCTACGGCGGTGTCGAGGCCGTGCGCGGCGCGTCGCTTGCGATCGGCGAGCCCTCGATCGTCGGCCTGATCGGGCCGAACGGCGCCGGAAAGTCCTCGCTTCTGGCTGCGATCGGCGGCCAGGCACCGGTCTCGGGCGGGAGCGTGCTGATCGGCGGCCACGACGTCACCAAGCTCGCGCCCTACCGGCGCGCGCGGCTCGGCGTCGTGCGGACCTTCCAGACGGCGAGCGTGTTCGAGCGCCTGACGGTGTTCGAGAACATGCTGGTGGCCGGTCTCGGTCACCCGGGCGCGTCGCTCACGCGGGCGTTGATCGGCGGTGGAGGGATCGGGGCGGCGAACGCCGCGGCGCGCGAACGCGCCGCGGACGTGCTCGGCCGGCTCGACATCACGGCGATGTCCGACAGCTACTGCTCGGATTTGAGCGGCGGCCAGAGGCGGCTGGTCGAGATCGGACGCTGCCTGATGCGCGCTCCGCAACTGATGCTGCTCGATGAGCCGATGGTCGGCGTCGCACCCCACCTCGTCCGGCGGATCGGCGCCACCTGCCAGCGGATCCGCGACTCGGGCGTCGCGATCGTGATCGTCGAGCACGCGCTCGAGGTGATCGAGGAGTTCTGCGACCGCGTCGTCGTGATGGCCGCCGGAGAGGTCCTCGACGACGGCAGCTACGAGGACGTGATGCGCAACGGATCGGTGCGCGATGCCTATCTGGCCTAGGCGCGCGGTAGCCGATCCCGGGCCGGCGGCCGGTGCGAGCGGGCCGCTGCTGGCGCTCGACTCGATCTCGGCGGGCTACCGCGGCGTCGCCGTCGTGCAGGGCGTGTCGCTGACGGTGCGCGCGGGCGAGATCTCACTCGTCGTCGGACCGAACGGCGCCGGCAAGAGCACGCTCGTCAAATCGGTCATCGGCGAGCTGGCGCTGCTAGGCGGGACGCTCACCTTCGGCGGGACCGACATCGGACGCTGGGATGAGGAGCGGCGCGCGGTCGCCGGCCTCGGCTACGTGCCGCAGGTCCGCGACGTCTTCCCGGCGCTGTCGGTGAGCGAGAACCTCGAGGTCGGCGCGTTCCGCCTGCCGGCGCGCCAGGCGAAGGTCGCGATCGCCGAGATGTTCGAGCGCTTTCCGCAGCTGGAGCGGCTGCGTCACCGCAAGGCGCGCCAGCTGAGCGGCGGCGAACGCAAGCTGCTGGCGATCGCACGGGGGCTGATCGCCAACCCGAAGCTCCTGATTCTCGACGAGCCGACGGCCAACCTCGCGCCGAAGATCGCGCGGATGGTGCTCGAGGAAGTCGTCGTCAGCCTCGCGCAGACCGGTCACGGGATCCTCCTGATCGAGCAGCGCGTGGCACTCGCCTCGCAGGTCGCCGCACACGTGACCGTGCTCGTCGACGGGCGTGTCCGCTACGCGGCCTCGGGCGAGGAGTTCCGGGCGCTGCCGGACGTCGCCGAGATCTTCTTTGGTCCCAATGCTCATGGGAGGCATGACCAGGGGGCGCTGCCGGCGCGTTGACCGGCTTTGATCAATCGAGAGATGGGGTGAGGGAGCTGATGAGTTGGATCCGCAGGACCGGCGCACTCGGCGTCGTCGCGACCGCCGCGCTTGCGCTGGCGGTCTTTACAGGAGGCGCGGCAGCGAAGCCGGCCGCGCACGGCGCCGCTGCGACGGTGCAGTTCGCCGAGATCTTCGACTTCACGGGCGTCGGCTCGGGTCCGTCGCCATACGCGAACGCCTCACAGCTGTCGGCGCTGTATGACATCAACGCCGGCGGGGGAATCCTCGGGGAGCACGTCGACAACGTCATCGTCGACACCAAGAGCGACCCGGCCGACGGCGTCCTCGCGCTCGACCGCGCGCTCGCGGTCGATCACATCGCCGTCGAGGCCGGCCCGAGCACGCTCCAGGCAGCCGCGCTCGTGCCGATCCTTCAGCGCCACAGCGTGATCACGCTGTGCGGCTGCGGCAATCCGGAGTTCGACCGCAGCACCAACCCGTTCTTCTGGCGCGTGATTCCGCCGGATCCGGTCGGCGGCGAGACGATGTCGCTGGATGCCAAGCAGCTCGGCTACACGCGTGTGGCCGCGGTGTTCGGCACCGACACCGGCTCGCAGGGCGACCTGCCGGGCGTGCTCGGGGGCGTCAGGGCCGCGCACCTGAAGCTGGTCGCGAACATCGGGCTGACCCCCGACCAGACCAGCTACCGGACCCAGGTAGCACAGCTCGTCGCGGCCAAGCCGCAGGTGATCTTCACCGAGACCGACGGCCCCACCGCCGCGACGTTCTACGGTGAGCTCAAGACGCTCGGCAAGATCGTGCCGATCTTCGGCACCAACGCGACGCTGCAGACGCCCTACCTCAAGGCGCTGTCGGCGGCGATCGGCAGCTCCAACCTGACGAAGTACTACCAGGTGCAGGCAACCGCTCCCTCGCCGGCGTCGTCGAAGGCGGCGCAGGCCGCGGCGGCCGCCTACAACAACGGCATCAGGCACGTCGCAAGCCACCTGCCTTCGCCGGTCGGCCAGTGGCTGAACAACTCGTTCGTCGAGGCCGACTACGACGCCGTCATCACGGCGGCGCTGGCGATGGATGCCGCGAAGTCGACCAATCCGGCGACCGCCGACCCGTGGATCGCGAAGATCACGGCGGCCGGCGCGGGCAAGACGGTCGTATACACCTACCCGCAGGGCGTCGCCGCGCTCAAGGCGGGCAAGCAGATCCAGTACGTCGGCGCCTCCGGCCCGATCACGTTCGACAAGTGGCACAACTCCTTCGGCAACCAGGCGATGCAGAAGGTGACGCCGACGGGCACCGTGATCTCGAGCAAGATCTTCACGGCCGCCCAGATCCAGAAGCTCGGCTGATTCGCGAGCTCGCTCCCCGGCCCGCGGCGCTTCGGCGTCGCGGGCCGCCGGGGCTGTCAGGTCGATCGGGCGAGCGCCGGCGCGTCGGCGCCGGCGCTGAGCGGGCTGCTCTCCGAGCGCGTGGCGGCGGCGATCTCCTCGGCGGTGACAACCGCCATTTCATCAGCGGTGCGAAGGGCCCGTTGGGAGTCGCCGTCGACTCACGTGGACCCAAGTAGAGGTACAGGCCGTTTGGAGAGCCCGCCGCGTGGCTCGCGACACCGGCGGCCCGCGACACAGCGCGGCGCGCGCGACGTCGGCCTTGACCCGCCTCTCTGAAAGGCGCGATATTTTCGGTGTGTCCACACGCTTACGGCTGGCCACGGCATCTCGCTCACAGGCCATCGCGGAGCCCTCGGCGGCCGAGTGCGACCAGTCCGCCGACGAGCTCGGCGTGCCTCGCGATATCGAATCGGGCGCTCTTGAGACCCTCGCGCGCGCCGCCGCAGGGCTGCGGTGGGACTGCCTGACCGGCGTTGAATGTCGAGTCCGCCTACGCTGATGACCGACGCCACGGTCCCGGAGAAGTTGGAGAAGTTCCCCCTCGGCGCCGGTCTTCGGCTCGCCGACTTGGAGCGATACGACAACGCTGCGCTCCTCCGCCGACTTCGCGAGGAGGAGCCGCTCACGTGGTTTGCCGAACAGGGTGCATGGCTCGTCACCAGCAAGCAGCTCTTTGACGAGGTGATGATGGACCCGGCGCGATTCGTCGTCGACGTACCGGGCAATCCGCAGGCGGTCGTGCTCGGCCGGATGATGCTTGCCGTCGACGAGCCACATCACTCGCGCCACCGCGCTCCGTTCGCGATGCCGTTCCGCTACGGCCAGGTGACAGCTCGCTTCGGCGAGTTGATCGCCGAGCGAGTCGACGCGTTGCTTCGACGTTTCGACGGGGACGGCAGCTGCGAGCTGGCATCCGCATTTGCCAATCCGTTTGCAGTCAGCGCGGCGAGCGACGTGCTCGGACTCGGACTCGAGCACCTGGACGAGGTGCACGACATCTACGGCGCCTTCGCGGAGGGAATGGTCGGTTACCAGGATCGAGCGGCCGTCGCTCGAGCGCGGGAGGCGAGCAACCGCCTGGACGACTTCCTGATGCCCGCCATCGAGCGGTTGCGCGCGCGAGGCGACGAGTCGATGCTCGCGGCCGTGTTGAAATCAGGCGAGGGCTCATTCCGTGATGACGAGGAGCTTCTCGCGAACCTGCGCGTGATCCTGTTCGGGGCCATCGAGACTGTCGAGTCGATGATCCTCAACACGACTTGGGCGCTTTGCAAACACCCCGAGGAGCGGCGACGCCTCGCCAGCGATCCGCAGCTTTGGCCCGCGGCAGTCCAGGAAGGGCTCAGGTGGATTCCGCCTGTCGGCTACACGGATCGGTGGGCGTCGGCCGACACAACGCTCGGAGGTGCCAAGATCGCCCGCGGCGACTACCTCGTGCCGGTCATCGCGTCCGCCAACCGCGACCCCGCGGCATTCCCCGATCCGGATCGCTTCGACGTGACCCGCGGCGACAACCGTCAGAATCTGTCATTCGGCAAAGGCATCCACATGTGCCTTGGCGTCAACTTGGCACGGCTGCAGGGAACGGTTGCGCTGAAGGCGCTGTTCGAGCGCCTGCCCGGTCTGCGACTCGACCCATCCGAGCAAACCGAACCGCTGGGGTTCAATTTCCGCAGGCCGCCGCGGCTCGCCCTGCTGTGGGACGTCGATCGAGTGGCCTAGTTCGGTGTCACCGGCTGAGCCTGGTCCAGCCACGTCAACGAGACCGGCGCAAGGGGCCGGCGAGACTCGAAGCCGGCCCGCGTCGCCGGTGGCCGGCGCCGACTGCGTTCTCGGCAGCATGCTTCGCTGCCCCGTCTGCGGGAGTGTCAGCGCGCCACTTACGAAGTTCGCTCATGTCTGGGACTCCCTCCGTGCGCGGGGATGCCTCTAGGCTGAGCTTGTGGCGGCTCGACTACGCGGTGAGGACCGGCCTGCCGCTCCCAACCGAGTCACACCGCTGGGAGCGATCGTCGCCGTTCCCCTTCGCGGGGCCTGGACCGGCAATCGCGGGATCCTTCACCGCGGCACCGAGATCGTGCGGCTGCACGCCCACGAGCACTGGATCACGTGCGCGCTGCGCTTCAAGGATCGCTGGCACCCCCAGTGGCAGCCCCACCACTTCACCTGGCTGTTCTTCCATGACGAGGCCGTCTCGTTCGCGGCCGGCCATCGCCCGTGCGCCGAATGTCGACGTGGCGACTACAACCGCTACCGCCAGGCGTGGGCCGACGCGCTCGGCGGCGAGCTGCCGCCGGCGCAGCTGATCGACCGCTGCCTGCACGGCGAGCGCCTCGTGCGGCGAACGCGCGAGCGGCAGCTGCACAGCGTGCCCTGGCGTGAGCTGCCATACGGGGCGTTCGTGCTTCGCGAGGGGGCGCCTGCCGTGATCGTCCGGCGCCACCTCGTGACCTGGACCCCGCAGGGGTATCGCGCCCGCCAGAGCCGTCCGCTGCGCGGGAGGGCCGAGACGATCACGCCACCGTCGACGGTCGCCGCCCTGCGCGCCGGGTACCGCCCGCAGCTCGACGCTTCGGTTGATGCATAGCGTCTACGGGGCGGTCATGAAGGTCTTGCCGGCGAGCGTGATGCGTCCGTTGGCGGTGAAGAGCGATCCGTATCGGCAGGCGGCATCGCTCCAGCAGTCGTCCGTGAACCACGAATAACGCTGGACGAAGGGCAGCGCGTCGAGCATCGCGAACAGCTTTCGCATGTAGCGGGCGGCGAGCGCGTCGGTTGGAACGCCGGTCATCGGCTCGTGCCAGCTACGAATGTCAATCGCCCCGATCTCGGTGATCCAGATGGGTCTGTGGTACTCGTCGTGAAGTGACTTGAGCTGCCGGCGCAGCTCCGAAACGACGTTCGGATCGGTGAAGTCCTGGTAGTAGTGGAGCGCGATGAAGTCGACGCGCAGGTGCCTCCGCCGGGCCAGCGCCATGAAGCTGGCCAGCCAGCCATCAGACGGCGTTGCGGGTGCGGGGGAGCCGAGGACGCGTCCGGTGCGCTCCAGCTGCGGCCACAACGCCGCGGCCTGTTGGGGTGTGAGGTTCGATTGCGACGCCGAATCGGGTTCGTTGAACCCGAGCAGGTAGCGAACCCGGCCGGCGCGCCCCGCGGCTCGAAGCCGCGCAATTGTCCCGGGAGTCAACGCTCCCGCGTCCGCGATCATCGGCACCCACAGCAGCGACGCTGTCGCGGGCGGGGCATTCGCCGACCAGTCGTAGGCCCAACCTGCACCCAGCTGCGAAAGCTTCGCTGGATCCACGCTCAGATACTGCGACGAAGCGACACCACGCTTGCTCGGTAGCGGCGCACCATGGGCGCGCTCGGATCTGCTCGCGAGCGGCACGCCGCCCGCGGTCTGCCCGCTCAACGCGAGCAGACACAGCCCGACCGCGGAGAGGCAGATCAGTCGCCGCATCGGTATCTCATCGGTGCCCCAACGATGCGCCTGAAGGAGCCGGTCGGCCCGCGCTTTGGGACTGGTGCACTCACCGCGGATCCACGGGGTGGAACTCGATTCGATAGACGAGCGTGCTCTCGTCGATCGGCCCTGCGTGCGCGGCCCGCTGACGGAGCGTCTCGCGGTCAGGTTCGCCGGCTCGTCGGAGGTCCTCGACGGTAACCGCGGCGAAGGGGACTAGTAGCTCAATTGCGTCGACCTCGATCTCGCCGGGCCCGACGCGATAGCGAACGCCCTGCTTGACCCGTGGCCGTGTCCACAACCGGATCGAAAGGGTGATTTCTCCGGCCAGGACGTCGTTTCGCAGTTCACGGCTGAACTCCACACCCGCGGACGGTAGCGGTGGCTGAGCGTGTGGAGGCGCGTGGCCTCGCGGGCGCGCTTATTCGGCCTGCGCGGCAGCGACTGGTGCCCGGAACGCAGCGGGTGGCAGCTCGCCATCGGCTCGGGCGCGCGAGAGTGCGTCCGCCCACCAAGAGAGGTCCTCGAGAACGATCGACAGCGCAGTCGTGGTCGCCGGGTTGGTGGGCTGGCCGTCCTCGCCGAATGCATTGGCGACGAACGGGATCAGCACGCTGTTGCGCAGGGGCACCGCCTCAGCCTCGACCGCGATCAGGGCGAGGTGCTCGACGGCTCTGGTGCCGGCCGCTCGTCATGCTCAACCATCTCGCCCGGGCCGCGCGACGCAGCTCCGAGGCCGCCCTTGAGCCAACCGGGCTGCGACCCCGCCATCTCGTCGCGCTTACGATCCTTCGCGACCGCGGCGCGATGACCCAGGTCGCGCTCGGTGAGGCCCTCCACCTCGACCCCACGAACCTCGTCGGCCTGCTCAACGAGCTCGAACGCGAGTCACTGCTCGAGCGCCGTCGCGACGTCCTGGACCGCCGACGGCACATTGTCGAAATCTCCGACGCCGGTCGCACCGCCCTCACCAGCGCCGAGCGCGCGCTGGCGTCAGTCGAGGACCAGGTTCTCGCCGGACTTGACGAGGCGTGCGCGAGCGTCTCCAGCGTGCGGTCGACGCGGGACACGGCAGCGACGACCTTGCCGCAGTCGACTTCGTTCGCCAGAGCAGCTGACCGCGCCCCGCGCTGGTACCCGCCGTCCCAGCCTGCCCGACCAGCAATGGACCGGCGGCCGGCGAGGAGGTCGCGGCCTCGTGAGATCCGTGCCGACCAGTCGTCCGGCCCAGCTCGAGCGGGCTCGCGGGCGACCTCAGCGATTGGCCGCAATGCCTGTCGAAGGACCTCCGCGAGCCAGTCCGGCGAAGGCCGCGTCAAGGCCAAACATGCGGCAACTTTGCAGGCGCGCGTGGCGAGTCTCCGTTTCAGCGCCATCGTCTCTCGGTGCGGCGCACTGGGGAGCGTCGCGAACAGACGTCGCTAACGGCAGCGCACGTATTTGATGGCGCGCGCTGCAACGAAACTGGATTCGCTATGAGGTCAAGCGCGTGCCCCGCGGCCGCGGCAATCGCCGCGTCGCCTCGAGCGAGCGGGCGCAGGATTCGAGTGCCGCGCGCAGCGCGGCGAGCGTCTCGGGGGAAAGCCCCTCGACCATGTCGCCTTCGATCAAGTCCATGTCGCCGTCGCACGCCGTGAGGACGCTCAGCCCGGCCGCGGTGACGGATGCCCGCAGCACGCGACGGTGCGCCGGATCCGGGCTCCGCTCGATCAGGTCGCGGCGCTCGAGCGCGGAAACAACGAGGTTCATCGCCTGCGGCGTCACGAACGCCCAGCGCGCGAGCTGCGCGCAGGACAGGCCGTCGCGCGCGCGCAGCACGCTCAGCGTGACGTACTCGGTCGTGGTGACCCCGTGCGTGCGCACGGCATCGTCAAGGCGCGCCCGCAGGCGCCGCTCGGCGCGGTAGATGAGGTAGCCGACCCGCGGCAGCTGCGGCTCGGGATCATCCGCCGGAGCCGCCCGTCCATTCTCGCTCATACCGCCGGAGCGTATCCGTGAACACAACGCTCGGTGCGCCCGCTGCTCACGCAGCGGGCGCACCTCTGGGAGAGGACTAGAACTGACCCGGGATTCCGAAGGGTGCCGATCTGCCGAAGAGCGCGCCGAAGGGTAGCGGGATTCCGGCCGTCAAACGCTCGGGCCAGAACGGGATGAACATCCCGCCACCGAGCGACCCAGGCAGCGCGTCCGCAGCGATGTTGAGCGATCCGGCGGTTGCGAGCCCGGCCCAGCTTCCGCTCTGAACCCTGGCCGCGAGCGCGTGCACGCCGGCGGCGAGCTCGGCTGGCGTGAAGTTGCAGTGGCCCTGCGCCTCCACGAACGACTGCGCGAGCAGGTCGCTGTCACCCGCGTCGCGCACGAGCTCTCTGTAATAGCGCTCCTGCTGGACCGGCACGAGCTGGTCAGAGACCGTCTTCATGTCGAGCTCGGGAACCTGGAGGTGCCCGCTCGGGACGGAGGTCTGCTGGTCCCAGTGATACGCGGCGCGGTCCGGCGCGATGTTCTCACCCGCATCGAGCGTCGCGATGTCGGTTCGCAGGTCCAGGCCCGCCTCGTTGTAGAGAGCCCGGACCTCCGGATAGTAGGACGACTCGTGGATGAGCTGCGCGAAGTTGACGCCGATGGTCCCGGCGCTGTCTCCGCCCGCTGCCTGCTCGAGCGCCGGCCGCGCGGCCTCGATGAAGTCCATCCCGTTGAATCCCGGACCGAACACGTCGTCGTACTGCCCCTGTTCCTGTCCGGCATAGTCGTAGACGGATGGGATCGGGCCCGGCCCGCCGCCGGCCGTCCTGTCGCCCCACGGCGAGACGTTCAGGAACGCCATCGCGAGCGCGAGGCGTGCCCGCCCCTGGGCCGTCGCCTGGGCCGCGGTCGCCGCGGCGTTCAGCTGGGCGGCGGTTCCGAGCGCCTGAGGGTTCGGAAACCCCGTCCCGGTGAAGTTGACGAGCTGGATCGACGCGCTCGGCGCGAGGAGCTTCGCGATCGTGTACTCGCCGTCGAGCTGGTACTGGTTGAGGTTGTTCGCGCCCGCGACGATCCC
>DATBPB010000070.1:0-2847 GCA_036561565.1 Solirubrobacteraceae bacterium | reverse complement strand
CCCTACGGGATCGAGCCCAACCGCACGACGCTCGAGACGTTCCTGCGCTGGGCGCACGAGCAGAACGTCTGTACTCGGGCGCTGGAGGTCGAGGAGCTCTTCGCGCCCGAGGTCCGCGAGGCGTTCAGGATCTAGGCGTCGCAGCCGGCCAGGGCGGGGCGTGCAGGTGGAGACAGGCACGAACTCGTGCTGAGGACGGCGAGCTCGGCCCGCGGCTCGGACGCCTCGTATGTCCACCGTCGCGACGCGCGTTACAAAGCGCCCGCGACGCGCAGCAGCTCACGGAGCTCGTCCTCCCCCGCCTCACGCCGGTTGTTCTCGCGAAACGGGTTGGCCATCGCCGCGGCGACCATCGCCGCGGCGCCCGCTTCGCCGACCTCGCCCGGACCGAACCGCGCCGCGAATCCGATCTCCTCATAGAGCGCCGCCAGCGAGTCGATCTCGGCGGCGACCGGCGGTGCGACCATGCCGCGGTTGAAGGCCGCGACGTGCGGCAAGAGCACCCCGTTCTGATAGCCGTGCGCGAGGTGCACGTCGACAGCCGAGCTCAGCGCGTGCACGAGCCCGAGCCCGCTGTTCCCGCAGGCCAGGTTTGCCATCGCGCTGGCCTCGATCAGCCGCTGTCGCGCGCCGCCGTCGCCGGCCAGCGCGCCGGGGAGCGCCTCGCGAAGCGCCGCGGCGGCAGCCAGCGCCATCGCCCCGGTGAAGCGCGTCGCCCCGCGCACCCACAGCGATTCGAGGGCGTGGCTCAGCGCGTCGAGGGCTGCCGCGATCATCGGCGCGCGCGGCAGCGTCTCGAGCAGGTCGCCGTCGAGGATCGCGACGACCGGCTCATAGCCGCGGCCGCGGATCACGAGGTGGTTGGTGCGCCCGGCGTCGTGGAGAACGACGACGTTGGAGACCTCACTTCCCGATCCCGCGGTCGTCGGCACCGCGATGCTCGGCGCGGGCGCGACGGGCAGCCGCCCGACCCCCTCATACAGATCCAGCGGCGCGGGGTTTCGAAGCCGGATCGCGACGGCCTTCGCAGCGCACAGCGCGCTCCCGCCGCCGATCGCGAGCACCGCCGAGGCGCCGGCCTCGATCGCCGCAAGCGTCGCCTGCTCGGCTTCCGCGACGTCCGGGTCCTCGCCGATCAGCGCGCAGACCTCCACGCCGTCGATTCCGTCGAGCACACGCTCGAGCAGCCCGGCCTGCGCGAAGCCGCGGTCGGCGACGACCGCGACGGTCGCGGCCCCGAGCGTCTCGATCTCCGCGCGCAGCCGCTCGGCGACGCAGCCCCGCCCCGCAACGATCCGCGTCGGCGCGGCGAACTCGCCGATCGCGAGGCTCACGCCGCGGGCATCTCCGCGAGCAGCTCGCCGGCGGCCTGCTCGGCGACGGCGAGCGCATCGGCGCCCGAGTGCAGCACCGCGAAGCAGATCGCGTCAAGCAGCTGCTCGCGCGTCATCCCGAGCGCCCGCCCGAGCAGCACGTTCTCGCGGATCCCCTCGCCGAAGCCGCGCACGACGTTGTAGTTGAGCAGCAGCCACGGCAGCATCTGGCACGGCAGCGAGTCGCGGATCGCGTGCTCGTAGCGGTCGCGATAGGCCTTCAGCAGCCCGGGCCGGTTGCGCACGAGGAAGCGCACGTAGCGCGGCACCTCGCCGATCGTCTGCTCGTACCAGTGGATCAGCGCGTCCATGTCCTCGCGCGTCGCGTCGCGCGCGGCGTAATCCATTCCCGACTCAAACGCCGCCGCATCGAAGCGCCAGCCGGCCGGCCAGCGCCCATCCGAGGCCGGCGGATCCTCGTACTCGCGCAGGTACTCGCTGTAGGCCGCGGCGGCATACATGCCGCGATGGCCGGAGTGGATGAAGGCGACCGAGAGCACGTCGAGGATGTCCGTCCGCAGCGCCCCGTTGGTATGAGCCAGGCGGACCTCGTAGGCGACGCCCTCGCGGAAGGCCATGATCGTGTACTGGTGGATCGCGCCGCACAGCTCGACGAGCGGCCGCTGCGGCTCGGTCGCGCTCGAGTAGTGGCGCGTGCGCGCCTTGTGGCGCTTGAGCACGTCGGGCCGGAACTCGAGCCAGAATTCGAACGAGTCGAGCAGGCCCTTGTTCGAGCCGGTGTACTCGGCCCGGTAGGCCTCGATCTCGGCCGCGGTCATCTCGTCGGGCCGCGAGACGTCCAAGCCATCCTGAAACGAGCTGATCGCCGACATCCTCGGCCTCCTTTCGCTGGGCGGCCCGCAACCGTAGTCCACGAGGCGAGCCGGGTCAACGCGGCGTCAGGGAACCACCAGCGCCCGCCCACGGACCTCGCCGCGGTCGAGCGCGCGGTAGATGCGATCGGCGTCTTCGAGGCCGACCCGCTCGCTGACGATCTTGCCGACGTCGATCGCCCCGGCCGCCGCCAGCTCGACGATCCGCGGCATGTCGTGGCGCGTGCGCGCGCCGAACGACCCGAGCAGGCGGATCTCGCGGCGGACCATGTGGGTGATCTCGATCTCGGCCGCCGCGGCGCCGGCGCCGACGCCGACGACGACGACGGTGCCGCCGTCGCAGGCCATCTTGAACGCCTGCTGCACGGTCTGCGGCCGCCCGAGCGCCTCGAACGCGATGTCGACGCCGCCCCCGCCCGCCAGCTCTCGCACGGCGGCGACGGGGTCGGCGGCAGACGCGTCGACGACGTCGGTCGCACCGAGCGCGAGCGCCGCCGTCCTGGGCTGCGCCGTGTTCACCGCCTACGGCGCCGTCGCGCATGCCGGCGCGGTGCGCCCGCGCGACCGCGTCGCGGTCGTCGCCGTGGGCGGCGTCGGGCTCAACATCGTGGCGCTCGCACGGCTGTTCGGCGCCCACCAGG
>DATBPB010000069.1:0-25593 GCA_036561565.1 Solirubrobacteraceae bacterium | reverse complement strand
CCGAGATCGAGGCGCTGCTCGACGACATCCTCGTCAGCTAGCTGTCACAACCCCCTGTTAGGCTGTCGCCGCAGTGAGCACGGCCGAGACACAGACCTTCGACGCGGAGCGCACGCGCGAGATCCTCGACGAGCTGGACCGCGACGGCTACGTGCACATTCCGGGCGTGCTCTCGGCTGACGAGGTCGCGCGCATCCGCGAGGTGGTCGAGGAGCTCGCGAAGGACCAATTCGACGAGGAGCTCGGCTTCGTTCACGCGCTCGGCGCGGCCTACCTGCATCCGGTCCTGATGGACCTGGCGGTCGACACGCGCCTGATGGGCGTGCTGGCCGGCGCGCTGACTCCGAACCTCCACATCTACCACTCCCACATCGACGTGCACCCGCCCGAGGAGGACAAGCCCAACGCCTGGCGCTGGCACGAGGACGGCGGGCGCCAGACCGCCGATCTCGAGGTTCGCGCGCGGCTGTCGGCGAAGCTCGGCTGGTGGCTCAGCGACTGCGACGAGCCCGGCATGGGCAACCTCGAGGTGATCCCGGGCAGCCACCTATGGACCGACTACCTGCCGCGCACCCCGGGGCAGACCCCCGATGGCGCGATCCAGGTCCAGGCGAAGGCAGGCGACGTCACGCTGTTCGAGCGCCGCATCTGGCACGGCCGCTCGACCAACCTCTCGCAGCGCACGCGGATGGTCGTCTTCTTCGGCTACTCGCCGCGCTGGATCGTCCAGCGCGAGTTCCCGAGCGCCGAGCAGCTGCAAGCCGCGGTCGGCGACCCGCTGCGGCGCCAGCTGATCGGCGCGCCCGACTGGGACTCCTGCCACGTCGGCAAGTCCGAGCTCCCGCTCACGCAATACCTGCAAGCCGCCTAGCTGCGAAGAGCCCTTTAGTGATGGGGTGGGTGCATACCCCGTTCGGGGCACAGGTGCACCCACCCCGGATTCGGCGCATGCGCCGAATCCCAGTTCAGATTTGAGCAGCGGCCAAGGCCGCCCCGGCGGCGAGTGCCTCGAGCTTGGCCCACGCGATCTGGGGATGCACGCGCCCGCCGAGGCCGCAGTCGGTCGAGGCGACGACGTTCTCGGGGCCGACGATGCGCGCAAAGCGCAGGATCCGGTCGGCGACGAGCTGGGGATGCTCGACGACGTTGGTCGCATGGCTCACGACGCCCGGCAGGATCCGCTTGCCCGCGGGCAGCTCGACCTGCTCCCAGACGCGCCACTCGTGCTCGTGGCGGACGTTCGCGGCCTCGAAGGAGTAGGAGCCGGCGTTGACCGCGAGCATCGCGTCGACGATGTCGGCCATCGGGATGTCGGTGACGTGCGGCCCGTGCCAGCTCCCCCAGCAGAGGTGGAAGCGGATGCGCTCCGGCGGCAGGTCGCGGATCGCGTGGTTGAGGGCGTCGATGCGGACCATCGTGAAGCGCCGGTAGGCCTCGACGCTCGGCTCTGGCGTGATCTGGTCCCAGTTCTCGGCGATCGCCGGGTCATCGAGCTGGAGGATGAGCCCGGCCTCGACGATCGCCGCGTACTCCTCCCGCAACGCTTCGGCGCAGGCGAACAGCATCTCCTCGTCGCTCTCGTAGTACTCGTTGGCGAACCGCGCGCTGCCCGGAGCGAGCGCGTTCATGAAGCCCTCCTCGACCCCCGCCGCCTCGAGCGCCGCCTTGACGTTGGCGATGTCGCGGCGAATCAGGTCCTGGCCGATGTATGAGAGCGGGCCGACGCAGACAGGTCGGCCGCGGTGGTTCTCAATCGACGGCAGCGCCGCGCCCGAGGCCGGATCGCCGTAGGCATCGCTGAACAGGTTCCAGTCGCGGCGCTCACCGAAGCTCGCGAGCGTCAGCTGACCCGGCTGGGGTGCGCGAGTCTGCGCCGGGACGACCCCCCACAGCGGGATCTCCTGGAGCTCGAGGCCGCCGAGCCGCGGCCAGGCATAGGTCCACCACGGCCCGTAGTCGTAGGCGGTGTTGATCGCGTGGCCATACTCGCCGTCGTTGACGATGTCCACGCCGGCCTCGCGCTGGCGCTCGACGACGGCCGCGACGCCGCGGCGGAGCTCCTCGAGGTAGGCCTCCTCATGCGCGGTGTCGCCGTCCGCGCGGCGCGCGTTCAGCTCGATCAGGCGCTGCGGGCGGGGGAGGCTGCCGACGTGCGTCGTGAGGATCCTGGTCGTCACCGCGCCGCCAGCCTATAGCCAATCGAGCGTCGCGCCGTGCGGGTCGGCGTGGGCAACGGCACGGCCGTCGAAGGCGAGCACGAACTTCGACGGCGGGCTCGGGCCGTGCGCGGGGATGACGTTCGGGCCCTCATTGGAGATCCAATGGCAGTCGAGGGCTTGCACACGGCGGACGAACTCGGCACGGCGGGCCTCGTCCAGGTAGGCGAGGACAGCCGTATGGAAGACGACGAGCGTCGCGTCCGGCGGGGCCTCGGAGGCAAGCGGCTCGAGCAGATCGAGGAGGTCGCCGGCGTGGACGCTCGGCGGGTCGCGGCGCGCGATTGCGACGGCGCGGCGCAGGCGCTCGATTCGGTCTGGGCGATCCGGCCAGACGAGCGCTTCCAGCCAGGCGATCGCAGCGTCGTCGGTCACGTCGACCGGCGCGACGTCGATTCCGGCGCGCCAGGCGATCCGCGGAACGCGATCGGGGAGGGGCGGGGATCCGCTGGTCGCGCAGCCGAGCCTCAGCTCGGAGTCGCCAAGGTCGACGGCGTCGTAGCGGTAGGCGAAGCGGTCGGGAATCAGGCACAGGCCGGCGGCGGCGCCCACCTCGAGCAGCGCCAGAGGCTGCGGCAGCGACGCGAGCACGGGGAGCAGCGACGCGCAGCGTCCCGCCTCGTTGGTCTGGGTCCGGCGGATCTCGAGTGTCGCGGCGAGCTCCTCGCGGTGCGCGAGGACAGCCGCACGGAAGGCGGCCCATCGGCCGCGTTAAGGGGCGGAGCGGCCGGCTGAGCTGGCTTCGTCGCGGAAGACGAGGCGCGCCTCGGACCGCCCGATGCCCGCGATTGCCGCCTCGAGGGCTTTGCGCGTCTCGCTCGCCGTCAGCCCGCCGACGGCCGCGCGGCAGCGGAGCACGTGAGGAAGCTCCTCATCGGGCGAACTCGCGCTCGCGGGAGTGGAGTGGATCGCGGCGGCGGGGAGTGCCTCCCGCAGCGCCATCGCGATGTGCGCGCCGGCCGCTGCGTCGAGCGCGAGCACGTCGAAGAAGGACCAGCTGCTCGAATCGAAGGAGGCCACCGCTGCACCGCACCGTAGCCGCTTTCACAGACCCTTCACACTGCCGGGCGACGACTGAGACGCCAGACGCCGCGCGCGCCATGGCCCGAAGGCCGACGTGCGCGGCGCCGACGCCAAGCGCAGGCTCAGTAGCCCGCGCGCTCGTCCTCGACGTAGCCGCCGGTCCCGTCGCGCATCACGCGACGCTGACGGCGATAGCCGCCGCCGCCGAATCCGCCCCATGAGCTCCAGAAGACGAGCGACAGGACGATGCCCACGATGCCGACGATCATCAGGATCAAGCCGACGGTGTGGATGTTGAAGCCGGACGTCGTGGCCGTCACGGCGAAGTCCAGAATCGCGCCGACCGCGACCAGGACGATGCTGGTTCCAAGGCCCATAGAACTGGTTACCTCCTCAGACTGCGTAGCGGTTTTTGTGGACGGGAGCCGGGTCTGTCGGTCATCCGTGCCCGAACCCGCGCCGTCCGCCGGAGCGAACTCCGCCGAGGAAGACGCCGACGATCCACAGCACGACCGCCGCGATCAGCACGAGCCACAGCGCATGTACGGCAAATCCGAGACCGCCGAACAGGACGAGGATCAGAGCCAACAGCAACAGCGCAGCCATTTCCCGTACCTCCTTCTGGCGGGGGCTCTTGGTGCGGCCGCCCGCTCTCCATGGTCCAGGGCTACCCCGAGGACGGCCACAGAAAACCTCGCGGCGGCCGCGAAGCGCGACGCGGCTGCCCGCGCACGGCGCAGCCGGCCGCCCCCGTGGAGGCGACCGGCCGTCCGTCCCCGGCTAGTGCCGGTGCTTGTTGCTGTTGTTACTTAGTTTCGGGGTTCCGTGACCACTAGTCCTACGCGGCGCAGCAGCTCTGCTGGCCGCCGCACTGCCCCTGGGAGCAGGACGGCGGGCCGCATGGCTGCTGGTTGTCGCAGCTGCTGCTCTGGCCGCAGTTGCTTGGCGGCTGCTGCTGGCAGCTGCTCTTGCACGGCTGCTGCCCCTGACCGTTGTCGCACGGCGGCGGCGGGGGCGGCTGGTCACACGAGCCGCACTTATCGCACGGCGGCGGCGGGGGCGGCTGGTCACACGAGCCGCACTTATCGCACGGCGGCGGCGGCGGCTGCTGCTGCTGCCCCTGGTCGCACTGCTGCTTGCCACTGTCGTTGTTACCGGCATTGGCGCTGTTGTCGTTGCTGGCGTTGCCGCCGTTGCCGCCGTTGGCGTTGACGGTCCCGCCGTTGGCTGACGACGGACCGCTCGTCACGACGGTCGTCCCGCCGTTCGAGTTCCCGCCGAGGCTCAGCGAGTTGCCGTTGAGCAGGACTGCGTTTCCGCTGTTTGACTGCCCGCCGTTGGCGGTGTTCTCTGACCCGCCGTTGCCGCCATTGGCGTTGTTGTCGCCCTGCTTGGTGTTGCCTGTCTTGCCGTAGGAGGACCACGACTTCTTGCCGCTGTCCCCTGAGCCGGCGGTGTTCGAGGCGTTGCCGCCGTTGCCACCGTTGGCGTTCACGGTGCCGCCATTGGCCGATGACGGTCCGCTGGTGACGACGGTCGTCCCGCCGGTGCTCGATGGCGACTGGGGCTGGCAGCCGCAGTCCTTCTTGTCGCCGCCAAACGACGCAGAGTTCCCGTTCAGAACGACCAGGTTTCCGCTGTTTGACTGCCCGCCGTTGGCGGTGTTCTTCGATCCGCCATCGCCGCCGTTGGCGTTGTTGTCGCCCTGCTTGGTGTTGCCTGTCTTGCCGTAGGAGGACCACGACTTCTTGCCGCTGTCCCCTGAGCCGGCGGTGTTGGAGGCGTTGCCGCCATTGCCACCGTTGGCGTTCACGGTGCCGCCGTTGGCCGATGACGGTCCGCTGTTGACGACGGTCGTCCCGCCCTTCGAGTTCCCGCCGAGGCTCAGCGAGTTGCCGTTGAGCAGGACTGCGTTTCCGCTGTTGGACTGCCCGCCGTTGGCCGCGTTGTCTGACCCGCCGGAGCCGCCGTTGGCGTTGTTATCGCCCTGCGTGGTTCCGTCGGCGCCGTTTGTGCCGGCGGTGTTGGAGGCGTTGCCGCCGTTCCCGCCGTTGGCGTTCACGGTTCCGCCGTTGGCCGACGACGGTCCGCTGTTGACGACGGTCGTGCCGCCGCTCGAGTCCCCGCCGAGGCTCACGGAGTTGCCGTTGAGCGCGACGAGGTTGCCGCTGTTTGACTGGCCGCCGTTGGCGGTGTTGGCGTCGCCGCCATTGCCACCATTGGCGCTGTTTGCGCCCTGTACCAGGCTCCCGACCAGCGGTGGCGACGTCGCCATCGCCGACGGGGCACAGGTCCCCGCGATTGCGAGCACGCCGAGCGTGATCGCAGCGAAGTGTCGTCTCATGACACCTGCTCACTTTCGTTAGCTCAAAGATCCGCCGGGCGATTGAAGGCCCCCGACGGCCGGCCTGGTCTTGACCCGAGCCGGGTCTAGCCAGGCCGCTCGAGCGGCGAGAGGAAGGCGTGGCAGCGGTGGCCCAAGGGCGAGAGCCCAAGGCGCGGACCACGCCGTCGAACGAGTCTCGCGAATGCCGCGAGCAGGAGCACGCCTACGGCGCCGCCGACGCCCAGTCCGCCGATCGAGCGAACCAGTCCGCCGGTTCCATCGGCGCCCGTCATCGGGACCGGAACGCTCACGGGCGCGACGAAGTCGGTGCCGCGATGGGGGTGTGAGACGCTCGGCGCCCCGGTGGCGGGAAGGCGATTGAGTTCCGGCACGACCGGCGCCGGCGCCGGCGTCTTCGCGGCCAAGCTCGAGGAGCTGCCGGGTGCCGCCGTCGTTGGCGGCGAGGTCGGCGATGGGACAGCCGCCTGGCCGCCAGTTCCACTGGGCGGCTCACCGGTCGCCGGAAGGGGAGCGCTTGGGGCCTGGGGTATGCCCGCCGGAGCGGCCGCCGGGACTGAGGAGGGAGACGACATCGGCTGCGCCGACTGGCTGACGGGTGCGCGTGGCGGTGCCTCGGAGGCGTGCTGCCGGGCCGGTCCAGCTCCGTCGGCGGGCGGCGTCGCGGGGGTGTTCGCGCCGGGGTTCACGGTCCCCGCGAGCGTGCCCGTCACCGAGGCGGCTGCGCCGCGCACGGCACCGAGCACGCGAGATGGGGTCGACGCGATCGCGCCCTTCGCCAAGCCCAGCGCCGCGGCGCCGACGTCGGAGCGGGTGACGGACCGCCGCACGACGCCAAGCGCGCCTCGGACATGCGAGATCGCCGAATGCGCGACGTTCGCCACCGATGAAACGGTCGTCGCAGCCGGTGCGCTCGGCGCGGCAGGCGTCGGCGTTTGGGGAGCGACGACCGACTGCGCGGTTCCGGTGATGGCGGCTGTCGTCGAGCTCGCCGCCGGCGCGACCGCGGCAGCGGTCGCGGGGACTGTCGCGACGACCGACGCCACGGCGCCCGGCAGATTGGTGTTCTGACCCAGCAGCGAGGCGGCGGCGGCCGGTGAGGCACCGAATGCAGACAACGCGGCGAGCGCGCCGGCGGCGACCGCCGCCACTCGCGCCAGTCGCGCACGCCCGCGCGGGACTGCTCCGCATCGGGCCGGGGCGCGACGCTCGCCCTCGACGAGGGGGCAGGACGGTGCGGCCGCCATTGGGATGCCAACTACCCAACCCGACCAGAACTACACATAACTCTAATAACCCCCGCAAACCCGCGCAAACCGCTGCTTGGGTTCTGCGATCCGCGGCAGGGGGGCCGGCGACTAGAGTGGCGAAATGCACGTGCGCGTCCGCCTCCTCACAGCCGTCCTCGTGCTCGCGGCCGGCGCCCTGTTCGTGGCCGACGCGGCGGCAGCCACGGTCGCCCCGACGGCGAGCGAGCGGGTCGCGATCATCCGCGCCTTCGGCGACCCGGCGTCAGCCGGTCCGTGCCTCCTCGTCCGCGTCGCGCACGCTGACCGAAGCTACGGCGAGGTGCGACCGCGACTCAGCACGAACTGCGCGCGCTGGGCCTTCGACGGCGTCAACGTGCTCAAGCGCGGGAGCCGCGGACGCTGGAAGGTGCGGTTCGAGGGCAGCAGCTATCACTGCCCGCTGCCGCGCATTCCGCGCGCGGTGCAGCGAGACCTCGGCGTCTGCCCAGTCGCGTAGCTGAGGTCTCGTGTCGCCAGCGTGCGCGGGCGACAGCTACCGCTCCCGGACTGCGTAGGTCAGGTGGGTCACACGCTGCGTCGGCTCTGCGCGGACCGGCTCCAGGGCGAAGCGGCCCGCGTCCACGCCCTCGAACAGGCGAATTCCGGAGCCGAACAGCACGGGTGAGAGCGCGATCGTGAACTCGTCGATCAGGCCGGCGTTCACGTACTGAAGGATGGTTGCGCCGCCGCCCGCGATGCGGACGTCCCGGTCCCCGGCGGCCGCGCGGGCCTGGTCGAGCGCCGGCTCGATGCCGTCGTTGACGAAGTGGAAGGTGGTCCCGCCCGCCCGCGCCCAGGGGTCACGCTTCTCGTGCGTCACGACGACGACCGGCGTGTGGAATGGCGCGTCCTCCGGCCACGCCTGCGCGCCGAGGTCGAACATGCGCTTGCCCATCACGCTCGCGCCGGTGCGCTCGAAGGTCTCCCGCACGATGTCGTTGTCGCGCCCTTCCTCGCCGCCCTCGCCGAGCTTCAGATTCTCGCGGAAGAACCGCTGCGGGAATACCCACTGCTGCAGCTCCATCCACTGCGCCATCCAGCGCTGCACATCCGGGTCCTCCAGACGCTCCTCTGGCGCGATGAACCCGTCCAGCGACATCGTCACGCTGAAAAACACCTTCCCGGCCATCAGTCCGCAGCTCCCTTCCGAACCATCTCGGGGATGTAGGCGGCCAGGTTGCTAAGGGTCTGCTGGCCGCCCTCGATTGCGTGGTACTTCTCGACCGCCTCGTCGCGCAGCTCCTTGGTGGGGAACACCGTGCGCATCTCGATGCGGGTCGCCGCGCCGTCGGGCGCGAACGTCAGGACCGACTCGAAGGCGTTCGGGTCGCCGCGGGACTCACCGTGCAGCAGCGCGATCCGCTCCGGCGGGGCGATCTCGGTCCAGGAGATCCACTCTTGGTAGTCCGTCCCATCCGGTCCGTGCATCACGAAGTCCCACTCCCCGCCGACGCGGAACTCGAACGCCCGCGTGGTGGTAGTGAACCCGTCGGGTCCCCACCACCGCGACAGGTGCCGCACCTCGGTGAACGCCTCGAACACCAGCTCCCGTGGGGCACTGATGACCCGGGAGATCAAGATCTCGCGGTCGGCCGTCGCGCTCATCGGCTACTCCTCCTGCCTTGCCTGCTTGAGGTCCTGCACGTACTCGTCCAACCGGTCGAAGCTCTCGTTCCAGAACCGCTCGAACCCGCCAGTCCACTCGTGAACCGGTCGCAGCCCGCGGGCGTCAAGGCCGTACAGGCGTTGCTTGCCTGCCTTGCGGTCCCGCACCAGTCCGACCTCGCGGAGCACCCGCAGGTGTTTGGACGCGCCCGGCTGAGTCATGCCCAGGTCCTGCGCCAACTCGGTCACCGGCCGCTCGCCCGCCCGCAGCAGCACCAGGATCTCCCGGCGCTGCCGTTCGGCGATCGCGTTGAAGACGTCAGACGTCGTCGCTGCTCGTGCCATGGCCCGCAATCATATGCCGATATCGGCAAATGTCAATGCCGAGGCGAAACTGCACGGCTCGACGCGTGCGATAGGTGCGCGACGTAGGTCGGCTGTGCCGCGGCGTTGGCAGAGCCGAGCCATTCCCGACCGTCGGTCCTAGACGACAGGACGTGCCCCGCCTTCGCGGGGCACGCGAAACATTTACTGATCTTGCCGCGACATCCCGTGAACCACACCGGGACTACGGAACGACTCTCCGCTACCTACCCGCAGCCCGTGTTGTTGCCGCAGCTCGGGCAGGTGTAGCAGGAGCCGGTGCGCTGCATCATGCCGCCGCACTGGGTGCACGCCGGCCCGAGATCGAGCCCCGCGAGCTTGGCGGGAACGACCGGCGGCGTGTCGGTGAACGCTGCGGTCGGCGCGTGCGAGGGCCCGTTGCCGCCGTTTGATCCGTTCCCGCCGTTTGAGGGAGCCGGCTTCGTGTCCAACTCGGCCGCGGGAACCGCGGTGTCCGAGGAGTGCAGCGACGTCGCGGCCTCCTGCGCCGCGGCACGGGCCCGGACGGCCGGCGTAAGGATGCCGAGCTCCTCTTGGGCGTCGGTGTCGAGGAACCGCGACGCAAGCCAGCGCATGATGTAGTCGGGCATCGACTTGGCGAAGGGGATCTCCGGGTTGGTCGTGATCCCCTCAGGCTCAAAGCGCATGTAGCTGAACTTCTGCACGAGTGTCTCGAGCGGCACGCCGTACTGCAGCGCGATCGAGATCGCGGTCGCGAAGGCGTTCATCATGCCGCGCAGCGTCGAGCCCTCCTTGCCGATGTCGGTCAGGAAGATCTCGCCGACCGTGCCGTCCTCGTACATGCCGGCCGTGATGTAGCCCTCGTGGCCGCCGAGTGAGAATTTGTGCGTGATCGACTGGCGTTCGCGTGGCATCCGCTGGCGACGCGGCCCGCTCTGGGCGACTGCCTCGGCGACCGCCGCGGCGATTCGTGCCTCGACCTCCGACTCGCTCGGCTTCGACTCCTGCGCATCGGTGCGCAGCGCCTGCGCGGTCTTCGAGCCGTCGCGGTAGATCGCGAGCGCTTTGATGCCGAGGCGCCAGGCCTGGGTGTAGGCGTCGGCGACGTCCTCGACGGTCGCACTCGATGGCATGTTGACCGTCTTCGATATAGCGCCCGAGATAAAGGGCTGGACGGCGCTCATCATGCGGATATGGCCCATATGGGAGATCGCGCGCTCGCCGACCGCTACGTCGAACACCGGCAGGTGCTCATCGACGAGCTCCGGTGCCTCGATGATCGTGCCGTGCTCGTTGATGTGGGCGACGATCTGCTCGATCTGCTCGTCTGAGTAGCCGAGCGTCTGGAGCGCCAGCGGCACGGTGCGGTTGACTATCGTCATCTGACCGCCGCCGACGAGCTCCTTGAACTTGACGAGCGAGAAGTCCGGCTCGACGCCGGTCGTATCGCAGTCCATCAGGAACGAGATCGTGTTGTGGCTGACGAACCCGTTGGCCACATAGGTGACGTTGTCCGGCACCGACAGGTCGAACGTAGGTTCATCGTCGAGCAGTCCGACCGATCCGACCTCGTCGTAGAAGTAGCCGAGGAGCTGTTCGAGTTCGGCACTCTCGTCGCGCTCCGCGAGCAGCGTGGCCGAACCACGCGAGACCGCGCCATTGCGCGACAGCTGAAGGAGCAGCGTCTTGCGAAGGCGATCGTTGCTTGGTGCGAGCCTGTTCACCAAGTCGCGCGTCACCGGAATGCGGTCATAGCGGGCGGACTGCGGGTGGTCCTCAGCTCGAAGTGCGTCGTTCTTGCGCGCCGACATGAAGCCGACCTCCTCGACGAAGCGAGAAGCCGTCGCCACGTTTAGTAAGCGGATCCGGTGGCACGGCGCTCCCCACTTCGCTCGCGAGTGCTGGAGATCACGCGTTGTCACGAACCCCAACGCGAGCAGAAGCGTCTGCACATCTTGAGCGAACTCCTCGTTCGTCGTGCTCCAATACGCGTACCCGTGGTTTGCGTTCCCGTCCGCTTCGAATAGTCCGCGCACGAATGCCGCATAGACGAGGCGATCGTTGGCGTGCAGGATCGCGTCCGGAATGTGCGGCGACCAGCCTTTGCCACTGTGGCCTTCGAACGGCTGCAGCTTCGCGAATCCACACGCTTCCCACCAGATCGTGAGGGGAACCGAGTGAAAAGAGACCTCCGTGTAGCCCACGCACGGGAGCAGATGTGCCTCCAGGCCGAACAAGGCTCGGCCCAGATCGGCGAGTCTCTCGACCACGTCGTCGTCTCCATTGGTGACGCAGAGACGAATTCCCTTGGCGTGGAGCGACCCATCACCCATGAAATAGCCAACGAACTCGGCAAGCTCGGCGCTCATGCGCCGCGGCACTGTCGTGGCGCATGAGGTGTTCCAGTGAAGGTCTCCCAGCGGCGGGAGCATGACCTCGCAAGGATCGCCGACCATGCTGTCGAGCATCATGGGGACGCGGTCTCCAAGCTCCACCTCTGCTAGCCGACGCCACACCCAGTCGCCGTGGGCGTCGACGACCTTGATTCGGTGGGCGGGGGTTCCTTGGACGCGATAGCCGCGGGTGGTCTCGATCGATACGACCTGCTCGCTTCCATTGACGTAGAACTTCGTGGCCGGCCTCGGCCCCTCATCGGTCGCCACCTCGAGCGTCACGTCCTGCCACTTGGGTCCCTCGGTGTCTCCGAGACTGCCAAGGCGGACAAGTCCGCGGCTCGTGCTCACGAGAGAACCGGCGACCAGGCAGCCCGTCGGCGCGAGCACCGTCGCCTGGGCGTTGCGGTAGCCATGGACCTCGCCGAGGGCCACCGCCTCATCCCACGCCTTGCGCGCTGCGGCCAATAGCTCCGACTCGCACGTGCCGTCGTCAGCGATCGCGTAGCAGGCGTCACGGTGCATCCGCATCACCGCGTTATGAGCCTCGCGGTTCTCGGCGTAACGCTCGTACGGCCCCAGCGCCGCGGCCACGCGCGCCGACTCGGCGTAGGCACGACCGGTCATCAGCGCCGTGATCGCCGCAGCCGCGGTGCGCCCCTCGTCTGAGTCATACGGCATGCCGTTTGACATCAGGTAGGCGCCGAGGTTGGCGTAACCCAGACCGAGCTGGCGGAACGCGCGGGCGTTGACGCCGATCTCCTCGGTCGGGTAGCTCGACGGTCCGACGACGATCTCCTGCGCCAGCAACATGATGTCGACGGCGTGCTCGAACGCGTCCACGTCGAAGCTGCCGTCGGTGCGGCGGAATTTCATGAGATTCAACGACGCCAAGTTGCAGGCCGAGTCGTCGACATGCAGGTATTCACTGCAGGGGTTGGACGCGTTGATGCGCCCGCTGACCGGGCTTGTGTGCCAGCGGTTGATCGTCGTGTCGTACTGGACGCCCGGGTCGGCGCAGCGCCAGGCGGCCTCGGCGATCTCGCGCATCAACTCGCGTGCGGGGATCGGGTCGCCGACCGGCTCGCCGGTGGAGCGAGCGATCAGCCGCCACTCGCCGTCCTCCTCGACGGCCTTCATGAACTCGTCGGTGACGCGGACCGAGTTGTTGGCGTTCTGGTACTGGATCGAGAGGAAGCCGTCGCCGTCGATCGACATGTCGAAGCCCGCGTCGCGCAGCGCCGCGGCCTTGTCCTCCTCCTTGGCCTTGCACCAGATGAAGTCGCGGATGTCGGGGTGGTCGATGTCGAGGACGACCATCTTGGCCGCGCGGCGCGTCTTGCCGCCGGACTTGATCGTGCCGGCCCACGAATCGGCGCCGCGCATGAAGGAGACGGGACCGGACGCCGTGCCGCCCTTCGAGAGCGGCTCCATCGAGCCGCGGATGTTGGAGAGGTTGATGCCCGAGCCCGAGCCGCCGCGGAAGATCTTGCCTTCCTTGGTGTTCCAGTCGAGGATCGACTCCATCGTGTCCTCGACCGAGAGGATGAAGCACGCCGAGCACTGCGGGCTCTCCTCGAAGCCGACGTTGAACCAGACCGGCGAGTTGAAGGCGGCGAGCTGGTGGAGCAGGATGTAGGTCAGCTCGTCCTCGAAGGTGTCGCCGTCGGCGGCGCTCGCGAAGTAGCCGCGCGAGCGTCCCCAGTCGGCGATCGTGCCGGCGACTCGGCCGATCATCTGCTTGACGGAGCGCTCGCGGTCGTTTGATCCGAGCTGGCCGCGGAAGTACTTCTGGGCGACGATGTTGGTCGCGTTCTGCGACCAGCTCGAGGGGAACTCGACCTCGCGCTGCTCGAAGGCGACGCGCTCGCCGTGGCCGATTCGGGCGTCGCGGATCTCCCATTGGACCGTGTCGAAGGGGTGCTTCCCGGCGGTCGTGAAGACGCGCTTGAGGACGAGCGCCTCGCTCGCGGTGGTCGTTTCGATCGTGCGTGCGTCCATGGTGATTCCCTCTCTGCGTCGTGTCGCCGACGCCCTTTGCTTGATCCGGTGGGGTCGAGGATCTTCCGCCTCGGATCGGACGGAACGGGCGGGCGCAGAGGACCGCCAATTTTACTCCCCGCGCCTGCTGGGCAGGCGCCGGAAGGGCTGCAACGAAGCGTCCAGAAACGGACGCTCAGCGGCCCAGTCGAAGCCAGTCCGCGAACTCCGCGAGAACGCCTCCGGCCCGGTAGCGCGCCTCCGCGAGTGAGTGCCTCGCATCGGCCAGCCAGGACGGCTCAAGCGCGAGGAAGTTGGCGATCGTAACGGCCAGCGCGGCGAGCGCGAGAAGGCCCAGCAGGACCGCGAAGGCGATGACCACGGCGGCGATCCTAGATGCTGCGTGCCGCGGACGGCAGCGGCCGAGCTCGAGGCGGCGGACTGCCAGGGGTGTCCCTCGCCTAATGCACGGCCATCTTTCGACCGATGTTCCCCTCATGCGCGCACGCGGGCGCTCAGTGCGAGCGAGGCTCGTGGCCACGGCGTCGGTCGAGGCTGGTCGACGCGTGTGACCGCGCACGTGCCCCCGAGCTCCGCTGGCGAATCGCTGGGCTGGGGGGAGCTGCAGCATCGGCTCCTGTTCGAGCGCAACCCGCAGCCGATGATGGTCTTCGAGCGGGGATCGCTGCGGATCCTCGCCGTCAGCGACGCGGCCGTTCGCGCCTACGGCTACTCGCGGGAGGAGTTCACGTCGATGACCGTGCGTGACCTGATTCCCGCCGATGATCTGGAGGACTTCGACGAGCATCAGCGCTCGCTGGCACAGGTGGAGGTCCTCGGCGTCCTTGAGATGAGCCGGCGGCGCCATCTGCGCAAGGACGGCAGCGAGATCCAGGTCGAGATCACCGGCGACGACCTCGAGCTGGGCGGGCGGCCATGCCGGCTGCTGGTGCTCCAGGACGTGACGGCGAGCGAGCGTGTCGCAGGCGAGCTCGCGCAGGCTCGGGACCTTCTGCGCGCGAGCGAGGAGCGCTACCGCACGATCTTCGAGCGCAACCCCCAGCCGATGGTGCTCTACGACCGCGAGACCCTGCAGATCGTCGCGGTCAGCGAGGCGATGGTCGAGCACTACGGCTACACGCGCGATGAGTTCGCCTCGATGACGATCAAGGACCTCCTGCTACCGCAGGATGTCCGCAAGCTGCTGGCCTTCATCGCGGCGCATCCCAACGGTACGCGGCCCTCCGACGGGCTCAGCGAGACCGGACGCGAGTCCTATCCGGGGAATCACCGGCTCCGGGACGGAACGGTCATCGACGTCGAGATCACGAGCACGAACCTCGACCTTGACGGTCGACCGTGCCGCATCGCGCTGATGAATGACGTGACCCAGCGAAACCGCATCGCCGCCGAGGTGATCGTCGCTCGCGACCAGGCGGTCGAGGCGTCCAACGCCAAGTCGGCGTTCCTTGCGAACGTCAGCCACGAGATTCGCACGCCGATGAACGGCGTGATCGGGATGACGGAGCTTCTGCTCGAGACCGACCTCACCGACGAGCAGCGCGAGTACGCCGTGCATGTCGGGCGCTCCGGCGAGCAGATGCTGTCGGTGATCAACGACATCCTCGACCTCTCGAAGATCGAGAGCGGTCACCTCGAGCTCGACTGCGAGGAGTTCGACCTCGCTGCGAAGGTGCGGGAGACGTGCGACTCGGCGAGCACGCTCGCGCGGACGAAGGGGCTGGCGCTCGAGCTGGCGGTCGATGAGGCGGTTCCCTCCCGCCTGCTGGGCGATGCGCGAAGGCTGCAACAGGTGCTCCTCAACCTTCTCACCAACGCGGTCAAGTTCACCGCCACCGGGTCGATCTCGGTGCGCGTCGGAGCCGCGCCGCGATCTGAGGCGCGAACGGCGATCAGCGTCGCGGTGACAGACAGCGGCATCGGCATCCCGGCGGAGGCCCTGGATCGCATCTTCGATCCGTTCACCCAAGCGGACGCTTCGACCACCAGGAACTACGGGGGCACCGGGCTCGGTCTGGCGATCGTGCGTGAGCTGGTCGAGCTCATGAACGGGAGCATCACCGCCGAGAGCGAGCCCGGCCGTGGAAGCACCTTCCGGTTCGAGGTCGAGATGGACAACGTCGCCGGTTCGGAGGCGGCGCCGGGGGGCAGCGCGGGTAAGGAGGAGTCCGAGACGTTCGAGAGCGCTCCGACGGTCCTCATCGCCGAGGACAACCCGGTCAACCAGATCGTCGCCGCGCGGATGCTCGAGCGCTGCGGCTGCAGCGCCCAGGTGGTCAGCGACGGCCACGCCGCAATCGAGGCGTGGCGCGGCGGCCGCTACGACCTGGTGCTGATGGACTGCCAGATGCCGAACCTCGACGGCTACGAGGCGACCGCGCAGATCAGGCGCCTCGAGGGCGATGGTCGGCGGACGCCGATCGTCGCGATGACCGCGCACGCCCTCGCGGGCGACCGGCAGCGCTGCCTCGACGCCGGGATGGACGACTACCTGAGCAAGCCGCTTCGCCACGCGGACCTGCGCGCGGCCATCAAGCGCTGGGTCGTCGAGCAGGTTCCCCGCGAAGGTTCCAGTCAGACCTCGCCGGTCCAGTAGAGGATCGCGTCCGCCTCGCCGAGGAGCCTGCCGGGCGGACCTCGCCAGGGCGCGCCCCGCGCCACGCAAACCCGGGCCGATCCGGGGAATGGCCGTAGTCCTCGGTGAAGGTGTTCGCGCGCCGCCCAACGGTCGGCGATCGTCGCACCGCTCTCAGTTACGCGTCCGCGGCGAGGCCCCGCGCGGGATCCCCTAAACCAACAGGTCCTCGAGCGCGGCGAGCGCCGCGCCGAGAACGAGCGCCGGCTCGAGCGTCGCGTCGAGGACGCGGATCCGCGCGGGCTCGGCCTCGGCCAGCGCCGCATAGGCCGCCGCCGTCGCTGCGAAGAAGGCGTCCCGCTCGCGCTCGAGGCGGTCCGGCGTCTCGCCGCGGTCGGCGATCCGCGCGCGGCCCGCCGAGGGCTCGATCGACACAAGCAGCGTGCGGTCGGCGCGCAGCCCGCCGGTCGCGAACGCGTTGATCGCCGCGACCGCATCGACGCCGAGCGCCCGGCCGCCGCCCTGATAGGCGAGCGAGGAGTCGACGTAGCGGTCGAGCAGCACCCAGCGGCCGCCCCCCAGCAGCGGCTCGACGCGCTCGCCGACGAGCTGGGCGCGCGAGGCCGCATAGAGCAGCGCCTCCGCGCGGTCGCCGATCTCAATCCGCGGATCCTTCACGAGCGCGCGGATTCGCTCCGATAGCGCCACGCCGCCGGGCTCGCGCAGCAGCTCGACGTCTGTGCCGCGCTCGCGCAGGGCGGCGTGGAGGGAGCCGGCGAGCGTCGTCTTCCCCGCGCCGTCGATCCCCTCGATCGTGATCAGACGTCCGCGCGGCACTGGAGCTCCTTGCGCATCTGCTGGCTGGTGATCTCGTAGCCGAGCGTCTCGTAGAGATGGACCGCGGGCCTGTTGTGGTTGAAGACGTTCAGCCCGAGCTGGGTCGCTCCGTGCGAGCGGGCCTCGTCCTCGGCGAGGAGCATCGCCGCTCGACCGAGGCCGCGACCGCGCTGGTGCTCGCCGATCTCGATGCTCCAGACCCACCAGTGGGTCGGCAGGGAGTCGGGAACGGGGCCGATCCAGAGCGTGCCGACCGGCGCCGCGTCCTCGAGAATCCGAAAGACGAGCTGGCCGCCGGCCGGGCGCCCGCCCGGGAAGAACGCATTCCTGTCGGCCTGCGCCTTCGAGCGCGCCAATGCCGCGTCCTCACCCGAGGCGATCCGCTGCGCGACATAGCCCGACAGCGACTCGGCGATCCACGCCGCAAGCGCTTCGTCCTCGAGCGGGGCCAGGGACACCATCGCGGCCGTCACGTTAGCGGGCCGCAGCGTTAGTCTGGACGGCCCGTGATCCTGCCCGCAATCGACGAGCACCCGCACGCCCGCGCGCTGCTCGTCCCGGCCCTGCCGCCCGGCCGCGCGTCGCACGCCTACCTCTTCCACGGGCCGGCCGGCGCGGGCAAGCGCGGCGTCGCGCGCGCGTTCGCGGCGGCGCTTCTGGCCGACGGAGCCGATGATGAGACCGAGGTCTCCGAGCGGGTCAAGCGCGGCACCCATCCCGACCTGACCTGGGTCGTCCCGAGCGGCGCGGCGGAGATGCTCGTCTCCGACATCGACGAGCCGGTCGTCGCGGCCGCGGCACGGACGCCGTTTGAAGCGCGGCGGCGGGTGTTCGTGATCGAAGGGGCCGAGACGATGCACGACGCGACCGCCAACCGGCTGCTCAAGACGCTCGAGGAGCCGGCCGCCTTCGTGCACGTGATCCTGTTGACGACGCGGCTCGGAGAGGTGCTGCCGACCGTCGCCTCGCGCTGCCAGCTCGTGCGCTTCGAAGCGCCGAGCGCGGCCCGGCTGGCGGCGCTGCTGGAGGAGGAGGGCGTCGAGCCGGTCGCGGCCGAGGCCTGCGCCCGGCTTGCCCTCGGCGACGGCGAGCGGGCCCGGGCGCTCGCACTCGAAACCGGCCCCGAGCTTCGCGGCGCGGCCGAGGCGTTCGCGGTCGCGGCGCTCGGGGGCGAGCTGGACGGCCAGCCGTGGCAGCCGCTGCTCGAGATCGCGAAGCGCGCCGGCGACCGCACGGCCGCGGCGCTCGAGGACGCCCACCGCGAGGAGGCCGAGTTCGTGGCGCGCTCGGAGCGCGCGCGCCACGACCGCGAGCACGTCGAGCGGGTCAAGCGCGCGCAGCGTCGAAGCTCGGCGGCGACCCTCGACCTCGGCCTCGCGCTCGTCGAGCTGTGGTATCGCGACGCGTGCATGGTCGCCGAGGGGGCGCCGGAGCTCGTGCACGCGCGCGATCGGATCGCGGCGCTGGCGCAGACGGCGGCCGGGCGCACGCCGCGCGCCCTGCACCGCGCCCTCGAGCTGGTCGTCGACACGCGCGAGCGGCTCGCGCTGAACGTGACGGAGGAGCTCGCGCTCGAGGCGCTCGCCTACCGCATCGCCGGCGAGCGTCCCGCACCGCAGCGGCTGGCCGTACCCGCCTAGAGTCTGCGCTCCACCGACCGACCGCCCCCTCGCCAAGACAAGGAGAAAGCCGATGCCCGCTTACGTCGTCGCGTTCGTGAATCCCACCGACATGGAGGCGATGGGCCAGTACGGAGGCGCCGTGATGGAGGTCACCGAGAGCTTCGGCGGCCGCTACCTGTGGGTCGGCCCCGGCGTCGAGACGCTCGAGGGTGACTGGCAGCCGCAGGCGATGGCGATCATCGAGTTCCCGAGCCGCGCCGACGCGGAGCGCTGGTATCACTCCTCGGAGTACGCGCCGCTGATCGAGCTTCGCCGGCGGGCGGGGGAGACCGGGATGGTCCTGACGCCCGACAGCGACGCGTAGGGCCACGACCACGCAGAAGCCGGGTCGCGGCGGCCCGGCGCTCGCGCCTCCGCCGCAGATGCTGCTCATCGCCGGCGCCCTCTCGCAGTACGCGGGCGCCGGCGTTGCGGTGCTGCTGTTTCACTCCGTCACGCCGTCGAGCCTCGCGTGGCTGCGGTCGCTGCTCGCGGCCGCGGTCCTGTGCGCGTGGCGGCGGCCGTGGCAGACGCGCTGGACGCGCGAGCGGCTCGCGACGGCGGCGGCGTTCGGAGTCGTGCTGTGCCTGACGAACGTCACGTTCTACCTGGCGATCGCGCGGATCGACCTCGGCACGGCGGTGGCGATCGAGTTCGTCGGGCCGGTCGCGGTGGCTGCGATCTCATCGCGGCGCCGGCGCGACCTGTTCGGGCTCCTGCTGCTGGTCGCCGGGGTCGGGCTGCTCAGCGGGGTGAACCTGTCGGGCAGCGCGGCCGGGGTCGCCTGGGCGCTGGTCGCGGGAATCGGCTGGTCGCTCTACATCGTCCTCGGCCACCGGCTCGCGCGTGCGCGAGAGCTCCGGCCGCAGGACGGCCTGGCGGCCGGGCTCGCGGCCGGGGGGATCATCCTCGCGCCGTTCTTTGCCTGGCGGATCGGGCCCGTCTTCTCGAGCATCGACCTGTTCGGGCGGGCCGCCCTCGTGGCCGTGGCCTCGAACGTCGTCCCCTACTCCCTCGAGCAGCTCGCGATGCGCCGCCTCGCGCGGGGTCGCTTCGCCGTGATGCTCGCGCTGCTGCCCGTCAGCGCGACGGTGATGGGGCTCGTCGTGCTCGGGCAGACGCCGTCGGTCGGCGACGCGATCGGGATCGCGCTGGTGATCGGCGCGATCTGGCTGACCGCCGATCGTGGGGCGCCGCAGGGCGGCTCCCCACGATCGGAGCTCCCAATCCCGCCCGAGGCGATCGCCGGGTGATTTCGTTCGGGGCGTAGTTATCGACCGCGGCGCCGATGCCGGCCGACTTCATGGCAGCGGTGTCTTGGCGTTCAGCCCCATCGCGCCACGCTGCCGGCGCCGCTGACCACCGTCGAAGCGGCTCTGTCATGCCGCCGAGGCGCACCGCGCAGGCGCCCGGCCAAGGCCGGACGCCGCAGCGCCCGGGAGCACCTCCCGCAAAACGCCAAACCGACACTGCCCTGAAAACCGCCGGCACCGCCGTCACAACCCATAACCCACGCCCCGCCCAAGCTGCGCACGCCACTCCCCCCACCCGGCCACGCGAGCCCTCCAAATCTTCACCAGAAGATTTGGAACATTTAGCCGCGCCTCATTCAACCGCAAGAGACTGCCGCACATGACCTCCTCCGCTCCTCCCGAAACTCCCGCGCCGGCGACTCCCCGGCGCCGCATCGCCGTCTTCGGCTCGATCGCGCCGCAGCCCCGCGCCCTCCTCTCGCCGGCCGCGCGCGCCGTCTTCGAGCGCATCGTCGCGACGATCGCCGAGCAGGCGCCGACGATCGCCCGCCCGCTGCTTGACCGCTCGGTCGCCGACGGCTCGCTGACCCGCGATGAGCGCCACGAGGTCCTCGCCGATCTCGAACCCACGGCGCGGGACGCTCCCGACCGCACGCGCCAGTCCTTCGCCGTTCGCCGCGCGACGCGCGAGGTCCTCGCCGCGGTCCGCCGCGCGGCCCCCGCGATCGCCCAGCCGATCCTCGCCGAGGCGGTCGCCGACGAGCGCCTGACGACGGCTCAGGCGCAGCGGATTCTCGAGCGCGTGCGCGACTTCCCGGCGGCGGTGTTTCGCCCCGCCGCGGGGCCCGCGGCGGCCTGATCGGCGCGCCTGGCGAGGCCACCCGATCGCGCACGCGCGCCCGCTAAGCTCACTCCCATGAGCCTTCTCAACGATCTCTTCAAGGACAGGACGCGCATGGTCGAGGCCGACCGCGCGCTCCCCGGCCGCGACGCCGCGATGCCCACCCCCGACCGCCACTTCGTCCTCGGCACGCCGCTTCGCCCGCCGTTCCCGGACGGCTTTCAGACGGCGGTCGTCGCGATGGGCTGCTTCTGGGGCGCCGAGCGGATCTTCTGGCAGGCCGGCGGCATCTACACGACGGCCGTCGGCTACGCGGGCGGCTTCACGCCGAACCCGACCTACGAGGAGGTCTGCTCGGGCTCGACGGGCCACGCCGAGGTCGTGCTCGCCGTCTTCGACCCCGCGAAGACGAGCTACGAGGAGCTGCTCCGCCTCTTCTTCGAGAACCACGACCCGACGCAGGGGATGCGCCAGGGCAACGACGTCGGCACCCAGTACCGCTCGGCGATCTACTTCCACGACGCCGCCCAGCAGGCTGCCGCGGAGCGGATCCGCGCCACCTACGCGGATCGGCTGCGCGCGAGCGGCTACGGCGACCTCACGACCGAGATCGCGCCGGCGGGACTCTTCTACTACGCCGAGGACTACCACCAGCAGTACCTCGCGAAGAACCCGGCCGGCTACTGCGGCCTGGGCGGCACGGGCGTCGCCTGCCCGGTCGGCATCGCGTCGGCGGGCTGACGGGCGAGCTCTTCGGGGGCGGCGCGGTCGGCGCCCCCGACGCGATGTCGAGAGTGACGCTAGTCTGCTGCCCTCATGACGTCTGAGAGCACCCGCCCGGCGATTCTCGCCGAGGGGCTCGTCAAGCGTTTCGGGAAGACGGTCGCGCTGGACGGCCTCGATCTGGAGGTCGCCGCGGGGACGGTGCTCGGCCTGCTCGGGCCGAACGGCGCGGGCAAGACGACGGCCGTGCGGATCTTCACGACGCTGCTCGAGCCCGACGCCGGCCACGCCGAGGTGGCGGGCCTCGACTGCGTGCGCGACGCCAACCGCCTGCGCGGCCAGGTCGGCCTGGCCGGCCAGTACGCGGCGGTCGACGAGCTGCTGACGGGGCGCGAGAACCTCGAGATGGTGGGCCGCCTCTACCGCATGTCGCGCGCGGACGCGCGCGCGCGCGCGAGCGAGCTGCTCGAGGAGTTCGGGCTCGACGACGCGGCGAACCGCACGGCCAAGACCTACTCGGGCGGAATGCGCCGCCGCCTCGACCTCGCCGCGTCGCTGATCGCCACGCCGCCGGTGCTGTTCCTCGACGAGCCGACGACGGGCCTTGACCCGCGCTCGCGCCTTTCGATGTGGGAGCGCATCAGCGCGCTTCGAGCGCAGGGCGTGACGCTGCTGATGACGACGCAGTACCTCGAGGAGGCCGACTTCCTCGCCGACCTGATCGCGGTCATCGATCACGGCCGCACGATCGCCGTCGGCACCGCCGATGAGCTGAAGAGCCAGGTCGGCGGCGAGCGGATCGAGGTCACGCTCGCCCGCGAGTCCGATCTGGCGCTCGGGTCGAGCACGCTCGAGCGTCATCTCGACGGGCCGGTCCGCGTCGAGGAGGACGCGCGGCGGCTGTCGGGCCCGGCGGCGGCCGGCGCGCGCAGGCTGACCGACGTCGTCCGCGACTTCGACGCCGCGGGCCTTCACATCGACGACCTCGCCGTGCGACGCCCGACGCTCGACGACGTCTTCCTGTCGCTGACCGGGCACGTCGCCGAGGAGGGGGAGGAGGAGGCGGCGTGATCGAGCAACGCCACGGCTGGCTCTACTGGCAGGTCTCAGACGCCGCGGTCCTGACCGGCCGCGCGCTGCGCCACATCCCGCGCAACCCGGAGCTGCTCGTCTTCTCGACGATCCAGCCGGTGATGTTCGTCGTCCTCTTCCGCTACGTGCTGGGCGGCGCGATCAAGCTCCCGCCGGGCGTCTCCTACGTCAACTTCCTGATGGCCGGCGTGTTCGTCAACACCGTCGCGTTCGGCTCCTTCACGACCGGCGTCGGCCTCGCCGAGGACCTCCAGAAGGGCCTGATCGACCGCTTCCGCTCGCTCCCGATGTCGCGCGCCGCGGTGCTGATCGGGCGCACGCTGTCCGATCTGGTGCGCAATTTCTTCACCGGCGTTGTCATGTTCCTGGTCGGGTTGCTGGTCGGCTTCAACCCGCAGGGCAGCGCGCTCGACATCCTCGCCGGCGTCGGCATGCTGCTGTTGCTCGGCTTCGTCTTCTCCTGGATCGGGGCGACGATCGGCCTTGCCGTCCGAAGCGTCGAGGCGGTCCAGTCGGCGGGCCTGATCTGGCTCTTCCCGCTGATCTTCGCCTCGAGCGCGTTCGTCCCAACCGCGACGATGCCCTCCGGGCTTCGCGCGTTCGCCAACAACCAGCCGATCACGCACGTCGTCGACGCCGTCCGCGCCTGGTTCCTCGGCCAGCCGGTCGGTTCGCACGCCTGGATCGCGCTGGTCTGGTGCCTGGGGATCCTCGTGGTCTTCGTGACGCTGTCGGTGAACGTGTATCGCCGCGCGGCTGCGCGCTCCTGATCGCCGCGCCGATCAGCGGTGCCCGGCGGGCACGACGAACGCAAGCACCGCGCCGAGGACGGCAGCGCCGATGATCAGCAGCAGCACGCGGCGCATGTAGGGGCGGTACTCGGGTGGAATCCGGTCAAGCACTGGGTGCGGGATCATCCCAGGCGCCGCATGCCCTCGATCCTGACCCGCCTCCTCGCCGCGGCGCTAGCGGCGGCGCTGATCGCCGGCTGCGGCTCCTCCTCCGCGAACGGCCACGCGACGCTGATCCTCGACTTCGTGCCAAACGCCGTCCACGCCGGGATCTACCGCGCGCTCGCGGCGGGCTACTACCGGGCGGCCGGCCTCGACCTCGCCGTCGAGCCGCCGGGGTCGACGTCGACGGCGATCGCGCTGGTCGAGGCGGGCAAGGCGCAGTTCGGCCTGGCCGACGGCATCGACGTCGCCGAGCAGGTCGCCGCGGGGCGGGGCATCGAGGCGGTCATGGCGATCGTCCAGCGGCCGCTCGGCGCGCCGATCGCGCTCGCGAGCGAGCACCTGCGCTCGCCGGCTGACCTGCAGGGGAAGCTCGTCGGGATCACCGGCGCGCCGTCGGATCGCGCGGCGCTTGACACCGTCGTCGCAGCCGCCGGCGGGGACCCGGCGAAGGTGCGCCTGGTGACGATCGGCTTCGACGGCGTCGCCGACCTCGAGGCCGGCAAGATCGCCGCGTTCACCGGCTACTGGCCCGACGACGGCGTCAGTCTGGCCGTGAGCGGGCATCCGGTCGCGGTCTTCAAGCTCGACCGCTACGGCGGGCCGGCCTACCCGGGGCTGGTGGCGTTCACCTCGCGCTCGCTGATCCGCCGCGATCCCCGGCTCGTGCGGGCCTTCGTCAGGGCGACCGTGGACGGCTACCAGGACACGCTGCACGACCCGGCGCGCAGCCTCGCCGAGCTGCTTGTGCGCAACCCCTCGCTCGAGCGGCCGCTCGCGAAGGCTTCGCTTGCCGCCTACGAGCCGGTCTTCGATGCGGGTGGCGTGCCCGACGGGACGCTCGTGCCGGCGCGGATCGCCGCGCTTTCGAGTTGGCTGGTTTCAAACCGCCTGATCGCGCACGCCATCAGCCCGGCGGCGTTCGGCACGAACGCGTTCCTGCCGTGAGCCTCGCGGCGGTCGGGATCGGCAAGACCTTCGGCGACGGCGTCGAGGCGCTGCGCGACGTCTCGATCGCGCTGGCCGAGGGCGAGTTCGTCTCGCTGGTGGGGCCGAGCGGCTGCGGCAAGTCGACGCTGCTTCGCGTCCTCTGCGGGCTGATCGAGCCGAGCGCCGGGCGCGTTGAGATCGACGGCGAGGCGGCCGCCGAGCTGCTCGGGCGGATCGGCTACATGCCCCAGCGCGACCTGCTGATGCAGTGGCGAACGACCGTCGAGAACGCTGCCGTCGGCCTCGAGTTCGCCGGTGTGCCCCGCCGCGAGGCGCGCGAGCGCGCGCGGGCGCAGATGGCCCGCTTCGGTCTCGCCGGGTTCGAGGGAAGCCGTCCGTCGGCGCTGTCGGGCGGCATGCGCCGGCGCGCGGCGCTGCTGCGGACGTTCCTCGCCGGCCGCGACGTGCTGCTGCTGGATGAGCCGTTCGGATCGCTCGACGCGCTGACGCGCGAAGCGATGCGCGAATGGCTGCTGAGGGTCTGGGAGGCCGACCGCAAGACGATCCTGCTCGTCACCCACGACGTCGAGGAGGCGGTCTTCCTCTCAGATCGGGTCTATGTGATGTCGGAGCGCCCGGGGACCGTCCGCGCCGAGGTGCAGATCCCGCTGCCGCGCCCGCGGGCGCTCGAGCTGGCCGAGACGGCGGCTTTCGCGCAGCTGCGCGCGCAGCTGCTCGGGCCGCTTCGCGCGCAGGCGCGGGCGGCGCTGGGGGCGGCGTGAGCGCGTCGCGGCTCGCGCTCGCGCTCGGCGGGCGTCTCGAGCCGCGGCCGCGGGCGGCGCCCCGTCCGCGCGCGGTCGTGGCGCGGCTCGGGCCGCCGCTGGCCTTCGGCGTGCTCGTGGTCGTCGTGTGGTGGGCCTACGTCGCGATCGCTGGGGTCTCTGAGTCGGTGCTGCCGACGCCCGGCCAGGTCGCGCGCGCGCTCGCCCGCGACCGAAGCGTCCTTCTGTCAAGCGGCTGGACGACGCTGTCGGAGATCCTCGTCGGCTACGCGATCGCGGCGGTCCTCGGCGTCGCGATAGCGGCCGCGGTCTCGAGCGCCCGCGTCGTCGAGCGCGCGGTCTACCCGTGGCTCGTCGCGACGCAGATGGTGCCGATCCCGGCGATCGCCCCGGTCGTGATCCTCTGGACCGGCTTCGACATCCGCCCGCGCGTGATCGTGATCGCGCTCGTGTCGTTCTTCCCGGTCGTGGTCAACACGATCGACGGGCTGCGCGCGACCGACGGGGAGCTCGTCGGCCTGCTTCGCACCCTCGGAGCGAGGCGGCGGGAGGTATTCCGCGTCGCGCGGCTGCCCGCGGCGCTGCCCTACGTCTTCAGCGGGCTGCGCGTGGCGGCGGCGTTCGCGGTGATCGGCGCGGTCGTCGCCGAGTGGGCGGGCGCCTCGAGCGGGCTGGGGTACCTGGTGCTGAACTACGGCAACCAGACGGCGACGAGCGACGTCTTCGCCGC
>DATBPB010000068.1:0-56502 GCA_036561565.1 Solirubrobacteraceae bacterium | reverse complement strand
CTGCGCGAGCTCGAGCCGGACGGCCGCCGGGCGCTCGAGCGGGTCGTCGAGCGGCTCGTCGCCGAGCTTCGGCGGCGTCTCGGCGGGGCCTTCACGGCCGCCGAGCTCGCCGAGCTCTACGACGGCTCGCAGCGCTGGACGATGACGGTCGCGATCGACAGCGCCCCCGCCGAGCCGCTCGCCTGGGAGCAGTGGGTCGTCGACGCGGCGTTCGCGCGCTACCTGCGCGAGGCGTCGGACTGGCCGCTGCGTCGCTAGCGGGCGCGCTACTCGCTGCGGCGGATGATGATCTGATCCTCTTCGATCGTCACCGCGACCGGGCGGTGCCCGGCCCAGTGCTCCGCGTAGATCGGGTCGTCGGCGACGGCGGGGTCAAGCCACAGGCCGTAGCCCTCCTCGCCGTGATCGAAGGTTCCCTCGAGCGGTCCCTCCGAGGACTTCGCGCGGCGCGAGCGGATCGTGCGGCGCGGACGCCGCTTGGGCGCCGCGTCCTCCTCCTCGATGTCGCGCTCGGCGGCCAGGCGCGCCTCCTCGGCGGCGGCCTCCTCCTCGGCCTCCAGGCGGGCCTGCTCGGCGGCCTCGAGCTCGGCCGCGATGCGCGCGTCATCCTCCGCCCGCAGGTCGATCTCCTCCTCGAGCGCGCCCGGCGTCGCGGGGGCCGCCGGATCGTCGTCGAGCAGCCCCGCTTCCTTCTTGAAGCTTGCGATCTGCTGGACGGTCACCTCGAGCTGGTGGGCGACCCAGGCGTCTGTGCGACCCTGCCTCGTCCAGGTGCGAATCTGGTTGAGATAGGGCCTGAGCGATTTGCGAGCCATGCGCGGCGAGCAGACTAGCGCAAAGTCGGTTCCGCGCCGCTGCGGGGTCTTGCAATTGCGCTGGAGACACGTAGATAATGCCCAACCTGCGGCGGCGAGAGAGGGAACCACATGCTGGTCCTGACGCGAAAGTCGAACCAGAGCATCATGATCGGCGATGACATCGAGATCTCTGTTCTGTCGGTGATGGGCGACAAGGTCAGGATTGGAATTCAGGCCCCGCGGAGCGTACCCGTGTACCGTCGCGAGGTCTACGTCGCGATCCAGCGCGAGCGCGAGGACGAGCTGGCGGCCGCCGAGCAGGGGCTCGATCCAAGCGAGGAAGAGCACTCGACCACCACCGAGTGAGCCGCCCGACTCGGCCGCTACTCGAGAATCAGATACAGCGCGCGGAACATCACGACCGCGACGATCACCGCCGTCGCCAGCAGCGTCAGCGACAGGACGAAGAAGCGCGCGCGGCCCTGGCGGATCGTCCGCTCGGCGCGGCGCTTGGCGGCGCGGCGCTCGGCGTTTCGCCGCAGCAGCTCGCGGCGATCGCGGTCGAGAGCCGCCTCCTCGATGAACGCCCGCTCGATCACGCGCAGGTTCTTGCGCCACGTCATTTAACCCAGGGTAGCGGCCCTTGCGCGCTGGTGGTTGGGTTGGCGCGCCCATCGTCCTAGAATCAGGCGGAGATGTCGCGGGCCGATCTGTTCGTCGTCTGTAAGAACCCCGACTGTGGCGCCGAGGTCAGTCCCTACGTCACCGAATGCCCCTACTGCGGAACGCGGCTGCAGAAGCGCGCGCCCAAGCTCGACAAGGCTCTGCAGCCGGCGCGGCGCGCGCGGCGGGTGCCCTCGCCGTCGCTCGGCCGCCTGCGGCCCGGTGAGATACCGGGCATCCGGCCAGACTCGCGGCCGTATGCGACCGGCGCGATCATCATCGCGACGAGCGTCGTCTGGATCGCGACGCGCGCCGCCTGGCTGTCGGCCGGGCGGTGGGTCGTCGCCGGGCCGTTTCACATCGCCTCGCAGTGGACACACCTGCTGAGCGCTCCGTTCACCTATTTCTATGGGACGAGCGGAGCGAATCTGACCGGGTCGGGCGTCTACCAGTTCGCGACGCTGTTCGCGATCGCCGTGTTCGGGTGGCTGCTCGAGCGCCGGCACGGCGCGCTGCCCGTCGCGCTGCTCTTCAGCGCCGGCGGTTTCGGCGGAACGCTCGCCGGCGCGCTCGTCCAGAGCAGCTCGACGATGGTGATCGCCGGCGCTGGCGGAGGCGCGCTGGCGCTGTTGACGGCGTGGGCCGTCCCGGACCTGCTGGCGCGCCGCGCGCGACGCGACTACGAGGGCGACCTGCTCGGCGCCGGCGTGATCGCGGCGGTGCTGCTCGCGATGCCGCTCGCGCGACCGGAGGCGAGCCCCGTGGCCGCCGGCGTCGGCGTCGTCGCCGGCTACCTCGGCGGCCTCGCGCTCGCCCAGCGTCGCGCCTAGCCCGCCGGCCGGCCGGACATATGATGCCCGCGATGGCCCCGCCCAGGCGTCCCTACACCGCTGCCCAGGTGGACGCGGCGGTCGCGGCGCTCGCGCAGGCCGGTCGCTTCGACCACGCGACGGAGATCGTCACGCACGCCGCGCCAAGCCTCGCCGGGGTGCTCGACAGCGCGCTGGCCGACGGCGGCTGGTACGGCGCCGAGCACGAGGAGCTCCTGGCGCGCGCGAGCGGCGAGCCCGACCCGCACGAGCGGCTCGCGGCGGTGCGCGCGCTGGTTGACGAGCAGACGCGAGTGGGGATGCTCGTCGGGGTAGCAGTGGGCTTTCAGCTCGCCGGTGAGCTAGCCGAAACCGAACCCAACACGACACAGGAGACCTGAAACCGATGGAGATCCGCTTTCTCGGCCACGCGAGCTTCGAGCTCAAGCACGACGGCGTCACCGTTCTGATCGACCCCTGGCTGACGGGCAACCCGAAGGCCGCGACGAGCGCCGATGAGCTCGAGGCCGACGCGATCGTCATCACGCACGGCCACGGCGACCATTTCGGTGACGCGCTGCCGATAGCCCAGCGCACCGGCGCGGACGTCGTGGCGATCGTCGAGATCGCCGGCGAGCTGTCCGGCGAGGGTCTCGAGAAGGTTCACAACCCAAACATCGGCGGCACCGTCAACTTCGACTGGGGCTCGGTCAAGCTCGTCCCCGCCTGGCACACCTCGACGACGCCGAAGGGCACCGCCAACGTCCCGGCCGGCGTGATCGTCACGCTCGGCGGCAAGGTCGTCTACCACCTCGGGGACACCGGGCTGTTCAGCGATCTCGAGCTGATCGGGCGCCGGCACGAGATCGACGTGGCGATCGTGCCGATCGGCGGCCACTTCACGATGGACCGCCATGACGCGGTCGAGGCGGCGCGGATGATCGGCGCCAGGCAGGTCATCCCCTGCCACTACGACACCTTCCCGCTCGTCGAGACAGACGCGCAGGCCTACAAGTCAGACGTCGAGGGATCGACGGCGAGCGAGGTCGTCGTGCTGCTGCCGGGCGAGACGCATACCGCCTGAGGCGGCGCGCGGCGTCTCAGTTGGTCGCGCGCGGCGAGGCGATCGACGAGCCGTTGCTCGTCGCCGGGCCGCCCTGGCCTGGTGACGCCGAACCGCCGCTCGCCGGGTAGGTCGAGCTCGAGGAGGCCGAACCGCTCGTCGTCGACGGGTAGGTCGACGACGACACGGTACCGGTCGAGCCGGTCGTCGAGCTCGAACCGCTGGCGCCGGTCGAGCCGGAGCTCGCCGGCCCGGTTGAACCGGTCGAGCCGGTCGTCCCGCCGGCGACTGGAATGCCGCTTGTGCCGGTCGAGCCGGTGCTCGAGCTCGGGAAGACGGTCGTCGTCGAGATCTCCTGAGTCGTGGGTGTGGCGGTGCTCGGCGGCGGGGCGGTCGGCGGGGGCGTCGGGGTGACCGTCGTTACGACCGGGGTCGAGGGCACCGACGGCGTCGTGTCGGTCGTCGTCGGCGGTGAGGCGGGCACGACGACGATGGAGCCGATCGCGGCGGCCGGGATCAGCGCCGGCGCGTAGAACGGCACGACGGGATGGACGACCCGGCCGAAGTGGCGCGGTGCGGCCATCGAGGCCCGCTTCGCGCGCTGGGTGATCGTCTGTGCCGTCGGCGGGGCGGGGACCGCGGACGCGGTCTTCAAGGCGCTCGGTGGGGGAGCGTGGTGTGCGGGCGCCGGGTGGAAGACGTTGGTCGTCGTGCCGACGGCGACCGCCGCCGCGACCGCGACGACGGCGACCTTGACGGCGACGGCGCCCGCCGCCGCGCCGCCGGCGCCGACGGCCGCCGTTCCGCCCGCGGCCGCGACCACGGTTCCGCCGCCTGCTCCCGCGCCGGCCGTCGCGGCACTGCTCCCGCCGGCCAACTTCGCGAGGCCGAGCTTGACGAGCAGAACCTTCTTGAAGAGGATCAGCGGCCCGATCGGCATGATCGCCGCCAGCGCGCGGTTGTTGGTGCGCAGCTGCGAGCGGAACGAGCGGCAGCGGTCGCACTGCTTGACGTGGCGGCGGATCGCCGCGGTGGGAGAGCCGAGCCCCTCGGCCGCCGCGCCGAGCTCGAGGCGGACCTCGTCGCAGGTCAGCTTGCGCGCCTCGGCGGCCTCGGCGAGGCCGACGCGCGCGCGCACGAGCAGCGACTTGACGCTCGGCACGGTCGTATCCATGACGTCGGCGATCTGCTCGTAGGAGAGGGCGTCCATCTCGCGCAGGACGAGCGCCGAGCGCTGCGTCTCGGGAAGGTGTGAGATGTCCTCGAGCAGGAGCCGGAACTCCTCGCGGCGGTGGACCTTCTCGCTCGTCGAGAGCCCGGCGTCGGCGAAGTGCGCGTCCATGTCGTCGACGCCGACGGCGGTCGCGCGGCGCAGGTGGTTGAGCGCTCGGTTACGGGCGATCCGGTAGAGCCACGGCCGCGCGTTGATCGCGCGCGTGTCGGCCATGATCGCGTTGAAGGCGGCCGCGAAGACCTCCTGGAGGACGTCCTCGGCGTCCTCGCGCGAGCGAACCATGTGTCGGATGAAGGCGAGCAGGCGCGCCTGGTAGCGGCTGACGAGGGCTTCGAAGGCGGCCTGCTGCCCGGAGCGGGTCAGCGCGATCAGGCGTTCGTCGCCGGCGAGCTTGAGCAGGGGAGACGGCCCGCGCAGGGCGGCCAGCGGCTCTTGCCTGAGTGTGTATCCCTCCACGGTGACGTCCCGGTCGCTGCCTATCCAGACACGGTAGCCGGACGTAAGTTGCGGCCGTGTTGTGTGGCCTTCCGTGGCTTCATATCGGCTCAACAGAGGCGTTGCGAGAGGCTACGATGGGCGTCCGGGCCCGGGTTGGCGAATTGGTACAGCCGGCGGTCTTAAAAACTGCTGCCCGCAAGGGCGTGCGGGTTCGAATCCCGCCCCGGGCATTGCGCTTGTCCTACCCCGCGAGCGGCTCGCGAACCGTGTTCGTGCGATTGTGCAGCGGATGTCGCAGGATGGGCTCGAACAGCTAGTGGTGCCCGACGTGCGGGCGTGGCGACGCTGGCTCGGGCGCAACCACGCGCGGCGGGATGCGGGTGTCTGGCTCGTGCTGGCCAAGAAGGGCACGACCGTGCCGACGAGCGTGACGTACTCGGAGGCGCTCGATGAGGCGCTCTGCCACGGCTGGATCGATGGCCAGATCCGCCGCCGCGACGAGGCGACGTTCTTCCAGCGCTTCACGCCGCGGCGCGCGCGTAGCGCGTGGTCGAAGCGGAATGTCGAGCACGTCGCGCGGCTGATCGCGTCGGGGCGGATGGCGCCGGCCGGTCTCGCCGAGGTCGAGCGGGCGAAGGAGGATGGTCGCTGGGAGGTCGCCTACGCGGGCCCGGCGACGATCGAGGTGCCCGACGACCTGCGCGCGGCGCTGGCCGGCGACGCGCGCGCCGCGGCGGCGTTCGAGCGCCTCAGCAGCCAGAACCGCTACGCGATCCTCTACCGGCTGGGCACGCTGCGCCGCGCCGATACGCGCGCGCGGCGTGTTGAGGAGTACGTCGCGATGCTCGCGCGCGGGGAGACGATCCACCCGCAGCGGCGGCCGGCGAGGGATTGATTTGGCTACGCGAAGCCGGCGCGGCTGAGCGCGACGCCGCGGAGGATGTCGTGCTCTGAGACCTCGAAGGCGGCGAGCTCGAAGGCCTCGAGGACGCCGATCAGGATCGAGGCTCCGGCGACGATAGTGGGGGCACGGTCGGGGTTCAGGCCCCGGACGTGGCGGCGCTCGGCGAGCGGCATCGCGGCGAGTCGGGCGAGCAGGAGCCTGAGCGTCGTGAGGTCGAGCGTGTAGCCGTGCACGCGTGTTGGGTCGTAGGGGTCGAGCGCCTGGTCGATCGCCGCGCAGGAGGTGGCGGTGCCGGCCACGGCGATTGCCGTGCGGGCGCCGCGGCGGATCTCGGCGGGAACGTCCTTGTCGATCGTCGCGCGGAGGTCGGCCGCCAGGGCGGAGAGCTCCGCCTGGGTCGGCGGATCGGTGTGGAGGTGGCGCTCGCTGTAGCGGACCGCGCCGGCCTGCAGGGAGGTCGAGAAGTGAACCCCGCGTGCCGCGCCGAGGATCAGCTCGGTCGAGCCGCCGCCGACGTCGATCACCAGCGTCGACGTGTCATCGGAGGGGTCGCGGTCGCTGGTCGCGCCGAGGAACGACAGCTGGGCCTCGCGCGTGCCCTCGATCATCTGCGCGTCGAGGCCGAAGCGCTCGCGGATCGCGTCGACGAAGTCCTGGCCGTTCTGGGCGTCGCGGACAGCGCTCGTGAGGACCGCGGGGCGCTCGGTCGCGCCGTGCTCCTCGATCAGCGCGGCGTAGGAGCTGAGCGTGTCGTAGACGCGCTTGACGGCGGCGTCGGAGAGACGGCCCGTCGAGTCGACCTTGTCTCCGAGGCGGGTGATCTCGGAGCGACGCACGAGCTCGGTCACATGGCCGTCCTCGTCGACGTCGGCGATGAGGAGGCGGGTGGAGTTGGTGCCGATGTCGGTGACGGCCACGCGCATCACGGCGCGGGGTTCGGCATCGGCCGGCCGGCGAGCCCCGCGAGCAGGTTGTCGACCGAGAGCTCGGTCATCCGGGCTCGGGCGGTGCGGGTCGCCGAGCCGATGTGGGGCACGACGAGCAGGTTCGGCGTGTCGAAGATCGAGTCGCCGGACGGCGGCGGCTCGGGGTCGGTGACGTCGATCGCCGCGGCCGCGATCGTGCCGTTGCGGAGCGCGTCGATGAGCGCGGCTTGGTCGACGACGCCGCCGCGCGCGGTGTTGATGAGGATTGCCGTCGGTTTCATGCTGGCGAGCGCTGCGGCATCGATCAGGTGGCGGGTCCTGTCGTTTAGGGGGCAGTGGAGGGAGACGAAGTCGCTGGTCGCGAGGAGCGTCTCGAGGTCGGTGTCGGCGGTGGAGCGGATCGTCATTGCGAACCCCTCGGCGCGGCGAGCCATCGCGCGGCCGATCCGCCCGAAACCGACGATCCCGAGCGCGGCGCCGTGGACGTCGGCGCCGAGCCAGCCCGCGGGTTCCCAGGTGCGCCAGGCGCCCTCCCGCGCCGCGGCTTGCGCCTCGGGGAGCCGGCGGGCCGCCGCCAGCAGCAGGGCGAAGGCCAGATCCGCGGTCGCCTCGGTCAGGACGTCCGGAGTGACGCCGACGGGGATGCCGCGCGCCCGGGTCTGCGCCAGATCGATGTTGTCGGTGCCGACCGCGAAGTTGGCGATCGCGCGAAGGCGGGGAGCTGAGTCGAGAAGCGCGGTGTCGATGCGATCGGTGAGCAGGCAGAGCAGCCCCTCGACGTCGGCGACCCGCTCGCGCAGCACCGCGGCCTCCGGAGGCAGGGGGGCGTCCCAGACGCTCACCTCGTGCTCCGAGCGCAGGCGCTCGAGCGCGTCGCCGGGCAGCGCCCGCGTGACGAAGACCTTGGCCATCAGCGGATTGTCCCGTGGGCGGCAGGCGCGATGCAGGGAATGTTGCAGCGGCGGTCGCGGCGCGAGGTGTTGCGAACTTGCTGCCCGCGCATCGGCCAGCCGCCTGTGCGCCGCCGCTGGCGAGAGGCTCTACTTTAGGGTCGGTCGGCCTCGAACGCTTCGCGCCACAGCCCTGCAAACTCGGTCTCGCTGCCAGGCGGAAAGGCTCGACGGATTCCGTCACCGGCCCGGAAGAACACGGTCCCGGTCGTGAGCAATTCAGTGACCTCGGGGAAGTTCATCGTCGAGAAGACCAGCACGCGGGACGGCTGATCGCCGCGGTTTGCGATCTGATGCGCTCCATCCGGGCCGCGCGGGAACGCGACCAGCGCGCCGGGCTCAAGCTCGCGTGTTCCCTCAGGGGTGCGGAGTTCCGGTCGACCGGAGAGCACGAGCAGAAGCTCCTCGTTGCCATGGTGCAGGTGCAGCGGCGAAACGGCGCCGCGCGGTTGGAGCTCGAACATGCTCACACCCAACTCCGCGCAGCCGACCTTCGACCCCAACGCCACCGAGCGCCGTCCGAGCTCCGGCGTCTCGCTATCCCACTGCGGTGCAAACACGTTCGGGTCGGCCACGCCTCCCCTTCTACCAGAACAATCGCGACGCCGTCTCCCCGCGAAGAGCGCGACCGCGCTCGCGTGCAGCGAACCGCACCGCCCGACTGAGCCAGACCGGGTTCGGCGCCGTGTGCGTTCCCAGCGGGCGCAACCGGGATCGGGCCTCGGCGTGCAGTCGGAAGGTCGGATATGTTGCGACCGTGGCGGACGCTGCGCGAATGGAGGAGTGCGGCGCGTCGATGGCAGATGCGCGGCTGGTCCCCATTTGCGCCCCTGCGACGGGCGCTCCCAGCGCGGGGAATAAGGGGAGTGGTGCTCGCGCGGCGCCGGCGCGGCGCGAATAGGCGATGGGTCTGCGCGATCGGATCCAGGACGGGGCGATTGTCGTCGCGCTGGGGGCGCACGACCCACTCACCGCGCTGATCGCGCAGCAGGCTGGCATCGAGGCCGTCTACCAAGGGGGCTACTCCCTCGCAGCGCACCAGCACGGGGTGCCCGACATCGGGATGATCGGGCTGCCGGACGTGCTCGAGACGCTGCGGCGGATCAGGGCCGTATCGTCGGTTCCGGTGGTCGTCGACGCCGACACCGGCTACGGGGCCGAGGCCTCGGTTCGGCGGGTTGTGGTTGCTCTGGAGGAGGCCGGGGCCGCGGCGATCCAGATCGAGGACCAGGTGTGGCCGAAGCGCTGCGGGCACATGGAGGGCAAGCGCGTCGTCCCTCGCGACGAGATGGTCGCGAAGGTACGCGCCGCCGTTGGCGCCCGCTCGAACCCGCAGATCTTGCTGATCGCCCGCACCGACGCCCTCGCCATCGAAGATTTCGACGCCGTCGTCGATCGCTGCAACGCCTACGCGGCGGCCGGCGCCGACCTGGTCTTCGTCGATGCGCCGCGTTCCGCCGATGAGCTGCGTCTGCTGGCTGAGCGCGTGGACGCGCCGATGATGGCGAACATGACCGAGACCGGCCGCACGCCGCTGCTGAGCGCGGCTGAGCTCGAGGCGCTGGGTTACCGGCTCGTGATCTTCCCCTCCACCCAGACTTGGCTCTTCGCCAAGGCATATCGCGAGCTCTGCGACGAGGTGTTGAGGCACGGCACCACCCGCGAGATCCTCGACCGCTTCATGAGCTTCGACGAGATCAACGCGCTGCTGGGACGCGATCAGTGGGAGGAAGGGGCGACGGACGGACGCTGGCGGCCTCCCGGCCGCATCACTGGGTGACCGAGACGACGGCTCGCCGGAGGCTGGGCGAGGGCGTCAGAGCATCACCACCTGTCGCATCGCCCGCCCGCTCGCCAGCCGGTCGAACCCCTCGTTGAGCTCGTCGAGAGAGAGAACGCCGCTGAGGATGCGATCCACGGGCAGTCTGCCTCGCCGGTAGAGCGCGACCAAGCGGGGGAGATCGCGCTGTGGAACACAGGAGCCCAGGTAGCTACCCCGGAGCGTTCGCTCCTCGGCAACCAGGCTCACCGCCGGGATCTGCAGCATTCGGTCGGGGTGCGGAAGGCCGACGCTGATCGTGGTGCCCCCGCGACACGTTGCGGCATAGGCAGCGGCCAGCACCTGCTCGTTTCCGACCGTCTCGATGGCGCAGTCCACTCCGCCGCCGGTCGCCTCCCGGATCTTCTCCACCGCCGCGGGGCCGGCCGTGACTGCAAGCGTCGCGCCGAGTTCCCGAGCAAACGCCAGTTTCTCCGCGACCACGTCGACGACGATCACGCTTTCGGCGCTTACGAGCAGGGCGCCAAGCAGCGCCGCCAGCCCGACACCACCGAGGCCGAAGATGGCGACGCTCTGCCCCGGCGAGAGTCTCGCGCTGTTGAGGACCGCTCCTACGCCCGTCAGGACCGCGCAGCCGAAGAGGGCTGCGATCTCGAACGGGATCCCCGGATCGATCCTGATCGCCGAGCGCGCGGCGACCACCACGTGCTCCGCGAACGCCGAGACGCCAAGATGGTGATGGATCACCTCGCCCGGAGCACGCCAGCGACGCTCGCCGCACAGCAGCGTGCCCGCGCTGTTTGCGGCTGCGGCCTGTTCGCAGAGCGCCGGGCGCCCCGTCGCGCAGAAGACGCACGTGCCGCAGCTCGGCACGAAGACGAGCACGACGTGATCGCCGACGGCGAAGCCGCGCGTCCCGGGGCCCACCTCGACGACCTCGCCTGCGGCCTCATGTCCGAGCACCATCGGCATGACTCGTGGCCGCGTCGCGTCGATCACCGACAGATCGGAGTGGCAGAGGCCTGCCGAGCGCACGCGAATGAGCAGCTCGTCCGGACCGGGAGGATCCAGCGAGAGCGCGGTGATCGTCAAGGGTCGCGACCTGGCGTAGGGGGTCGGGAGGCCCATCTCGCGCAGCAGGGCGCCACGAACATTCACCGGTCTTCTCCTGGCTCGTGATGATGCGCTCGAAGGCACCGGCGACCGAAGACGTGGCCGCTCGCCCCCGTCCCGCGGCGGACCGTTGCAGGCGGAGGCCTGTTCGCGCCCGCGCTCACGCCCCCATCTCCGCTTGCGCAACGGGCCGGGCGGCCACCGAAGCCGGCAGGCGGCTCCCCGCTGCGCGTGCCCGGGTCCGCACCCGCGCTCACCGCGCGGACGAGTACAGCATCGCGCTCCAGCCGCCCGGGATCGTCACCTGGGCGCGCTGCTCGTGGGGTCCCGAGACGACGGGGCCGACGTCGAGCCCCGCGGCGCCAAGTTCGCGCACCGCGGCGTCGCAGTCGGCCACCTTGATCATCAGGCCCGGCGCGTCGGAGAAGCGGTCGCTGCCGGCGAGCGCGATCCGCGCGCCCGCGACGTCGAACTGCGCCCATCGCCCGCCGTCCGCCAACGAGGGCTCTGCGCCGAGGAGGATGCCCAGGACCCGGATCGCGTCGGCGATGTCCGGGACCGGGCAGACGAAGCCGATCCGCTGGATATCCATGAGAAACGTTCCGTCCGCCGCCCGCCTAGACGAACGCGACCGGGCGGGCCCAGCCGCCGCTCGCACCGGCCACCTTGATCGGAAAGCATGCGACCTTGAAGCCCGTCGGTCGGGGGAGCTTGTCGAGGTTGACCAGTTTCTCGATCTGGCAGTACTCGCTGGTGATGCCTGCGAAATGCGCCTCCCACACGACGCGGCCGTCGCCCGTGCGCGCGAACTCGTCCGCCATGTCCTTGAACTTGCGGTCGAATCCGTACATATCGACGCCGATCACCTTGATTCCCTGGTCGACGAGCCAGAGCGTTGACTCGCGAGTCATACCGGGCTGCTCGAAGTATCGCTCCGATCCCAGGTTGCGATCGCAACCGCTCCACAGCATCACGATGTCGAAGGGCTTGAGCTGGTAGTCGATCTTCGACAGGGCCCGCTCGAGGTCGGTCACCTCGATCTTCTCGCCGGGCTGCTTGTGCCGGATGTCAAGCACGACCGCGTCGGAGAAGAACCACTCGAGTGGAACCTCGTCGATCCTGCGCGCGGGTCGGCCCTCGGAGGTCTGTCCGTAATGCCACGGCGCATCCACATGCGTCCCCGAATGGGTCGTTGCCGTGACCTCCTCGAAGCAGCAGCCCTCGCCGTTGGACCAGACCAGATCGGACTTGCTGACACCGAACGTCGAGATCATGAAGTCGAGTCCCCGACCGCCGTGAGTGAGCACGTCGACCTTCGGCTTGTGCGGCTCGTGCGGCGCGTCGGGGATGATCCCAACGCTCAGGTCGATCATCTGCGTGAAGTTGAAGTTCTGCACGCCACCCAAAGGGGTGACGGGCTCAGAGACAACAGCCATGGCGTCCTTTCAAGTTGTTACTCAGAGCATGCCGTTGCGAGCCGGGACGGCGCTCGGTGCGCTCGGCCCGGCCCGCTCGGGCGGGCATCTCGCGTCTACTCGGCCACCGGCGCGACGTCCACGTGCGTCGCGGTCATGCCGAATTCGGGCATGACCTCGTTCGCGAACAGCTCGAGCTGGCGCAGGCCGTGGTCGCGATCGAAGAGCCCCCAGTGGAACAGCCACACGATGTAGTCGATCGGAAGCTCCTTCAGCGTCGCCTCGACCTGCCGCTTCACGTCGTCGACGGTCCCGGCCATCATGATCCCGCTGTTCATCAGGCGGTCGGCCAGATGCTCGCCGGGCTTGGGCACCTCGCCCTCCTCGCCCGGCAGTCGTGATGCCTCCATGAAGCCCCACGGCCGGTACCAGCCGTTCCACACCGGGTCCTCGTACTTCTCGGTCCAGTCGTAGATCTGCTCGCGGTTCTCGGTGATGTGGAACGTGCGCACGATCCCGATGCCCTTTCCGAACGGGACGTCGCGCCCCTTCGCGGCGGCGCCCTCGCGGTACACCTCGATCAGGCTCTTGCAGGTCTCGATCGGACCGGCCAGCATCGTCGGCGTGACGTCCTCCTCGCCGCACCAGCGAAGCGTGGCGGGGCTTGCTCCAAACGCCTGGAAGAGCTGGGGATGGGGTTTCGTGTACGGGCTCGGCACGACCGACAGACCGCGCACGGTGCCGTCCTCATCGACCTCGCCGGGCGCGCCGTAGGGCAGCGTCGTGGTGAACGCCGGCGGCCAGTTCGGGATCCCTTCCTCGTAGGGGTAGGGGATCTCGTACACCGGCCCCTTGTAGCGCAGGACATCGTTCGCCCACGCCATCTTCATGATCTTGAAGTGCTCCTCGAAGAGCAGGCGGTTGCGCACGTCGGAGGCCGATTCGTCCGAAGCCGTGGACGTCACGTTGAAGTGCTGGCAGAGGACGTTCTGCCAGCGCGCCTGATAGCCGCGGGCGAGCCCGACGAAGAGGCGTCCCTGAAGCATGTGGTCAGCGATCGCGATGGACTCGGCGAGCCGCACGGGGTCGTGGGATGGAACGACGAGGCCCAGCTGCCCGTGGCGAAGCCGCTTCGTGTACTGGCCGAGGTACACATTCAGCATGAGGGGGTCGGGCGAGATCTCGAGGCCCTCGCTGTGACCATGGTGCTCGACGTGCGTGATCCCCCAATAGCCGAGGTCATCCGCCGCCTGGGAGCACTCGATCAGGCTGGCGAGCATCTCTTGATACCGGTCCGCGTTGCGACCGATCGGGCGCAGGCGTTTCATGTCTTCTACGGGACCCATCGTCGGGTAGACCTGAAGGATGATCTGTGGCACGGTCTGGCTTCCTTTCCCTATGTACTTGACGCTGATTACACGTATTCGCTAGCTGTCTAACTCAGCCACGGACGATCCGGTTGGCAAGCACGCCGATTCCGACGGCCTGAAGCTCGACGAGGTCACCGGGCTGGATCCAGCGATCGAGCTCCAGCCCGCAGCCGCGTCCGATCGTCCCGCTACCGAGGACGTCACCCGGCATCAGGGTCTGTTCGCGCGAGAGGTGCGCGATCAGCTGGGCGAAGCTGAACTGCATGGCGCCGACCGTTCCAGACGACCAGACCTCGCCGTTCACCCGCGTTTCCATCTGGACGTCTCGCGGATCGCCGAGCTCGTCGGGTGTCACCAGGCAGGGCCCCAGCGAGAAGGCGAAGTCCTTGCCCAGGCCCGGCCCGAGCATGATCTTCATCTCACGCATCTGGATGTCGCGAGCGCTCCAGTCGTTGAGGATGGTGTACCCCGCGACGTAGGAGAGCGCCTCCTCGACCGGCACGCGGTGCGCGCGTCTCCCGACCACCAGGCCCATTTCGAGCTCGTAGTCGAGCTTCTCGGTGTACTCCGGCCAGCGGATTTCGTCGCCGGGGCCGAATACGGCGTCGGCATTGCCCTTCCAATACGCGGGGATCTCGTACCACTCGGGCGGCACGTTGAGCCCGGAGTTGCGCACGTGTTCCTCGACGAGCATGAAGTCGCGGATCGAGTTGGGCCGCGGAAGCGGCGAACGCAGGCGCACATCAGCAAGCGGCGTGCCAAAATGCGGCTGCGCGCGTGCCCACTCCAGGCCATCGCGCGCGGCGGCCATCCCCTGCTCCTCACGGCGCAGCAGATCGAGCATCGAGGGCGGCACCAGCGCCCGCGCCGCCAAGGCGCCAGCCTCCCCGCGCACCTCGCGCTCGCGCGCCTCATATGCGGCGGCGAGGTCGACGACGCGGTCGCCGTCGAGCGCGCCGAGGCGCTCGACCGCTCCGAAGCTGGTCTCGGTGACGTAGGTGACGAGTTTCATGCCTCAGACCTCCTTGGGACGCGGGTCACGCGTCGGCCGCCGTCGAGGATGGGGGGGCCGCCGGGCGCCGCCAGGCGGTCAGGGAGCGCATCCGCGCGAGCGCGGCGGGCAGACCCTGAACGGAGGCGACTGCGACCAGCACCCCGCCGGTCACCAGGCTCTGGACGTAGCTCGCCGCGCCGAGGATTCCGAGCAACTCCTGGATGATGCTGAGGGTCAGCACGCCGGCCGCGATGCCGAGCGGGCTGCCACGTCCCCCGGCGAGGCTCACGCCACCCAGCAGCGCGGCCGTCGCGGCGAATGTCAGTTGGTTGACGGCAATCGTGGGGCTCGCGGTCGAGAGGCTGTAGCCGAGCAGTGCGCCGGCGAGCGCGGTCATCAGCGCGGATGCGACGAACACGCCGATCACGACACGTGCCACCCGTACGCCCGCGATCCGGCTTGCGCGGCGGTCGCCGCCAATGGCGTGGATGTCGCGGCCGACGCGCGTGTAGGCCATGACCAATGCGGCGACGGCGAAGATGCCGATTGAGACGAAGCTGCGGATCGAGAAGATCGAGAGGATCGGCTGGTCCAGCCGCAGACCCACCGAGTAGTTCGCGTAGGTCACGGTCTGGTTGTGCCCGAGGATGTAGGTGGTGCCGAGAAGGATCAGGTAGCCGCCGAGCGTGACGGGCATCGAGTTCAGTCGCAGCCCGGCGATCACCCCACCCTGGATCAGCCCGACGCCGAGCGCGACGGCGAGGGCGAGCAGCACACCGGCGACCGGGCTCGGCGCGCCGGTGAGCACGGCGACCATGGCGCCGAGCAGGTACATCGACGTGACCGACAGGTCGAACTCCCCGGCGATCATAGTCGTGCCCAGGGCGAGCGCCACCAGGCCGAGTGAGGCGAAGTTCTGCAGAACGTCGTAGACGTTTGTCGCGGTCACCGAATAGTGCGAAACGGCGGGCAGCACGGCCAGCACTGCGACCATCAGGATGAGGATCGCGTACGGCGCGCTCACCCGGCGGATCGCGGCGCGCAGTGGCCCGGCGAGCTTCATCAACGCCCCCTGCGTAGATTCGTGAGCACGACGACGACCGCCACGATGATGCCCTTGACGAGGATCTGGATCCCCGTGCTGTAGCCGCGCAGCAGCAGCAGGTCCGAGATCGTGGCGATGAACAGCGCGCCCACGACCGTTCGCGCGACCGAGCCGCGTCCGCCGCCGACGGCGTTGCCGCCGACCAATGTGGCGGCGATGGCGTCATACGTGTAGGTGCCCTCGAGCAGCAGGGAGCCGTTCGCGCTCGCGGCGCCGATCAGTACGCCGGCCAGGCCCGTGCATGCCCCGGCGAGCGCGAACGCGCCAGTTGTGAGAAGTGCGGTCGGCAGGCCGGCGGCGTGGGCGGCCGAGCGGTTTTCGCCCATCAGGTACAGCTGGCGGCCGAACCGCGTCTTGCGCAGCACGAACTCCGCGACGATCGCGACCGCGAAGAACACGTAGATCGCGAACGGCACGCCGAACAGCGGCAGCGCCAGGTGCGTGTAGCTGGACGAGCCGCTCGGCGGGACGACGCTGTTGCCGTTGGTCATCCAGGTCGCCAGGCCCTCCTGGAGCAGGCCGGCGCCGATCGTGATGATGATCGTGTTCGCGCCCAGGAAGCCGACGATGCCGCCCTGCACGGCGCCGATGCCGAGGCCGAGGGCGATGCCGGCGGCGATCGCGACCGTCAGGTCGACGCGCAGGGCGTACAGGAACATCGTCGCCGTCACCGCGGCGGTCTGACCAACCGACAGCGAGAAGAGGTTGCCGCTGATCATGATCGCGGTCATCCCCACAGAGATGATCCCCACCAGCGAAGTCGCAGTGAGGATCGCCTTGAGGTTGGAGACCGTCAGGAAGCCGGAGGTGTCGGCGGCCCCGTAGATCAGCAGTCCCGTGACGATCGCGATCACCACGGCCATCAGGGCGCCGGGAAGATCCCAACGCCGGCGTGCCGCCACAAGCCGCAGCGGCGCCATCGCGCTCGCGGCGGCGTCCCTCATGCCGGCACCGTCTCCGCCGGCGCGCGCCGAGTCGTCATATCCTCGAGCACCGAGGCGCTGTTCGCCTGCGCGCGCGGCACGATCGAGACGATGGACCCCTCGAACATCGTGACAACCGTGTCTGCGAGGTCGAGAACCTCGTCGAGCTCGGTGGAGGAGAAGATCACCGCGATGCCGGTCCTGGTTTCGTCGCGGATGAGCCGATGGATGTCGCCGCGACCACCGACGTCGACGCCACGCGTTGGCTCGTCGAGGGCCAGCACGGCGGTCCCGCTGCGCGCCAGTACGCGGCCGAGCAGCACCTTCTGCTGGTTGCCGCCGCTGAGTTCGGCCGCCGGCGCGCCGAGTCGGTCCCGCGCCACGTCCACGCGCGCCGCGAGTTCGGTCGCCAGCGCGCGCGAGCGTCGGCCCAGGAGCAGCCCGAAGCGGCTGATCCAGCGCAGGCGGATGACCGTGAGGTTCTGCTCGACGGGCTTGTGCAGGAAGAGGCCCTCTCCCTGGCGGTCGCTGGGGACGTACAGGACGCCGGCCTCCACCGCCGCCATCGGGCGGCGCAGCCTCGCCGGGCGACCCGCGACCTCGCAAGCGCCCGTGGCGCCGGGGATCAGGCCGCCGAGCGCGCGCAGCACCTCGCTGGCGCCGGAGCCGACCTGGCCAGCTAGCCCGACGATCTCCCCGCGGTGCACCGTGAGGGAGAAGTCCCGCACACGGCCGGGCACGTTGAGGTGGCCGATCCTCATCGCCACCGTCCTGGCGGAATGGTGATCCTCGATCGGGGTGACGCTCGGCGCGCCCTCCATTTCCCCCAGCATGAGCTTGACGAGCGCCGGCCTGTCGAGCTCGCCGATCGCATGCGTGGCGACGCGCTCACCGTCTCGGAAAACAGTCACTCGGTGGCAGATCTCGAAAACCTCGCCGAGTCGGTGCGAGACGAAGATCACGCTGCGCCCTTGCGCGACGAGTTCACGCACGGCGGCGAACACGCGCTCGATCTCGGTTGTGCTGAGCGTCGCCGTCGGCTCGTCGAGGATCAGCAGCCGCGCGTCGCGAGCGAGCAGGCGCGCGACCTCGACCAGCTGGCGCTCGCCGATCAGCAGCCGCTCGACCGGCGCGTTCAACGGAACGTGGCTGAGCCCGAGGCTGTCGAGCAAGTCGCGCGCCCGTCTGCGAAGAGCGCTGCGATGGTGGCGCATCGGCACGTCGATGCCGCCCAGGAAGATGTTGTCCTCGACGCTGAGCGCCGGCACCAGGCTGAGCTCCTGGTCGACGATCGCTATCCCGTGCGACTGGGCATCTTGGGGACCGTGGAGGTGGACGGCCTGTCCGTCCACGCGGATCACGCCCGAATCGGGCCGGGTCAGCCCGACCAGACACTTCACCAAGGTGCTCTTGCCCGCGCCGTTATGGCCGCAGACCCCGTGCACCTCGCCGGCCGGGATCGAGAGCGAGACGTCACGCAGAGCCTGGATCGCGCCGTAGCTCTTCGTGAGGCCCTCGACCTCGACGAACGGGGTCGGTGGACCGTCCTGCGGGTGGCTGCGTGTACTCATCGGACGATCGAGCAAGGTGCGGGGGCACCGGCGTCTGCCGACGCCCCCGCACTGCCTAGGAATTGGTCACGCTGGCCGCGAGCGGCTCAGAACGTGCACTCCCCTGCGAACTTGCTGACGTTCGCCTTCGTGATCCGGAACTCGGGCACGTTGACGGTCGCCGCGACCTTCTTGCCCTCCAGCACCGACAGCGCGGTCTTGGCGGCGAGGGTCGCCTCCGGGCCGGGCGCCTGTGTGGCGGTCCCGTACTCGGTTCCGGCCCTGATCGCCCCGATCCCGACGCTCAGACAGTTGCTGCCGGTGACGATCAGGCCCTTCTTCGAGAGGCCGACCTTCAGCCCGGCCTGCTGGGCACCCTGGATGATGCCCACCGCCTGGTTGTCAGCCATCCCGTACGCGGCCTGGATCCCGCCCTTGGACTTGTACTTCGCGGCGAGCTCCTGGAACGTCGTGTCGGATGTGGCCTGATCCCAGTTGGTGTCCTGGACCGCCACGATCTTGAACTGCGGGTACTTGGCCATGGCGGCCTTGAACGCCGCAACGCGGTCCTGCACGATCAGCTGCGTGGCCGTGCCGGTCTCGGCTACCACGTTGCCCTTTGTGACGCCCTCGGCCCTCAGGCCCGCCACGATGTTCTGCGCCGCGTAGGTCCCGAGCTCCTTGTTGTTCGTCAGCACCGACGAGACGACGAGCGGGATGCCGGCCTTCGTGAGGCGGCCGATCGCGTTGATGACCGGGATACCGGCGGCCTTCGCGCGCGCCAGTGACGGCACGATCGCGCTCGGATCAGACGGGGTGATCACGATCAGGTTCGGCTTGTCGGCGATCAGCGTGCTCATGTTCTGGGCGTCGACGGCGGGGTCGAAGTTCGACGTGAGGGTGGTCACCTTCACGCCGTGCTTCGCCATCACGGCCGTGAACGTCTTGATCCATCCAGCACAAAACGGGTTCTGCTGCGTGCAGAACTCGAGTCCGACGCTCTTCCCGCTCACGCCGGCTGCAGCGCCCGCGCCGCCCGTGCTCAGCGCCAGCCCGCCCACCACCGCTGCGGTGGCGGCGAGAAGGGCGTGGAACGGTCTTGCTCTCCTCCTCATCATTGCGGCCCCTCTTCTCGTTGCGTTCGACTGATGTCGCGCCGGTGCGCGGGAACAAGCCCCGCGTCCCGGGTAGGCGTCAACGTACCAGAGACAACTTGAGCCGGCGACAGCAGCTTGCGCGCGATTGACAGCGTGCCGTGGTCAATTGGTTTTTCGGCTCGTGCCGTCGCGGCAGCCCAACGGGTGGTCAGGACAGCGCTCGGGCTCGGCCCCTACGCCGCGACGCGGTCGGGCAACGGCATCCAGCCATGCTCGACGGCGAGGGCTCGGGCGGCGGCGATCATCTCGCGAACGGGCTTGCGATCGTCGTCGATACGGTGCAGCACCGTCACGCCAGTCAGGGTTTCGGGGCGCACCAGGCGCCATACGAAGCAGGGCGGCAGCACGTCGTAGTGGCCTGCGAAGGTCGGGTAAAAGGCATGGCCGGCGAGGATCTCCCGCCGGGACTCGGGGTCGCCGTAGAAGGTTTCGTGGCCGAAGAGCTCCATCTCGCGGTGGCGCGAGGGCGCGGCATGGGACGGAAACGCGCGCATCGTCGCATCGAAGAATGTCGGCGACAGGCGCCGTTCCCAGATCGTCAGCACCAGGTCGTCGAGCGCCTCCAGGGGCACGAACTCGCCTGCAGCGAGCGGGCTCGTTTCGCCGAGCACGACGCCGAACGGCTCGCGGCGGATCTCGGTGGCGGCGAGGCGCTCCAGGCGGCCCGGGCACCGGGCGATCGCAATATCGAAACGGCCGTCCTCGACGCCGTCGATGGCGTCGGGCGTCCAGGTCTCCCAAAGCCCGATCCTGATTTGCGGCAGCACCTCGTGGGCGTACTCGAGAAGCGCACACAGGATCTCGCCGCTGACCGTCGGCGTGTAACAGATCGTGACGGCCTCCTGCTCGAGACTCGCCTTCCGGCGCGCGTCGGCGACGGCGACATCGACGGATCGGAGAATGTCGATTGCCCGCTCGCGCAACGTCTGCCCGGCCGCCGTGAGGGTGACCGAGCGGGTCGTGCGGCTGAAGAGCGTGACGCCAAGCTCCTCCTCCAGTCGCCGGATCTGCGCGCTGAGGCCCTGCTGGCGCAGATGCAGCCGGTGCGCGGCCCGCGTGAAGTTCAGCTCCTCGGCGGTGACGACGAAGGCCCGCAGATGTCGCAGCTCGATGTTGACGATGGGAGGCGTGTCTTTGCCCGGTCGGTCGGGGAAGATTCTAGGCTCTTCGGGCGGGGCGGTCAGCCGTCGACGACGGCGATCGGGCGCAGCGGCGATCCGGTTGCCCCAAGGATCTTCAGCGGTGCCGCGACGAAGAGGAACCGGGCAACCCCGGCCGCGCTGAGATCCTCGAGGTTCAGCATCTCCATGATGAAGACGCCCCGCTCGACGAGCAGCAGGCGGTGCACTGGGAGCAGACGGTGCCCGGCGCCCGCCGGAATGTGCTCGTAGGCCGTGGTGTCGGAGCCCGTGGCAAAAATTCCCTGGTCGGCGAGCCAGCGCGCTGCCTCCTCGTTCGGTCCGGGAACGCCGCTCTCGTGCCCGAGGAAGCCAGCCGGATCTGCGAACCGTCGGGCCCATCCGGTCCGGATCAGCGCGATGTCGCCGCGGCGAACCTCGACGCCGGATCCGGCCGCCGCGGCCTGCAGGTCGCCGACGCTGATCTCGTAGCCCCCGGGGAGCACGTCGGCGCCCTTCGATGCGGCGACATCGAACAGCACCCCCGGGGCGACGAGGGGCGCGAGCTCCTCGACCCCGCCATGGGTGAAGCGCCCGCCCAGCTGCGCGTCCGCCGCGGGGACGCCGCCGTGCAGCAGGCCGTTGTGGGAGACGTGCGCAAGCGCATCGATGTGCGTGCCGACGTGCCCGCCCGTCACGATCAGCTCGTTGGCAGCGGATCCCCCGTCCTCGCGGACCATGTCTCCGTGTCGACGGATCAGGGCCATGCGGAAGCCGGGATGGTTCGGTGAGGACGGGATGCCGGCATGCAGCGGCTGCGCCAGATCGAAGACGCGAACTCCGCGCGCGATCGCCTCAAGCAGCCCGGTCACGTCCCGGCCGCCTGGTCGGGACGCGCGCGAGCGCGGCGCGCCGCACAGCCACGGAGCGCGATCGGCGGCCGGCCTGCCGGTTGCGCGTCACATGCGGAATGGTCGGGCTCGCGGCTCTGGGCCATCGGGCGGAAACGATGGTGAAGGCGACGGTCATGCTCGCGAGAGCGGTCGGGCCCGGCCACTTCCGCCGATTGCGCCTGGGATAGTATCCGCTCAGTGGGTCTGCTAGGCGGCAACGGGACGATCCCGACCCCACGAAGCGCTAGCGACATAGCAACGGAGCTCATTCGCGAGGCGATCTTCGACGGTCGCCTCGCTCCGGGGCAGCGGCTCAAGGAGGAGGAGCTCGCCAACGAGCTCGGCCTCAGCCGCACGCCGGTGCGCGAGGCGCTCTTGGTCCTGCAGACCGAGGGGCTTGTCAGCGCGGTGCCGAACCGGGGTGCGGTGGTGAGGACCTACACCGAGCGCGACCTGGTCGACATCTACGAGCTTCGCGCGCTGCTTGAGAGCTTCGCCGCCCGCCAGGCGGCCCTGCGGCTCTCCCCGGAGGCGCTCGAGGAGCTCACAGAGAGCTGCGACCGCTTTCGGGAGCTTCGGCTGGTCGGGGACATGCTCGGGCTGATCAGGGAGAACCTCGCGTTCCACCAGACGATCGTGAATGCGGCCGGAACCGCGAAGCTCGCCGACCTGGTGCGGTCCGCCGTCGAGTTGCCACTCGTGTATCGGTCCTTCTCCTGGTTCTCGCAGAAGGAGATGGAGATCTCCGAGCAAGCGCATCGCCGGCTGCTCGCCACCCTCCGGGCGGGAGACGCGGATCGCGCCGAGTTGCTGATGAAGCAGCACATCTACGTCGGCCGGGACTTCCTCATCGCGCGGTTTCGGACGCAGTAACGCAGCCGTCCGAGCGCCAAGTTTTGTATGCAGCATGCGATATGCCTATGGTAGGCTGGCCGCGAGGACCAGAGGCCCTGCGTGACGAGACCTGAGAGCCCCCGGGCGGAGCACGCCGCCGCAGCTCCGATGACCGACGGTTCTCTCGCTGGTCTGCGGGTCGTGGAGTTCGGCCAGTTGCTCGCGGGTCCGTTCGTCGGCACGCTGCTCGGCGACTTCGGCGCCGAGGTGATCAAGGTCGAGGCGCCGCCGAGTGGCGATCCGATGCGAGACTGGGGGCGTCTCCGACACAACGGCCATTCGCTTTGGTGGTCGATCATCGCCCGCAACAAGCGATCGGTGACGCTGAACCTCCGCACCGAGCGGGGGCAGGAGCTCGCGGGCGACCTCTGCGCCACCGCCGACGTGGTTGTCGAGAACTTCCGACCGGGGACGATGGAGAACTGGGGCCTGGGGCCCGAGCGTGTGCATGCCCGCAATGCCGGCTGCATCTACGCGCGCGTGTCGGGCTACGGACAGTACGGCAGCTATCGAGATCGGCCCGGGTTCGCGGCCGCCGGTGAGGCGATCGGGGGGCTGCGCTACATCAACGGGTATCCCGCCCAGGCACCTCCGCGCAGCGGCATCTCGCTCGGCGACACGCTGGCCGCGCAGTCGGCCTTTCAGGGGATCATGCTCGCTCTGTACGCGCGTGACGCACGCGGCGCCTCCGGGCAGGTCGTCGACGTGTCGATCGTGGACGCCTGCTTCATGATGCTCGAATCGGCCATCGTCGAGTACGAGAAGTGCGGCTTCGTGAGAGAGCCCACGGGACCCAGGCTCCCGCGAGTCGCGCCGTCGAACGTCTATCTCTCGAAGGACGGGAAGTGGGTCGTGATTGCGGCCAATCACGACACTCTCTGGCGGCGCCTCGCGGCGCTGATGGGACATCCCGAGCACGGAGAGGATCCGCGCTTCGCCGACCATCACGCGCGCGGGGAGCATCAGGATCTGCTCGATGAGATGATCGGCGAGTGGGCCTGCCAGTACACGGCGAAGGAGCTCGACGAGATGGTCAACGACGCCGGCGTCGTGTGCGCCCAGGTCTACTCGGCGGCTGACATCTACACCGACGACTGGTTCCGCGAGCGCGGCCTGCTCATCGAGCACGAGGACGACGTGCACGGGACGATGAGCATGCCGGGGGTCGTCCCCAAGCTCAGCGCCACGCCCGGCAGGGTGCGCCAGAGCGCACGCTGGACCGTCGGCGCCGACAACGAGGTGGTGTTCGGCGAGCTGGGGCTTGATGGCGCGGACCTGCGACGGCTCGCCGAGGAGGGAGTGCTGTGATCGGGCAGTCGCCGGGCACAGCGGGCGATGCACTACCGCCTGATGGCGGCAGTTGACGACAACCGGGAGATTGAGCGACATGGGGTACCGACTTGGAGTGGATGTGGGAGGAACCTTCACGGACCTCTTCCTGGTGGAAGACGCGGGGTCGCGCCACTGGCGGGTGAAGACGCCGTCCACCCCGGCGGAGCCATCCGAGGGCGTGCTCTCCGGCATCGAGCGGATCTGCCGTGAGGCGGGCATCTCGCCGCGCGAGCTGGGGAACATCGTGCACGGTACGACGGTCGCGACCAACGCGGTGCTCGAGGGCAAGGGAGCACGCGTCGGGCTGATCACAACGCAGGGCTTCCAGCAGATCCTGCACCTGGCCCGCTCGCAGACCCCCGGGCCGCTCGCCGGCTGGATCATCATGATCAAGCCCGACCCGCCGGCTTCGCTCGCCGATACGCGCGAGGCGGTCGAGCGAATCGATGCGCGTGGGGAGACGGTCGTGCCGCTCGACCGCGAGCAGGTCGGAGGGGTCATCCGCGAGCTTGTGGAGTCGGGCGTCGAGTCGCTCACCGTCAGCCTCATCAACTCCTACATATCAGGACGCCATGAGCAGGAGATCGGCGAGCTGGTCGAGTCCATGTATCCGGGATTCCCCGTCACGCTCTCTTCGGAGGTCCTGCCGGAGTTCCGCGAGTACGAGCGAACCCTGACGGCCTGCATGAACTCCTACGTCCGACCGCGCGTCGACCACTACGTGAGCAACCTGCAGGAGCGTCTCGGCCAGCTCGGCCTCGTAGGCGATGTGAACATCCTGCGCTCGGACGCCGGAATCATGACCCCACGCGAGGCGGCGCGCAACCCCGTCTACGGTGTGTTGTCCGGCCCTTCCGGCGGCGTCGCCGGAGCGCTGTATGTGGCGACGCGCGCCGGCTATTCCAACATCCTCACCTTCGACATGGGCGGCACCTCGACGGATGTGTCGCTGTGTCGCGGCGGCCAGACCAGCATCGGCCGCGAGACGCAGATCGGACAATTCCGGATCAAGGTCCCGTCGGTCGACGTTCACACCGTTGGGGCCGGCGGCGGCTCGATTGCCCACGTCCCCGAGCTGACGAAGGCGCTGCGCGTCGGGCCGGAGTCGGCCGGCGCCGTGCCTGGGCCCGCCGCATACGGGCGGGGCGGAGAGCTGCCCACCGTGACCGATGCCAACGTCGTCATCGGGCACCTTCCGCCGCGCTTGATCGGCGGAGAGATGCAGCTGGACGTCGATCTTGCGCACCAGGCGGTCGACCGGATCGCCAACGCGATCGGATTGACGACCGAGCAGGCTGCCGAGGGCATCCTCGCGATCGCCAACGAGACCATGGCCGGGGCGCTGCGGCTCGTCTCGGTGCAGCGCGGCCGCGATCCCCGCGACTTCGCCCTCGTGGCGTTCGGGGGGGCCGGACCGCTGCACGCGAACGCCGTCGCGAAGCTGATGGGCTCCTTCCCAGTGATCGTCCCTCCAGCGCCCGGCCTGCTGTGCGCGCTCGGCGACCTCGTCGCGGACTTCCGCAACGAGTTCGCACGCACGCTGATCCGGATCGTGGACGAGATCGACAACAGCGCCGTGCTGGAGATACTCGACGAGTTGGAGGGCCGCGCGCGGCAGTGGATGCGGGGCGAGCAGATCGCCGAGACCGCGCAGCACGTGACCTTCAGCGCCGACATGCGCTACCACGGGCAGGGCTACGAGATCCCCGTCCCGGTGGATCTTGCGCGGATTCGCGCCGAGGGCCTGGCGCACCTGAGCGAGGAATTCGACGCGCTGCACGAGCGGCTCTACGGCTTCCGCATGCACAGCACGCGCGCGGAGATCGTGAACCTCCGCGCGATCGGCTCCGGGGACCTCCCGAATCCCGACCTGCGGCGGGGGACGATCGGCGACAGCGACGCCTCCGCAGCGATCGTCGACGCCGACCACACGATGCTCGTGGACGGGGAGAGGGCGGTGGCCCCGATCTACGATCGCGGCGGGTTGAGGCCGGGCCACCGGTTACGGGGCCCCGCAGTCATCACCGAGTTCGACTCGACAACCGTCGTGCTCCCGCAGTTCGTCGCGGAGGTCGACGAGTACTTCAACATCCTCATCAATCCGAAGGGCGACGAATGACCGCGCTTGAGAACGACCAGCTGCGCATCGCCGAGATCCCGGACATCAAGGTCGACCCGGTCACGCTCGACATCATCGAGAACGCGCTGCGCAACGCGCGCTACGAGATGGACGCCGTGCTGTTCCGCTCGGCGATGAGCCCGGTCATCCGCGAGCAGCACGACGAGTTCCCGATGCTCACCGATCCCCGCGGGCGGATGGTCGTCGGGCAGTTCGGCGCCTACATCAACGAGATGATGGCCAACTGGGACCGCGGCATCTATGCGGGCGACGTGATCCTCACCTCCGATCCGTACAAGTGCTCCGCGTCGATCTCGCACACCAACGACTGGCTGGTCCTCGTCCCGATCTTCTTTGAGGACGAACTCGTTGGGTGGGCGAGCCAGTTCGGCCACCAGATGGACGCCGGCGGGCGGCTGCCGGGCTCGCTGCCGACCGGAGCGAAGACCATCTTCGACGAGGGCCTGATCATCCCGCCACTGAAGATCGTCGAGCGCGGCGTCGTTCAGGAGGACATCCTGCGGCTGATCTTCAACAACGTCCGCCTGCCCGAGATGAACCGGGCGGACCTGTTCGCGATCGTCGCGGGCTGCCGCGCCGGCGAGCGGCGGGTGCTCGACCTCTGCGAGCGCTTCGGCAAGGACACCTACCTCGCCGCGCTCCAGGCGCTTCTCGACCGGACGTACGAGGCGATGCGGGTCCTGATCCAGGCCGCGATCCCGGAGGAGCCCCAGTCCTTTGAGGACTACGTCGATGACGACGGGCTCGGCAACGGCCCGTACAAGATGAAGCTGACGATCTGGCGCGAGGGCGACCACGCGTTCTTCGACTGGTCGGGCACCGACCCCCAGTCGATCGGACCCGTGAACTTCTTCCTCTCGGAGGGGATGTTCAAGATGTTCATCGGGGTCTACCTGATCATGGTCAACGACCCGCAGATCCTCTTCAACGATGGCTTCTACCCGCTGCTGCACATCGTGATGCCGGAGGGGTGCATGCTGAACCCGCGCTTCCCGGCGGCGCTGGGCTGCCGCACGCACGCGCTGACACGCTTGTTCGACGTGCTCGGCGGGGCGCTGTGCAAGCAGGCGCCGGAGCTCAACACCGCGGCCGGCTACGGCACCAGCCCGTACATGCTCTACTCGGGATGGGACGGCAACGGCGACTTCTACTACGCGATGGAAATCCTCTACGGGGGGATCCCGGGACGGCCGATCGGGGACGGCATGGATGGGCACTCCTGGTGGCCGCTGTTCGAGAACATCCCCACCGAATACCTCGAGGCCTACTACCCGCTGCGCATCGACGGGTACACGACGGTCACCGACTCCGGAGGAGCGGGCTACCATCGGGGAGGCAACGGCGTCGAGAAGCGCTACGTGTACCTCGAGCCCGGGCAGATCTCGATTCACGACGACCGTTGGCTCACGCCGCCGTGGGGGGTGCTCGGTGGACAGCCGGGGGAGCGCTCGACGAAGCTGCTGCGACGCGCTGACCGCAGCGAGCAGGTGCTGCCGTCCAAGTGCGACGAGATCGACGTGGGGCCTGGCGACATGCTGATCTATCGCACCGCGGGCGGTGGCGGCTGGAAGGACCGCCTCGAGCGGCCGACCGAGTGGGTCGCCCGCGATGTCAACTATGGACTCGTGTCCCGCGCGAAGGCGCTCAGCGCCTACGGCGTGGAGATCGCGGCGGACGGCTCCGTCGACGACGCCGCGACCGAGGCCGAGCGTGCGCGACAGCGCGAGGAGCGCGGCCCGGCGCAGCCGTTCGACTTCGGTCCGGCGATGGCGCAGTTGCTCGAGCGTTGCGAGGAGGAGACGGGACTCCCGGCGCCTCGGCCGGCGACGCCGCTGCGGTGGTCGCCGCTCGAGCCCGGAGAATCGGCCCTCGCCCGCGTGCGCGCGGAGCTTGACGGCGCCCCAGCCGGCTCGTGAGCGGGGCTCCCGCGGTCTGCGACGTCGGACCGCGCGACGGACTCCAGAACGACGACGTCGCCCTCGACCCGCGCGTGCGCGCGAATCTATGTGACCGACTCGTGGCGGCAGGGCTGCGGCGAGTCGAGGTCGGCAGCTTCGTCAGCCCTCGCGCGGTGCCGCAGATGGCCGGCACGGCGGAGGTGTTCGATGCGCTGCACCGCGAACCCGGCGTCATCTACTCGGCGCTCGTGCTCAACGCGCGCGGCCTCGAGCACGCGATCGCCGCGGGCGCGGACGAGATCCACATCGCGTATCCCCTGAGCGACACGTTCGCCCAGCGCAACCAGAACGCAACGCTCGAGCAGGCGGCGCTCACTTCCGCGCAGATGGTCGCGGCCGCTCACGAGGCCGGGCTGCGCGCGACCGTGACGCTCGGCGCGGCCTTCGGCTGCCCCTTTGAGGGCCGCCGCGACCCGGGCATGGTGGCGGAGCACGTCCGCCGCATGGCGGCGGCCGGCGTCGAGGAGATCATGCTCGCAGACACGATCGGCGTCGGCGTGCCCTCGCAGGTCCGGACGCTCGTGCCGCTGGCTCTCGACGCCGCGCAGGGGCGGCCCGTCGGGCTGCATCTCCACAACACCCGCAATACCGGCTACGCGAACGCGGACGCCGGGCTGGGCGTCGGGGCCACGATTTTGGACGCGTCGATCGGGGGGCTCGGCGGATGCCCGTTCGCGCCGCGCGCCACCGGGAACATCGCGACGGAGGACCTCGTGAACATGCTCGAGGAGGAGGGGATCCAAACGGGGATCGACCTTGACCGGCTGATCGAGGTCGCCGTGTGGCTGGAGGGAGTGATGCAGAAGCGACTCCCCGGCCTCGTCCATCGGGCGGGCCGTTTCGCCTTGCCGGCGGGCTGATGGCCCGTCGCGCGTCTTTCGACACCGAACTGACGGACATTGGAGGCTGTGGTGAGCAACGCGAAGGGAGGACGCCGATGAGCTTTGACGTCGTCGTGGCCGGCGGCGAGGTGGCGGTGGGGAGCGCCGAGCCAGTGCTGGCCGATATCGGGATCACCGACGGTGTGATCCGCTCGATCGGGGCGGGGCTCTCCGGGGAGGAGGTCATCGACGCTCGGGGCCTGCTCGTGCTGCCCGGCGCCGTTGACGCCCACTACCACCTCGGGATCTACCGCTCGATCGGCGAGGACGCCGAGAGTGAGACAGCCTCCTCGCTCGCCGGAGGGGTGACGAGCGTCATCAGCTATTTCCGAACCGGCAGCCATTACCTGAACAAGAGCGGACCGTACGCGGAGATCTTCCCTGAGGTGCTCGAGGCAACTCGAGGGAGGGCTCGTACCGACTTCGCCTACCACCTCGCGCCGATGGACCGTACGCAGGTCGAGGAGATCCCGGAGCTGGTCGAGCGCTTCGGGATCCGTTCCTTCAAGTACTACATGTTCTACAAGGGCATCGACCTGGCGGGCGTCGGCGACGCGAACGCCTACCGCATGTCCGACACCTACGACCTCGGCCACATGATGGAGATCATGGAGGCCGTCGCCGCGCTCGGGCGGGAGCGGGTCGGTGGCGAGCGCGTGTCGCTGTCGATCCACGCCGAGCAGCCCGAGCTGATCCGCGTCTTCATGGAGCGGGTGCGCTCCGACGGAGCGCTGAGTGGGCTCGAGGCCTACAGCGCCGGGCGGCCGCCGCTGACGGAGCGGCTCGCGATCGGCGAGGCGGGCGTGCTCGCCGAGGCGACCTCGTGCCCGATCCAGTTCCTGCATCTCTCCAGCGCGCAGGCGCTTGAGAGCGCATTGGAGTTCAAGCGAGCACACCGCGAACTGGACGTGCGCCTCGAGGTGACGCTGCACCATCTCGCGCTCAGCTACGAGACCTACGCCGACCAGCGCGGCAAGGTGAATCCGCCGATCCGCTCCGAGGCCGACCGTGAGGCGCTCTGGGAGGGCGTGCTGCGGGGGGACGTCGACTGGGTGTGCTCCGACCACGCCTGCTGCTCGGAGGCGCACAAGGAGGGGGACATGTGGGCGGCCCTTCCCGGGTTCGGGGGCTCCGCGCTCATGTACCCCTACCTGCTCACCGAAGGAACGCGCCGCGGCCTGCCGATCGGGCGGATCGTCGAGCTCGCCTCGACGAACCCGGCGCGCGCCTTCGGCCTTGTGCCGAGCAAGGGAGCTATCGCGATCGGCGCGGACGCCGACCTCGCGATCGTCGACATGCATGCGACGCACCCGGTCACGGCGGAGCGCCTGCTCTCCGCTCAGGACTTCACGCCGTTCGAGGGCATGGATCTCACCGGCTGGCCGGTGCAGACGCTGCTGCGTGGTCGCGTGGTGCTGCGCGAGGGCGCTCCGGTCGGGGCCCCGCGGGGTCGCTACCTGCGCGCGACGGGTTAGCCTTCGCGCGGTCTCACCCGGCGCGGCCGTCGAGCGCGACGGCCGGCCCACGGCGACCGAGCTCGCCCCGAGCGCGGCGGGACGGGCGCTCAGGGGGCCGCGTACTCGAGAAGTTCGCCGACCCCGCCGAGGTCAATGAGCCGGTCGAGCAGCTCGTCCAGGCGAGCGACGCGCTCCGGCGCCAGGGCCCGCTCAGCGTTGAGTGCGAACTTCTTCTTCAGCTCGCCCACGCTTAGCGGGTTCGAGGGGCCGCCGCGGTTGTGCAGCACCTTCACCTCGAGGTGTGTTCCCGCGGTCGTCCGCACGCGCGCGATCGCCGGAAACTCGAAGGGGAAGATCGCATCGCACTCCGGGTCCGCGACGCAGCGCACACGGCGTGCGAGCGCGAGGCGCCGCTCGTCGCGCGCGCCCTCGTCTGTGAAGTCGTCGAGGTAGACGCCCAGCCCGCCGCCGCCGACCAGCGCGGTCGCGAACGTGAACGGGCCGCTGAACCGCGCGGTGTAGCCGTTGGGCGGCGCGGCCTTTTCGGCTGCGGGCTCCGCGATCGTTCGCAGCACCGCGCCGGGAACACCCAGCTCGACCTCCGCGACCTCGTCCGGGTCCAGACCGCGGCGGCGGAGTTCGAGCGCCGCGTCGATCCCCGCCTGCGTGAAATGGTTGCAGGGATAGGGCTTGAAGAACATCTTCACCAGTTCCCAGTCGCGCCCGAGGCCGCGCGTGATCGCGTTAGCGTTGAAGCGCTCGTCGAGGAATGCCTGCAGGAACCCGAACCGTCCCTCGAAGGCGGTTGGTGGGCCGGTCAGTCCCGCGGCGGCCATCTCGGCCGCGCTGATGCCGGCATGGGCGGCCCAGCCGCAGTGGATCCGCTTGACCGATCCGCCGGTGCGGTTGGCCTCCAGCAGGCCCGCGCCGAGGCTGGCGGCGATCGCGAGGGCATGGCTGATCGCGTCGGCGTCCAGGCCGTACAGGACGGCGGCCGCCGCGGCGGCGCCGACCGTGCCGCAGATCGATGTCGCGTGGAACCCCTTCGCGAAGTAGACGGAGTCGCGAGAGCGCTCATCGTAGCCGGCCATGCCGAGCCGGATCGTGATCTCGTCGCCGACGGCGACGGCACGGGAGAAGCTCGCCCCGGAGGCGCCACGCGCCTGGGCAACGGCCAGCGCGGCCGGGATCACCGATGCGCTCGGGTGCAGCACCGACGGTAGGTGGGTGTCGTCGAAGTCCAGCGCGTGGGCGACCGTGCCGTTGAAGAGCGCCGCCAGGGACGCCGGAGCCCGACCGGGGCGGCCGATCATGCCGGCCTGCGGCGCGCCCGCCGCCGCGTCCACGATCCTGCTGATGACTTCGGCGGGCTCGCTGTCGGCGGCCGCGAGGCTGTTGCCGATCAGGTCGCGGACGCGCCGCGCCACGTCGTCGGTGACCGTGGCCGGGACGGCGTCGGCACGAAAGGCGAACCGCGCGAGCCGCTGTGCGATCGTCGGCGCCACGCTCATCGCGCCCCGCCCGTCTCGCCGTCCGCGAGCCGTCGCGCCAGCGCGAGCGTTCGCCGCGCGGACTCGACCACTGCGGGGTCGACGAAACGCCCGTCCGGCAGTACGAACGCCGATGAGCCTTCGGCGCCGGCGTCCTCGAGGAGCTCGACCAGCTCGCGCGCCTCGCGGACGTGCTCTGGAGCCGGCGTGTAGATCTCGTTGATGGTGGCGAGCTGGCGCGGATGCACCGCCGAGCGCCCGAAGAAGCCCAGCGCAGCACCGGTCTCGGTGGAGCGGCGCAGCCCCTCCTCGTCGGCGAGATCGGTGAAGACACTCTGCACCGGGGGGGCCAGCGACGCCGCCCGGGCGGCGAGGACGCACCTGCTGCGCGCGTAGAGCAGCGCCTCGTCTCCCCGCGTCCCCAGGTCGGCGGCCAGGTCCGCCTCCCCAAGGGCGATGCCGGTGACCGCGGGGTCGGCGTTCGCGAGCTGCCCGATCCGCTCGAGCCCGAGCGCCGACTCGACCAGGCAATGGATCGCCACGGCGCACCCGGTCGCGGCGAGTCGCGCCGCGACGAAGCGAACGTCATCGGGCGACTCGACCTTCGCGATCCGCAGGCCGGTCAGGTTCGGGCTCGCCACGGCGGCAATGTCGTCAGCCGTCAGTCCCGACTCCACGGCGTTCACGCGTACCCAGGTCGGCGGTCGGGCGGGCGACCGCAGCGCGTCCGCGACGAGGTCGCGCGCTCGGGCCTTCTCCTGCCACGGGACGGCGTCCTCGAGGTCGATCACGATCGCATCGGCCGCGCTCGCCCTGGCCTTTGCGAGCAGCTCGGGCCGGTGGCCGGGAACATAAAGGTAGCTGCGCGCGAGTGACGTGGCCGTGGCCCCTCAGATCACGCCGTCGCGGCGCAGCTCGGCGAGGCGCTGTGCGTCGATGCCGAGCTCCGCGTAGACCTCCTCGTTGTGCGCCCCCAGCGCGGGGCCGCTCCAGCGAATCGCCCCTGGGGTCTCCGAAAGGCGGAACAGCACGTTCTGCATCCTGATCGGCCCGAGTTCGGGATCATCGACCGTCGTGATCGATCCGAGCGCGGCGTACTGCGGGTCGCGCATCACGTCCGCGACGTCATAGACGGCCGCGATGGCCGCGTCGGCGTCCTCGAAGGCGGCGGTGACATCCGCGGCAGTGCGCTGGGCGACCCATGCCGCAACGGCCTCGTCCAGCTCGTCGGCGTGCTCCGCGCGGCCACGGCCGGTGGCGAACCACGGCTCGTCCACGAGCTCTGGGCGACCGACGAGCGCCATCACCCGCTCCGCGACAGCCTGCGCGCTGGTCGAGACGCCGAGCCAACGGCCGTCGCTGGTGAGGTAGGTGTTGCGCGGCGCGTTGTTCACTGAACGGTTGCCGGTCCGCTGCTGCACGATGCCGAGCTGATCGTAGACCGTCGGCTGCGCCCCGAGGATCGTCAGGATCGGCTCGATGATCGCGAGATCGATGACCTGGCCGCGACCGTCGCGATCGCGAGCCCGCAGTGCCGTCATCACGCTGAATGCGGCAGTCAGGGCCGTGATCCCGTCGGCCAGGCCGAACGGCGGCAGAGTCGGCGGCCCGTCCGGCTGCCCCGTGATGTGGGCAAAGCCGCTCATCGCCTCGGCGAGCGTTCCGAAGCCGGGCCTGGCGGAAAGCGGTCCGAACTGGCCGAATCCGGTGACGCGAGTGATGACCAGGCGGGGGTTGACGTCGTGCAGCCGCTCGGGTCCGACGCCCCAGCGCTCGAGCGTGCCGGGCCGGAAGTTCTCGATCACCACGTCGGCGTCGCGCGCGAGCGCGAGGAAGATCTCCGCGCCGCGCGGGTCGCCGAGGTACAGGGTCACGCAGCGCTTGTTGCGCCCGAGCAGCTTCCACCACAGGCCGACTCCGTCCTTCGCCTGCCCGTGGCTTCGCGCCGGGTCGCCGCGCGCCGGATGCTCGACCTTGATGATCTCGGCGCCGAAGTCGCCGAGCATCGTCGCGGCCAGCGGACCGGCGAACAGCGTCGAGACGTCGATCACCTTCAGTCCGGCGAGTGCCGGCGGTCGGCTGGAGTTCTCTTCGCTCATCGTGGCTGGAGGGTCACGCCCGGGGACCGGCGCCGGATCCGCGCCCGGCGCCGGCGTGACCCGCTATCGCGCCGCCGAGCTCGGAGCGTCCCGGGCAGCCGCGCGGGACGCAGGCTAGCATCGCCGGGCGGGCTCAACACCCCGCCGTTCGGGGCGCGTACACCCGCGCCATGCCCCCGTCGCGTCAGGCGGCCCCGATGCGGCGCGACGCCCGGTGCTCAATCTGATCAAGCACCTCAGGGAGCGTCATCACATCGCCGTACTTCGCGTCGATATCGAAGAGATTCGCCCAGTGCGGACCCTCGGCGCGGTCTGCCACGGCCTCCTCGGGGACGATCACGCGCAGTCCGTAGGAGACGCCGTCGATGGCGGCGGCCCGCACGCAGCCGGACGTCGTGCAGCCCGTCACGATGAGGGTGTCGATGCGATCGCTGACCAGGAGCGACAGCAGGTTCGTTCCGTGGAACGAGGAGGCAAACTTCTTGAGGATCACCGGCTCTCCGGTCGCCGGCGCGAGTCGGGGGTCGATCTCGACGCCTGGAGAGCCGAGCACGAGTTCGCGAAGCGCGGGAACCTTCTCAATGAAGCAGCCGCCGTCACGACCATCGGGCTCGTAGGCGGTGCGCGTGAAGTAGATCGGCAGCCGGTGCTCGCGTGCGACCACCAACAGTCGGCTGATCGCCTCCACGGTCGGCGTTTGCTCGACGCCCACGCTGAACGACGAATCGGTGAACGCCACCATCATGTCGATGACGAGCACGGCCGGGCGCTCGCCAAAGCCGATCCGCGTGCCGAAGCCTCGGTGCGCGTAGAAGTCCGCCACGTCGCTGCCCCAGTGCTGCGACGCGTCGAGCTCGCCGTGGCTCGTGTCGGTTGGATCCTGCGCGAACACTGGCCTCCTCGTCGATCCAGCCCGGTTCGGAGTCTACCGCGCCAGCGGACCCACTCGCCGGAGGACGGCGCGGGATCGCTGGCGGCGTTATACGCGTGCGGTCGGCAAGGGCAGGAAACGATGCAGCCGCGACGGCGGGTCGCTCGCGCGTCAAGTTGCTAACGTGTAGCTGCGTCGCGGGGTGGAGCAGTCTGGTAGCTCGTCGGGCTCATAACCCGAAGGTCGCGGGTTCGAATCCCGCCCCCGCTATGACAGAAGCCCCGTTACGACGGGGCTTCTTGCTGCACCAACGAGTCGTCGAGAGGGCAATCGGCGCTCGGGCGGCCTGACGGTTCGGGTCCGCGCCCAACGCGAGGGCGAGACCCAGCTGCGCGCCGCACTTGCCTCGCTTGCGCCTGGGCGAACGGAGGCGGTCGTGCTGGGCGCTGGATCCCACGGAGCAGACCCCACAACGCGCCTGTCGGGATCACCACGGGGCCGGCTCAGGGTCAGCGTTGGGCGATCGGACGCCCGACGCTGAGCGTGTCTCGGAGGTCCGCTTCGAGTTCGGAATATTTCGCGTCGGGCTGGGCACCCAGAGCGTCTAGCGTCTTGCTGAAGAAGCATCGAGCGGCGGCTGCCAGTGCCACATCGAGGATCTCGCCGTCGGTGAGTCCGAGACTGCGCAGCCGGTCGACATCGGCCTGCGTGACCGACGTGGCGTCGTGCACGACCCTGTCAGCGAGCTCCATCACGGCAAGATCGACAGGCTCGAGGTCTGCGGTCCGAAAGTCAGCCACCAAGGCTCGCAACGCCGCCGGCTCGAGAAAGTTGGCCATTAGGACCGAGCCGTGAGCCAGCGTGCAATAGCTGGAACGGAGACGGCGCGCCGCAGCCACCGTCGCCAGCTCGTAGCGACGCAGGTCCATGTTGGCCTTGATGGCTCCGTTCAGATGGCGCCAAGCGGCATATACCTCCGGTCGCAGCGAGAAGGCCTTGGTGAAGTTGGGCAAACCGGCGAATGCCTCACGGTCGGCCTCGTACATCTCCGCCACCTTCCCGGTCGCTTGCGCCTCGGGAATGGTCTCGATGAAAGTCATGACACGTCCCTTCTGGTTGATCTCATGGCCGCCCACCGACGTACCGAAGTCGCTCCGGTCAACGATCGCGGCCAACGAAGCAGCCCACGGATAGTCGTAACGTGAACTGCGGCTCCGTTGGCACTCAGCACGCCTGCTCGCGCCCCCACGAGGGAGCGCATATATTCGATGGATCCGACGCGGTCAAGCTCGTCTGGGCGATGAGCCGCCCGCGTTGTCGTGCACGACAACGGCGAGGATGATTCGGTGATCTCTTCCACAGGGTCACTGAGGCCGCCGACTGACCGCGGTCGGCGACTCGGTCCTAACCCCGCCCGCTCAGCCGCTTCCGAAACTCCGGCAGGATCCCTCCCCCCAACGCGCTGATCGTCAGCAGCGTGCCGAAGATCACCACCGCGTCGATGCTCTCGCGGCCCTTGGCCGTCCAGTAGTCGTCCTCGAGGTTCAGCCAGAGGGCGAACTCGTCGAGAGTCAGCGCCGCGCCGGCACCGTAGAAGTAGGAAGTGATCCGCGAAAGCCTGGCGGACGGCTTGTTCTCGATGCCGAGCTGGAGGATCCACAGGTATCCGACGACCAGGAGGCCGATGATCCCGAACGTCATGTGATGGATGTGGGTGCCGTTCTTGCCGCCAATGTTGCGGAAGGGACCTTTGTTGGCGCGGATCGCATGCGTGATGCCGCGCGTCAGCGCGAACGTCACGAAGAAGCCGATCGACGCGATGAACTGCCGCTCGCGGCGGTGCTCGTTGAAGTGAGCGCTGTAGGCGTCGCGGAGGTGCCGGATCGGCGAGAGGTCGGAACCGCGGTCGCCGTCATCCACGCGTCGATCGTAGCGTCCAACTGGACGGTCCCGCCCGCTATCCTCGCCCGCGTCCGATGCCCCGTCGCGTCGACAGCGAGCTGCTCCTCGTCGGAAGCCTTCCGGCCGACTCGACTGACGCCGCCTTCCGTTCCGGCGCAGAGCTCTTCGGCGACATGGTGTTCGCACTTCCCGACGGCGAGACCGGACCGCGGCGCGGCTGGGTCGGATACGAGCGCGAGTCGCTGGTGCGGCCGCACCGCGATGTCGAGATGGTCGCACCGACGGCGTCACCGACGGGGATCCCTCGTCACGCCTACGAAACACCTGTCTTCCGGGTCCGGCCGGGCGTCACCGAGCTCAGCTTTCCGTCGTGGCCGCGCATCGACGATGCGATCGCCTCCTACGAGCGCTTCCGCCAGCTGCGCGATGAGGGTGTTATTCCGGGGCATCTGCGCTTCCAGGTCGGCCTTCCGTTCTCGTCCAGCGCTCTGAACGGATTCAAGGACGACTGGGCTCGCGACTATCCGATCGTCGAGCGCGCTTTCGAGGAGCTCGTCGAGCGCGAGCTCGTGCGACTGCTAGCTGCGATCCCGGCGAGCGACCTGGCGCTTCAGTGGGATCTCGCCTACGAAACCCAGGACATCGAGGGCGTCCTGGCCTGGACCTCGGAGGGCGCGTGGGAGCGCTTCGCCGGCCCGGTTCGCCGGCTGACGCCGCAGGTCCCCGAGGAGGTCCTCGTCGGCTACCACCTCTGCTACGGGACGTTCCCGGAGTGGCCGATGTATGAGGCGCGCGACCTCGGAGTGCTCGTGCGAATGGCCAACTACGCGGTCGCCAACTCGGGCCGCAGCGTCGACTGGATTCACATGGCCGGTCCGCGCTACCTGCGAAGCGAGGACAAGAGCTTCTTTCGCCCGCTCGTCGACCTCGAGGCCGGCGACGCGCGCATCTTCCTGGGAATCGTGCTGCCGCTCGACGGCGAACCGGGCCTCAAGCTCCGCCACGCCACCGCCTCGCGCTACCTGAGCGATTTCGGAGTTGCGATGTATTGCGGGTTCGGCCGCCAGCCCGGCGACGATCCCGCGGAGACGATGCGCGAGCACCGCGACGTCGTGCGGTCGCTTCGGCAGTAGCGGTCAGTCTCCGCCGCCGTCGCCGCCGTCGCCGCCTGGGCCGCCATCGCCGAAGTGGCCGAATCCGCCATGTCCGCGGCCGTGGGCGTGGCCGTCGAGCTTGCGCTCCTGCCCGGGCGGAAGGTTGGTCTGCTGCGCCGGCGTGTTGAGCGTCGTCGGCGGCGGGTTCGAAGACTGCGCCGCCGGGGCGGTCGCGCCGGTCGCTCCGGCCGTGGCGTGATGTGCCGGCGGCGGGACATGCGCCGGCGCTCCAGAGCCGAGCGCGAGCAGGACGAGTGCGAGTGCGGCGAGCGCCGCCGCGAGCGCCAGCGCCGAGCCGAGACCGCGCCTGCGGCCGACCTCCGCCGCCGCGATGCCGCCCCTGCGCCCTACCGTCGCGACCGGCTCCATCAGGCGCGTGGCCTGGGGCGGTGCGCCCTCGAGTCGCCGCGCGACCTCCGCCGCGCTCTGCGGGCGGGCCGCGGGGTCCTTGGCGAGCATCGCCAGGACCAGCGCGTCGAGATCGGCGTCCACGCCAGGTGGATGCGGTGGCGCGCTGAGGTGCTGTGCGATCACCGCCGCCGTCGAATCGCCGACGAACGGTGGATGCGCGGTAAGCATCGCGTAGAGGACGCAGCCCAGCGAGTAGACGTCGGAGCGGGCGTCGGCGGGCTCCCCGCTCAGATGCTCGGGTGCCATGTAGGACGCCGTCCCGACGACCTCGGCGGTTTGCGTGATCGCGGTGGCGTCGAGGAGCCGTGCGATGCCGAAGTCGAGGACCCGGACGGCGCCGCCGGCGGCGATAATCACGTTTGCGGGCTTGATGTCGCGGTGCACCACTCCCGCAGCGTGGGCCGCCGCGAGCGCCTCGGCGATCTCCCGTGCGATCGAGCGCGCCCGCGGCGGCTCGAGTGGAGCCTCGGCGGCGATCACCTCGGCGAGGCTCCTCCCGCGCAGCAGCTCCATCACGATGAAGGCGGTCCCGTCCTGCTCGGTGCCGGCGTCATAGATCGCCACGACGCCTGGGTGGCGAAGGCGCGCCGCCGCGCGCGCCTCACGGCGAAAGCGCGCCGCGCTGCCGACGCCGGCCATCAGCTTGACGGCCACCTCCCGCCCGAGTCGGGTATCCGTTGCGCGGTAGACGGCTCCCATGCCGCCGCGCCCGATCACCTCCGCAAGCCGGTAGCGGCCGGCGAGCGTCCGCTCCTCCATCCCTGCCCTATGCCCTCCTCTCCGGGCGCTGAAACCACGCGATGTGGCCGTCCCGCAGAGACATCGTCGCCCGAGGACGGCTGTTCGAGCCGGCGCTCGGGGGAGTCCCGCCGTCGCGGAGTTCGGCTCGGCGTAGCGCCCGCTCAGAGGCGGCGGTAGCCCGCGTCGCTGAAGGAATAGGCGGCGAAGGCCACCAGCCCGGCCGCGACGATCCCCAGCAGGAATGGCCCAGCCGAGCCGTGCGCGAGCGTCGCGAGCGCGCCGTCGAGCCCGACCGCCTTACCCGGGTTGTAGTCCACGGCGGAGACGATCAGGAACGCCCCGATCATGCCGAACACCACCATCCGCGCGAGGTGGCCGACCGTTCCGAGCCACTTGACCCAGCGGCGCACCGCCGGGCTCATCTGTTCGGTCTTGGAATCCTTCAGAAAGTCGTGGGTCACGCCGCGATAGCCCTGATAGGCGGCGACGGCGAGCATCACAAATCCGGCGATCGCGACAAGCACGACACCGCCGGGCCAGCCAAGCACGCCCGCCGTTGCCCTGGGGGCGCCTCCTGAGCCCGAGGCGGAGCCGGCGAGGATCTCGACGGCGAGCACGCCGATCGCGGCGTAGGCGATGCCGCTGCCAAGCGCGCCGATTCGCTCGAGGCCGCTGTCAGAGGAGTCCGGTCCGCCGCCGAGCGCGGCGTGCGCCAGGCGCCAGGAGGCGTAGCCGAACAGCGCGACCGCGACGATCGCGAGCGTCGCCGTGCCGAAGGGCTGACGGGCGATCGCCCGAAGCGCGCCCTGCTGGTTGGTCGTCGTGCCGCCCACGCCGAGCGCGAGCTCCACCGCCAGCACGCCGACGATCGCGTAGATCACCCCGCGGGCCACGAAGCCGGCCCGCGCGAACCACTCGAACGGCTCGCTGCGCTGGGCTCGCGCACCGGCCGCTGCTACCGCGGTCGGTGCGATCTGGTCAGCCACGCGCCACGGTTACCCGCACCCCCGGCCGTGCAATCGCGGCGCTCGTTGCGGGGTAGGGTGAGTGTCGTGGCCCCGGGGGTGACAGGGCAGATCGACTCCTTCGCCGGCGCGCGCGTCGAGTCGGCGATCCGCGCTCACCATCGCCGCCGTCTGCGGCGCGCGGGCCAGGGCGAGCGGCTCGACCCGCCGCGCGACGGCATCCTGTGGGCCGCCGGCGATCCGCCGCCGCGAAGCGGCTGTGAGCTGCGCGTCCACATCGACGGGGCTGACGCCCTGCCGCGCCTGGCTGAGGCGCTCCGGGGCGCGCGCGAGAGCGTCCACATCGCGGGCTGGCACATCGCGCCGGACTTCGGGCTGACGCGCGACGATCGCTCTCTGCGCCTGCGCGATCTACTCGCCGACATAGCTCAGCGCGCGAGCGTGCGGGTGCTGCTGTGGGCCGGTGCGCCGATTCCGCTGTTCAAGCCGACCCGCGCGCAGGTGCGCGAAGTACGCCACGCCCTCGTACAGGGCACACGGGTGCGCTGTGCGCTCGACGCCAAGGAGCGCCCGATGCACTGCCACCACGAGAAGATCGTGATCATCGACGGCGAGCTCGCCTTCGTCGGCGGCATCGACCTGACCAACCTGGCCGGCGACCGCTTCGACTCCTCGCAGCATGCCGCCCTCGGTCGGCTCGGCTGGCACGATGTCGCGACGAGCATGCGCGGCCCGGCCGTGGCCGATGTCGCCGCCCACTTCGCGGCGCGCTGGCGGGAGTCCTCGGGAGAGACGCTCGACCCTGTTCGCACGCCCGCGGACGCCGGCGAGCACACGCTGCAGGTCGTGCGCACGATTCCCGAGAACGTCTACGAGTTCGCGCCGCGCGGCGACTTTCGCATCCTCGAGGCGTACACGCGCGCGCTGCGCGACGCGCGCTCCCTGATCTACATCGAGAGCCAGTTTTTGTGGTCGCCCGAGATCTCCGACATTCTCGCCGCCAAGCTGCGCGACCCGCCCTCCGGTGACTTTCGCATGATCGTCGTCCTGCCGAGGCACCCCAACAACGGCAACGACTGCACGCGCGGCCAGCTCGGCGTTCTCGCGGCGGCCGACGACGGCCGCCGCCGCTTCCTCGCGGCGACCGTGATCTCGCGGACCGGCCAGCTCGGCGGCCCGCTCTACGTGCACGCCAAGGTCGCCATCGTCGATGACCGCTGGATGATGATCGGCTCGGCGAACCTGAACGATCACTCGCTCTTCAACGACAGCGAGGTCAACGTGATCACCGACGATCCCGAGCTCGTCAGGGCCACCCGCCTGCGTTTGTGGTCAGAGCACCTGGAGCTCTCGCCGGCCGCCGTGGAGGGCTCTCCGGCGCGGGTCGTCGACGAACTGTGGCGTCCGATTGCGCGGGAGCAGCTCGAGCGCCGCCGCGCCGGCGAGGCGCCCACGCACCGCCTGCTCGAGCTGCCCGGCGTGTCGCGGCGCGCCCGGGCGCTGCTGGGCCCCGTCGACGGCCTGCTCGTCGACGGATGAGCGGTTTGCGCGCTGCACGTCGCGGGTATCGGGCGCGCGTTTCCAATCGTTATCGCGTCGCATTAATCAAAATAAACATTGCGTGACCGCATCTTTCGGTCCGTCGCGCTGTTGCGAATTGATGGAACAACAGCGTCCAAAGGAGGATGTGGTGAAACGCTTGCTCATCGCGGTAATCGCGGGGGTCCTGATGACCGGTACGGCGGCAATCGCGGCGAGTACACCGACCGCGACGACCGGCGCGTCGTCGAACGTGACGGCGTCCGGCGCGACGGTGGCCGCGACGGTCAACCCGAACGGCACCTCGACGACCTATGCCTTCCAGTACGGCACGACGACCAACTACGGCTCGCAGACGCAGACGACGTCGGCGGGCGCCGGTACGAGCTCCGAGACCGTGCATGCGACCCTGAGCGCTCTGGCGTCGCACACGACCTACCACTACCGGGTCGTCGCCACGAGCGCCTCGGGCACGACGTCCGGGTCGGACCAGACCTTCACGACGACCGCTGTGCCGCCGAGCGTCAGCACGAGCTCGCCGTCGCTTGTGACGAGCAGCTCGGCGACGCTGGCCGGCTCGGTCAATCCGCGCGGCAAGTCGACGGTCTACTCGTTCCAGTACGGGCCGACCGCGAGCTATGGCCTGCAGACGGCGGCGACCTCGGCGGGCTCGGGGACGTCGACGACGACCGTCCACGGCTCGCTGTCGAACCTGACGTCGGGCACGACCTACCATTACCGGCTGGTCGCGATCAACGCCGACGGCACGAGCGCGAGCTCGGACGCCACGTTCACGACGACCGGTCCGTCGTCCTCGCCGAATGGCACGCTGCCGGCCGTCTCGCAGGCCGGGGCGGTCAAGGTGACCGCGAACTCGGCGCAGCTCAACGGCGCCGTCAACCCCGAGGGCCCGACGACGACGTGGTACTTCGAGTACGGGCTGAGCGGCTACTACGGGCTGCAGACCGCGCCGCAGACGATCTCGGGCTTCGGCGCCCGGGCCGTCAACGCGCAGCTGACCGGCCTGGCGCCGAACAGCACCTACCACTTCCGGCTCGTCGCCTACAGCGCCAACGGTCTCTATGTCGGGACCGACAAGACGTTCACGACCAAGAACGCCGCGCGCGTTCATCCACAGTCGTTCGCGCTGTACTCGCGCACGCAGCACTACCGCTCCGGCGTGACGCTCGTCACCTCGGGCACGCTGAGGCTGCCCGGCAGCATCAACAGGCTGCTCGGGTGTAACGGCGCCGTCGCGGTGCAGGTCGAGCGCTACGGCTCGACGGTCGAGCTGAAGCGCGCGTTCGTGCGCTCGAACTGCACCTACACGATGCGGATCTACGTCTCCAACGGAACGCTGCGCCACGCGACGCGGCTGACCCTGGTTGCGCGCTTTGAGGGCAACCAGTTCCTGATGCCGACAACCACGCGGCGCTCGGTCAGAGCCTGACGCACGGTGCGGGGCGGCGCTGCGCCGCCCCGCATCACGTCCGCCGCCGTCGCGGCAGGCGCATCTCGCGCCCGCCGGTCAGCCCGCTCGGGCGCAGGATCAGCACGAGCGCCATCACCGCGCCGATCGTGACCAGGCGCGTCCCGGTCGGAAGCGTCAGGTGAAAGCCGATCGTGACGCCCTGCTCGGCGTCGGCGAGGAACGAGTTGAGGCCGCTGATCAAAAGCGCTCCCAGCACGGCGCCGAACAGGCTCGAGACGCCGCCGACGACCAGCATCGCAAGCGTCGTGAAGGTAAGCTCGACCGCCACCTGGTCGGGCGTGATCGAGCCGAGCTCGTGAACCAGCAGCCCGCCCGCGAAGCCGGCGAGCGCGCCGCTGATCACGAACGCGTAGAGGCGCTGGCGGTGGACGTGGATGCCTGAGGCCTGCGCGGCGAGCGGGTCCTCGCGCGTGGCGCGGAGTTTTCGCCCGAACGGGCTGATCTGGTAGGCGAAGGCGATCGCGATCGCGATCAGCGCGCCGACCATGAACGTCCAGATCCCGTTCGTCGGCACCAGCGACAGCGCCGTGACGCCCGGGCCGATCTTGTCCCAGTAGCTGATGATGTTGGTCGTGATCCCGAGCACCGCGAACGTGGCGATGCCGGCGGGAAGCCCGGACAGGCGCATCAGCGGCACGCCGACGATCAACGCGAACAGCGCGCCGGCGGCGGCCGCCAGAAGCAGCGACGCCGCAGTCCCGGTGTGGGAATGGCGAAGGACTGCGAACATCGTCGGCAGGATCAGGTTCTTCTGCTCGACGTCGAGCGTCAGGATCCCCGACAGGTAGGCGCCGACGGCGACGAAGCTGATGTGGCCGAACGAGAGGACGCCCGAGTTGCCGACGAAGACGTAGAGCGCGACGACGATCGAGACGCTGACGAGCGCGTCGCCGAACTCGAGCTGGCGGACCGGGTTGAGCTGCGAGCCGAGCGCCGCGACGGCGACGACCAGCAGCAGCGGCGCGGCGAGCGCGACGAGGCTGTCGGCGCGCCTCCTCACACGCGCTCCGCGGCGGTCGCGCGCCGGCTCGCGAACAGGCCGCTCGGTCGCAGCACGAGGATCAGGATCACGAGCCCGTAGACGACCGAGGGGAGGTACTGGCTCCCGGAGGAGGGCAGCAGGTCGCCGACGAAGGCGTTGGCGAAGCCGATCGCAAACCCGCCGAGCGCCGCCGTCACGAGGCGGTCGAGACCGCCGACGACGACCCCGACGAGCGCGAAGATCGTCACCGAGACGCCGTAGTCGGGCGTCACCAGCGGCGACTGCACCGTCAAGAGCACCGCGACGGCGGCCGCGAGGACGCCGGAGATCGCGAACGCCGCCGTGATCACGCGGTCGGCGCGCACGCCGAGCGTGCGCGCCGTGCGCAGGTCGGCCGCCGCGGCGCGCAGCTGCAGGCCGATCATCGTCCGGTTGAGGACGAACGTCAGCCCGGCCAGCAGGCCCGCGCCGGCGATCGTCGCCACGATCGTGATCCAGCGGATCCGAAGCGAACCGACGGCGATCGCGGTGTTGAGCGAGCCGAGCGTGCCGACCGCCGAACCGCGCGAGCCGAACGCCAGCAGGTAGACGTTCTGGAGCAGGAAGCTGACCGCGAAGGTCGTGATCAGCATCGTCGCCGGCGACGCCCCGCGCAGCGGGCGAAACGCGATCCGCTCCTGGATCAGAGCGAGCGTCACGACGACCGCGAAGCAGACGATGATCGCGACGATCGCCGGCGTCCCGCTCAGCAGCGCGAGCGTGTAGCCGCCGGCGGTGATCAGCTCGCCGTAGGCGAAGTTGACGAGCCGCATCACGCCGAAGACGAGGCCGATCCCGACCGCCACGACCGCATAGACCGCACCGAGGCCGATCCCGTCGATGAGCGATTGCAGAAAGGTCATCGCGTCAGGAAAGGTAGGCGGCGGTCAGCTGCTCGGTCAGGCGCGTTGCGTCGGCGGCGTCGCCCGGGGCCAGCGTCAGGCGCAGCTCGGCGTTTGAGAGGACGTGGGTGCGATCGGCGAAGCCGACGGTCAGCGCGCCGCGCTGCTCGACGAGCAGGATCGACACGCCGCCCGCCCGGATCGTCGCGAGCGTCTCGAACAGCGTCGTCACGACCAGCGGCGCGAGGCCGAGCGAGGGCTCGTCGAGCAGCAGCACCTCGGGGCGGCCGATCAGCGCGCGGGCGATCGCGAGCTGCTGCTGCTGACCGCCCGAGAGGGTTCCGGCGACGCGGTGGGCGAACTCGCCGATCACCGGGAAGAGGCTCGTGACCCAGGCCCGGTCCTCGGCGACGCCGTCGCTCGAACGCCGGGCCGAGAGGCCGAGGCGGAGGTTCTCCTCGACCGTCAGCGAGGCGAAGATGTGGCGGCCCTCGGGGACGAGGCCGATCCCGGCGCGAGCGCGGTCCTCGGGCCGGCCGCGCAGCGGCGCGCCGCGCAGCGCGATCTCGCCGGAGTGAAGCGGGACGAGGCCCATGATCGCGCCGAGCGTCGTCGACTTGCCGGCGCCGTTTGGGCCGATCAGGCCGACGATCTCGCCGCGGCCGAGCGTCAGGCTGAGGTTGCGAACGGCCGGCAGGCGTCCGTAGCGGACCTCGACGTCGCGGAGCTCGAGAACGGCCTCAGGCATCGCCCGCGACCCCGAGGTAGGCGGTCGCCACGTCGAGGTTGCCGCGCACCTCCTCCGGTGTCCCGACGGCAAGCGTCGTGCCGCGGTCGAGCACGTGGACGCGATGGCAGACGTCCATGATCAGCGCGATGTTGTGATCGATCAGCAGGATCCCGGCGCCGAACTCCTCGTGCACGAAGCGCAGCGCCGCAGCGAAGGCCGGGATCTCCGCCTCGTGCAGGCCGGCGGCGGGCTCGTCCATCAGCACGAAGCGCGGGCGCAGCGCGAGCGCGCGCGCGACGCCGAGCTTGCGCTGGTCGCCGTGCGGGAGCAGACCGGCGGGCGAGTGCGCGCGGTCGGCGAGGCCGAGCAGCTCGAGCAGCTCGGCGGAGCGCCTCCGTGCCTCGCGTGGCGAGCAGCCGGCGCCGAGCGCAGCGACCTCGACGTTCTCCGAAACGCTCAGCTCGCCGAACAGGCGCCCGTGCTGGAAGGTCCGTGCGAGGCCCGCGCGGCCGCGACGGTAGGGTGGCCAGCGCGTGATGTCGCGGCCGCCGAGTGAGACCTTTCCGCGCGAGGGAAGGTCGAATCCGCTCAGCAGGTTGACGAGCGTCGTCTTGCCGGCGCCGTTGGGGCCGATCAGGCCGACCACCTCGCCGGGGGCCAGCTCGAGGTCGACGTCGGACAGCGCCGCGATCCCTTCGAAGGATCGCGACACGCCGAGGGCCCGAAGCGAGTCGGGCCCTCGGTCGGTCGCGTTTGCCGACGCAGTCAACGTGCGCGCGGCATCCCGTCCATCAGTGGATGTTCGGGATCTTCTGTGTCGTGTGCAGGGTCAGGAACTTCGCGGTGTTGTTGTTGACCTCGACGACTCGGTACGGACGGCCCGTCGCGCTGTGCGGTGACGACGCCGAGCCGAAGCTGATCGGCCCGCCGAGCGTCTGGAACTTCGACAGGTGCGACATGATCGACGCGAGCTTCGCTCCGTTCGTCGACCCGCCGGCCTTGCGAATCGCGTAGGCGATCGCGTCGACGGCGTCGGCTCCGGTGATGAAGCCGCCGGTCTGCGCCGGCTGCCCGATCGCCTTCATCTGCCTCTCGAACGAGTTCACCGACGACGATGGGTCGGGTGTCAGCGCGGACGCGTATGTGAGGAAGTAGAAGTTGGTGACCTTCGGGCTCTTCGACCACCAATAGGCACCGTCGCTCGCCCAGCCGTCGATGATCGGCGTGTTGTTGCCGAGCGTGCGAAGGCCGTCGACGAACGCCGGCTGATCGGTTCCGAACGATGTGCAGAACGCGACCACCGACGCCTTCTTGCCGTTGATGCGCGTCGCGACGTTGCCGATCGTCTTGTCGCCCTGGGTGAAGGACTCCGAGTCGACGATCGTTCCGCCGAGCTGCTTGAAGCGCAGCGTGAACGCCTGGCAGACGTTCTGGAAGTACACGAGCAGCTTGTCGGTGACGACGTCGGCCGTGTGCCAGCCGCGGCTGTAGGCGTACTCGGCCGCGGCGGCGCCGTCCTGCTGCGCCGGGTTGCCGAAGGTGAACGCGAGCTGGCCCGCTGCGCCAAAGCGCGACGGCCCCATCTGGTCGGTCCCGATGCATGGCGAGACGGTCAGCAGCTTGGCGGTGAGGAACTCGGTGATCGCCGGCGTCGCGTAATCGACGTCGCAGGTGACCCAGCCGATGTTGACCCCCTGGTCGACGAGCTTGAGCGCGTCGGCCTTGGTCCGGGTCGCGTCGAGCTGATCGTTGAGCGGAACGATCTTCAGCGGCCGCCCGTCGACGCCGCCGTTGGCGTTGATCTTCTTGATCTCTATCTGCGCCGCCTCGAGCGCCGGCGCGTCGAACGGAGCCATGTTCTTCGTCAGGTCGATCGCGGCGCCGATGACGATCGGCTTCCCATGTGCGGCGTTGGTCTTGGCCGCGCTCGTCGTGGCGACCGCGATGAGCGCCACGGCCGCGGCGACGGCGAATGCGATCGCCGCCAGTCTGCGATGCCTCATGCCGGCTTTCCTCCTCGTTTGGTGAACCTCATGCGGGCGCCGCGACTCGGCGCGACCCGCCCGTCGCCGCCGCGTCGGCGGCGCGGAAGCGCGGCGCCACCTCGTCGGCGAAGATCTCCTGCGTCTTGATCGCCTGCCAGTTGGCGAAGCCGCCCGGGTTGGCGGTGATCGCGACCTCGGTCAGGCCAGGGCAGATCTCGATGATCTCGGCGACCCGCGCCGCGACGTCGTCGGGGGTCCCGACCCAGACGATGTCGCCCTCGATCATGTCCTCGTAGGGGGTCGCTGCGAGCTGTTCCATGATCCCCGAGGTGTAGAAGCCGTATCCGGCCGCCTGAAGCTCCTCGGTCGCGCCGAGCTCGGTCAGCGGCGAGGCGTTGCCCTGCAGGAAGCGGCGCATCGCGACCTCGGCGTCGCGCTTGGCGGCCGCGCGGTCGGCGTCCATGTAGCAGGCGTGGATCCAGACGATGTCGGGCTCGTTGCCGTGCTGCGCGCAGCTTGAGCGGTAGATCTCGAGCTGGTCTCGGAGCGCCGCGTAGGGCAGCAGCGGCGGCACCGCGACGGCCCAGCCGCGCTCGCCGGCGAGCTCGTAGGTCGAGTCGCTCGTGCCGCCGACGAAGATCCGCGTCGGCGCCGGCGGTGGCGGCGCGAGGTGGGAGTCGTGGACCTCGTAGAAGCGGCCCTCGTGGGAGAAGCGCTCGTTCTCAAGCGCCTTGAAGAAGACCTCGAAGGACTCCTCGTAGAGCTCGCGGACGTCGGAGATCCGCACCCCGGCCTTGGGCGGGACCCAGCCGTGGCCGCGCCCGACGCCGAACTCGTAGCGCCCGCCGGTCAGGATCTGCGCCGCGGCGATGCGCGAGGCCAGCACCGTCGGGTTGTGGTAGGGCAGGACGTGCAGCATCGTGCGGAAGTGGATCGCGCTCGTGCGCGGCGCGACGCGCGCGAACAGCGCGAGCGGATCGGGGGCGATCGAGAAGCGCGGGAAGAAGAAGTGCTCGACGATCGCGTAGGCGTCGTAGCCGAGGCGGTCGGCGTGGATGATCTGCTCCTCGACCTCGGCGTACAGCCGCTCGGGCGTCTTGCCGGGCCACAACTGCATCTCTGAATAGATGCTGAACCTCACGCTCGCTCCTCCTCCAGCGTGTGACGGCGGCGGGCCGACCGCGGCTGAAGCTATAGAGCGTCTGATCAAATGTCAAATGTCAAACAAAGGGGTCCTGGTGGTGGCTGACGGCTACGACGCGGTGGTGATCGGCGGCGGGCACAACGGTCTCGTGGCCGCGCTTTACCTCGCCCGCGCGGGGTGGCGAACGGTCGTCCTCGAGCGCGACGCGATCGCCGCCGGCGGGTGCGTGCGCAGCGAGGAGCTGACGGCGCCCGGTCACATCCATGACGTCTTCGCGACGAACATGAACCTCTTTCGCGGCTCGCCGGTCGCCGCCGAGCTCGGCGAGGAGCTGGCCGGTAACGGTCTCGACTACGCGACGAGCGCCAGGCCGTTCGCCAGCGTCTTCCCCGACGGCTCATGGCTCGGCGTGCACCAGGACGGCGCCCGGACCCTGGCCGGCCTCGGCGAGCGCGACGCGGACGGCTGGCGCGAGCTCGACGCGCTGTATGAGCGCCTCGCCCCGGCGCTGTTTGCGCTCTACGGGACGCGCCTGACCGGGCGCTCGCTGGCGCGGGTCGCGCTCGGGCAGGGGCGGGCGCTGCGCGGCGCCGGCCTCGCCGAGCTGGCGCGCCTGCTCGCGAGCTCGACGCGCGAGCTCGGCGACGAGTATCTCGTCAGCCGCGAGGCCAAGGCGCTGCTCGCCTGCTGGGGGATGCACCTCGACTTCGCACCCGACGTGGCGGGCGGCGCGATGTTCCCGTTCCTGGAGGCCTTCACCGACGTGCGGACCGGCATCTCGCTCGTCCGCGGCGGCGCCTCGCGCCTGACCGACGCGCTGTGCGCGCTGCTTCGCGAGGCCGGCGGGGAGCTTCGCCTCGGCGCCGACGTCGCGCGCGTCCTCCTCGCCGGCGCTCGAGCCACCGGCGTCGAGCTCGCCGACGGCGAACGCGTCATGGCTCGGCGCGCGGTGATCGCGAACCTCTCGCCGGCGGTCCTCTACGGACGACTGCTCGCGGGGGAGGCGCTCGCGGCGCGCGTGCGGCGCGGAGCCGCGCGCTACTCCTACGGTCCGGGCACGATGATGGTCCACCTCGCGCTGTCGGCGCCGGTTCCGTGGGCGGCCGGCCCCGAGCTCGGTGAGTTCGCCTACGTCCACATCGCTCCCTACACCGACGATCTCGCGCGGACCTACGTGGCGGCGTGCGCCGGGGAGCTCCCGGCGGAGCCGCTGCTCGTCGTCGGGCAGACCTCGGCCGTCGACCCCACGCGCGGGGGGCACGTCGTGTGGATCCAGGTCCGGGCGCTGCCGCCCGACGCGCCCGAGTCCTACGCCGAGCAGGTGATGGAGAAGCTCGAGCGCTACGCGCCCGGCGTCGGCGCGCTGGTGCTCGGCCGCGCGGTGCTGACGCCGGCCGAGCTCGAGCGGCGCAACCCAAACCTCGTCGGCGGAGACTCGATCGCCGGCAGCATGCACCTGCGCCAGAACTTCGTCCTGCGGCCCTTCCCTGGCGTGCGCGACTACGAGAGCGGCGTCGGCGCTCTGTACATGACCGGCGCGAGCACCTGGCCGGGCGCCGGGGTCAACGCGCTGTCTGGCTACAACGTCGCGCGCAAGCTGCTCGCGCGGGGGCGACGCTAGCGGAGGCGGCGCCGGCGGCCGGCTTCGGCGATCGCGCGCAGCGCGACGATCCGTCCCGACGCCGCGTTCAGGCCCGGGCCCGGGAACGTCGAGGCGCCGCAGTGGTAGAGGCCGCCCAGCGGCGTGCGGTGCGAACCGTAGCCGCTCAGCGGGCGCCACAGGTAGGCCTGGTCGAGCTCGCAGTCCCCGGCGTAGATGTCGCCGCGCACGAGATTGGGATTGCGCCGCTCGATCTCAAGCGGTGACAGCGCGACGACGGCGCCGCGCGCCGATCCCCAGTTGCTGACGTGGGCGGCGAGCGCCGACAGCACCCGCTCGGTGAAGGCCTCCACGAGCGCCGGGCTCTCCCAGCCTCCGGCGACGTCGAGCTCGCCGGCGGCGTCGCCGAGCGGGGCGTAGGGGACCTGCTGGAGCTGCAGCCACAGGATCGAGCGGCCGTCGGGCGCTCGCGAGGGGTCAAGGACCGTCGGCTGGCCGGCGACGACCGTCGGCGTCGCCGGGAGCAGGCCCGCGGCGGCCTGCGCGCAGGCGAGCGCGACGCTCGCCGCGCCGTCTGAGAGGTGGACGATCGGGACCGCGTCGAGGCGGCCGTCATGCCAGCGAAGCGGCTCGCGCAGCGAGACGTGGATCTGCATCCCCGCGCGCGGGCTGTAGCGGAAGCGGCGCGACTGCTCGAGTGCACCGGACGGCACCGCGCCGGCCTCGAGCAGGCGGCCGTAGAGCTGCGTCGGCGTCGTGTTCGCGATCACCGCGCGGCGCGCTTCGCGTTCGCGTCCGCCGGCCACGACCGCCACGGCGCGGCCGCCGCGCACGACGATCCGATCGGCCTCGACGCCGGTCTCGACGCTCCCGCCGAGGTCCGCGATCAGCCGCTCGAAGGCGCGCACGAAGCCGTCCGAGCCGCCGCGGACGACCGGCAGGCCGACGGCGTGCAGCGAGCCGGCGATCGCCAGCGCCTGAAAGCCGCTGCCGGAGGCGTCAGGTGAGAGGCCGGTGTGCAGCGCCCAGGGCGCGTAGAGCTCGCCGACCTCGGGGCCTTCGAAGGCCGTCTCGAACCACGCTCGCGCGGAGGCCAGGACGCCGGCGGTGAACTCGAGCGTTCCGCGGCGGCGAAGGCGGCGCGCGAGGCGCAGCGCGAGGCGCGCCGCCGCCGCCGAGTGAAGCTCGCCGCCGAGCATCTCGCCGACGATCGGGATCGTCTCGCCGAAGCGCGCGACCTCGGCCGCGTAGCGCGCGCGGTCGCGCTGGTCGAGGCCCTCGGCGGTTCGCTCGACGTCGCGGTAGGCGACGATCGCGCGGCCGTCGGAGCGGACGTTGGCGGTCGTCGCCTCGGGGCTCTCGGCGTATTCGAGGCCGCGCTGGGCGAGCTCGTCGCCGAGCTCGGCGAAGGCGGCCGAGAGCTTGAACAGCGGGTGCCAGGCCGAGAACGTGTCGTGGCGGAAGCCGGGTTCGGTCAGCTCCTCGGTGGCGACCGCGCCGCCGGCCGTCGCGTTGCGCTCGAGCACCTCGACGCTCATCCCGGCCCGCGCGAGGTAGGCGGCGGCGACGAGGCCGTTGTGTCCGGAGCCGATGACGATCGCGTCGCTCATGCCTGGCGCGGGCGGATCGTAGCGGCGGGGTCAGCGCGCCCGGGGATGGACCTCGACGTCGATCTGCGCGCGGTGCGAGTTCCAGCTCAGCGTCAGCTCCCAGCAGCCGGCCCTCGGGAGATTCACGTAGGAGGGGTAGATCTCACCGGGCGATGCGTCGGCGGCCCAGGAGCTGCGGGCCGTGAGCTTGTGGTCCGATCCGTAGCGGCCGAAGATCGTCAGGGGCTGGTTGCCGCGCGGAAAGCGCATCACCCAGAGGACCTTGTTCGTGGGGTTCGTCGGCGCGCCGGCGCGCAGCGTGGGGGCGAAGAAGAACGCCGCCGCGGCCGCGTTTCCGCTGAGCGCAAACGGCGGCACGTAGCCGCCGGTCGAGGGCACGAAGGCCGGCGCGGCCCAGGCCGGCGGGCGGCCGTGGTGGATCGCGTTCGCGACGCAGCTCGCCGCGGTCGCGCCGCCGGCCGCCGATGCCGCGGCGGCGAGGAGCGCTGCGAGCGCCCCGAGCAACACGGTGACCCGCATCGACCAAGAAGGATTGCACTTGACAGGCTTCTTAGCGACCGCTATGGTTTTCTTTAGTTAGCACTCACTATGAAGGAGCGTGGCGTCATGGCGGAGCAGCGAAACAGGGGATGGACGCTGGCGATCGTCTCGATCGGGCTGTTCATGGTCGTCCTCGACAACCTCGTCGTCAGCGTCGCGCTGCCGAGCATCCGCCGCGACCTCGGCGCCTCGATCCAGACACTCGAGTGGACCGTCAACGCCTACGTGCTCGCCTACGCCGTGCTGCTTCTGACCGGAGCGGCGCTCGGCGAGCGCTTCGGGCGAAAGCGCCTCTTCATCCTCGGCCTCGCGCTGTTCACCGCGTCCTCGGCGGCCGCGGCGCTCGCGCCGTCGGTGGGCCTGCTGATCGCCGCGCGCGCCAGCCAGGGCGTCGGCGCCGCGATCGTCACGCCGCTGACCCTGACGCTACTGGCCGACGCCTTCCCGCCCGCCCGCCGCGGCGTCGCGCTCGGCGTCTGGTCGGGGATCAGCGGCATCGCCGTCGCGCTCGGGCCGCTCGTCGGCGGCGGCGTGATCCAGGCCGCCTCCTGGCACTGGATCTTCTGGATCAACGTCCCGATCGGGATCGCGCTGCTGTTCGCCGCGGCGGCACGACTGCGCGAGAGCCGCGGCCGCCCGGCCGCGCTCGACCTGCGCGGCCTGGCGCTCAGCGCGGCCGGCCTGTTCGGCGTCGTGTTCGGCCTGGTGCGCGCGCAGTCGCTCGGGTGGCTTTCGCCCGAGGTCGTGATCGCGCTCGCCGCCGGCGTCGTCCTGACCGCCGCCTTCCTCGCGCACGAGCGGCGGGCGTCCGAGCCGATGCTCCCGCTCGCGTTCTTCGCGCGGCGCAGCTTCGCGATCACCAACGTGGTCTCCGCGTCGATGTACTTCGGCATGTTCGGCTCGATCTTCTTCCTCAGCCAGTTCCTGCAGAACGTCCTCCACAACACGCCGCTTCAGGCGGGCGTCAAGCTGCTCGTCTGGACCGGCTCGACGATGCTCGTCTCACCGCTCGCCGGCTATTTCTCAGAGCGCCTCGGCAGCCGCAGCTTCATGGTTGCGGGCCTCGGCCTTCAGGCCGTCGCGCTCGGCTGGCTCGCGGTGCTCGCCGGTCCGAGCATGAGCTACGCGTCGATGATCGCTCCGTTCGTGCTCGCCGGCTCTGGCATGGCGCTCGTCTTCGCGCCGGCCGCCAACGCCGTCCTCTCCTCGGTCTCAAGCGACCAGGCCGGCCTGGCGTCGGGGGCGACGAACGCGATCCGCGAGCTGGGCGGCGTGCTCGGCGTGTCGGTCCTGGCGACGGTCTTCACCGCCCACGGCGGCTACGTATCGGCGCACGCCTTCGTCAGCGGGCTGGTGCCGTCGATCTGGGTCGGGGCGGCCGTGCTCGGCCTCGGAGCGCTCGTGGCGCTGGCCGTGCCGTTCAACACGCGCGCCGCGGCGGAGGCCGTGGCGGTGCCCGCCTGAGCGGCTAGCATCGGCGAAGCGATGGCCACCGGCAGCCCGCAGACACCTCGCCGGCGCGTCCCGGCCGCCGAACGCCGCGACGCGCTGATCGAGGCCGCGGTCCACGAGTTCGCCCACGGCGGGCTGCACGGCACGCCGGTCGAGCGGATCGCAAAGCGTGTCGGCGTCGCCCAGCCGTACGTCTTCAGCCTGTTTGCGACCAAGCGCGAGCTGTTCCTGGCGGCGGTCGAGCGCGGCTTCGAGCTGGTCACCGAGACGTTCACCGCCGCCGCTGAGCGCGCCGGCGGCGTCGACGTGCTCGCGACGATGGGCGCCGCCTACATCGACCTGCTGTCGGCCGAGCGCGACTTCCTGCTGCTGCAGCACCACGCCTACGCGGCGTGCGACGACGAGGTGATTCGCGAAGCCGTGCGCCGCGCCTATGCCCGGCTCGTCGCCCACGTGGCCGAGCTGTCGGGCGCGCCGTCCGAGGCGCTCGACGATTTCTTCCGCCACGGGATGTGGCTCAACGTGGCCGCGGCGATGGGCGTCGAGGATCTCTCGGCCGGCTGCGCGTGGATGCGCGCCGAGCTGGCCGGCGAGCAGGAGCGTCAGCCGCGCAGCAGTCCGCTCGCCAGGGCGTAGCGGACGAGCTCGGCGCGGGTCGCGAGCCCCAGCTTCTTGTGGACGCGCGCGCGGTGGGTCTCGACGGTGCGGGGGGAGACGCGCAGCACGCCGGCGATCTCGGCGCTCGTGTGGCCGAGCGCGATCAGCGACAGGACCTCCGTCTCGCGCGGCGTCAGGCCGTCGCCGCCGCCGCGCGGACGGTGCCCGCCGCGGAGCAGGCTCTCGACGCGCCGGCTGAGGTAGCGCTCGCCGAGTGACGCGGCGCGCACGGCGCGCGGGAGGTCGCGCGCGAGCGACTCCGGCGCGATCAACGCCACCGCTCCCGCGTCGAGCAACGGCTGCGCGCTCGCGGCGTCGCGGACGCTTGAGATGACGACGATCTGGGTGTCCGGGAGAAGCTCGCGGAGCATGGCGATAGCCTCGGCCGATTCGCGTCGGGGCTGGCCGAGGTCGAGAACGAGCACCTGCGGGTCCTCCCGGCGCAGCTCGCGGGCCAGCGCGGCGAGATCGCCCTCGAGGCTGCCGAGCACCTCGATGTCGGCTTGTCCCTCGAGCACGCGCCGCGACTCGGCGCGGAGCAGCGCTCGCTCGTCGGCGAATGCGACGCGGGTCCGCGAGTCGCGCTGCTCCCCCCGCATCGCCTGAAGCTAGCCACTCGCCGCCGCGGAGCCATCGGGATTCGGCCGCAGCGCGAAGCGCGGACTTCTACGGATGTCGCGCGAGATCGGCGGGCTCGGCGGCCGCGCCGGATGTCAGTGGCGGGGCGGCAGGAACGGTCTGATCGCGAGCACGCGGCGCGCGCGGCGGCCGGTTCGGTCCTCGTGGCGGTCGGCGCTTCCGAGCGTCGAGATGATCGCCTTCGAGGCCAGGTAGCGAAGCGGCTCGGGCTCCCAACGGCGGCTGCGGTGCCCGACCCAGGGCATCCTGACGAGGTCGGTGTCGCGGCCGAGGATCAGGTCGGCGACGGTGCGCCCCGACAGATGCGACGCGGCCACGCCATGGCCGGTGTAGCCGCCGGCCGCGACCATCCCCCGCGCGCGGTCGAAGGAGACGCTCATGCTCCAGTCTCGCGGCGCCGCGAGCGGGCCGCCCCAGTGGTGGGTGACCCGCGCCCGCGCGGCGGCCGGGAAGGCGCGGTGCAGCCCGCGGACAAGGCGCGCCCGCACGTGCTCGTTGCGCTCGTTGCGCACGTCGATCGGGCTGAGCAGGCGGTAGGGGGCGCCGCGCCCGCCGATCGCGATCCGCCCGTCGCTCGTGCGCTGGGCGTAGAAGAAGAGGTAGTGGACGTCGTCGACGAGCAGTCCGTCGGGCCAGCGCAGCTCACTCCAGACCGCTTCGCCGAGCGGCTCGGTGGCGATCATCAGCGAGTACAGCGGCAGGTAGCGCATCCGCTGGCCGCGCAGCTGGGTGGTGTAGGACTCCGTGGCCCGAACGACGGTCTCGGCGCGCACGGTCCCCGCGGCACAGGCCACGCGGCCGGGCTCGATCGCGAGCGCGGCGGTGCGCTCGTGGATCGTCACGCCGCGGCGCTCGCAGGCTTCGGCGAGGCCGCGGACGAGCCGCGCCGGGTCGATCCGCGCGGCCTGCGCGGTGAACCGCCCTCCGTGGAGGCCGGGCACGGCGATCATCTGCTCCGTCTCGCCCGCCGACAGCAGGCGGCCATCGCCGTGGGCCGCCTGGAGGCGCTGCCACTGCGGGGCGCTGGTCGCGACCGAGAGCGCCCCGGCCTTGACGTAGGCGCAGTCGATCGCCTCCGCACGCGCCACCGAGCCGATCTCATCGACGGCCGCGTTGGTCACGCGCACGGCGTGCTCGAGCGCCGCCCCCTGCAGGCCGAACGCCGCCGCCGGGCCGACGAGGCCGCCGATCACGAAGCCGCCGTTTCGCCCCGACGGCCCAAAGCCCGCGATCTCGCGTTCGAGCACCGTCACGCGCAGATCCGGCTGGAGCGTCTTGAGGTAGTACGCGCTCCACAGGCCCGTGAAGCCGGCGCCGACGATCGCGACGTCGCAGTCGCGGTCGCCCTCGAGAGCGGGCCGCGGCGTCAGCGGGCCGGGGATGCCCTCGAGCCACAGGCTTCGCGAGCGGTAGTCGTCGGGGTCGGCAGCCGCTGCCATGGCGGCGCGGAGTGTAGTCCCCGGCTCGCCACCCCCCGGCCCGTGCCGCACCGGAGGGTGGCCACGCTCCCCTCGCGCCTATCGCTTCGCCAGGTGACGCCGCTGATCGTCTGCGCGCCGTAGTGGGCGGCGACCCACGAGGCGATCGCGTCCGAGCTGCTCGCGGCGCCGCCCGCGAGTAGCTGAACACGGCGGCGGTCAGGAGCAGCCAGCCGCCCCACACGATCAACGCGGCGCGCGTGCGGTCGGTTCGCGGCGCCGAGCGCGTCGTCCACAGGCCGGCGAGCAGCGCGATCAGCGCGGCCGGCAGAAGCC
>DATBPB010000067.1:0-6143 GCA_036561565.1 Solirubrobacteraceae bacterium | reverse complement strand
CGCAAACGCCTCGCCGGGGAAGAACGGGCCGGTGATCGCGTAGATCGCCCCGTTTCCGCCGGGGCCGCCGCTGTCGTCGACGACATACAGCGTCCCGCCGTCGCCGTCAGCCCAGCGAACGTCGTCGACGCCGGCGCTCTGGGTGCCCGAGGCGGTCTTCTCCTGGAGGTTCAGCGCGGTCAGATCGCTCGCGTTGTAGGCCGCGCTCGGCGAGCCGATGTCGCTGGCGAAGATGATCTGGTGATCGCCCTGACTGACCTGCGCGAACTGGCCGCCGAAGAACGGGCTCGACCACGGCACCCAGGCGTTCGAGTCGGGGTCCGAGAGGCCGAGCGCCGCGGAACCGCCGCCCGGAGCGATCGACGCGACGGAGTTGTCGAGAAGGTCGGTACGAGCGCCGCCGTCCCGGTGCCCGACGGCGAGGCGGGCGGCGTGAGCGTCGCGTCGAACGTCGCCGTGATCGGCCCGCCGGTGATCGTCGAGGGGCTTGCACCGAGCGTTTGCGGGTTGGATGCCGCGATGAGATGTCGTCGGGAATCGTGGCGCCGGTCGGAGCGCTCGCGAACAGCGAGATCGTGAATCCCGAGGCGACCGTCGGGCCGGCCGCGCCGGCGGGGCCGGCTGCGAGGAGGGACACGAACGTCGCGGCGGCGGTCAGCGCGACTGCCCGTAGCCGGCGGTTTGAGAGGGGTGCCATGCGCACTTTGAGCTCGCTTTCGTCCGGCTCGGACCCGCCGCGCGGCGGGGCCGGGCAGTTTCCAGCGCCAACCTAGGCCGCGCCCCGCGCGCCGACGTAACGAAGCCGTGACCGCTTCGTTAAAGTCCGATAGGCGTCGCGGAGGGGTCAGCCGGAGGCGCGCGCCTGCCAGCGCACGCCGCCGGCGGCGATCGCGGCGAGGGCGAGGGCGACGATCCCGACCGCCTGCGTGAGCGAGATGGCGAGCGCGAGCAGGCCGCTCGAGATGACCGCCACGGCGACGAGCAGGTAGATGCAGGCGATGAAAGCGGCGGTGACCTCGCCGCGGCGCTCGTCGGGGGCGAGCGAGTTGAGCTCGTCCTGCGCGCCGAGGATGCCGGCGCCATGCCCGAGCCCGGTGGCGAGGGCCCCGGCGACCAGAAGCGCCAGCGAATGCGCCGGACCCGCGCCGGCCAGGACAACGAGCCCGAGCGCCAGCACGGCCAGGCCACTCGCCTGCGCGCGGCGCGCTCGCACCCGCCGCCGCTGCGAGGCGATCTGCATCGCGCATGAGGCGGCGAGCGCGATGGCGCTGACCGCGCCCAGCAGCGCCAGGTCCGCCGTGTGCAGCAGGCGGGCGGCGTAGGAGGGAACGATCGACAGGTACATCGCCGCGGCGGCCCACATGACGGCCGCGCTGAGGCTGATGCGCGCGAAGTCGCCGCGCAGCGCACGCGGCACGCGCGGCCACTGGATCCGCCACGGCTCGCCGCGCCGTCGCGACTCCGGGATGCGGACGGCGAGCACGGCGCCCGCGACGAGCGTCAGCGCGAGCACCACCACAAAGCACAGCTGCCGCGGCGCCGGGCCCCATTGCGCGAACGCGCCGCCGACCAGCGGGCCGGCGCCGCTGCCGCCCGCCTGGGCGAGCCCGGCGAACAGCGCCGGACGCTGCCGCGCGCTGCGCTCGTCGAACTCGACCAGCGCGGCCGTCGCCGGACCGCCGATGATCCCGACGGCGAGACCCTGCAGGGCGCGGGCGGCGTACAGCCACGCGATGCCGTCGGCGGCGGCAAAGAGCGCCAGGCCGCCGCATGCGACGGCGAGCCCCACGACCATCACCGGCCGGCGGCCGAAGCGATCCGAGAGCCGTCCGAACAGCACCAGCGACGGAACGAGCACGACCGCGTAGGTCGCGAAGATCGCCGTCAGCACGGCGCTCGAGAAGCCGTATCTCGCCGCGTAGCTCGCGTACAGCGGCGCCGCGAGGTTGGCGCCGGTCATCACGACGAGCCACGCTGACCAGACGATCAACAGCGCCGGCGTCCCGCGCGGACGAGCGCGGGCGCGAATCGCCGCGGTGGTCACTGCGTTCACCCTTCGGGGCTACCACCGCCAACCGCGCGCAAACCGCGCATTCGAGCGCCGCGGCCGGTCGGCGCGCAGGCGGCACGGCGCGCCGCGGCGCCTTCCGCCGTCGCCCGCTTCGAGCGCCCCGACCTCGGCGGTGACCGTCGCTATGCGGGCGGTCGCTGCGCCCTGATCCAGGCGAGGATTCCGCGGGAGTGCGTGATCACCGAGCCGTCGGCGAGCTTCAGGCTCGGCAGCTTCTCGGCGCCCGTCACCTCGCGCAGCCCCTCGCGCGATCCCTTGCGAAGGAGCCGGATCGGGCTGCCGTGGGCGGCCACGACCTTGCGGTACTCGATGTCCGCCGCCTTCATCGCCTCCTGGATGCGCCGGCAGGGGTGGACGCGCGGACCGCCCTCATCGCCATGGCATACGTACAGCGTCGGCATCTCGGGGTTCTCGGCCACGTTTAGCTCCTGGCGGGTGGGACTGGCCGCGGAGGGTAGCGCCGCGGCAGGCCGCTCGTCCGGCCGCTCGCAGTCTCGACGGCACGGGCCCGTGGCGCTGCGGATCCTTGACGAGCAGCCTTCACGCCAAAAGATCCGCCCACGGCCGTCGCGCTATGGGATAGTGGCCGCGTGCCGAAGCGCACGATGCGCTCCGTGGAAGCGACCAAGGGACGAACGGCCCGCCGCAGGCGTGCCGCCGCGCTGCTCGCGGCGGCCGGCGCCGTCATCGGCGTGCTCGGCGCGACCGCCGCGCACGCCGGCCTCTACCGCGTCACGGACCTCCCTGTCGTCCCCGAGAACAACCGCGCCTTCATCTACGACGCCTTCGGCCATGAGCCGGGGTTCCAGCGCGGCGAGGCGAGCCTCGCCAACATCCGCCACCTGCTCGAGCAGGAGCACTACCACGTCGAGATGTTCAAGGGCGCCACGGCGACGATCCCGAATTTCGTGAAGATGGCGGGCGCCGGGGTGGTCGTGTTCAACATGCACGGCGCGGACCCGCGCTCCAAGGAACGCCGCCAGTCGGGCTGTCCCTTCGAGAAGGGGCTCGTGCATATCGTCGAGAAGCTCGACCCGCAGGCCGGGGAGTACGCCAACGAGTTCCAGACCTGCCCCTACCAGCCAATGCTGATCCCCGAGATCTTCCCGACAGAGATCTCGTGGATCAACGCCTATGTCCGCTACCGCCGCGAGGGCTTTGCGGCCAATCAGATCGCTCCGGTTGCGTCCGAGGACGCGGCCGGGCGGACCGTCTATGGGATCGCCATCCTGCCGGCGCTGATCCGCAAGGACTTCGGCGCCAAGCCGAGCGGGCTGATCTTCGCAAGCGCCTGCTTCTCGATCAGCCTCGCCAGCGACTTCAACGCGGCCTCCTACTTCGGCTACCGGGCGACGACGTACGACTGCGAGACCGGAACCGACGGCAACACGCTGTTCTCGCGCCTGACGGGTCACGAGGGAACCGGCGTTCGCGACACGCGGCTGGCGTTCAACGCCGGCGGGTTTCCCGACTCGAACTTCAAGGCCGCGATCCGCGACCCGATCATGCTCTCGCCGGACGTCACCTCCGTTGACCCGGACGTCGCGAGCGGCTCGCTGGCGCTGAAGGCCGGCTCGACGACGCCCCTGATCGTCAAGTTTGGCGCGAAGATGAAGACCGATAGCGCGTCCGGCGTCGTCTCTGTCACGGGGTGCGGCGCGACTATCTCGGACGCGAGCTGGGCCGATGACGGAACGCTGACCGCCAGCATCGTGATCCCGCCGACGCAGCAGAGTGGCGAGATGACGCTGACGGTCAACCACGCGAGCGCGCTGGGGGCAGGCTCGAGCGATCCCAACAACGAGCTCGACGGCAACCAGAGTCCGTCGCCCGCGAACGGCTTCGAGCCCAACGGCACCGACTACACCTGGCAACTGTCGTGCGTGCAGTCGGTCTACAACGTCCACATCCACTACAGCGGCACCTTCAGCGACTTCTTCAACGGGAACGGCGCCACGTTCACCGAGTCGGCCAACTTCGACCAGAGCGAGAACGTGGCGCTCGACTTCAGGGCCCTGACGATCGCGGCGAGCGCGCCGAGCGCGGCCGTGACGGGCTCGGTCTCGGGCACCAACTTCAGCTGCTCGATCGCGCCGGCGAGCTCCAGTACCCCGTTCCTCAACGTGACTGGCGTCAAGCAGACGGTCGAGGGCACGATCACCAACGACTTCGACCTCGTCGCCGGGTTCCCGAGCGTCAGCTTCAGCGGATCGAACGGCTGCGACTCGCTGCTGGGCGAGATCAAGCCGTTCGACTTCTACAACCCGCCGCAGGGCGGCAACTACGACCCCGGCGGCGCCCTTTCGTCCGCCGAATACAACGACTCGGGCGAGATCGACATCGCCTCGCTGCCCTACACCAAAACCTACCCGTTCAACTACACCGAGATGGGGGACGACGGAAGTACCGACGCCGTTTCGGGCTCGGCGACGCTGACCGTCACGCTGGTCCCGTAGCGGACGCTACGCGCTGTCGGCGGCCAGGCCGCTGAAGAAGTCGGTGTCGTCCTTCTGAAGCTGGCAGATCTCGAGGTAATGGCCGAGCTCGGCGGTCATGTCGACGTAGGCCGCGCGCACGCGGTCGGGGATCAGCACGGTGTACCTCACGCCCAGCCCGGCGTCCGCGAGGATCGACTGCATCCGCTCCCAGGCCTCATCGCCGGTCTCGATGAAGACGGCGGGGTGGTGGAAGCGGATCGCAAACGATCCGTCGATCGGGAGCAGGCGCGTGTAGAAGTCGACCTCGCCGGCGACCGGCTCGATCAGCTCGATGATCATCCCCCCGCGCGAGCCCATCGCGAAGCGCGCCTCCCACTGCGCCGGGCGGTCGCCGACGAGGAACGTCGCTCCGCCGGTGGGCAGCTTCACGCAGTGCTCGAGGCCGAAGCGCTCGGACATGAATTCGATCGCGCGGTCGAGGTCGCTCGTCACGTAGCCGAACTGCCACACGTTCGCGAACAGGTCGGCGACCGTGTCCATCCGCCGCGGCACGGCGAACAGCCCCCCGGCCGGCCGAACGGCTCCCACCTGCTGCGTCATCGCGTCGTCTCCCCTCCGCCGGTGGCCCACACGCGGGGCGAGTATAGGTCGCGAGCGAATCGCGACGGCGTCACGCAGCCGTCGTCGGCCGCCGGCCTCGTCCGGCGAGGAAGCCGGCCGTGGCGCCGACCGCGGCGCCGATGCTGACCAGCTTCGCGCTTCGAAGCGGCTGTCGCCTGACCTTCGCGGTCACGCCATGGGCGGTGTGGCGGACGGTGGCGCGGGCGGCCTTACGCCCGAGAAACCACTTGAGCTTCGCCATCATCGCTTGCCTCCTGTGTCGGGATCCGCCCTCCGCTACCCGGATCGGCGCCCGGTCACCCCCCAAACCTCAGCGCCGGGTGGCGAATTGCGAGCGCGACGTGACGAAGGTCCGGTCGCCGCCGGGCGCGATCTTGCCGGCGGTGTCGACGGCGACGACCCGGTAGTGGTAGAGGGTCCCCGGCGAGAGGCCGGAGACCGTCGCGTTGACGGCCTGCGGTGTGAGCCCCGGTGCGAGCGCGACCGTCGCCGTCTGGGAGGAGTAGCTGGGGGCATCGCGGCCGTACTGGAAGTACTCCGACGCCTCGTAGATCCCGCCCGGCGTGACCGAGCCCGAGAGCGTCGCGCCGGCGGCGCCGATGCCGCTCGCGCCGCCGGTGCTGGCCGCGAGCGTCGTGTCCGGGCCGAACACCGTTGCCGCCGCGGGGCGCGCGAACAGCGGGCCGAGCGGCTGGTTCGCCTCATACAGCGCCGAGTCCGCGTACTTGCCGCAGTTCTGCGTCCAGCCGGGCGCCGCGAGCTCGTACCAGAAGGTGTGCGCGACGGCCACGGGGAAGGGCGGCGCGAGGAGCGTGTTGAGGTAGGCGGCGTCGGCCTGCTGTCGAGCCGGCCCGCGCGGCGTCGCCTGCTGCCCGAGGCGGCACTCCCAGGCCCCGACCTCGGTGAACCAGATCTGGCTGGGCGCCGCCGTCGGCAGCCCGCTCGCGAACGCGGTCACCGAGCCGGGCTGCTCGCAGTTGACCGCGTAGTAGGGGTGGAACGCCCAGATCGCC
>DATBPB010000066.1:0-81797 GCA_036561565.1 Solirubrobacteraceae bacterium | reverse complement strand
GGGCAGAAATCTGCCCGCCCCATTGAGCCCCTTTGTGCATATCATTTTTCCGCGATGGCACTCGTGGATTCAGTCACGCGCGTTGTGGCGTCGGCCATGCAGTTGCGCGGGCCGACAGCCAACCTCGCCAATACTCGGGCGCTTGTCGTCGAGCCGATGCTCAACGCGCTCGGCTGGGATACGACCAACCTCGAGCAGGTGGCACGCGACTGGCCGCTGCGCGGCAACTACTCGATCAGCTACGCGTTGCGCGTCGGCGACCGCAGCGCCCTGTTCGTCCAGACCATGCCGATCGACGTCGGCATCGAGGACTCGGGGCTGGTGGAGGAGACCCTCGACCACGTCTCCGGCGCCGAATCCGGCTGGTGCCTGATCACGAATGGCCTGCACTACCGCGTCTTCAAGGCCGATGAGGCCGTCGCGCACGACAACCGTCTTCTGTTCGAGCTCGAGCTCGCCGAGGTCGCCTCGGAGCCATCGTCTGACGCCGCACGCGATCTCGCGCTTCTCTCGCGCGAGTCGCTGATCAACGGGTCGCTGGAGCTCCGCGGCGAGGAGTCCTACATCGACCCGCGGGTTCGACAGGCTCTGCTCGATCTGTGCCGCAACCCGTCGGCTTCTTTCCTCGAGGCGATGAACGAGGCGGTCGGCGGGCCGTCGGTGCCGGCCGAGCGCGTGCGGGCGAGCCTCGCTCGCACCGTCGATCGCGGTCGCCGCCAAAACGGTCCGGCCACCGGCCTGATGCAGGAATCGTTGCAGCGCCCGCGCACGAGTCACACCCCACCGGAGCAGGGCGGCGGCGAGTCGGGCGAGTCCTCCTCGGAGCCTGACCCGGCCCAAGCCGGCCGATTCGCGCCACCCCCGTCCGCGCCCACGCGGCCCGCCCCGCGGACCAGCGAGCGGACGAAGGCGAAAGCCAAGGTTCGAGCTTCGGACTTTGGAACAGCGCTCGCGGCGCCGGCGCCGGCGCCGGACGTGCGGGAGGAGCTGGCGGCTGAGCCCGAGCCGGCCCCGGAGCTGGAGTCGATCGGGGTGAGCTCCGTCGCCGTCGTGGAGCTGTCCGAGCCGGAGGCTCAGAAGACGGCGACCGACGAAGTCGAGTTCGAGGTCGGCGACGGCGAGTCCGCCCTTTCACAAGCCGACTGGAACGAGCAGCCCCAGAGCCGGTTCGGAGCCGGCCGCGCCGAGCACCCGCTCGTCGACCACCTCACCGGCAAGTCACCGGAGCTCGTCGAGCTCTTCGCGATTCTCGACCGCTATGCCCGCAGCCTCGGCGTGGACACAAGGCGCCGCGTTCGCAAGCGGAGCATCGACTACTCGCGCGGCCGCCGTTCGTGGTTCAGCCTCGAGATTCGCGGCGACTCGGTCACGATGATGGTGTCGCTTGACCCGCGGGCCATCGAGCGCTGGGTTGCCGAGGATTCACAGCGCCAGCCGATCGCGGTCGGTCCGGGCCTCTTCGGTGAGAGCGAATTCACACTCATGGACAGCTCCAAGCTCGACGACGGCCGCGACCTTCTGCGGCTCTCCTACGACCGGCTCGCGCCGGGCGCGCTGGCCTAAGCCGCCGCGATCATCCCCGCGGCGACCGTCGCGTTGCTCGCCTCGTCGATCAGCACGAAGCTGCCGGTCCGGCGGTTTCTCGCATAGGTGTCGACGGCCAGCGGTGCGCTGATGCGAAGCGCCACGCGCCCGATGTCGTTGAGGCCGAGCTCGTCGGCCGCGTCGTCGCGCTCGAGCGTGTCGACCTCGACGCGGTCGAGTACGTCCTCGACGATCGCGGTCGCGCTGCGCGTGGTGTGCTTGATCGCATAACGCGCGCCGGCGCGAAGCGGCGCGACATCCATCCAGCACAGATCGGCGACGAGCTCGCGCGTCACCGCCGGCGGCTCGTTGACGCCGGCGATCAGCTCGCCCCGCGCGACGTCGAGGTCATCCTCTAGCCGCAGCGTCATCGAGAGCGGCGCCACGGCCTCGGCCAGCGGTCCTTCGAAGGCGTCGATGCCGGCGATCCGCGTGCGCTGTCCGGACGGCAGCACGACGACCTCCTCGCCGGGCCGCAGGGCCCCGCTCGCGAGCTGCCCGGCGTAGCCGCGGTACTCGCCGTCGCTGCCTCCTGTCCGCACGACCCACTGCACGGGGAAGCGCGCCGGAACGTCGTAGGGATGGTCGTATGAGACCTCGACTCCCTCGAGGTGCGACAGCAGCGTCGGACCGCCGTACCAGGGCATGTTCTCCGAGCGCTCGACGACGTTGTCGCCGCGCAGCGCGGAGATGGGGATGTGCAGGGGGTCGCGAACGCCGAGCTTGTCGAGGAACGGCGCGAACTCGGCGACGATCGCCTCGAAGCGCTCGTGGGAGAAGTCGACGAGGTCCATCTTGTTGACGGCGACGACCAGATGGGGGATGCGCAGCAGGGCGCTGATGAAGGCGTGGCGCTTGGACTGCTCGAGCGCGCCCCTGCGGGCGTCGATCAGAACGACCGCGAGGTCCGCCGTCGAGGCGCCGGTGACCATGTTGCGCGTGTACTGCTGGTGGCCGGGGCAGTCGGCGATGATGAACCGTCGCTGCGCCGTCGCGAAGTAGCGGTAGGCGACGTCGATCGTGATCCCCTGCTCGCGCTCGGCGCGCAGGCCGTCGGTCAGCAGCGCCAGGTCGATCTCGTCGCTGCCGCGCGAGCGCGAGACCGCGGCGACGTGCTCGAGCTGGTCGTCGAGGACCTGCTTTGAGTCATAGAGCAGGCGCCCGATCAGCGTGCTCTTGCCGTCGTCGACCGATCCCGCGGTCGTGAAGCGGAGCAGGTCGAGCGTCATCAGCGCTGCGTCGGCGGCGGCGAGCTCACCCACGCAGTATCACCTCCGGCACCGAACGCGGCCGCCGCCGCGCCTCAGACGTGGATGCCGCACTCGGTCTTGTCGCTGCCCGCCCAGCGCCCCTCGCGTCCGGCTCCGGGCAGCGTGCACGGCACGCAGCCGATCGACTCGTAGCCGCGGTCGTGGAGTGGGTTGTAGGGGACGCCGTGGCGATGGATGTAGTCCCATACCGCCCTGTCGTCCCAGTCGGCGAGCGGGTTGGCCTTCCACAGGCCGCGCTTTTCGTCGTAGGTCACCTTCGGCGCGTTGGCCCGCGTCGGCGCCTGCTCGCGCCGCAGCCCCGTGATCCATCCGCACAGCCCGTCGAGTGCTTGTTCGAGCGCGTCGACCTTGGCCGCCGAGCAGCATTCTGTCGCGTTCCACTCGCAGCCCCCGCCGCGCTGGGCATCGAAGATCTCGACCGCCACGCCGTAGTGGCGCTCGAGCTCGCGCCAGGCCTCATAGGTCTCCGGGAACAGGACGCCGGTGTCGATCGTGAACACGCGCGCTCGCGGTTCGAGGCGCAACAGCATGTCGATCAGCACCGCCTCCTCCTTCTGGAAGGAGCAGGCCAGCGCGAGTTGCGGGTGGTGGCGGTCGAGCATGTGCTCGAGCACCTCCTCGGCGGTCGCATCCTCGAGTCCGACCTCGAGCTCGGGGGCTAGATTGCGCATTCGCCCTCCCCGCGTACGACCGCGAACGGCTCGTTGCGGTTCCAGTCGATGAACTGATTCATCGTCTCCAGCGAGAACTCGGGCGGCAGCGCGAGGTCCTTGACGAGCTCCTCGAAGCGTCCCGTCCCGATCCGCTCGACGTACTCGTTGAACGTCTCGCCCTCGACGCGCTCGTCCTCGTAGGCGCGGATCCAGCGCTCGACGGCGTCGGGCACGCGCTTCGCCGGCAGGCGCGACTTCAGCCGCTGGCCGATCGCGACGCCGCCGTCGGCGAAGCTCCCGCCGATCATCGGGATGTAGGCGGGGACGGTGCGCTCGCCGATCTTGATCGAGGCGCCCGTGAAGCCGATGTTGGCGATGTGATGCTGCCCGCAGCCGTTCGGGCAGCCGCTCATCTTGATGTGGATCCGGCTGCTCAGCGGATCGGTGAGCCGCATCGACTCGATGCGCTCCTGGACCGCCGCGTTGAGCCCCATCGAGCTCGTGATGCCGAGCTTGCAGGAGTCGGTTCCAGGGCAGCTGACGACGTCCTCGGTCGTGCGCGGGCCGGCGTCGGCGAGACCCAGCTCGCGCAGCGCGAGCCACACCTCATAGAGCGCCTGCGGACGCACCCAGCGCAGCACGAGGTTCTGCTGAACGGTCGTGCGCGCGTAGCCGCCGGAGTGATCGCGCATGATCGCGGCGATCCCGCGGAACTGCTCGGGGGTCAGGTCGCCGCGGATCACGCGGACCTCGACGCTGACGAAGCCCTCCTGGCGCTGAGGCTGCGTGTTGAGCTCGACGAAGCGCGTGAACTCGGGCTCGGAGCCCTCGGGCTGGCGGTAGTGGTCGCGAAGCTCCGGCGCGCCCGCCTCCTCGTCGTAGGCGAACAGCAGCGGCGCGGGATCGAAGTCGCGCTCGCCGACCCAGTCTCCGCGCAGCTCCTCCTCGACCATCTCGCGGAAGGCGTCGATGCCGATCTTGTCGATCAGCACCTTGATGCGGGCTCGGGCGCGGTTGGCTCGCAGCTCGTCCTGGCGGTTGAAGATCCGCAGTACCGCCTCCATCACCTTCAGGTACTCGCCGTCGTCGGCGCCGACGAACTCATAGAGAGTCGGCGCGACGCGCGGCATGATCGAGGTGCCGCCGCCGACGCGAAGCTCGAATCCGCGGCGGCCGTCCCTGACTCGCGGCAGGAACCCGCCGTCGTGAATGCCCGTGATCGCGACGTCCTCGTCTGTCGCCGCGAACGCCGTCTTGAACTTGCGCGGCATCAGCTGGCATACCTCGTTGCGCACGAAGTAGCGGACGTAGGCGCCGACGTAGGGAGTCGGGTCGAAAAGCTCGCCGTCGCTGATTCCCGCCCACGGATCGCCGGTCACGTTCCGCATCGTGTTGCCGCAGCCTTCGCGCGAGGACAGGCCGCTGCGGGAGATGTCGCGGATCAGCTTGGCTGCGTCGGGCAGCGGCACGTGGTGCATCTGCACGTTCTGACGGGTCGTGATGTGACCCTTGCGCAGCGGAACCCAGCGCTCGACGGCCTCCGCGAAGGCCTCCATCTGTTCGGGGTTGATCCCGCCGAAGGGGAGCTTGACGCGGACCATCTGGCGCTCGATCTGGCGCTGCCCGTAGACGCCCTGCTTGAGGCGGAAGCCGATGAACTCGTCCTCGGGCGTCTCGCCGGCGAGGAACTTCCCGGCCTGCGTGTCGAAGTCGTCGAACTCGCGCTCGAGGATCGGGATGACGTGCCCGGGGACGTTCTCATACACCTCGGGATCGGCCAGCGAGCCGCGCGGGGTGGAGGCCATCCCTAGATACTACTGAAAGGCAGGCGCCTTTCTAGAGTTTTAAGAAATGGGGGTTTGCCGTGGCATCGAGGCCAACCGCCTCAAGCCGTGCAGCCCGCAGCCATCCGCTGTCGCGCCCCGAGGCCCGGGGCGCCGGCGGCGCGGTGTCGCTGAGGAACCGCTGGATCGCCGCGACGATCGCCACGGCCTCGAGCTCGGTGGGCGACCCGGCCGCTTCGATCCCGCGCTGCACCTCCATGTCGCCATTCTGGCGCCCCACGACGAGCCACGCGTGCTCGCGGGCTGGTGCTAGCGTTCGCCCGCAGCGGCGATGGGTAGTACTGACGCGATGCAGATCTCATCGGCCAACGGGTATCAGCCCGCTCCTCTCTCGCGGCAGGCGAGCTGATGTTCGGGCGTCTGTTCCGCGGCAAATCGCGCCCGCGGGCCGGCCCCGACGACGGGCCGATGCCGGGTCCCTACGCCCCGCTCTTCGATGAGCCGCTGACGCCGGCTCGCGAGGAGCGCGAGGAGCCCCGGGAGCCGCCCGTGGTTCACACCGAGGCGGCGCCTGAGCCGCCTGCCGCGCAGCCCGTGGAGGACGCCGATCTGGAGCCGACCGAGGCCATCCCGCCGGTCGTTGCTCCAGAGCCGGCGGTGGTCGAATCCGCTCCGGCGGTGCTCGCGACCGTCGAGGCGGAGCGTGGCGAGCCGGCGTATGAGCCGCTCTCCACCGCCGGCTGGGCGGGGCTCGCCGCGCGGGTCGAGGAGCCGGCGGACGAAGGCGCGGCCGGCGAGGAGCCGTCTGAGCCGATCAGCGCCGCCGAGCACGCCGTGATCATCGATGTGATGCGCGTCGCGCCCGACGTCCGCTACCGCGCCGCCCGGTCTCTCGACCTGCTCAAGGGACTTGAGGAGACGCACGGCATCGCGCGCGAGCACGCGATCCTCGAGCGCGCGCGCAGCTCCGGAAAGCTGATCCCGCTGGCTGAGGCGATCGCGCGATGAGCGAGCCGGACGGCCAGCGCGAGCGCTCCTGGATCGAGGCCCTCGAGCAGGCCGACGCGCGGCTCGAGCCCAGTTCGGAGGAATCGGACACGGCGATCTCGGGCGAGGCGATGACGCTCGCCGAGGCGCGCGGGCTGCGGCGCGGTCGAGGCTCGCGGCTGGTGCTGCTGATGGGCGAGCCGGGCACCGGCAAGACGGCGTTGCTCGTCTCGCTGTGGCAGCGGATGCAGACCGCGAACGGCCTGGCCGAGCACCGCCTCGCCGGCACTCGCACGGCGCTCGGCTTCGAACGCCGCGCCCACGGCGGGCGGATCGAGTCCGGTCATCTCCGCGAGCGCTTCCCGCCAACCGCCGACGAGGATGCTTTTCTCCTCCACATGCGCGTCAGGCCGCCGAGCGGCGAGCTCGTCGAGCTCGTCTTCGCCGATCTCGGCGGTGGCGTCTTCGAGCGCGTCCGCGAGGGCCGGCCGTTGCTTCAGGAACTGCCGTTGGCCGCTCACGCCGACCGCTTCGTCGTCGTCCTCGACGGCGAGGCGCTCTCGACACCGGGCGAGTCCGAGATCGCCGCGACGCGGGCGCTGCGTCAGATTCTCGCGCTGCGTGGCTCGGGTGCCGTCCGCGCGAGCGCGCGCGTGGCGATCGCCCTGACCAAGGCCGACGCGCTGACAGCGGCAGGCGAACGGGCGGTTCGCCGGCACGAGCCCCATCTTCTCTCGACCGTGCGCGGCGTCGACCCCGAGACGACGAGCGTGCGGACCGCGCTACCGGGGCTCGCCGCGGAGCCCGCCGGCCTCGGTGAGCTTGTGCGCTGGCTGTGCAGCGGCGAGCGGCACGAGACGATTCCGGCCCCTGCCGCGGAGCTCGAGCCCGGCCGCACGAACGTGGGGTATGAGCTGTGAGCGAACGCCCGCGGCCTCGCGTCGCGCTGCTTGGGATGCCGCGCAGCGGAAAGTCGACCTACCTCGGGACGCTCTGGGCGCTCGTGCAGTCCCCGCTCGATCGGTCCGTCACCGAGGCCAGCTTCAGCGGCGATCGCGCCTACGTCCAGCGACTCGCCGACCAGGTCGCGCGGGCTCAGGAGGTCGAGCGAACGACGCTCGAGACGAGCGGCCAGCTCGCCGTAACGCTCGATTTCGAGGCCAACGGCACGGCTGACCTGCTCGTCCCGGACACCTCCGGCGAGTCGCTGCGCCTGCTCTTCGAACAACGTGTCTGGTACGCGCCGCTGCGTGGGATCTGCGAGGAGGCGACGGGGATCCTGCTGTTCGTGCACCCGGAGCGCATCCGCGTGCCTCAGCCGGTTGCCGTGCTTGGGGGGGCCACGCAGGCTGCGAACGGGGACGGCGCGAACGCAGCGGCAACGATCCCGTTCGACCCCCGCGAGCACGCGAGCAGCGCCGCCGAGCTGATCTCGGTGTTCGAGAACGTCGCCGACGTGGGCCGGGCGCTGTGGCCGATTCGCATGGCGGTCGTCGTCTCGGCGTGGGACACAGTCGACGGGGATCCCACTCCCTACCAGTGGCTCGAGACGCGGATTCCCGGCCTGCTCGCGACGATCGAGTGCAACCCGCACATCGCCGAGCTCGGCGTGTTCGGCGTGTCGGCGCAGGGCGGCGCGCTGGTCGATCGCGACGAGCTGCTCGCCAAGGGCGAGATCTTTGACCGCGTGTACGCCATCGAGCGCGACGGGAAGCGCGTCTCGTTGACAGAGCCGCTGCGCTGGGCGATCTGGGGCTCGTGAGCCGGGCCGACCAGTTCGTCTTCGGCTACGACGACGGCCACCGGCTCCTCGCCGCATCGCGCGAGGTTCCGCGTGCGCTGATGGTGCGGCTGCTCGTTGCCACCGACGCCGTGATGAGCCCCGGCTGTCCGCCGCTGGTCACCGGGCTCGCGCTGCCCGACACCCGTCAGTTCGCCTTCTGCGTCACCTGGAGTGACGCGCGCGCCGAGCGCGCGGGCGCGGTGTGCAGCCACGTCCTGCTGATCGATGCGGCGGCGCTGGCGGCTCCGCATGCGGTCGAGGCGCTCGTGCGCCTGCCGCGCAATCCGGCGGGAGGGTCGCTCGAGGGCTTCACCACCGCGCTGACGCTCACCGCCGACGGCGCGGACCCGCCGGCGACGTTCCTGTCCGAGCGCACCCCGAGCGTCGAGCTGTTCGAGCGCTGCATCCAGGTCGCCTGTCGCACGACCGGCGCCGGCGTCGTGCTCCACGCCGATCTGGCGGAGGCCGCACGCGCGATGGTCGCGCTGTGGTCGGCGATGTGGCCGGCGCTGCGCGCCCGTTTCTCGTTTCGCACGCGCGAGCTCGCCGCGGCCGATCAATCGGAGTTCCTGCTGTCGGCCGCGCCGCGGCTGAGCGGCGGCACGGGCGTGCTCGAGCGCCTGCCGAAGCCGGCCCCGGCGTGGCTCGAGGAGCTGGCGTGCACCGCACGGTCTCCGGCCCCGGGCGCGCTGCGGTCGTTTCTCGAGGAGTTCGGTCCCGCGGAAACACCCGAGCCGCTTCGGCTGCGGCGGCTGGCGGAGCTCTGGACGGCCGTGGCGTTCGAGGACGTCGAGGCCGCGGCCGGCCAGATCGAGGCGAACTGGCCGGATCCCGGCAGCGGGACCGCGCTCAAGCGCGCGCTGTTCGGCGAGCACTCGCAGGGCTGGTGGTCGGTCGGCGAGCGCGAGCGCGTCTCGACGCTGTTGCGCTCGCGGCATCCGACGTGGAACCTGGGGGAGCTCGACCTGACGAGCCGCGTGCGGGCACTCGCACGCCGCGCGCATGCCGGCTGAGCGCTCCTAGAGGGGGATGTTGCCGTGCTTGCGCTGCGGACCGTGCTCGCGTTTGGTCTCGAGCAGCTGTAACGCCGTGATCAGCCGCGGCCGCGTCTGGTGGGGCTCGATGACGTCGTCGATGTAGCCGCGTTCGGCGGCCGAGTAGGGGTTGGCGAACCGCGCGCGGTAGTCGTCCATCAGCTGCTCGCGGCGCTTGGCCGGCGACTTGCTCGAGGCGAGCTGGCGCTTGTAGATGATGTTGACGGCGCCCTCGGGTCCCATCACGGCGATCTCGGCTGTGGGCCAGGCGAAGTTGAAGTCGGCGCGCAGGTGCTTTGAGGCCATGACGTCGTAGGCGCCGCCGTAGGCCTTGCGCGTGATCACCGTCAACTTCGGCACGGTCGCTTCGGCGTAGGCGTAGAGCAGCTTCGCGCCGTGGCGGATGATCCCGCCCCACTCCTGCGCGGTGCCCGGCAGGAAGCCCGGCACGTCGACAAAGGTGACGATCGGGACGTTGAAGGCGTCGCAGGTTCGCACGAACCGCGCCGCCTTGGCCGAGGCGTCGATGTCCAGCACGCCGGCGAGCGACTGCGGCTGGTTGCCCACCACGCCGACGGCGATGCCGTCGAGGCGCGCGAAGCCGCAGACGACGTTGGTGGCATGGTGCTCGTGCACCTCCAGGAACTCTGTGTCGTCGACGATCATCGCGATCGCCGCTCGCATGTCGTAGGCCTTTGACGGGCTGTCGGGGACGACGGAGTCGAGCTCGGCATCCATGCGCAGCGGGTCATCGGCGCTCGCCACGCGCGGCGTCGACTCGAGGTTGTTCTGCGGTAGGAACGACAGCAGGTAGCGCGCCTCCGCCAGGCAGTCGTCCTCGTCGGCCGTAGCGAAGTGGGCGACGCCCGACTTGGTGTTGTGCGTGACCGCGCCGCCGAGCTCCTCGAAGCCGACCTCCTCGTGCGTGACCGTGCGGATCACGTCGGGACCCGTGATGAACATGTGCGAGGTCTCCTTGACCATCAGCACGAAGTCGGTGATCGCCGGCGAGTAGACCGCGCCGCCCGCGCAGGGACCCATCACCAGCGAGATCTGCGGGATCACCCCCGAGCAGCGGACGTTTCGGTAGAAGACCTCGCCATAGGCGCCGAGCGAGACGACGCCCTCCTGGATGCGCGCCCCGCCCGAGTCGTTGATCCCGATCAGCGGGCAGCCGACACGGGCCGCCAGATCCATGATCTTGCAGATCTTCTCGCCCATCACCTCGCCAAGCGATCCGCCGAAGACCGTGAAGTCCTGGCTGAACACGCAGACCGCTCGCCCGTCGATCGTGCCGTGCCCGGTGATCACGGCGTCGGCGAGGGGGCGCGAGCCGGCCATCTCGAAGTCGGTCGTGCGGTGGCGCACGAAGCCGTCGAGCTCCTCGAAGGAGCCGGGATCGAGCAGCTTCTCGATCCGCTCGCGCGCCGTGTACTTGCCCTTCGCGTGCTGCTTGGCGACCGCGGGCCCCTCGGCGTGCGCGGCCTCGTGGCGGAGCTCCTCGAGCCTCGCCAGCCGCTCCGCGTAGCTGTGCGGCGCGTGCTCGGTCAAGCGCGCGATCCTATTGGTGCCTGGAGAACGGCCGGTGCCGCGCGGCGCCGATCTCGTCAAGCACGGCAGTCAGCGCGTCCTCTGCGGCGCCGGCGTCGATCGGCGCCGGCGTGCGCTCGATCGGATCATCGATCGCGGGCTGGGGTGGGCGGATCTGGGCCCAGATGCGCGCAAGAAGACCGGGCCGCGGTGGCTCCGCGACCGGCTCGAGCGCCGGTGGCGGAGCGATCTGCGCCGTCAGGCGCACCCGCGTTCCAAAGCCGCTCGGCTCGAGCTCGACCGCTCCCGCTGCGCGCTCGCTCTCCCATTCGATGCTCGACTCGGGGGTGCGGCGCGTGATCGTGATCTCGCCAAAGGGCTTTCCGAGCATGCGCCCGAGCAGAGCGGACTCGCTCAGCTCGGCCCACAGCTCCGGCACTGATTTGACAAGCGTTCGCTGCGTCTGGACGGCGCTCATCGCATTGTCTATTTGCCCTCCGCGGGGCAAATCCTGCCCGCGCTGACGCTGCGATGATGGGCTCGTGGACGCCGAACGCCGTGCGATCGCCGCCGGAAATCGAGGAGATCGCGGCACAGATCGCGGCTGAGCGGGCGGCGACCAGCGTGCTGGTCGAAATAGGCCCCGGAATCCTGCTCGTCACGCACGGCGGGTAGGCTGCGCGCGATGGCCACCTGTCTGGTCACCGGCGGCGCTGGCTTCCTCGGCTCACATCTCTGCGATGAGCTGCTGGCCCGCGGCAACCGAGTGCTGTGCGTCGACAACCTCGAGACGGGGTCGCTCGAGAACATCGCGCACATCCGCTCCGCGAGCTTCACGGCGCTGAACGTCGACATAACGGCCGACTACTTCGTCGATGAGCCCGTCGACTTCGTCTATCACCTCGCCTCGCCGGCCTCGCCGATCGACTACCTGCGTCTGCCGCTGCACACGCTCAAGGTCGGCTCCTACGGCACGCACCACACGCTCGGCCTCGCCAAGTCTCACCGTGCGCGCTTCCTGCTCGCCTCCACCAGCGAGGTCTACGGCGACCCGCACGAGCACCCGCAGCGCGAGAGCTACTGGGGTCACGTAAACCCGATCGGCCCGCGCGGGGTCTACGACGAGGCCAAGCGCTACGCGGAGGCGCTGACGATGGCCTACCACCGCCAGCAGGGCGTCGACACGGCGATCGTGCGGATCTTCAACACCTATGGCCCGCGGATGCGCCCCTACGACGGCCGAGCGATCCCGACGTTCGTGCGCCAGGCGCTCGCCGGGCTGCCGTTGACGATCTTCGGCGACGGCAGCCAGACGCGCTCTTTCTGCTACGTCTCAGACCTGATCCGCGGCCTCATCGCGCTCGCCGAGTCTGGCTACCACGAGCCGGTCAACATCGGCAACCCCGACGAGTTCACGCTTCTCGAGCTCGCCGAGATAGTGATCGAGCTGACCGCAAGCAAGTCGCCGATCGTCTACGCGGAGCTGCCCGTCGATGATCCCAAGCAGCGCCAGCCCGACATCACGCGCGCCAGGGAGCTGCTCTCCTGGGCGCCCGAGATCTCGCTGCGCGACGGGCTGAGGATGTCGCTCCAGGCGGCCTGACAGCGGCGCTGTCGACGGCCCATCTCCGCCGAACGACTGCGGAGCGCGAGTTTGACACGCGGTCGGTTGATGCTCTCCCGCGCATGACTCGGGGCCCAAGCATCTGCCGGTATCCGACACGCAGAAGCGGACCCAGCCCCACAGTCCGCCGCCCAGCACGCTGTCCCGAAGCCACGTCACACGAACGGCGGGTGTGGTGCAAGCCAGGCGCCTGCCCGGCGATCGACCGCCCAAGGAGAAGGCGAGTCGCGATGCTATTATGAAGGTATGAAGCGCACCACAATCTCCCTCCCGGCGGACATTGCGCTGGCGCTCACGCGGGAGGCCAAGCGTCGACGCGTGTCCGTCTCCGAAGTCGCCAGAGTCGCCCTTGCCAGAGACCTCGGCGTGGGTCACGAGGACTCGCCGAGGAGGCTCCCGATCGCGAGCCTCGGCAGAAGCGGGCACAGGACGACGGCGCGGAACATGGAGCCGCTGCTCGAGCAGGAGTGGCATGACGTCTCTGGCGATCGTTGACGCAGGGCCGCTCTACGCAGTCGCCGATGACGACGACCAGGACCACGTCGCGGCGCGTGCGACGCTTGAGCGCGGCGACCTGCGCCTCGTCATCCCGGCGCTGGTGATCGCCGAAGCCACCTACTTCGTCGGTCGTCGCCTCGGCGCCGCTGCTGAGGCGCGGTTCATCGACGGCCTGGGTGAGATGGACGTCGAGGCGCCGACGACGGAGGACTTCGCGCGCATGGCGGAACTCGTCGCGCAGTACTCCGACTTTCCGCTGGGGGGTACCGACGCTTCGCTCATCGCGCTCGCCGAGCGACTTGACACCGACGTCGTCGTCACACTCGACCGCCGGCACTTCGGAGCCGTGACGCCGCGCCATTGCCAGGTCTTCACGATCTTGCCGTAGTGCCGGCCGGCGGGGGCCCCGACCAGCCCGCGTGTTCGAGGCCGAACGCACGAACGACCGGCGCTGCCGGCCGATCGTTCGTGGCCGCCGCTTCCTAATCGAGAGGAGGGAACTAGGAGTTGGGCGGGGCCTTCGCAAGGTAGCGCCGTCCCTCGCGGATTCGGGTTCGTCGCCTCCCCTGGCGGTGGGGAAATTGCTGCCGGCCGCGGCGGGCGTTTCCCGCCATCCGTACGCCTTCCGCCTGAGTCGCTGCCAAAATGGGTAGTCAGCTGGCATCGCTGGCGCTACAGCGCAACATCTGCCAGAGTGGGGCGTTGGATAAGCCAGATGGCCAGTCCTCTCGAGACCATACGCGTGGCCGCTGACCCGTCAACGGAACCCGCTTCCACCCCGCCGCGTCTAGTACCGAAGCAGCCGATCCAGCTCGGCGACCGTGACGTGCGCGCAAAGCGCCCTCCGGTGCTGTCGTTCCTGCTGCGCTGGTCGGTCGCGCGGCGCGCCGCGCGCGTCGGCGTCCTGATGGCGCTCGACTTCGCGGGCGTCTTCCTTGCGATCTTCACGGCGCTGTACCTCAAGGACGTCGTACACGGCCAGAGCCGGCTCACGGGCCAGGCCTTCCACCAGACGCGCACGATCGTCGCCTTCGCCTTCCTGGTGACGATGCTGCTGTTCGCACGATCGGACATGTACGCCGATCGCGGCGAGCGGCCGGGCTTCACGCGGATCCTCGCGACGCTCTTCCAGGTGATGGTCGTCGCGGTGATCTTCGCGCTCGTCAGCGGCCCTGGCCGCTACTACTCCTCCTACTACATCTTCTACGGCTCGTTCTTCTTCGCGCTCATCTACGTCACCGGCTTCAGGCAGGGCTACGAGCGCGTGTCGGGCGTGCTGCTACGTCTCGCGGGCTACCGCCGCCGGGCGATCCTCGTCGGCACCGCGCACCACATCGAGGCCGTCGCGAACGCCATCCAGGCGGCGCCGCAGCCGGCGGTCGAGATCGTCGGCTTCGTCTCGCGCACGCGCCGTCAGGCTGGCGAGGGCCTCCGCTCGCTCGGCTCGCTCAACGAGATCGGCCAGGCGATCGACAGCCACCCCGTCGATGAGGTGATCATCGTCGACCCCGACTTCCCCGAGCGCGAGCTGCTCGAGCTCGTCGAGCGCGCCCACAGCCGCGGCGTTCGCGTGCGGATCGCTCCTTCGACGACCGAGCTCCTCGTCCACCGCGCCGAGTTCGTCCCGGGCCAGTCGATCCCGCTGTTCGAACTGCGCCCGCCCGTCTTCGAGGGCCTCGACTTCGCGCTCAAGCGGACCTTCGACCTGATCGTGGCGACCCTGCTGATCATCCTGCTGAGCCCACTGCTCCTGATCATCGCCGCGGCCGTCAAGCTCGGCTCGCGTGGACCGGTGCTCTACCGCTCGATCCGCCCGGGCGTCGGCGGGATGCCGTTCGCGTGCCTGAAGTTCCGCACGATGGTCGTCGGCGCCGACTCGCGCCAGTACGACCTCGAGCAGCGCAACGAGGCCACCGGCGCGCTCTTCAAGATGCGCCGCGATCCGCGCCTGACGCTAGTCGGCCGCGCGCTGCGCCGTTTCTCGCTCGACGAGCTCCCGCAGCTGGTCAACGTGCTGCGCGGTCAGATGTCGCTGGTCGGCCCGCGGCCGCTACCTCAGCGCGACTTCGAGCGCCTCGACGAGTGGCACCTGCGCCGCTACCAGGTGATGCCCGGCATGACCGGCCTGTGGCAGGTGTCGGGCCGCGCTGACCTCGACTTCGACGACCTCGTGCGCCTCGACTTCCTCTATCTCGAGCGCTGGTCGGTGTTCCTCGACCTGGCGATCCTCGTCAAGACGATCCCCGCCGTCCTGCGCGGCGACGGCGCCTACTAGAACGCGCCGCGCGACAGCCGCGGCATGCGCCGCGTCGCGGCGGAGTGCGAGCGCGCCGCGAGAGCCTCGGCGTAGACGCCCCACGTCGCGCGCGCCGCGTCGTTCCAGCTCCACGCCGGCGGCGCGGGGGCGGGGCGCTGTGCGGCCGCGCCGGCCGCCAGAAGCCCCTCCATGTCACCGGTTTCCACGAACGTCGCGCGCGTGTCGAGCACCTCGCGAAGCGCCGGCGCGTCGCAGGCGACGACCGGCGTGCCGCAGGCGAGCGCCTCGACCGGCGGGAGGCCGAACCCCTCCTCATCGGACGGGAACACGAGCGCGCGCGCCCCGCTGTAGAGCGCGGCGAGCTCGTCGTCGTCGACCTGGCCGGTCAGCGTCACGTCGGGCAGCTCGTGAGCCCACTGGCGCGTTGGCCCGGCGAGCACCAGCGGGAGCTCGCGCGGCGCCGCGGCGAGGTCCGCGACGCGCTTTCGCCGCTCGGGGTGAAGCATGCTCCCGACCCACAGCAGGTAGTCGCGCGGAACGCCGTAACGGGCGCGCACGGCTTCGATCTCGGCCTCCTGCCGCGGGTACATCGTCGAAGCCGCTGCCTCGGGGATCACGCTGATCCGCTCGGCTTCGATGTCGAGGCGCTCGCGGGCGTCGGCGGCGACGACGCGCGTCGGGACGATCACGCGCTCGGCGCGCTGCGCGGCCATGTAGCGCAGGTGAAAGCGGGCGCCGGTGCGCAGATACTCGGCGCGGCGCTTGAGGACGACGAGGTCGTGCAGCGTCACGACCATCGCGCAGGGGCAGCGCAGCTGGACCCCCTCGAGCCACGGGGAATGGAAGACGTCGCTCCCGCGCGGGTGGTGGGACTCGGTGATGTCCGCCGCCGGGCCGGCTGTCTCGCGGAGCGCGTCGAGCATGCAGCGAACGTAGCGGCCGATCCCGCGCGGATCCCCCTTTGCTCGGCTGTCGAACGCCACCCTCATCCTAAGATCCCCTCGCTGCGCCGCAAGAGGGGCGGGCCACGTGCCCACCCGAACGGGTACCGCGCCACTGTATCTCGGATGCCGGCCGTGCAGGGATAGATTTCTCCCCAGTGGGGGCCTACTTCGACCGGATCTGGAGCGAGGCGCCGGACGCTCCACCGGAGCACTTCGAAAGCCGCCGCGGCGAGCTCATCAGGCTGCTTCCGTCCGGCGCTCGGGTGCTCGACGTGGGCTGCGGGAGCGGCTGGTTCGCGGCGGCGCTGCGCGACGCGGGCTTTGCCGTGGCGGGCACGGACGTCGCCGCCGAGGCGCTGCGCCGCGCCCGCGAGCGAGCAGCCGGGGTCGAGTTCGTGCTCGCGGATGCGGGAGGGCCGCTGCCGTTTGAGGCCGCGTCGTTCGGCGCGGCGTGGCTTGGCGAGGTGCTCGAGCACGTTCAGGACGGGATCGGCCTGCTCGAGGAGGTCGCGCGGGTGCTCGAGCCGGGCGGGGTGCTCGTCGCCTCGACGCCCGACCACCCGTTCTCGCTGCGTGCGCGTCTCGCCGTCTCGGCCGTCGCGTTCGAGCGCCACTTCGATCCGCGCTCTGACCACGTCCGCTTCTTCACCGCAGCCAGCCTGCGCATGCTGCTCGAGGCGTGCGGCTACGAGAGCGTCGCGGTGCGGCGCGTCAGCGGCGGGCTCGTGGCTAGCTGCGCGGCGGCTCGATGAGCTGTAGCGCCAGCCCGCCGCTCGTCTCGGGGCGAGTCCACAGCGCACGAGCCGGTCCCGTTGGGATCGGCTCAAGCGCGTCCTCGCGGCGGTCCGGGCCGCAGAAGCGCACGCCCGAGGCGCGCAGCGTCGCCGCGACCGACTCGATGTCCTCGACGCGAAAGGCGACGTGGTCGAGGCGGCGGTCGAGCCCCGCCAGGCGCCCTTCGAGGATCTCAGGGTCGGTGAACGTGAAGATCTCGAGGCTGCCGCTGCCCTCGCCGAGGAACCGCGCGCGGATCGCGAACTGCTCGAGATCGGCGCTCCGCGCGAGCTCGAGGCCGAGCGACTCGCACGCCGTGGCGACGCCCGCGTCGAGATCGCGGACGAGCACGCCGACGTGGTCGAGGGTCCCGAACATGCGCGGCGATCCTATTACGCAGCGCGGCGACCACGGGGGTCCGTCGCCGGTTGCGTAAGACTTAAGCGGGTGAGCATGGAAGTCGACTTGGGGGACGGCCGCGGGCTGCGCGGGCTCGAGGACGATGACGCCGAAGAGCTCTTCGCGCTGATCGACTCCAACCGCATTCATCTCGCGCACTGGATGCCGTTCGTCGGGCAGACGCGCGGCGTCGTCGACTCGCTCGCCTTCATCCGCGCCGCCCACCGCCAGTTCGAGGAGAACCGCGGCATGCAGCTGGCCGTCACCTCCGACGCCCGCATCATCGGCGTCGCCGGATTTCACGCGATCGACTGGAACCGGCGCTGCACGAGCATCGGCTACTGGCTCGCCGCCGAGGCGCAGGGGACGGGGGCGATGACGGCTGCCGTCTCGGCCCTGCTCGACTACGCGTTCGCCCAGTGGAAGCTCGCGCGTGTCGAGATCCGCGCCGGCGTCACGAACGCGCGCAGCCGCGCGATCCCCGAGCGGCTCGGCTTCACCGACGAGGGCATCCTGCCGGCCGCCGAGCGGATCGGCACGCGCATCATCGACCACGCGATCTACGCGATGACGGCCGAGGAGTGGAAGAGCGCGCGCGAGTCCGCGCAGCCGCCCGTCAATTGAGCGTCTTGATGTACTCGCGGTCGAGCGCGTTGTTGGCCTGGTTGCGCGGGTTGAGGTAGAACTCGGCGCTCAGCGCCCGCCTCCCGGCGTTCAGGTCGAACAGGGTGTTGTAGTCGTACTCCCACAGCGCCAGCCAGCTCGCGGAGTTCGAAGGCTGTTGCGCGATCGCCCCCACGAGCGTCCGCTGGCCGTCGCTGAGGCGCCCGGCCTGCGCATACGCGTCGGCAAGGTCGATCGCCGGCGTCAGGTCGAGTGAGTCGTAGGAGGCCGCGCTCTGCTCATCGGATACCGCGATCGCGATCTGGCGCCTGGCGCCCGCCGTGTCGCCCGAGAGGGTCGCGAGCTGGGCGTTGGCGATCGCCGTCTCACCGTCGCTCGCCGCCTGCTCGGAGCGCAGCGGCTGCCACTGCGACCACGCCACGACGAGCGCGACCGCGACGGCCGTCGCCGCGACAGCGGCGGCGAGCGGTGAGCGGCCGAGTCGCGCCAGCGAGGGACGGCCCGGCTCGTGGCGCTCGTGCGGGCGCCCGCGGCCCGCGACCCAGCCCGCGCACAGCAGCGCGATCATGGCGTCGCCGGGGACGAACCAGGTCCAGTCGACCGCCGAGTGGACCGTGAAGACGACGACGACCGCCATCAGGGTCAGAAGGCCCGCTCGCTCGCCGGCCTCGCCGCCCGGCGCGCGTCGTCGCCAGGGCCCCGCCGCTCGCGCCGCGGAGAAGCACCACAGCACCGCCACGGCGAGGCTCACGAGCAGGCCGACGATGCCGAGGTCGGCGAGCGTCTGGAAGACGTAGCCGTGCGCGTTGTCGGCGAGCGCGTGGCTCGTCATGAAACGCTGGTCGGCGACGGGGTAGGCGCCGGCGCCGGCGCCGAGCGCCGGGTTGGTGTCGAAGACCTTCAGCGCGTAGTCCCAGTAGAGCGCCTGCATGCTCCCGCCGGATGTCAGGCGGCTCGCACCGTTGGTCGGTTGCGCGCCGTTCGGCGTCGTCAGCTGATGCCATCCGTGCGAGATCTCGCCGAACAGCCCGCGCGAGCTGTGCGCGAGCGCGGCGACACCCCCGACGGGGACCAGCGCGAGCATGACCGCCACCGCGATCGAGAGCGTGCGCCGCCGCGCCGCCGGCAACGGGTTGCGCTCGGCGGCGAAGCGCAGCACGAGGGCGGCGCAGTAGCTGACGATCAGCGCGGCGAGCAGCAACAGGCCAAGGCGATGGCCCGCTGAACCGCGTGCGCCGAGGCCGACGTGGTCGTCGGTGAGCGCGGGCTGCTTGAGCGTCCACAGAAGCACCGCGCCCGCGGCGATCGCGGCGATCGCGCCGACCGCAAGAGCTCGCAGGCGCAGTGGCACGAACGCAAACCACAGGCCGGCGCCGATCACCGCCGCAAGGACCGCGCCGCGCGAGTAGGAGAGGACCAGCGTCACGAGCAGCAGGCAGAGCGCCGGCGCGGCGAGCGCGTTCAGCGCTCCGTGACCCTCGCGGCGAGCGGCGAGCCACAGAGCGGGCGGGATGCCCAGCGCCGCCGTGAGCCCGACCGCGTTCCAGTAGGAGAACGGCACGGACAGCCGCGCGAACTGGTCGGCTCGATCGAGCGACTCGGGGATGACCTTGCTGAGCAGCGCGTACGCGCAGACGAAGCCCGTCGCGAGCAGCACGCCCGCGATCAAGCTGCGCCAGCGCGAGCCGCACAGCCGCACCAGGGCGATCGTCCCGGCGAAGGTCGCTGCATAGGCGAGCGTGCGATTGGCCTCGAGCCACGAGCTCGACGGCGCGACCGACCAGCCGACCGACAGCGCCGTCAGCGCGGCGAGCGCGAACAGCGCGAGCGCCGCGCCGATTCCGGCGATCCTCACGCGGCCCGCCGGCGCGAGCGCGCAGGCGGCCACGACGAGCGCTCCGCCGGCGAGCGTCAGCGCGATCTCGATGACGGTGTTCGCAGTCAGGGTCGAGCCGCGCACATAGCCGCCGGCGCTCGAGACGATGCCGCCGGTCGCGGCGAAGCAGATCACGGCGATCGCCGCGCCGATCGCCACCGCCAGCCAGGAACGGCTCGCCGCCCGCGCGGCGACCGCGGTCAGCGGCGGGCGCTCGCCGTGGCTAACGGGTGCGGCGTGCGCGGACAACGGTCTGGAGCGCGCGGCCCGCGACGGCCACCACTGCCGCGAGCAGCGCCGCCAACACAACCAGGAGCGGGGTTGGTAGGTTCGAGAGGAAGCCCGCGCTGCGCGCCGTCACGGTGCCCGGAGTCACCGTCGCGCCGGTCGGCAGCGTGATCCGCCCGCCGCCCCAGTTCTGGATCTCGTGCACGCGCCGGCGGATCGCCGACGGGGTGGGCTTGACGACGGGGCCGCTCGGCTTCGTGACCGGCTTGTTTGAGCGCGGGCGCGAGCGCGGTCTACGCTTCGGAAGCAGGTCTGCACGGAGGGCCTGCGTGAGCGCGTCCGAGCAGGTCGTGTACTGCAGCGAGTTGGTGTTCAGTTGCCTGAGGGCCTTGTGCAGCACGGCGACGCTGTAATGGCCGACCAGCGGGTCGTGGCCCGCGCCGCAGTCAGCCAGGGCGCCATCCACCGAGTTCGGGTACCCGGCGAAAGCCACGTCCGCGCCGGCGATCGACCATGCGACAGCGAGCAGCGCAACAAGAACCCGCGCCGATCGGCGGAGCATCATCCGGCCCTTCCCCCCTCCGCGCCATGCGAAACGGCGAATTCGAGCGCGTCGGCAAAGCTCTGAGCCCAGGCGTCGAAGGTGTACGCCCGGACGTCCTCGCGGCCGTTTGCCCCGAGCGCGGCGCAGCGAGTGCGATCGGCGGCCAGCGAGACGAGCGCGCCGGCCAGCGCCTGCGCGTCGCCGGCGGGCACGATCAGCCCGTTTCGGCCGTCGCGCACGAGGCCGCCCGCGGCGGCTCCCACGGCATCCGTTGCGATGATTGCTGCTCCCTGGTTCATGGCCTCGTTGACGACGAGCCCCCACGGTTCGATGAACCGCCGAGTGACGATCGACGGTACAGCCACAACGTCTGCGGAGGCGAATAAGTTGCGCAGTTGCCGGCGATCGAGGCGTCCCGCGGCGACCACATCAGGCGGTATTCGACGATCATCGCCGGCGACCGTGAAGATCCCATTAAGGCCGGCGCGCCGCCACGCATCGAGCAGCACCGCGAGGCCCTTCTCGCGCGCCGCGCGGCCGGCGAACGCGAGTGAGAAGCGCTCGCCGTCGCGTGGCGCGGCTGCAGCCGACCAGAACTCGTTGTCGACCGCCTGTGGAGCGATGAACACGCGTGTCGCTCCGCGGCGACGGACGTAGTCGCTGACGTGCGCGCCGTAGGTCACGATCGCCGTCGCGTCGCGGTAGATCGTGCGCATCAGCGGGGCGGCGGCGAGGTGCGCGGCCGTGCGCGGCGTGCGCCACAACGCGGCCCAGAACACGAATGGGACGCCGGACCGGCGCGCTGCGCGCCACGCGGCCGGCAACGCCACGCGTCCGCCGGTTCCGACGACCACCGCGCGGTAGGCGCCGGAGCGCACGAGCGCGGCCACGTCGCGCTGCGCGACGAGGTGGTGCGGCAGCGAGGCCGGCGGCTCGGTCGGCTCGAAGCCGTGGAGATGGCGCCCGCCGAACAGCGCAAGCTCGATCCCGACTCGTTCGTGGAGTCGCTCGAAGGCGCCGCGCCGGTCCGCCGGCACGTGTCCTGTCACGAACAGGACCGGCTTCACGCGCGCGCCTCGGCATAGGCGGCCACGGTCCGCTCGCCGCACAGCCGCCACGTGAACTCGCGAAGCACCGTCTCGCGCGCGGCGGCGCCGAGCCTGTCGCGCGCGGCGCGGTCGCTGGTGAGGCGGCGAAGCGCGTCGGTCAGCCGGTCCGTCTCGACGAGCTCGATGCCGGCGCCGGCGGCGGCGATCTCCTCGGGGCCCGGCTCGCCCGCGCGGCCGACCGCCGGCACGCCGGCCGCCATCGCCTCGATGTAGGCGACGCCGAACGCCTCCTCCGTCGAGGGCATCGCGAGGCACCACGCGGCGCCGATCCGCCGCGCCGCCTGCCCCGGCTCGAGCTGACCCGCGAACTCGACGCGCGCCGCCACGCCGAGCTCCCCGGCGAGCCCTTCAAGGCGCCCCCGCTCGGGTCCGTCGCCGACGATCAGGTAGCGCACGCCGGGGAGCTGCGCCAGCGAACGCAGGACGTCGGCGTGGCGCTTTCGCGCGACGAGGTGTCCGAGACTGGCGATCAGCGGCTGCGCCGCTGGCTCGCCGGGCACCGGCGGCACGTCGGCGCCGAGGTGGACGACGCGCACCTCGCGCGCGCCATGCTCGCGCGAGAGGGCCTCGATCCCGGCGCTGTTGGCGAGCACCAGGCGCGCGGCCGCGAGGCCCCGCTCGACCGCCTCGCGCCCGCCCGGAACGTGCGAGCTGGTCCACAGGACGTCGCCGCCGTGGACCGACACGACGAGCGGAGCGTCGATGCCCGCGCGCAGCACGGCGTCGGCGGCCGGGACGGCGTAGTGGGCGTGGATCACATCGAACGGGCCATGGCGGCGCAGCGCTCGCCGCAGCGCCGGCGCGGCGTAGGCGCCCCAGCGGGCGTAGGCGCGCGAGCGCGGCGGTGAGACATAGCGGACGTAGCGCACCGGGAGGCCGTCGGGCTGCGTGAAGGTCGGCTGGCGCGCCAGCGCCCATAGCGACCGCGGTTGGCCAAGCGGGGGCACCAGGCGATGAAGCACGAACACCGACACCTCCGCGCCCGCGTCGCGTGCGGCCAGCGCTTGGCGGTGCGCCCAGACGCCGAGCACGCCGTCGCCCCGGCGCGGATAGAACTCGGCGACGACCGCTACGCGCATCGGCGGTGCACGGCGAGCGTGCGCTGGGATTCGCGCACCGGCAGGTAGGGGTGCTCGGCCAGGAACGCCCGCGCCGCGGCGACCGCCTCCTCGCGCGCGTAGGCCGAGGCAGCCGGAGCGCCGCGATGCGCGATCGGTAGAAGGTCGACGATCCCGACCCGCCAGCCGCGCTCGCGCGCCAGCCACGACCAGTGTGCGTCGAGGCCCCAGCCCATGCCGGCCTCGGCCGGGAAGGGCAGCAGATCGGCGAAGGTCGCGCGCGCCAGCGCCGTCAGCGGGCCGATCTCAACGAACGCCGTCTCGCGCACGACGCTTCCCCAGCGCCGTCGCGTCAGCGGCCAGCCGGCGTGCGAGCGCATGCGGTGGGCGGGGGCGGCGAGGACGAGGCCAAAGCGCTCGGCGAGGTGGATGAAGGGGTCGAGAAACGCCGCCGGGAGCTCGACGTCGTCGTCCATCACGACGATCCAGTCGAAGGCGTCGAGCATCGCCCGCTCGGCCAGGAGGTTGAGGTTGGCGAACTTGGCGGCCTCGCCCGGCGCTCGCTCGAGCGCGACCACCTCGCAGGCGCGCGAATCGCGCAGGTTCTCGAGCGCGCGCTCATACGTCGGCCGGTTCGCCTCGCGAACGACCGACAGCACGAGCACCCGGCGCGGCCCGAGTCGCCGCGCCGCGCGCCGAGCGCGCCACAGCTGCCATCCGCCGCGCACCTCGAGGGCTCCGTCCTGCGCGGCGCGCAGCAGGTCGCGGCGGCCACCGATCGTCCCGCTCTCCCCCGACAGGAAGTCATCGCCGGGGTCCCCGCGCGGACTGTCGCGGTCGCGGCGGCGGGCGCGCGCCAGCCGGCCGAAGCTGTGCGCCGCCATCACCGGCCCGTTCTCGCAGCCGCGCCGCAGCGTGTGCCAGAGACAGCCCGCGAACACGCGCAGCTCGGCGGCGAGCGAGGGGGCGCGGCCGTTCTCCTCGTCGTAGTCGCGGGCCTCGCGGCCGCGCACGGCGGCGACGCGCATCAGGGCGATGAGGCGCGCGTCGTGGGCGGCGCGGCGGTGATCGAGGCCGGCGGCGGCGACGAACCGGATCCGCCCCCCGGCACGCAGGTGGCGCTCCTCCCACTCCTCCTCATCTCCGCTCCAGACGTGGCGGTGGGGGTCGAAGCGGCCGACCGCATCGATCGCCGAGCGGCGGATCGCCATGTTGGCGCCCCACGCGCGCCGTACGTCGCGGTCCCCGCCGCCCGGGTTCGAGTGCGTGATCGGCGCACCCTCGCGCCCGCACGTCCTGCGCGCTCGACCCTCGAGGCGAGCCACGATCGGGCCGGTCAGGACGCCGGCGCCGGGGTCGGCCGACGCCGCCTGCAGCAGCGCGGCAAGCCAGCCGGGGTGCACCTCGACGTCGTCGTCGATGAAGGCCAGCAACTCGCCGGAGGCCGCGTCGATCCCGGCGTTTCGCGCGGCATTCAGCCCGCGCGGCTGCCCGAGCGCGACGTAGCGGGCGCCGAAGCGCTCGGCGGCGCTCCGCGTCGCCTCGCTCGCGCCGTCGTCGACGACGATCAGCTCGGCGCCCGCCGCCTGCGCCTGGGGTGCCACCGACGCGAGCGCGACCGCGAGGTAGTCGGGCCGGTCGCGCGTGGGGATCACGATTGAGGCAGAGGGACCCATGTCAGGGTGTGAGTGTAGGTTCGCGCGACCGTGATTCTCTTCGTCCACAACCGCTACCGGCAAAGCGGCGGCGAGGAGCGCGCCGTCGAGAACCTGCTCTGGCTCGTCCGCGAGCACCTCGGCGAGGACGCCGAGCTCCTGACTCGCGACTCGGCGCTGCTCGGCCGCCGGCAGGCCGCGGCCGGGATGCTGCGCGGCGGCCTCGCGCCCGATGAGGTCGCGCGCGCGGTGCGACGCACGAACGCGCGCGTCGTGCACGCCCACAACCTCCACCCTTCGCTTGGCTGGCGGGCGCTCGCGGCGGCCCGTCAGGCGGGCGCGCGCGTGGTCGCGCACTTCCACCAGTACCGAAGCGTCTGTGCCGTCGGGATCTGCTTCACGCAGGGCAGCGAGTGCACTCGCTGCCACGGGCGCAACACGCTGCCGGGCGTGCTTCACAACTGCCGCGGCGACGCTCGCGAGGCGCTCGTCTACGCCGCGTCGCTCGCGCTGTGGCAGCGGCGCGCGGCGGGCCTGATCGACGCCGCGATCGTGCCGAGCGAGTTCGCGCACGCGCGGCTGCGAGCGCTGGGGGCGCCGCTGCCGCGCAGCGTTCACGTCGTCGCCGACCCGGTTCGGGCGATCGTGGCGGCATCGCAGGCTGCGCGCGGCTCCTACGCCCTGCTGGCGGGGCGGCTCGAGCCCGAGAAGGGGCTCGGCGTCGCCGTGGCCGCCTGCGCGCAGGCCGGCGTGCCGCTGGTCGTCGCCGGCGAGGGATCGGAGCGTTCGCTCCACGAGGGCGCGCCCGGCGTCACGTTTGCGGGGAGCGTCGATGCCGAGGCGCTCGCGAAGCTGCGGACGGGGGCGCGGCTGGCGGTCATGCCGTCGCTGACCGCCGAGACGTTCGGCCTCGCCGCGGCGGAGGCGCTGGCGGCCGGGCTGCCCGTCGCGGCGTCGGATATCGGCGCGCTGCGCGAGCTGGTCCCGCGCGAGTGGCTCTCGGCGCCGGGCGACGCGGCGGCGCTGGCGCAGACGGTTGCGGCTCTGGCCGGCGATCCGGCGGCGGGAGAGACCGCGCTCGCCGCGGCGCGCGAGCGCCTCGACCCGGGGCGGATCGCCTCGACGCTCGCCGCGATCTACTCATAGGATCCGTCGGGGATGCCCCGCCGCGCGCTCATCACCGGCATCAGCGGCCAGGACGGCTCCTACCTCGCCGAGTTGCTGCTGGCCGAAGGCGTCGAGGTGCACGGGGTGCTGCGCGAGGGGGCCGACCGCGGGACCGACCGCCTCGATGGGGTTCGCGACGCCGCCACGTTTCACACCGGCGACCTGCTGGAGCGCGGGACGCTTCGCCGGATCGTCGCCGCCGCGGTGCCCGACGAGATCTACCACCTCGCCGCGCCGACGTTCGTGCCGGCCTCCTGGGAGCTGCTCGCCGACTCGGTGCACGGGATCGCGACGGTCACCGCCGAGCTGATCGAGGCCGTTCGCGCGGAGGCGCCCGGTGCGCACACGGTGTTCGCGACCTCGCGCGAGATCTTCGGGCCTGACGCGCCGAGCCCGCAGAACGAGGACACGCCGTGCCGGCCGAGCTCGCCCTACGGCGTCGCGAAGCTCGCCGGCCACCAGCTCGTCGGCCTGCTGCGCGAGCGCGACGGCCTGCATCTGTCCTCCGCGATCCTCTTCAACCACGAATCGCCGCGGCGCGATCCGGCCTTCATCACGCGCAAGGTGAGCGCCGCCGTCGCGGCGATCAGCCTCGGCCGCCAGCAGGAGCTCGTGCTCGGCAACACCGCGGCGATCCGCGACTGGTCGGCGGCGACCGACATCGTCGCGGCGCTACGGCTGATGGCCGCCGCCGAGCAGCCGGGCGACTACGTGCTGGCGAGCGGCGTCGGGCACTCGGTCGCGCAGCTGGTCGAGACGGCGTTTGCCTGCGCCGGGATCGAGCCCGACGGGCGGCTGCGCGTCGACCCGGCGCTCGTTCGCGCGCCCGAGCTTCACCCGGTCGTCGGCGACCCCGCCCGAGCGCACGAGCGTCTCGGGTGGCGCGCGGAGACGAGCTTCGAAGCGCTCGTCGCGCAGATGGTCGAGGCCGACCTCGCGGCGCTCAGGCGATCGTGATCTCGGGCGCCAGGTAGACGTCCTGGATCGCGTTCAGCAGCTCGACGCCCTCGTGCATCGGGCGCTGGAACGCCTTGCGACCGCTGATCAGGCCCGTCCCCCCGGCGCGCTTGTTGATCACCGCCGTGCGGACCGCCTCGGCGAGGTCGGTCGCCCCCGAGGAGGCTCCGCCGCTGTTGATCAGCCCGGCGCGGCCCATGTAGCAGTTGGCGACCTGGTAGCGGCACAGATCGATCGGGTTATCGCTCGTCAGCTCGCTGTAGACGAGCGGGCTCGTCTTCCCGTACTCCTTGCCGAGCGCGGTGTAGCCGCCGTTGTTCTCGGGCAGTTTCTGCTTGATGATGTCGGCCTCGATCGTGACGCCGAGGTGGTTGGCCTGGCCCGTCAGATCGGCCGACAGGTGGTAGTCGACGCCGTCCTGCTTGAAGGCCGGGTTGCGCAGGTAGCACCACAGAACCGTGAACATCCCGAGCGAGTGGGCCTCCTCGAAGGCCTGCGAGATCTCGACGATCTGGCGCGTCGACTCCTCGCTGCCGAAGTAGATCGTCGCGCCGACGCCGGCGGCGCCGAGCTCCCAGGCGCGCTGGACGCTCGCGAACAGGACCTGGTCGAAGCGGTTCGGGTAGGTCAGCAGCTCGTTGTGGTTCAGCTTGACGATGAACGGGATGCGGTGGGCGAAGCGGCGGCTGACGGCGCCGAGGACGCCGACCGTCGAGGCGACGCCGTTGCAGCCGCCCTCGATCGCGAGCTCGACGATCGCCTGCGGATCGAAGTAGATCGGGTTGGGCGCGAAGCTCGCGCCGGCCGAGTGCTCGATCCCCTGGTCGACGGGGAGGATGCTGACGTAGCCGGTGCCGGCGAGGCGGCCGTGGCCGAACAGCTGGGCGAGGTTGCGGAGGACCGTGTTGCTTCGATCGGTCGCGGCGAGCACGCGATCGATGAAGTCGGGGCCCGGCAGGTGCAGCAGCGATGAGTCGATCGTGCTCGAGGTGTGCGCGAGCAGCTCGTCGGCGTCATCGCCGAGCAGCTCGGCGATCCGATCGACGCTGATCGAAGGGTCCGTGAGTGTCATGGAGCGAGCGTAGCGCGTCGGCGCGGCGGGCTGCAGGTGGGGGTACTCAGCGCAGCTGCGCCGTGGGACGCACGAGGATCTCGTTCAGCGTCACGTGGCGCGGCCGCGAGACCGCGAAGGCGATCACCTCGGCGATGTCCTCGGCCGCCATGACCGTGATGTCGCGGGCGAACTGCTGCGTGGCCCGCTTCGTCTCGGCGTGCGTGATGTGGTCTGAGAGCTCCGTCGCGACGGCGCCCGGCTCGATCACGGTGACGCGGACGTCGGGGTGAAGCTCCTGGCGCAGGGCCTCCGAGAAGCCGCCCAATCCCCACTTGGTCGCCGCGTAGACGGCGTTGCCGGGTCGAGCCGTGCGCCCGGCGACCGAGGAGATGTTGACGAGATCGCCACCGCCGTCGCGGAGCTGGCTGAGGAAGACCTCGGTTGCCGTGATCGCCCCGAGCAGGTTGACCTCGATCATCGCCCGGTAGTCGTCTCGCTGCTCGGAGGAGAACGGGCCGAGCAGCATCACGCCGGCGTTGTTGACGAGGATCTCCGCCCGCCCGAGCTCGCCCCGCACCTGCGCGGCCGCCGCGACGAGCGAGTCGCGATCGGTGACGTCGGCCTCGATCGCCAGCGCCCGGCCACCCAGCTCGGCCGCGAGCGCGCGGATCCGCTCGCCGCGGCGCGCGAGCAGCGCGACGCGGTGGCCCTGCGCACAGAGCGCGCGCGCCGTCGCCGCGCCGATGCCCGAGGAGGCGCCCGTCAGGACGGCCGTTCGGGCCTGTTGGGGCTCGCTCATCCGATCGCTCTACAAGCCCCGAAGCAACTTCATGTCGGCGTCGACCATCAGGCGAATCATCTCCTCGAAGCCGGTCGTGGGCTTCCAGCCGAGCTGCTTCGTCGCCTTCGAGTGGTCGCCGATCAGGTGGTCGACCTCGGCCGGGCGGACGAGGTCGCTGTCGTGGCGCACATGGCGATCGACCTCGAGGCCGGCCTGGTCGAAGGCGATGTCGAGGCACTCGCGCACCGAGTGCGCGACGCCGGTCGAGATCACGTAGTCCTCGGGCTCATCCTGCTGGAGCATCAGCCACATCGCCTCGACGTAGTCCTTGGCATAGCCCCAGTCGCGCTCCGCGTCGAGGTTGCCGAGGTGGAGCTCCTCGACGAGGCCGAGCTTGATCGCAGCGGCGTGCCAGGTGATCTTGCGGGTCACGAACTCGAGCCCGCGCCGCGGGGACTCGTGGTTGAAGAGGATTCCGCTTGTCGCGTGGAGGTCGTAGCTCTCGCGGTAGTTGACGGTGATGAAGTGGCCGTAGGCCTTGGCCACGCCGTAGGGGGAGCGCGGGTAGAACGGCGTCAGCTCGGTCTGGGGGACCTCGCGGACCTTGCCGAACATCTCAGACGACGATGCCTGGTAGAAGCGCGCCTGCGGGCAGACCTCGCGGATCCCCTCGAGGATCCGTGTCACGCCGACGCCCGTGAACTCCGCGGTCAGCGTCGGCTGGACCCACGAGACGGCCACGAACGACATCGCGGCGAGGTTGTAGATCTCGTCGGGGTTGCTCGCGCGCAGCGTGTCCACGAGCGAGCGCTGGTCGAGCAGGTCGCCCTGGTGGAGCGTGATCCGGTCGCGCAGGTGCTCGATGCGCTCAGAGCGCTCCGTCGAGGAGCGCCGCACCATCCCGTGCACGTCGTAGCCCTTCTCGAGCAGCAGGTCGGCGAGGTAGGAGCCGTCCTGCCCCGTGATGCCGGTGATCAGAGCCGATCGCTTCTTCAACTGGCCAGCACCTCCCGTTCGCGCAACCACCGCACGGTCGCGGCGATGCCTTCGGACAACTCGATCGCAGCCTCCCACGCCAACAGCCGTCGCGCCTTCTCGACCGAGGGCCAGCGGCGCTGGACGTCGACCGGGAAGCTTGGCAAATGATCCAGCGCGAACTCCGCCGGGTCTTCGCCGCAGGCCTCCCAGACGGCGCGCGCGATCTCGGCAACGGTCAGCTCCCGCGATGCCGAGATGTTGAAGTCCTCGTTCAGCGCGGCCGGCGAGCGCAGCGCCGCGACCACGCCCGCGGCGATGTCGTCGACGTGGGTCAGGGTCCGCGTCTGCTCCCCCGAGCCGAAGATCGCAAGCGGCCGCTGGCCGCCGAGGACCTTGCGGATCAGGTCCGGCACGGCGTGCGCGATCCCCGGCTCATCGGCCGGCATCTCGCCCGGTCCGTAGGCGTTGAAGGGGCGGCAGATCGTGTAGGGGAGGCCGAACTGCTCGTGGGCGGCGCGGCAGTAGACCTCGCCGGTCAGCTTCGAGAAGCCGTAGGCCGAGCGCGGCGGGAGGCATTCGTGGATGTGCTCCTCAGGCGTCGGGAAGACCTCGGCGCGCTCGAACACCATCGAGCTCGAGATGTAGACGAAGCGCTCCACGCCCTGCTCGATCGCGGCCCCGATCACGCCGTTGTAGAGGGCGTTGTTGACCTCGGTGAGCGTGTAGGGGAGGCGGTGGAAGTTGGCGATGCCGCCGACGATCGCCGCGCAGTGGATGACGTGCGTGGCCCCCGCGACCGCCGCGCGCGCCACGGCCGGCTCGCGCAGGTCGCCGGTGTGCACCTCGGCGGCCTCGCGGATCCAGCTCGGCGCCTCGCGCTCGTCGGAGACGCGCACCTCGAAGTCCGGGTCGCGCACGAGCCGGCGCACGATCGCCTGGCCGATCATCCCCGCGCCGCCGGTGACCAGGACGCGGCTCACGCAGCCGAGATCTCCGAGACGTAGGCGAACAGCTGCCCCGACCCCCAGCAGTTCCAGGGGTCGGCGATCAGGCATTCGGGCCCCGCGCCTGCGGCGATCGCCGCGAGCGTCTGCGGCCGGCGAAACTCGCTGTGGTCGGTGGCGACGACGATCGCGTCGGCGCCGGCGACGACGTCGGCCAGCGGCGCCGTGGTGGTCGCGACGACGGGGTCGTGGACGGCGACCTCGGCGAGCTCGCGCTCGAGTAGGCGGATCAGCTTGTGCGAGAGGCTGTCCCGCTCGTCATCGGTGTCGGACTTGAAAGCCAGCCCGAGCACTCCGACGCGGCGGCCCTCGAGCGAGCCCAGCCGCCGCGCCAGCCCGCGCACCAGAAACAGCGGCACCGACTCGTTGACGCGCGAGACGGCGAGCAGCATCCCCGGCGAGTTGGAGCGCTCCTCGGAGAAGGCGAAGTCCTTGCGCAGGCAGCTCCCGGCGGTCAGGCCGGGCATCGCGATCCCGCCGCGCGGGTAGTCGCGGTTGATCAGCTCGATCACCTCGAAGACGTTCGCGTCGTACTGCTCGCAGTCCATCATCAGCAGGTTCGGCAGGGCGAACGTCGAGTAGCGAAGGATGTTGGTCCAGATCTTCGCGAGCTCGGCGTGCACGGCCGTCGTCTGCACGACCGGCGCGCCGAGCAGCGCGAACAGCTCGCCGACGACGCGCCCGCTCTCGGGCTCGGCGCCGCCGACGATGCACGGGAGGGTTCCGATCTCGGAGAAGAAGCGGCTCGCGGCGATCCGCTCCGGTGCGTGGGCGACATAGATGTCGCGCCCGACGACGAGGCCGGTGTGGCGGTGCAGGTAGGCCGCGACGAAGTCGGTCGTGCCGGGGCCGACCGTCGAGCGCAGCACCAGCGACTGCCCGCCGCCGAGGCCACCCGCGAGCTGATCGACCGCCGAGCGGATCTGGCTGATGTCGATCTCGATGTGCGAGAAGGACGGCGTTCCGAGCGTCAGCACGATGTGGCGCGCGTCCGTGGCGTCGCCGACCTCCGCCGACAGCCCGATATCGAGGCGGTCGAGGAGCTCCTGGGCGCCCGGTTCGCGAAACGGCATCTCGCGCGCTCGCACCGCCGCCAGCCGCTCGGCGTCGTTGTCGATGCCGAGGACGCTCAGGCCGTGGTCGGCGAAGGCCAGTGCAAGGGGCAGTCCGACCCGCCCGAGGCCGACGATCGCGACGTCGTAGCTCATCCGCGCAGAGAGGCTATTCCCTCGCGCCGCCGCGGCGCCGCGCAGCGGCGTACTGGCGGGCGAAGGCGGCGACGAAGCGCGGGTTGTAGCGCGCGTAGCGCCGCCACAGCCGGCGCGGCTCGCGAGCCAGGCGGTAGCTCCACTCGAGGCCGCGGCGGCCCATCCACGCCGGCGCCTGCGGGACGAGGCCGGCGTGAAAGTCAAACGCCGCCCCGACCGCCGCCAGCATCGGGGCGCTCAGCCGCCCGCGCATCCGCGCCATCCACTGCTCCTGGCGCGGCTGGCCGATCCCGACCCAGACGATCTGCGCGCCCGAGTCCTCGATGCGCGCGACCACCGCGTCCTCCTCCTGCGCCGTCAGCTCGCGGTGGGGCGGCGAGAAGCCGCCGGCGATCGCGATTCCCGGATGGCGTTCCACGAGCGCGGCGCGGAGGGCGTCGAGCGCGGCCTCGTCGCGACCGCCGTAGAGGTACATCGGGGTACCCGCCGCCGCCGCGCGCTGGCAGCACAGCGCCATCAGGTCGGGACCGTAGACGCGCGTCGCGGCGCGGTGGCCGAGGGCATGAAGCGCCCAGACGAGCGGCTGGCCGTCGGGGACGACGAGCGTCGCGGCGAGGACGGCCGCCATCACCTCCGCGCTCTCCTGGGCGCGCATCACGAGATGGACGGCGGCGGCGGACACGCTGCCCCGCGAGCCGCTCGCCAGCATCGCCTCGATCCAGTCGGCCACCTCGGCGTAGGAGGTGATCGCGAGGGGGATGCCGAGCACCTCAGCGCTCGGCGGTGGAGCGGGCTCGGGGCGCTCAGCCAGAGCCCAAGACGGGTCCGGCGGGCAACTCCGCGTCCTCCTCGAGGGCGTCGGTGCCGGCGCGCAGCCGCTCGAAGGCGAGCACGACGAGGCCGCGGTCGGTGTCGGCGTTCGAACCGGCGGTGCGCAGTGACACGCCGGTTCGCCGCTGGACGGTCGCGGAGACCATCTTCTGGATCGCGCCGAGCGGCGGGTCGCCGCGGCGAGCCGCGCCGTCGACCGGCAGCCGCATCACGAGCAGGATCGCGTCGCCCTCGATCCAGGCCCTGCTCGCCCGCGGCGGCTGGCCGTAGAGCGCGGAGTGGATGTCCGACAGGGCCTGCGCCGCGACGGCGCCGATCTGCTCTGTCTCGGCTGCTGCTGCTGTTAGATGCCTCACGACGCTGCTGCCCCCTCTGACTGGATCTCGCCGGACGACTCTCGCTGCGTCCGTGCAGAGCTCATCGGTGAGGTATCGTCGAAGAAGTTGGTGATCTTCGCCCCCAAGCGGCGGGCGACGAAGGGAGGATTCTCGCGCGGGCCTGAGAATCCTGCCGCCACGGCGTTCAGCGACGCCGGCCGCGCAGCCGCCGCGCGATCTCGACCGCTTCGCCGCGCGTGCGCACGCCGAGCTTGCGCAGGACGTGCTTGATGTGGCTTCGGACCGTCTCGATCGCCAAGCCGAGCGTCTCGGCGATGTCGGCCGTTCCGGCGCCGTCGATCAGCAGGTCGAGGACCTGCCATTCGCGCGTGGTCAGCTCGCCCCCGGCGGGACGAAGACGCTGGGACGGCTCGCTGTGGCGGTAGAGCTCCTCGATCAGGCGCATCCCGAGCTGGCGAGAGATCGCCGCCTCGCCGGCGAGCGCTCCGCGCAGCGCGCGTGACAGGGGGCCGTACTCGAGGTCCTTGCGCACGTAGCCGACGGCGCCCGCGCGCAAGGCGCGCACGGCGGTGTCCTCGTCGTCGGTGATCGAGCAGAAGACGATCCGCGTCGAGGGGATCTGGCGGCGCAGCTCGCGCGCTGTGGCGATCCCGTCGAGGAGCGGGTAGCCGATGTCGATCAGCACCAGGTCGGGGCGCTCGCGGCGTACGCAGGCCAGCGCCTCCGACTCGTGCGCGGCCTCGCCCGCGACGACGAACTCGCCCCCGCCCGTGACCGTCTCGCGCATGCCGCGGCGGGCCAGCGCGTCACGATCGACGAGCACCAGCCGTATGACGGCCTGGGCCCCGCCGTGCGGGGCATCGCTGAGGGTCTCCGGCGTTGACATCGCGAATCCGAGGATGCTAGAGGTAAAGAAGAGCTCATGATTGGGGGAACTGCAGGCGGTCCGTGGTGAAGATCGCGCGAAAAACGGGCCGAACCGCGGGGTGAGTTTTCTCACCTGTGGGGTAGCCGAAGATCACCCCACCGGGTAGGCAGTCAAGCCTGAGTCTTCAGGCATGACACCGACCGCCACTCCGCAAGCTCCCCATCGCCAGGCCACGCAGGCTCGCCGGGCGCACGACCCTGCACCGATTGTCGCCTTCCGCCTGCGCAGCGCCGCCATCGAGAGCCCGGACGCGGCCCGCGCGACAAGCCTCGCCGTCGAGCGCGCGAAGGCCGGCGACGCCGACGCGATCCGCTTCCTCTACATCCGCTACGCCGACAACGTGTACAGCTACGTCGGCTCGATCCTGCGCAACCACCACGAGGCCGAGGACGTCACCCAGCAGGTCTTCGCCAAGCTGAGCGACAGCCTCGCCCGCTACGAGGACCGCGGCGCCCCGTTCCTCAGCTGGCTCGTGCGCCTCGCGCGCAACGCCGCGATCGATCACCTGCGCCAGCGGCGTGCGATCCCGGTCGCCGAGCCGGTGCTGGCCTCAACGCCCGACGACGGCGCCGCCAGCGACCGCCGCGAGATCCTTCGCAGCGCGCTCGAGGTGCTGCCCGAGGATCAGCGTCAGATCATCGTCCTGCGCCACCTCGGCGGCCTCGCGCCGGCCGAGATCGCGCGGCGCCTCGGACGCAGCGAAAGCGCCATCAACGGCCTCCACCACCGCGGCCGCCGCGCCCTGCGCGCCGAGCTGACGCGGCTCGGTGCGGCCCCGACGACGCTGGCGGCCTGATCGCGATGCGAAGCAACACCTGCACCGCAGCCCCCGGCACGGCCTCGCGCCGCGCCGTCCGCCGCAGCATCCGTTGCGCGGCGAGCCCGACGCTGATGCTGGGCGGCACGCCGCGCGCACCGCACGGCCGCCTGCGCCGCGTCAACTCGGCCGCGATCCAGACGCCGGCCACGACGCGCGTCGGCTACCGCGCCGCGTCGAGCTGCTGCTAGAGCTCGCGTCCGCCGGGCGCGCTCGCGAGCGCCTCACCAGACGCCGAACGAGCGCCTGATGTCGTAGGGGTAGACGTCGACGACGTAGGGGCCGACGGTGGCCGCCGCGAGCGGCGGGCCGAGATTGGGCGCCGGAGCGGTGATCGTGTCGGTCGGCTCGGCGATCGACGATGTGACCAGGAACGTCGCCCGCGCGTGACCGGGCGTGTACCAGCTGCCGATGTAGGCGAGGACCCACTGGCAGAACGGCGGGCTCGTTGGGCACGCCTCGATCGGGTAGGTGCGCAGGGCAAACCGCGTTTCCCACATCAGCGGCGAGGCCTGCCAGTAGCTGGCGAAGCCGACGCTCGCGCCGTGCGCGGTGACGAATTGCTCGATCTGCGCCGCCTGCGCATAGGTCGGCGCGGCCGCGAACGGCGGCGGGGCGCCGGCGTCGATGCTCGCCCGCGCGGCGAGCAGCGAGAAGGCGATGACGCCCGCGATCGTCAGCTCGCGTGCGCGGCCTGCTCGCGCGAGCAGGCCGACCAGAGCCGCGGCGGCGGTCCAGGCGAGGATCAGGTAGCGACCCGTCGGCGTGGTGCCGAGGTTCGTGAGCGTGAACTCCGCCAGCGCGACGACGAGCGCCACGCCCCAGAAGGACGAGAACAGCGCGACGCGCTCACGCGGCTCCATCTCCGGCGCAGGCCGCGCCGGGCGGGGTCCCAGCGCTCGGCCGGTGGCGCGCGAGAGGCCGAGCAGCTCGGCGCCGAGGGCCACGAGGCAGAGCACGCCCGCGGCCGCCGTCCAGAGGCCGCCGCCGCTCGCCGCGATCCCGAAGAACGATCCGTTGCCGAGGTTCGCGAACGCCGCAGCGGCGTTCTCGAGGTTCGCCAGCAGCAGGCTCGCCGGGACGAACGTGATCGGAAAGGGGGTCGTCCCGATCGCGCTGGAGTGCATCGCGTGGATGATCAGCTCGCTGCCGAGGATCATCACCGCAGCCGTGACGATCGCAAACAGCGCCGTGACGGCCAGGGCGCGAGAGCGGATCGCCCACCAGCAGAGCAGCGGAGCGAGCACGTAGGGGACGAGCACGCCGGTTGCGACCAGCTGATCGGTCATGCCGACCACGCTCAACACGACGATCGCAAGGCCCCACCCGAGCAGCGTGACCGTGCCCGACCCGCGCCGGGCCGCGCGATGAGCGATCAGCAGCGCCGCACAGCAGAGCCCGGCGTGAAGCCCGGCGCCGAGGTGAGTCTCCGGCGTGAAGAGGATCGTCCACAGCGCCTGACCGGTCGAGAGCAGCACGACCGCCGTCAGCAGCGCGGCCCAGCGGCCGAGTGTCGCCAGGGCACACCAGATGATCACGGCGAAGCCGGCGAAGGAGACGAGCAACGGCCACAGCTCCCACAGCTGACGCGAGCCGGGCAGCCCCGCCGTCACGCGCGCGAAGATCCACCACTCATACCACGGGTGGTAGCCGAGGTTGATCTGCGACCCCCCCGCGCCGCCGGCGAGTTTCGGCAGCACGAATCCCGCGTCGTTGTCGGCGTTCGAGTAAAGCCAGATCAGGATGTCGTGGGACTGCGCGATCAGCACGCCCACGTTGACCAGCGCCGCCAGGACGAGCAGCGTCACGCCGGCGCGGGCGATCAGGCTCAGTCGCAGGAACGCCGCGAGGAGCGCTCCCCAGGCGCTCCGCATGCGTACACGGACGCGCGGCATGCGCCAGGCCGCGAAGCGCCCAGCCGAGCCAAGGCTCCCCCATGAACGTCCAGCCACTCCCACCTCATCTCTCCCGCCCGCCGTCACCGACCCAGCCACCACCCACGGCGTAAGGCTTGCTGACAGTAGCGCGAAGCCAGGACCGTCTCGGGTCAGCCGCCCGACGATCGGGCGCGCTGCGCGACTACCCGCCTGGCGGTGTCGTCACGCGCCCGCGTCAGCGAACGCGGCGCGCGCCGCTGAACTCGCCGGCGACGCCGACGAGAACCTCGGTGCGCTCATCGGCGGCGGCCAGCGCGACGAGGAAGCCCTCGCACTCAAGGCGCCGGCGCAGCTGGGGCGCGCAGGCGCAGGCGGCGGCGACGATCAGCCGCCCGCCGGGGCGAAGCACGCGCGAGAGCTCGCGTGCACCGGCGCGCTCGGCGACGCCGCCGCTACGGCGGCTGTCGGTCACGACGACGTCGAAGCAGCTGTCGGCGAAGGCCAGCGCCGCGGCGCGCGAGCGGGCGGCGTAGGCGATCTGGAGGTTTCCCATGCTCTCGAGCAGCTCGAACAGCTCGACGTCGGGCGCGATCGCGAGAATGCCGCGCCGCGCCGCCAGAACGTCGGTGTGCTGCAGCAGCACCGCGTCGAGCCGCGCCTCCGGACGCGCCGAACGCGGGGCCTCCCTGAGCGCTCGCTGGTTCACGCTCGAGAAACGCGCGAGCCGGCGCCGGCCTTGCAGGCGCTCGACGTCCGGATGATCCCCCCGGGATAAGATCACCGGGCGCCAGAGGGTCCCTCACCGCCTCTGAGGGTGAAAATCCACCCAGCCGGGCAGCGGAGCGGACCCTAATCTTTCGGACCAAGGAAGGTGTAAACGGGGGATTTCCATGCTCGCCGGCTGGTGAGCGGGTAATCCGGAAAGTCGCAAGGAGCGCGATGAGCAAGCGCGAGAGCACCAACGGCAGCCACAACGGCGACCACCCGACTCGGGGGATCGGCGCCGAGCTGTCCGCAGACATGGGGGACGCCGTGCCGGCGCTGGGCGCCGAGTTGGTGTCACCAACGACGAGCTCCGCGGAACGCCTGCGGATCATCATCGCCGATCCCGATCCGCTCGCGCGGCGCGTGATCCGCGACTCGCTGCACGCCGACGGCGGCTTCACGGTCGCCGCGGAGGCGCGCGACGGCGTCGAGGCAGTCGAGCTTGCGACCCACTACCGCCCCGAGCTGGTGCTGATGGAGATCGGTCTGCCGGCGCTCGACGGGATCGGCGCCTGCCGCGAGATCGCGGCCAAGGCCCCCGAGGTCCGCGTCGTGATGTTCTCGGTGCCCCAGGATCGCGAAGTCGAGATCCGCGCGCTGCGCGCCGGCGCCGCGGGCTTCCTCTCCAAGAACGCCGACATCGAGGCTGTCGCGCGCGCGCTGCGCTCGGTCGCCAGCGGCGAGGCGGCGGTCAGCCGCGCGCTGACCCGCGACCTCGTCGAGCTGCTGCGCAACACGGCCGAGAACGGCACCGGCATGCGCCCCGTCAAGAGCCCGCTCACGACGCGCGAGTGGGAGGTCCTCGACCTGATCTGCGCCGGGGATTCCACGCGCGAGATCTCGGCCAAGCTGTTCCTCTCCGAGGACACCGTCTACAGCCACACCAAGAGCATCCTGCGCAAGCTCGGCGTGCACTCGCGCGTCGAGGCGGTCGCCGTCGCCGGCCGGATGCGCCAGCCCCGGCTCGGCTGAACCCCCTTCCAGGAAGCGATCGGCGCACCTGTGCCCGCAGGGGTATGCGCCGATCGCAGGTTCGGTGCGGATGTGCCCCGCAGGGGTATGCGCCGATCGCAGGTTCGGTGCACGTGTGCCCTGAAGGGGTATGCACCGAACCTAGGGGCGGGTGCATGCACCCGCCCCCCTACACTCTGGCCCTGAATGCGAGTCGGCATCGTCGGTCTCGGTTACGTGGGGCTGCCGCTGGCCGTCGCCTTCGCAGCAGCCGGCGTCGACGTGCTCGGCGTCGACACCGACGAGGAGCGGATCGCGGCGCTTGTCGGCGGGCGCTCCTACGTCGAGGACGTCGCTGACGCCGCGCTCGCGGCCGCGCGGCTCGAGCTCGGGAGCGACTACGCGCCGCTCGCCGGCGCCGACGCGGTGCTGATCTGCGTGCCGACGCCGCTGTCGGCCAACCGCGAGCCCGACCTCGGCGCGCTGCTGTCGAGCGCCACCGACCTCGGCTCGGTGCTGGTGGCCGGCCAGCTCGTCGTCGTCGAGTCGACGAGCTATCCCGGCACGACCCGCGAGCGCGTCGCGCCGCTGCTCGAGCGCGGCGGCCTGCGCGCCGGGATCGACTTCAACCTCGCCTTCTCGCCCGAGCGCGTCGACCCCGGCCGCACCGACCACACGCTGGCGAGCACGCCGAAGGTCGTCGGCGGACTGACCGACGCCTGCACCGACGCCGCCGTCGAGCTCTACCGGCTCGTCTGCAACGAGATCGTGCGCGTGTCGAGCCCCGAGGTCGCCGAGCTGACGAAGCTGCTCGAGAACATCTTCCGCGCGGTCAACATCGCCCTCGTCAACGAGCTCGCGATGCTCACCGACCGGATGGGGATCGACATCTGGGAGGTCATCGACGCGGCCGCGACCAAGCCCTACGGCTTCATGCGCTTCGAGCCGGGGCCGGGGATGGGCGGCCACTGCCTGCCGGTCGACCCGTTCTATCTGGCCTGGCGCGCGCGCGAGTTCGACATGCCGGTCGAGTTCATCGAGCTCGCCGGCAAGCTCAACCAGCAGATGCCCTACCACTGCGCGGCCAAGCTCCAGCGGATGCTCAACGACCGCGGCCAGGCGGTTCGCGGGGCGCGGATCGCGCTGCTCGGCGTCAGCTACAAGCCCGGCGTCGGCGACGTCCGCGAGTCGCCGGCGCTGAAGCTGATCGAGCTGCTACGCGGCCTCGGGGCCGACGTCGTGTACCACGACGCGCTGGTCCCTTCGCTCGAGGGACCGGGGCTCGCGTCGCTGCCGCTCGATGAGGCGCTCGGCGGCGCGGACTGCGCGGTGATCGTGACCGCCCAGCCCGGCGTCGACCACGACGCGGCCGCCTCAGCCGTGCCGTGCCTGCTCGACCTGCGCGGGGTCACGCGCCCGGCCGCGAACGTGGTGCGGCTTTGAGCGAGATCTCGCTCGCCGTCGCGGGGCTAGGCTACTGGGGGCCGAACCTGGCGCGCAACGTCGCGGCCGTCGCGGGGGCGCGCCTGACGTGGTGCTGCGACGTCGACGAGGGCGCGCGGGAGCGGGCGGCGGCCGTCTCGGGAGGGGCGCGCATGAGCGCGTCGCTCGAGGAGGCGCTGGCCGACCCGTCGCTTGACGGCGTGCTCATCGCGACCCCCGTTGGAACACACGCCGACGTGGCCGTGGCGGTGCTCGAGGCCGGGAAGCACTGCTTCGTCGAGAAGCCGCTCGCGGGCTCGGTGGCGGACGCCCAGCGGGTGCTCGACGCCGCGGGGGAGTCGGGGCGGGTGCTGATGGTCGGTCACCTGCTCGAGTACCACCCCGCGGTGCTCGCGCTGGCACGCCTGATCGCCGACGGCGAGCTCGGCTACCTCCACTACATCTACTCCAAGCGGCTGAACCTCGGGCAGCTGCGCTCGGATGAGAACGCGCTGTGGAGCCTCGGCGCGCACGACGTCGCCGTGATCCTCGGCCTGGTCGGCGCCGAGCCGGTCGAGCTGGAGGCGCGCGGCGCCTGCTACATGCGGCCCGGCATCGAGGATGTCGTGTTCGCCTTCATGCGCTTCGAGTCCGGTCTCGCCGCGCACCTGCACCTGTCGTGGCTTGACCCGCACAAGGAGCGGCGGCTGACCGTCGTCGGCTCGCGGCGGATGGCGACGTTCGACGACATGGAGCTCGAGCGCAAGCTGACCGTCTACGACAAGGGCTTCGACGAGCGCGCCGACTCGTGGGGTGAGTACATCGCTCGCTCGGGGGCCTCGGAGAGCCCGCGCGTGCCCTCGACCGAGCCGCTGCGGCTCGAGGTCGAGCACTTCGTGGAGTGCATCCGCGAGGGACGCGTGCCGCGCTCGGACGGCGAGAGCGGGCTGCGGGTCGTGCGCGTGCTGGCGCGGCTGCAGGACTCACTCGAAGCGAGCCGGGCGTGAGCCTGCGCGGCGATCCGCGAGCGCCGGGGCTGCATGTCGGCGCGGGCGTGTCGATCGCCGACGATGTGGGGTTGGGCGTGGGCGTGACGATCCACGACGGTGTCGTGGTCAGTGCGGGCTGCGTCGTCGGCGACGGCGCGGTGCTCGGCCGCCGGCCGTATCTGGCCGCGCACTCGAGCGCGTCGCGGGCCGACCCCGGAGCGCTGGTGCTCGAGGTGGGCGCGAGCGTCGGTGCCCTGGCGATCGTCTTCGCCGGCGGGCTGCTCGGCGCGGGGGCGATCATCGGCGACCAGGCGTTCGTTCGCGAGCGCGCGCGGATCGGCGCCGGCGCTGTGATCGGCCGCGGCAGCGTCGTCGACCCCGAGGTCGTCGTCGGCGCGCGGGCGCGCATCCAGACCGCGGTCTACCTGACCGGCGGGAGCGTCGTCGAGGACGACGTCTTCATCGGCCCCGGGGTCGTCACGACCAACGACGACACGATGGCGCGCCACGACGACGGTTATGAGCTGCGCGGCGCGCTCTTGCGCCGCGCCTGCCGCGTCGGCGGCGGCGCGGTGCTCGTGCCCGGGGTGACGGTCGGCGAGGAGGCGTTCGTCGGCGCCGGCGCCGTCGTCACGCGCGACGTTCCGCCGCGCGCCGTCGTGCTCGGCGTGCCGGCGCGAGTCGTCGGCGAGGTCGGCGACGAGGAGCTGCTCGAGCGCTGGCGCTAGCGGACCGCAAGCAACCCCACCCGAACAGGGTGTTCGCCGAGCGTCTGATCAAGAAGATCCTGCGCAGGAATCGGCGCATCGATGCGCTCGTCAGCGAGCGGCGGGACCTGAGGGTCGCCAGGGGGATCCTGCAGCTGCAGAAGGGCGAGCTTGAGGCCGTGGTGCGCGGGTTGACGCAGCAGATCGTCCACCCCGCCGCGCCCCGGCCGCCGACGAACCCCAGCGGCCACATACCGTCGAGCGTGCCGTGCAGCGGCCAGGCCTACCGTGAGTACCTGACTCGCCAGATATGTTCGGCGGGCGCTCCCGCGATCGTCGGCCTGGCTGATCGCGGCGAGTATCTCCAGGTCTGCGTGGGCCGCCACGGGCCGTTTGAGTTGGGTCCCGGCTGGACGGTGCTCGACCTTCTTGACCCCGCGCCGGTCCTCGACGGTGACGGCGCGCTGCCGGCCGAGTGGGAGCGCCGCTTCGCCCTCGCGCTGTGCAACGCGGTCCTCGAGCACATACCGGATCCGCGCAAGGCCGTCGCCGAGCTCCACAGAGTCCTCGCCCCGGGCGGTTACGTCTATCTGGAGATGGCGTTCTGGCAGCCGTACCGGACGTTCGGGGACGGGCAGGATGGCGTCGGTGGCGATTTCTGGCGCGCGACGGTCGACGGCCTTCGCATCTGGGCCGCGGGGTTCCAGGAGCTGTCGAGCGGCTGGGCCGACGAGGGCGTCGTCTACTTCTTTGGCCGCAAGCCCGCCGAGGCGAGCGCCGCGTGATGGAGGCTGAGATGCTCCGACGCTGCCGGGCCGCGGGCGCGCGGGTGATGAAGCGCCTCGCCATGGCGCTCCCGCCGGTCGCCGCGTTCATGGCGGAGCTCGCCAACCTGCGGCGCGACGTCGGCATCTTGGCGCTCGAGAAGGGGCACCTGGAGGCGGACGTTCGCCGGCTCCAGGACTACGTCATCAACCCGACGGAACCTCACGCGCCGTCAAACCCGCTCGGCTACCTGCCCGAGACCCTGACCGCGACCGGGCAGTCCTACCGCCGCTTCCTGTCGCTGCAGCTCTACGGCCGGTCCGAGCCTTTCATCACCGGTCTTGCGAAGGACGGCGAGTTCCTGCAGGTCGGTCTGGGGCGCTACGGCGACGGCAAGTTCGGCCCGCGCTGGATCGCCGTCGACCTCTACGACCCGTCGCCGGCCGTCGATTACCACTACGACGTCCACGAGCTGCCCGGCGATTGGAGCGGGCGCTTCGCGCTGGCGATGTGCTGCGCGATCCTCGAGCACATCCACGACCCGCAACGGGCGATCGACGAGCTCCACAGGGTGCTTGTGCCGGGGGGATTCCTCTATGCCGAGCTGCCGTTCTGGCAGCCCTACCACACCGGCGGGGACTCGACGATCGGCGAGAAGTACAGTTTCGGTGGAGACTTCTGGCGGGCCACGGTCGACGGGATGCGCGTGTGGATGTCGGAGTTCGAGGAGATCTCGTGTGGGTGGGCCACCGAAGGAGTCGTGTTCTACTTCGGGCGAAAGCCGGTGCCGCCGGCGCGGGGATCCGACGCGCCGAGCGAGGCTGGCGGCTGACGGCGAAGCCGCGCCCGGTCCCCCGCCACGCTCAGCCGACTGCGGCGGCGACCGCGGTGACGACCTCGGCGACCTGTTCGTCTGTCAGCGCCGGGCCGATCGGCAGCGCGAGGTTGGTGGCGGAGGCCGCGTCGGTGTGCGGGAGCTCGGCGGCAGCTTGCAGCGAGGTCTGGCGGTGCAGCGGCACGCGGTAGTAGCCGCGCGCCTCGATTCCCTGGCTTGCGAGCTTGACCGCCAGGCCGTCGGGGTCGGGCGTGCGAACGACGTAGAGATGCCACGCCGCTCGCGAGCCGGGCGCTGTCTGCGTGAGCGTCACGAGATCGCCGAGCCCCGCCGCCTCGTAAGCGGCCGCGGCCGCCTGGCGAGCCGTGGCCCAGCCGTCAAGGTGCGGCAGCAGGACGCGCAGGATCGCCGCTTGGATCGCGTCCAGGCGCGAGTTGTAGCCGACCAGCTCGAAGCGCTCCTTGTCGCTCGAGCCGTGGAAGCGCAGCAGGCGCGCGCGCTCTGCGACCTCATCGTCTGAGGTCGAGATCGCCCCGGCGTCGCCGAAGGCGGGGAGGTTCTTGGAGGGGTAGAAGCTGAACGTCGCCGCCGTGCCCAGCGCGCCTGGCCGCCGGCCCCCCGGGGCGATCGAGCCGGCCGCCTGCGCGGCGTCCTCGAGGACCGGGACGCCGAGCGCTTCGATCTCCTCGACCGGCGCGACGTTGCCGAACAGGTGCACGGCGATGACCGCCTTGGTGCGCGGCGTCAGCACCGCGCGGACCGTGTCGGCGGTGATCAGCATCGTCGCCGGGTCGATGTCGGCGAAGATCGGCGTCGCGCCGGTGTGGGGGACGGCCTCGGCGGTCGCGTAGAAGGTGAACGAGGGGACGACGACCTCGTCGCCGGGACCGACGCCCATCGCCCGAAGGGCGATCGTCAGGGCGTCGGTGCCGTTCGCCACGCCGATCGCGTGACGCGCGCCAAGGTGCTGCGCGAACTCGCGCTCGAACGCCTCGACCTCGGGGCCGAGGATGAAGCGGCCGCTGTCGAGGACGCGCTCGAGCGCTTCGTGAAGCTGCTCGCGGAGCGGCTCGAGCGGAGTGCGGGAGTCGAACAGCGGGATCGCCATTGAGGCTGAGGCTAGTGGGCCGGACGGCGCCGCGGGCGGCCGGCGCCCGCGCCGGATCCGCTCTGGCGCCCGGTAGGGTGGCCGGGCGAGATGGCCGAGCTGACGCTCTTCACGCTCCCCAAGGGCTTCGTCGACCAGCACGTCTCGCTGATCCAGCGCAACGCGCTGGCGAGCTGGAGAGCGCTGGCGCCGGGCGTCGAGCTGATCGTCATGGGTGAGGATCCCGGCGTCGCGGAGGCCGCGCGCGCGGCGGGCGCGCAGTACGTCGGCGACGTCGCCAAGAACGAGTACGGAACACCGCTGCTGGACTCGGCGTTCGCGCTCGCGAGGGAGCGCTCGAGCGCGCCGAGGCTGTGCTACGTGAACGGCGACATCATCCTGCTAGAGGACTTCGCCGCCGCTGTCAGACGGCTGCCGCGCGATCGCGATCACCTGGCGATCGGGCGCCGCTGGGACACCGACGTGACCGAGCCCGTCGACTTCTCAGACGGCGGCGCCGCGCTTCGCGCGCGCGCGCTGGCGACCGGGTCGCTCGACCTCGGCCGCGGCAGCGACTACTTCGTGTTCCGGCGCGAGACGGATTTCGGCCTGCCGCCGTTCGCGGTCGGGCGACCGGGCTGGGACAACTGGTTGATCGGTCGCGCGCGCGAGCTTCGAATGCCGCTGATCGACATGACGCCCAGCGTCCTTGCGATCCACCAGAACCACGGCTACGCGCACGTGTCGGGCGGCGCCGGGTCGTGGGAGGGGCCCGAGGCTGCCCGCAACCGCGAGCTCGCGACCGGGATCGAGCGCTACACGTTCAACCCCTACAACTCGACCCACGTGCTCACCCCCGGCGGCCTGCGCCGCACGCGCTCGCTGCGACACCTGCGGGCTCGGGCCGAGGCGTTCATCACCCTGCGCCCGGTCGCGGCGCCGCTCTACCGGCTCATCCGCCTCGCGAAGGCGCGCCTGTGAGCGCCCTCCTGCGCCGCGGGCTGGACAGCGTGCGTGCGCGGCTGATCGCCGCGCGGCTCGTGCGCGAGTCGGGCGCGTTCTTCTGGGGCGAGCTGCGACGCCCGCCGGGTGTCTTCGTCTACACGCTTCGAAAGAACGGCGTGCGCGTCGCGATCCGCCATCGCAGCGTCGACGCGGCGACGCTCGTCGAGGTCTTCGGCGCGGATTGGTACGCCACGCCGCCTGAGGTCGAGCGCGCGCTGGGCAGTCCGCGCGAGATCATCGACCTGGGCGCCAACATCGGCCTGTTCGGCGCGCTCGCGGTGACGCGCTGGCCGGCGGCCGCGATCGTCGCCTACGAGCCCGACCCCGGCAACGCGGCGGTCCATGAGCGCACGATCGCCGAGAACGGCCTGGCCGATCGCTGGACGCTGGTGCGCGCAGCCGCAGGCACCGCCGACGGGAACGCGCGCTTCGCGATCGACCGGGGGCCGTCGTCGTTCATGGTCGTTGGCGATGCTCCGCCCGGGGAGAACGTCGTCAGCGTCGAGATGCGCGACGTGCTGCCCGCGATCTGCGGCGCCGAGTTCGTCAAGATCGACGTCGAGGGCGGGGAGTGGCCGATCATCGCCGATGCGCGCTTCGCCGCCGACCCGCCGCGCGTGGTCGTGCTCGAGTACCACCCGGCCGAGCTCGCCGGCGTCGACCGCCGCGCCGAGGCCGAGCAGATCCTCACCGACGCCGGGATGCGCACGGCGCTGATCCCCGGCACCGAGCGCGAGGGGTACGGGATGCTGTGGGGCTGGCTCCCGGCCGGCTAGCAGCGGCTCAGGACGCCGCGGGGCCGCGGGCGAGCGCCGCGTCGCTGCGACTGGAGCGGTACCACTCGATCGTCCGCTCGAGTCCGTCGCGCAGCGTCGTCTGCGCCCGGAAGCCGAACTCGCGCTCGGCGCGCGACGTGTCGAGCCAGCGCCGCGGCTGGCCGTCGGGCTTCGAGGTGTCCCAGACGATCTCGCCGGTGAAGCCGACGAGCTCGGCGATCAGCTCGGTGAGCTCGGCGATCGAGATCTCCTGGCCGGAGCCGAGGTTGACGGGCTCGGCGCCCGCGTAGCGGGCGGCGGCGGAGACGATCCCCTCGGCGGCGTCGTCGACATAGAGGAATTCGCGCGAGGCGCGGCCCGTGCCCCAGCACTCGATCGAGTCAGCCTGGCGCTCGAGGGCCTCGAAGCACTTCTTGATCAGCGCCGGGATCACGTGCGAGCTGCGCTCGTCGAAGTTGTCGCGCGGGCCGTAGAGGTTGACCGGGAGCAGGTAGATGCCCTCGAAGCCGTACTGCTGGCGGTAGGCCTGCAGCTGGACGAGCAGCATCTTCTTGGCGAGACCGTAGGGGGCGTTCGTCTCCTCCGGGTAGCCGTTCCAGAGGTCCTCCTCGCGAAACGGGACCGGCGCGTGCTTGGGGTATGCGCAGACCGTCCCGACGCAGACGAAGCGCTCGACGCCGGCGAGGCGGCTCTCCTCGATCAGCTGGATGCCCATCAGGGCGTTGTCGTGGAAGAACGAGCCCGGGGACGCCATGTTGGCGCCGATGCCGCCGACGACCGCGGCGAGGTGGACGACGACGTCGGGGCGCGTGTCGGCGAGGACCGCGCGCACGGCATCGTGCTCGCGCAGGTCGTAGTCAGCTGAGCGAGGCGTGGCGACGTCGGCGACGTCGTGTCGGGCGAGGCGCTCGGTGACCTGCGCGCCAAGGAACCCGGAACCGCCGGTGACCAGCACCCGCTTTCCGGCGAGAAGGTCCACGCGGCCATGATATCTGCTGGTTCCGCGGCTCCCACGGGGGCGACCCGGACGGCCGCTACGCTTGCCGGCCAGGCGCCCGCGATGTCAAGCGATCAAGAGCAGACCCTCGCCGCGACCGTCGAGCCGGATCTGCTCGACACGCCGAGCGCCGGACCGACCGCGATTCGCGGCAGCCTGATTCGCACGATCGGCTACCTGGTCGGCGTGCTGCTCAGCCTGATTTCGGTACCGCTGATCTTCAACCATCTCGGTCGCGAAAACTTTGGGCGCTACGTCGACGTGATCGCGCTCGTGACGATCGTGCAGGGCGTCACCGACGTCGGCCTGGGGCAAATCGGGGTGCGGGAGTACGCGACGCGCCCGCCGAGCGACCGCGAGCGGCTGATGCGCAACCTCGTCGGCGTGCGGTTGGTGCTGACGAGCATCGGTGTGCTGCTCGCGACGGGGTTTGCGGAGGTCGCCGGTTACGGCGGCGTTGTGGTCGCCGGGACAGTCGTTGCCGGCGTCGCGATGGTTGCGACCGTCGCGCAGGGAACGTTCGTGATTCCACTCGCCACCAACCTGCGGCTTGGTTGGGTGACTGCGCTTGACCTGCTCCGCCAAACGCTGACGGTGGGCGGGATCGTCGCGCTGATCCTCGCCGGCTCGGGCATGTTCTCGTTCCTGTTGCTGACGGTCCCGGTCGCGCTCGTCGTCCTGATCGCGACGCTTGCCCTCGTGCGCGCGAACGTCCCAATTCTGCCGTCCTTCGACCGCGCCGAGTGGATCGCGCTGCTTCGCGCAGTACTGCCGTTCGCGGCGGCCGTCGTCATCGCGACCGTCTACCTACGGCTCACCGTGGTCATGACGTCGCTGCTGGCAACGAAGGGCCAGAGCGGCGACTACAACCTGTCCTTCACGGTCATTTCGGTGCTCGTGGCGATCCCGGCATTGACGGTCGGCTCGACGCTGCCAGTGCTCGCCCGTGCCGCGCGCGACAACCGCGACCGTCTCGACTACGTTCTCGGACGCCTCGTCGATGTGACGCTGATCGTCGGAGTCGGGATCGGGCTCGGCCTGCTGCTCAGCGCCGGCTTCGTGACGCATGTACTGACCGCCGGCAAACCCGGCGCCGCGACCAACGTGCTGCGGATTCAATCGATCGCAATCGTCACCCAGTTCGTGGGCTCCGGCTGGCAGTACGGCCTTCTCGCGCTGCACCGCCACCGCGCGCTGCTTTTGATCAGCGCAAGCGGGCTAGCGGTCAGCGCGTCCCTGGCGGCGAGTCTTGTGCCGTCGCTGCAGGCGCAGGGGGCGGCGATCGCCTTCTCCGCGGGCGAGGGCGTGGTCGCCGTACTTTCCTACGCGGCGCTACGGATCGCCAAGCCGGACATACGCTTCGACCTTCGCATCCCGCTGCGAGTCGTCGTAGCGGCCGGTGTCGCTGCCTGCGCGCTGCTCCTGCCGGGCCTGACGAGCCTCGAGACCGGAATGGCAGGAGGCGCCGCCTACCTCGCCCTACTGCTCGCCTTGCGGGCGCTCCCACCGGAAGTTCTGGACGCTCTTCGCTCGCGCCGTCCGTCGGCGGCGTAGCGGGCTCAGGCCCGCGTGAGCGCGCGGCGCTGGAACAGGTGGTCGTTGTGACGTCCGTCCCATTCCGGGTTGTCGCGTTCGTTGTATCCGGAGTAGTTGGCGATGTGCTCGTAGCCGTGGGCGTCGAGGAGTGCGAGCGTCGCGTCGAAGTTGTCGGGACCGAGCTCGCTGAGGATGTAATCGAACTTCGTCCGCTCGAAGTCGCAGCCGCGCAGGATCTCGAGCTCGTAGCCTTCCGCGTCAAGCGACAGGAAGTCGACGTGAGAGACTCCGTGCTCATCCAGCAGCGACTGGAGCGTGCGCGCCGGCACCGTGACCGAGCCACCGCGGTCGAGCCGCGTGCCGCCGACGCTGCCCATCGGGTACCCGTCGAAGTCTCCAGTCACGGTGTCGCCCTCGTAGTCGAACGAGACCAACCCGCAGTTGTGTACGAGCGCGCGGCGGTTAGCACGACAACGCACGCACGACGACGGCGCTGGCTCGATGAGGATCCCCTCCCAATCGAGTGAGCGCTCGAGGAGCGCTGTGTTGCTCTGGAACAGGCCGTCGTTGGCGCCGGCCTCGATGAAGAACCCGCCGCGTCGATCGAGGAAATGCGCGAGGCGCAGGTCGAGCGGGACGCCCTTGGCGTCGCGGGCCGAGAAGGAGACGACCGCTTCGCCCGGTCGCGGCGGACGGATCCTGTCGAACACCCCGCCCGCGAGGCGCCGCAGGCGGGTGCTCAGCGGGAGATCGGCCATCGCGACAGGCAGAGCTGCACGCGGCGTAGGGTAGCGGCTGCGAACCGGACCTCCCGGTGGCGCCCGCGGCGGCGGCTAATCTGGCGGCCATCGCGCCGTCGCCGCCCCCGTTGGAGCAACCGTGATCGATCCATCGGCGATTGAAGTGCCGGTCGCGCTGTTCGTCTATCGTCGGTGCGCACCGCTCCACCGCACGCTTGACTGCCTGCGCGCAAGCGGTGCCGGTCGCCTCTACGTGTTCAGCGACGCGGCCGCCGGCCCGGAGGCGCAGGACGATGTCGCCGCCGTCCGCGCGCTAGTCGCGGCGATCGACTGGACCGACACCATCGTCGTCGAGCGACCGCGCAACCTCGGCCTGAGCGCGTCGATCCGCGACGGCCTCGACTCGGTCTTCGCCGCGCACGAGTCGGTGATGGTGATCGAGGACGATGTCTGCGTCGCCCCCGAGTTCTGCCGCTACGCGCAGGCGGCTCTGGACGCCTACCGCGACGAGCCGCGGGTGGCGGGGGTCACCGGGCTGCGCTACCCGTTCGCGCGCGACGCGCTCGAACGCTACCCCTACGACGTCTTCATGAGCCCGCGCTTCTCCTCGTGGGGCTGGGCGAGCTGGCGGGATCGCTGGGCGAGTTTTTCCTTCGACGGCGTCGCGCTGCGCAACGCCCTAGCCGAGCGGGGAGCCGAGCTCCAAGCCGCGCGCGCGGGCGCCGACATGCCGTGGCTGATCGAGAACGCGATCGTCCGCGAGTCGCTGGGTGGCTCCTGGGACGTCGCCTGCGCGGCGAACATGCTGCTTCGCGACCAGTGGTTCGTCACGCCGGCGTGGAACATGGTCGAGAACAGCGGCATCGTCGAGGGCACGCACGGGAGCAGGCGAGCTCCCGGCTGGCGGCTCGAGTGGGAGACCGAGCGGCGCCCAGCCGATCTGGGTTCGATGCGATTCCCCCCCGCCGCCGAGGAGCCCGGCGTGCTCCGCGACTACCGCGCCTTCTTCGAGCCTGGGCTGCGTCAGCGCGCTGTCGCGGCGCTTTCAGGGCTTCGGCGCAGGCGGAGCCGGTAGTACGCTGGCGCGCCTTGGCCGCCGAGCGGACATGTTCTGAGGGTCGCCGCGGCCGATGAGGATCGCTCTGGTCACGCGCCAGTACTGGCCGTCGGTCGGCGGGGTGGAGCGCGTGACGATCAATCTCGCTCAGGAGTTTCGCCGCCGGGGGCACGACGTGACGGTCGTCGCCCAGAGCGTCGATGAGACGCCGTTTCACCGGATGACGCACATCATCCGCGAGCGGCTCGTCTTCGCACCGTTCGACCACGACGGGGTGTCGGTCGTCCAGTTCCGCCCGTCACGCAGGCGCCGCGCGCTGCTGCTGCCGTTTTCTCTCGAGCTGATCCCGCTCGGCGGGCGGGTTTCCCGGCTCTGGCTGCGCAGGCACACCGCCGGCTATTACGTGCGCGTCGTGCGTGACGTGCTGGCGCCGCTGCTGGCCGGATCGGACGTCGTGCACATGCTCGGTGCCGAGGTGCTCGCCGTGGCGGCGGTTGAGACCGCTCAGCGCAGCGGGATGGCCGCGGTAGTGTCGCCGTTCGCGCACCCCGGGGAGTGGGGGCTGGACGCGGGGTCGGTGCGGGCCTACCGCAACGCCGACGCGGTGCTCGCGACCACGCGCGCCGACGCGGCGCTGTACCGGGACGCCGGTGTCTGTGAGAAGCGGCTCGAGGTGGTCGGGCTGCCGGTTCCCGACGCCGCGGGCATGCTCCGGAACGGTGAGCGTGCGGCGCTTGCGCGGCGGGCCGCGGCCGAGGATCCGCTGGTCGTCTTCGTCGGCCAGCGGCGACCCAACAAGCGCCTCGAGGTGCTCTTCGGAGCGATCCCGCTCGTCTGGGAGCGTCACCCCCGCGCGCGCTTCGCTTTCGTCGGTCCGGGCGAGGCGATCCCGATCCGCGACGAGCGCGTCCACGACGTCGGCCGCGTTTCAGATGCCGACAAGGCACGCTGGCTCGCGCGCGCTCGCATGCTCTGCCTGCCGTCCTTCAGCGAGTCCTTCGGCCTCGTTGTCGCGGAGGCCTGGAGCCAGGCGATGCCGGTCATCGTCGCCGACATCCCGGTCCTTCGGGAGCTCGTCGATGACTCGGGCGGCGGCCTCGTCGCGGATGCGACGTCGACGTCGTTCGCCGACGCCGTGTGCTCTCTGCTGGGCGACCCGCGGGAGGCTGAGCGGCGCGGCGCGGCGGGCCACGCCTACTGGCGCGAACAGCTCACCCCCGAGGCCGTCGCCGAGCGCCACCTGCGCGTCTACCAGCGAATCATCGCCGAGCGCGCCCGCTGACTCTCAGCGGCCGCGCTTCAGTCTCGCCTGGGCGAAGCCCTGCGCGTGGCGCGGCGCGTCGCGAACGAGGCCGTGCACGCGCCGCCGGTTCGCGCGGGCCCGCGCCTTGCGAAGCTGCCGCCGCAGCGTCCGCCGCGCGCCGCCCTCCGCCGCCGCCGCGGCGCGCTCGAGATTGAGGACGACCAGCTCCGGCAGGTCGAACAACACCGCCGCGCACGCGTCGCGAGCACTCACCATCCAGTCCAGGCGGACGTCCGGGTCGGCTGCCTCCGCCCGCACATAGACCGCGTTCGCCCAGCTGACGCGGCCGCCGGTTCGTGTCGTCTCGGCCGCCGCGCCGACGACGAACGCCGACTCGTCGCGATGGACGCGGGTCAGGCCGCAGTGCGCGACGTCGCGCAGCCGCCACAGGACGAAGCCGTGCTCGCGCAGGAAGCTGTCGACTTCTCCGAACAGCGGCTGGCCGACGTACAGCGGCTGGAACTCGACTTCCAGCTCGAGGGCGCGCGTCCAGGCGAGCGTGCTCTCGCCGCCGCGCAGGACATCGAGCTCGGCGCCTTGGACGTCGACCTTGAGGATGTCGATCGGGCGGTCGGCCGCCCAGCGGTCGAGCGTCGTCGTCTCGAGCGTCGTCGTTCCGCGCGGCTCGTGGCGCCACAGCTCGGGGTGGCGGCGGATCGCGTCGGCGTTGGGCGGATAGAGGGACGCCGACTGCGGGTCGGCGGTCAGGTACAGCGTTGCCGGCCCGTCGTGCGCTCCGAGCGCGAGCGGCTCGTAGCGCTCGCCCGCGAACCGGGCAGTCGCCGCGTTGAGCCTGGCGCACTCCTGCGGGTCGGCCTCGAATCCGACCAGCACGCCGTGGCTCCCGAGTGCCCGCCACTGTGTGCGCACGCCGTCGCGGCAGCCGACGTCGACGGCACAGATCGGGCGGTCGAGCAGAGCGGCGATCGCCTGGAGGCCGCGCGCGTCGAGAACGGGGCCGAACAGCTCGCGCATCGCCTAGCGCGCGGGTGGCGCGGGCGCGGTCGGAGCGATCACGTGCTGATCATAGGCCAGGCCGACCGGTTGAGCAGACCGTCGTAGGCGTCGCTGAGGCGCCGCGCTGCGGCGCGCGTCGAGTACACCGCGGCGAGCTCGCACGCCGCGGTGTTGGGGTTTGAGTCCGTCGAGTCGAGCGCGCGGGCGATGTGCCCGGCGAGCGAGATCCAGTCGCCGGGGGCAAACAGCGTCGCCGCGCCTCCGGCGACCTCCGGAATCGCCCCAGAGGAGCTCGCGATGATCGGCGTCCCCGTCGCCATCGCCTCGGCGAGGACCATGCCGAACTGCTCCTCCCAAGACCACACGGAAAGGCTCGCCAACACGATGCATGCCGCGCCGGCGTAGAGCGACGGCATCTCCTCGTAGGGAACGAACCCGCGCAGCTCGACGGCGTCGCCGATGCCGAGCTCGGCGGCGTAGGCGCGAAGGCGCGCCTCCTCCGGCCCGCGACCGACGATGACGACGCGTGGCTGCGCCAGTTCGGGGCGCTCGCGACGCAGCAGCGCGACCGCGCGGAGCACGTCCTGGTGGCCCTTCTCCCAGACCAGTCTTCCGGGCGAGACGATCACGCCCGGGCGGGTATCCGGAGATCGCGCCGCCGCTTGAAAACGGTCGAGCGCCACACCCGGTGGGCTGACGCGGATCCGCTCGGCGGGCGCGCCCTCGAGCAGCAGCGCGGCGCGCGCGCGCTCCGTGCTCGCGAGGAACAGATCGGTGGCCTCGAGCGTGCGCCGGCGGTAGGCGCGCGTTCGCGCGTTGCGGTAGGCATCGATGAACGGGATCGTCTCCCAGACGGTCAGCACGAGGCGGAAGCCAAGGCGGCTCTTCAACCGCGCCGCCTGCATGCTGTACCAGTAGCCGAGCTCCTGGGCATGGACGATGTCCGCTCCGCGCAGCGCGGAGGCGAGGCCGAGGTAACGGTCGCCGGGGACGCGCACCGCGAGATCGCCGAGCCGACCGGGGGGCAACAGGTCGCGCAGCGTCAGCGTCAGCCTGCTCTCGAGGTCGAGCTTCGAGGTGTCGAACCACTGCCGGCGAGTGCGCAGGTAGCTGACGTCGAAGCGCTCGCGCACGGGCGGCTCGGTCCACGGGGCGAGCTCCCAGGGGTTTGCCTGGTGTCCCCGGAGGATCACGACCCGCACCGCCACGGACGGACGATATCCGGGCCGGCGGCGTGGAATAGGCTGGCGCCGAGGTGAGGATCGCGATCGATGCCCGTGCCGCCGCCGAGGTTCCCGCCGGGCGCGGTCGCTACGTCCGAGAGCTGCTGCTCGGCCTCGGCCGCCTGGACGCCGACCACGAATACCGCCTCGTGACGAGCCGCCCGTGGCTCGAGGGAGACCTCGACTCGCGCTTCTCATGGGAGATCGTCGGCGCCGCCGGTTTGCGCTGGCCGCTGGTTGCGGGACGGCTGATGTCGCGGCACGCGGATGTCGCGCTGGCCTGCACGAGCTACGCCGTCACGGTGCCGTGGCGAGTCCCGGGAGCTGCGATCGTCTACGACTTCGTCGCCTTCGACCGGCGCCTGCGCCCGCCGCGGGGCGCGCTGCTCGAGCGTGTGACGCTGCCGCTTGCGCTCCGACGATGCGGGGCGCTGATCGCGATCTCGGAGACCACGCGGCGCGAGCTCATCGATCGCTTCCCGTCGGCGGAGGGACGCGCGAGCGTGGCGACCGCCGCCGCATCCGCGGCCTACACGCCACAGCCCGGCGAAGATGACGAAGCGATCCTCGAACGCCATGGCCTGCGGCGTCCCTACGTCCTGGTCACCGGGACGGTCGAGCCGCGCAAGAACCTCCCGCGCGTTATCGAGGCCTTCGCGAGCCTCGAGCCGCGCATCCGCGAAGGCTGGACGCTGGGGATCGCCGGAGCGGCCGGGTGGGGGTACTCGGATCCGTCGGCCGCCGTCGCCGCCCACCGCGAGCTCGCTCGGATGCTCGGGTTCGTCGCCGAAGCCGACCTGCCGTGCCTCTACCGGCATGCCGAGCTGGTCTGCTACCTCTCGCTGTATGAGGGGTTCGGTCTCCCCGTCCTCGAGGCGCTTGCGTCGGGAACGGCGGTGCTCACCTCATCGGCTTCGAGCATGCCCGAGGTCGGCGGCTCGGCGGCGCTCTACGCGGACCCCTACGACGTCGGCGACATCGCCCGCGCGCTCGGCGGGCTGCTCGGCGATCGCGAGCTGCGCGAACGGAGCGCCGCGGCCGGGCCGGCGCAGGCGGCGCGCTTCGACTGGACCGCCAGCGCGCGCCACGTCCTCGACGTCCTCGAGCAGCTCGGGCGCCGTGCTTAGCGGCGCGCGAGCAGCCACACGTTGCGTCGGTGCAGCGGCAGACGCGCGAGCAGCGCGAAAGCGCGCGGGCGGCGCTTGCGGCGGGTCCGTCCCGCGATCAGGCCGACACCGGGCGTGACCGACTCGTAGCCGACGCGGAGCACCTCGAAGCCGCGATCGGCGAACAGCAGCCGCATGCTCTTGCGCGTGAACGGGCGGCGGTGCGTGTAGTCGTCCCACACCCAGCGCTGGGCGTCGGGTGAGGAGGCGAACACGGTCGCGCCCGGCCGCAGCACGCGCCGGACCTCCTCGATCAGCGCGACGGGGTCCGAGACGTGCTCGAGGACATCCTTGAGCACCGCGGCGTCGAAGGAGGAGTCGGCAAAGGGCAGCGGCGAGTCGAGGTCGCCGTGAACCACGTTGCGCGAGCGGGCGCTCGCGGCGGCGACCGCGTCGGCCGAGCCGTCGATCCCGGTGTAGTTGGGGAAGTGGTCGGCGAGCCATCCGGTGCCACAGCCGACGTCGAGCAGCGCGGCGTCCGCCGCGAAATGACGCGTGACGTCGCGGTAGTAGCCCGGCTGCTCGTGCCAGTCGAAGTAGCCCACCGCTCAGTCGCCTGCGAGCTCCGCGCAGATGACCGCCGCCGCGGCGACCGACCCCACGCCGTAATGGCACGCTGCGACCGCGTCCTCGGGCGCGAGCGTCCAGCCGTCCCTTGCGTTGTGGGCGAACACGTCGAAGCGCAGCACGCGCAGGCCGGCCTCTGAAACGAGCCGGCGCAGAGTGGACGGCGCATATTGGACGTGCGAGCCCAGGTCGGCGTCCCCGCCGGCGGGGACGGTCAGGATCACTCGCCGCGCCACGCGGCCGAGCTCGGCGAGCGCGGCGACGTCGCCGCGGCCTCCGCCCGAGACTCCGTACTGCTCGTTGTCCATACCGACATGCTCGAGCGTTGAGACACACATCGCGACGTCGAAGCTGCCGGACTCAAACGGGAGGCTACGGAGGTCCGCGACATGACTGCGCAACATCGGCAGGTCGGGGTCGGCGAGGTCGACGAGCTCGACGGCCTGCGGCAGGCGGACCAGCAACCGCTTGTAGACGACCGGAGCGAACGCCGTGCCAGCGTCGAGGATCCGCGCCGTCGCCTCATCCGGGAGCGCGCGCATCGCCCACGGTACCTCCACGACGCGCTCGCTGAGCCCGGCGCCCACGTGCTCGAGATCATCGCCGGTCGCCAGGAGGCGCTCGATCAGCAGCTCCTCGGTGAACTCGCGGCGCGTCGCGGCGTCGCCGGCGGCGAGCTTCGGCAAATACGCGATCCGGCCGACCGCTACCGACCAAGGCTGGGGAAGGCGAAGACGCAGTCCGCGGTAGGCACGCCGGAGCGGACTGAGCGCCATGTGCGCAGAGCCTAGAGGAGGCAAGTTGGTTCTCGAGCGCGACCGGGACCTAGCGGCCGGCGAGGGCGCCGAGGTGTCGAGGGGGTGGGCCGGGCGTTCGTGCGCGACAGCGTCGTCACAGCTTCGAGAACCCGGTGCGAGATGAGACGCGGAGCTCGGTTTACGGCCGCGCTCCGCCGACCTCGGTCGTGGGCTGGTGCTGGCTCGGCTCGCGAGCCTCCAACCCGTGCGTCGACTCGATGATGAACTTCGGACGCTGGCGCGATTCGTCGTAGGTCCGCCCGACGTACTCGCCGATGACGCCAAGCGACAGCATTTGGATGCCGCTGAAGAACGCGACGACGATCACGATCGTGGGGTTGCCCAGCGGAAAGGCCACGCCGGCGAGCTTGAGGATCGCGTAGGCGATCGCGAGCACAAACGCCAGCAGAGCGAAGGCGATGCCGCCCAGGGAGATCATCTGCAGGGGGTAGCGCGAGAACCCCACGACCCCGTTCAGGCCGATCAGCAGCGATCCGTACAGCCGGCTGTACTTCGTCGAGCCAGCCGCGCGCGGGGGGCGGTCGTAGTCCACGCTGGTCTGGCGAAAGCCGACCAGCCCCACGAGTCCGCGCAGGAACCCGTGGCTCTCCTTCAGCGCGAGCACGTTGTCAACGACGCGCCGGCTGAGGAGTCGAAAATCACCGGTATCGGGCGGGATCTCGACCTCGGAGATCCGCGCGATCACGCGGTAGCCGGCCCACGCGATGACACGCCGGAGGATCGTTTCGCCGGCGCGCCGTCGTCTTCGCGCGGAGACGACGTCGTAGCCCTCGCGCCAGCGTTCGACGAGTTGGGGGATCAGCTCCGGCGGGTCCTGCAGGTCGCAGTCCATCACGACCGTGGCGTCACCGCCGGCGAACGACAGCCCGGCGAGCGTCGCCATCGGCTGTCCAAAGCGTCGTGACAGCCGCAGCATCTTGACCCGGGGATCGCGCCGGCGGAGCTCAAGGATCAGGTCTGCGGTGGCGTCGGTCGCGGAATCGACGGCGAAGATGACCTCCCAGTCGAGGTCACGCTCCGCGTCGAGCACACGAGCGAGCCGCTCGTAGACCGGCACGACGTTGTCCTCCTCGTTGTAGGCCGGGATGACGACGCTCAGCAGCTGGCTCATCGCACGGACGCCGGGGCTCGCAGTACCACCAGGCAACGTATCCCGAACGGCGGCCTGACACCGACGCGACGCAAGCTGTCCTCGATTCGGCGCAGTCGGGGTGCGAGGACGGACTCGCCGGTGCGATCTATGTCGGCGGCGACGCGCTTCGCGAGCTCGGGCCCGGTGAGCTTGTCGTAGCGGATTCGGTTGTAGCGCTTGACCATCCAGAAGGCCGGATAGATCAGCCCCGCCAGGTAGGTGTCCTCGACGATCTCGAGCCCTGCCGCCTGACCCTTTCGCGCCAACTCGTGGCGCCCATAACGACGCTCGTGGTCGAGGAAGCGGTCGTAGTAGTCGTAGGTGCCGGCTCCGCTGGGCACGACGAGGATCGCCGGCGCGCCTGGCTTGAGAACGCGTGCGAACTCCGCCAACGCTCCCTGGTCATCGGCGATGTGCTCGAGCACGTTCGCGCTCACGAGGGCGTCCACGCTGCCCGAGGCCAGTGGGATGGTGCGCGCGTCAGCGCGCAGAAGGCGAGCGGAAGGAACCGCATCGTGTGCCTTGGCGAGTCCCGACGGCACGAGATCGATTCCGATCAGGTGCGCGTCGGCGAAGGCGGCTGCCAGGTCCGTCAGCAGGTAGCCGGTCGAGGCGCCGACGTCGACGATCGTGGCCCCGGCGGGAAGCCGGCCGACGCGCGCGACGATCGCGTCGCGGGTCCAGACCTCGAGGAAATGCTCACGCCCGCTCTCTTCGTGGAACACCTCCAGGTCGTCGGACCAGTTGACGGCGGTGTCGTTGTCGACGTATGAGAGAAAAGGAGCGCGTGAGCCATCCTCGAGCATCCAGCCGTTGTCGTAGCGCGGCAGCTCCTGGCGTCCCGGTGGCGGCTTGATCACGGCGACGTCACCCATCACGCGGTACCCAAACGCGTGAGCGTGACCTTCCGGCGACGGTGCAGCGCTCGTCCGCCGGCAACGGCGCCGATTGCAGCAAAGACGATCAGCATCGGACGTGCCTCGAGCGAGTAGCGCCCTTCGACATGGAAGACCAGATGGACGAGCGAGAGGTATACCGCCAGGATCCACAGCGGCCAGTCGCGAAGCAGCGTGCGGCTCCGGCGCCTCACCGCGGCGCCGATCAAGCCCAGAGCGATGAGGATCAGGTACTGCGCCCAGCCCACGGCGTTGACGACGGCGTGAGCTCGAGCCGGCGGGTAGACGGTCGGTTGCCACAGGTAGACCTCTCGCTTGGGAATGCTCTTGACGATCGCTCCCAGGGACAGCCGGCCAAAGATCCGTCTTGCCGCGCTACCAAAGGCGGAATCAGCGGCCGCCGCCCCCCGCGGTCCGGGTTTGACGTGAATGGAGCTGTCGATGCTCGACAGCTGATGCAGAAAGACCTTGAAGTCGGTGGACGTCATCGCCGGAGAGATCTTTCCCGAGTATTGATCCGCGGAGGCGAGGAGGCTGGCGCCCGAGGCCGCGGAGATGAAGACCAGTCGTCCTGTGACGTCGTAGTTGCGAATCGTCCACGGAACGACCGCGACAACGAATACGGCGAGGACGATTCCCGGCCGCACCCAGCGTTGACGCGACCAGATGGCACCTGCCCCGCTGAAGAAGAGGGCGATCACGACGATCGCCAGCACCGGCGCGAAGTCGGGGCGGACGTAGGTCAGCGCGGCGACGGCGAGGCCGAGCCCAAACACCGGGACGAGCGACGTCCCCGGCCGCCTCACCAGACGTACCAACAACGCGACAACGAGCGTCGTGAGCACGCACGTTGTCGATTCGGTCAAGTGATTCCACGCGACTCCGAGCAGCGGAAGGTAGCTCGCTGTCAATAGACCGGCGACGCGCGCGGTCAATTCGTCTGCGAGCTCCTGCGCGAGCTTGTAGACCAGCCAGCCGGTTACCGCCACCATGGCGAACTGGCAGAGGCTGACCATCAACGTCTGAGCAATCCCGAGGTGAGTTGCTACGAAATAGAAGATCATGAGCAGAATCGGATAGCCGGGAGCTCTCGTGATGTTCTCCAGCAGCGGAGGTGACGACGCCGTCGAGTAGACGCCGTGGCTGAGAAGGTTGTGGGCCAGACGGTCAAACTCCGGGCCGTCGCCAGTTGTGATCCGGACGTTGTCGACACCGAGCGCGACGAGGATCACCACCGCCTCCAGCGCGACGAGGGCGAGGTACCACGCGAGCGGACTCGTCAGCACCGCGCTGCGGTGGGCGCCTCTGCGGTCGGCGGTCCCCGAGGCGCTCGGCGTCCCAGTCACCGGCTGAACTGCGTCCAGCCCCTAGCGCCTGTCGCGGGAGGACACACGGGAGCCTCGTCTCGAGTCGCTGGAGGGTTGACAGATGTCACTGGTTTGATCGAGGACCAAGGCACTGCGACCCCAGCTGTCCGAGTAGGTCGTGTCAGCACGACCCTCGACAGACCCCGCATGGTGAAGCACGTGCCGGATCGAACGCGCCGCGGATCGCCGACCGGTGTGCGGGCCGGCTCGTGCTGACCGGCGGCCTGGCCGAGCGAAACGGCCCTCTGACGGCCGGGGGGCGGGCCGCCAGGCCAGGCAGCGCCCGCTCCGCCTAAGCCGGGTGCCCCCGTCGCCCCGGATAGCATCCGGCGATGCCAGCGCCAAGCCGGGTGGTGCTCAATGCCCTGTTCCTTGCACCGGGCGTGAGCGGCGGGCCGGAGACCTATCTGCGCGGCCTCGCTCCCGCCCTGGCGAATGCCTTTCCGTCGCTTCGACTGACGATCGTGACCACGGCCTCGGGTGCCTCGAGCCTGCATGCAGACGGCTTCGGCGACTTCTCCGAGCTCGTCTCGCTCCCGTGCGAGGACGGGCAGCGCGTGCGCCGCCAGCTCGCCGAGCAAGCGCTGCTACCGCTGCGCGCCCGGCGCCGAGGCGAGCAGATCGTGCACAGCCTGGCAAGCATCGCGCCGCTGGTGCCCGGAACGCGCGCCGTCGTCACCGTTCACGACGTGACCTTCATGCGCCAGCCCACGTTCGGTCGCGTCACGACGCTTGGCATGGCGTTCCTGCTGCGCGCCGCGGTCCGTCGCGCCGACGCTCTGATCGCGGTCTCGGCGGCCGCGCGCGACGACATCTGCGCTCTGCTCGGGGTCCCGACGGAGCGCTTCACGGTCATTCACCATGGACTAGAGCGCCACACGGCGAGCGCCCCCACGGCGGAGGCCGAGCTTCGCCGCCGGCTGGCGATCGACGGCCGACGGGTCGTGCTGTGCCTCGGCGCCAAGCGTCCGCACAAGAACCAGGAGGTTCTCGTGCGGTCGGCCTCGCAGCTGCCGTCCGACGTGGTGATCCTGTTCGTCGGACACCCCGAGCCCTACGACGCGGAGCTGCGGGCGCTCGCCGCCGAACTGCGCGTCGAGGATCGCGTTCGGTTCGTCGGCTACGTCGGGGACGCGGATCTGGAGGGACTGTGGCGGCTGGCGGCCGCCGCCGCGCAGCCGACCCTTGGCGAGGGGTTCGGCTTCCCGGTTCTCGAGGCGCTCGAGCACGGGGTGCCGGTGGCGGCATCGGATCTGCCGGTGCTGCGCGAGGTCGGCGGCGAGCTCGTCCACCACTTCAACCCGCGCGACCCCGCCGCCGCGGCCAACGCGATCGTGGCGGCGTTGGACGACCGGCGCGCGCGAGATCTGGGACCGCGTTTCGCGGCGACGTTCACGTGGTCGCGGGCCGCCGCCGCCACCCACGAGGTCTACGCACGTGTCCTGTCCGAACCGCGCTGACTTCCGAGGTCGATCGTGCACGTCGGCCTGAACCTCATCTATCTGGTTCCCGGCGAAACCGGCGGCATGGAGGTCGCCGCGCGCGAGTTGATTCCTGAGCTTGTGCGGTGCGCCCCGGCCGGCACGCGCTTCACGGCGTTCGTGAACCGCGACGCCGGCCCCGGCCCCTGGGGCGAGATCGTCCCGAAGGTCGAGGTGCCTGTCCGCGTCGGCAATCGCGCCGAGTGGGTCCGCGGCGAGCAGCAGCTGCTGCCCCGCATCGCTGCCGCGGCCGGCGTCGACCTCGTCCACTCGCTCGCCTCGACCTCGCCGCTGTGGGGGCGTTTCGTGCGCGTCGTCACCGTGCACGACCTCATCTACCGCCGCTATCCCGAGGCGCACATGGGTTTGCGAGCGCTCGGGATGCGCGTGCTGGTCCCGCTCGCCGTGCGGCGCTGCCGGCGCGTGATCGCCGTCAGCGAGGCGACCAAGCGCGACATCGTCGAGCTGCTCGGCACGGACACTTCGCGCATCGACGTCGTCCCCCAGGGACTGGGCTCGAGATCGGCGGTCACGGCAGCCGGCGAAGGAGAGGTGCGCCGTCGCTTCGAGCTGGCCGACCGTCAGGTGCTGCTCGCGCTGTCGGCACAGCGACCGCACAAGAACCTGGTCCGGCTGTTCGAGGCGCTCGCGATGCTCGAGCGGCGACCGCTGCTCGTCCTTGCCGGATATGTCACGGACTACGAGCGGGCGCTGCGCGCGCGAGTCCGCGAACTCGGGATCGAAGCGGATGTTCGCTGGGCCGGCTGGGTCGAGCCGGCAATGCTCGAGGGGCTGTGGGCACTCACGCCGGCGTTCGTCTTTCCCTCGCTGTATGAGGGGTTCGGCCTGCCGGTCCTCGAAGCGATGTCCCGGGGCGTGCCGGTCGCGTGCTCGAACGCCTCGTCGCTACCCGAGATCGTTGGCGACGCCGGGCTGCTGTTCGATCCGCACGATGCGGGCGCGATCGCCGCGACGCTTCGGCGTCTGCTGGCGGGCGGCCCCGAGATCGAGGCGCTGCGTCAGGCCGGTCGCGCGCGCGCCGCGAAGTTCACGTGGGAGCGCACGGCGCGCGGAACGCTCGACGTCTACGCGCGCGCCGCGTCCGGCTCGTAGGCGGCGAGGACCGTTTCGAGCGAGCGCTCAAGCGACAGTCGCTCCGCGTTCGCGGCGAACCACTCGCGCGTGCTGGCGCGAAGCGCCGCGCCGCCGCGGTGGACGGCGACGATCGCCGCGGCGAGCGCCTCGGGTGCCGCCGACGCCGCGATCACGCCATTGACGCCCTCCTCGATGAGCTCGACCGCCGCGTTGTCGGGCTCCCGCACGACGATGCTCGGGGTGCCGCACTGGGCCGCCTCGACGACGACCATGCCGTAGCCCTCGCGGCGCGAGGGCAGCACCATCGTCAGCGCGCAGGCGAGGGCACTGTGGAGCACGGCGGCGTCGACGAACCCCGGCGCCTGCACGCTCGCCGGATCCGCCAGCGCCGCGATCGCCTCGTCCACCGCGGCGCGCTGCGGCCCGTCGCCGTAGATCACGCCGCGCAGCCCCGGCACCGACTCTGAGGCGATCGCCACCGCCGGCACGACGCTCGCCGCGCGCTTCTCGGGGATCAGCCGCCCGGCGAAGATCACGACCGGCTCGGGCTGCTGCACGGGCGCGGGTTCCAGCGGCCCGGCGTACTCCCCCTCGAGGACGGTGACGTCGCCGCGCAGGCCCTCGCGCCGCAGCCGATCGGCGTGAAGTCGCGAGAAGCAGAACGCCCGCTGGCGAACCCGCGCGCAGAGCCGCTGCACGGCGATCCCGAACCACCCCGCCGCGCCGAGATACTCGCGCCAGTAGTCATCCGACCACACCTCGTGCCAGTCGACGATCAGCGCGTAGCGCCAGGCCGGGCGCGCGAGCGCGGCCGCGAGCAGCGAGAAATAGGGGAACGAGGCTGTGTGCACCACGTCGTAGCGGCGCCCGCGAGCCACCAGGTGAACGAGCACTCCGCCGCCGAAGCGAAGCGGCGGCAGGATCCGCCGCCGGCCCTCCACATAGAGCGACATCGGCGGCCCGACCGCGACCACGCGCACGCCGTCGATCTGCGGGGGCTGATCGCGCGGCCACTGACGGAGCGTCAGGTACGTCACTTCGTGGCCGGCGGCGGCCAGCCGCTCGGCGAGATTGCGATACCAGCGCTCGGCGCCCCCGACCGTGTGGGGGTACAGGCAGTCATAGACCAGGCATATGCGCAAGGCCCCTCAGCATCCCAGACACCATCTACACTGGGTGCCACGGTTGAGCGCTCTGTCCGAGCGCGTCGCGCGTTGTTACTCCCGTCCACGTGAGCACGCTCCAGCAGACACCCGAAGTGGCGGCTGCGCAGGTCACACCGCTCGTGTCCGTCGTCATCCCCTGCCTCAACGAGGAGGAGAACGTCGCACGCTGTGTGCGCGAGGCGATCGAGGCGCTGGCCGCCGCCCATCTCGACGGCGAGGTGATCGTCGTCGACAACGCGTCGGAGGACCGCAGCGCCGAGCTCGCGGCCGCGGCCGGCGCGCGCGTCGTCAGCGAGCGGCGCCGCGGCTACGGGAGCGCCTACCTGGCCGGCTTTGCGGCTGCACAGGGCACCTACATCGTGATGGCCGACGCCGATCTGACCTACGACTTCAACGAGATCCCGAACTTCGTGGCCGCCCTGGCGGATGGAGCTCAGCTCGTCATGGGCAATCGCATGGACGACATCCGACCCGGTGCGATGCCGTGGCTTCACCGCTACGTCGGCAACCCGCTGCTGACCGGCGTGCTGAACCTGTTCTTCCGCACCGGCGTGCGCGACGCGCACTGCGGGATGCGCGCGTTGCGCCGTGATGTGCTCGGCACGCTCGACCTGCGCACGACCGGCATGGAGTTCGCCTCAGAGATGGTCATCCGCGCATCGAAGGAGCACCTCGACATCCGCGAGATCGACATCACCTACCACCCGCGCGGTGGCGAGTCCAAGCTGTCGAGCTTCCGCGACGGCTGGCGACATCTGCGCTTCCTGCTCGTGCACAGCCCGACGCACCTGTTCATCCTCCCCGGGGCCGTCCTCGCCCTACTCGGAGCGCTGGTGTCGGTGATGGTCCTGGCGCAGCTCGACATCTTCGGGCGCAGCTGGGACATCCACGCTCTGATCGGCGGCGCGCTGCTGACGATCGTCGGCACCCAGGTGCTGGCGCTCGGGCTCTGTGCGCACGCCTACGCGACCTACTTCATGGGTGAGCGCGACGCGTGGTTCGACGCGATGCGGGCGCGCTTCCGCCTCGAGCACGGGCTGGCCCTCGGCGGTGTGATCATCGTCGCGGGATTCGTGTCGGGACTGCTCATCGTCATCCAGTGGATCGACCACGGGTTCGGGGCGCTCGGGCTCAACAAGCTCGCGGTCGTCGCCTTCGAGTTGCTTATCGTCGGCATCCAGATCTTCTTCTCCTCCTTCCTTTTGAGCATCCTCGGCCTTCGCCGGCGCGGGGACGCGTGACACTCGCGCAGCTGCGCGCCGCCGCTGGACGCGCGGCGACCAACTGACGCGGCTGCGCACGTGACGTTCCAGCCGAGCCTCTTCCAGAACGTGATGGCGATCGCCGGGCTGCCGGTGGCGATGTGGCTGACCGCACTCGGCGTCGGGCTCGCGATCGAGCGGCTCGCCCGCATTCGCCTCGCGAACGCGCTGCTCGTTCCCCTCGGTGTCGCCGGCACGATCGTCCTCGTGTATCCCGTCTACGCCCTGCACGGGTCCTATGTCCCGGCGCTCGTCCTGTTGCTGGTCGTCGCCGTGTTGGGGCTCGCGTGCGCCGCCGGCGGGCTGCGCAGCCGTGTCAATCCCGGCCTCCCGGGCCTAGCCGCGCTGGGCGTGTTCGTGCTCTTCATGCTGCCCGTCCTCGTCAGCGGCCACTGGCTGTGGATGGGCTACAACTTCGACAACGACACTGCGGTCCAGCTGCTGCTGGCGGGCCACCTGAAGACCGCCGGCACCGCGCTCGTGCCCGGGAACACCACGCTCGGCGCGAACATCGACCGCTATCTCTTGACGGCCTATCCCGTCGGCGCCCATGCCCAGCTCGCGACGCTGAGCGGCCTTCTGAGCGTCGCGCCGGAGGTCGTCTACCAGGCTTACCTCAGTGCGCTCGCGGCGCTGATCGCGCTTGCGGTCGGCACGACGGCCGCACCGGCGATCGGCGCCCGGCGCGGCGCCGTCCTCGGCTTCGCGGCGGCGGCCGCGAACCTCTACTTCCAGTACGCGATGCAGGGCAACATCAAGGAGGTCGCCACCGCCGCGATGATGGTCACGGCGTTCGCCCTCGGCGCCGAGGCGTTCCGCGCGGGCCGCCGCTACAGCGGTGTCGTGATCGGGGCGATTCCGCTCGCGGCGACGCTCGGGACATATGGCGTGGACGGCGCTCCCTACGTCATGGCGGCGATCGGCGCCGCGGCGCTGGTGATCGTCGTGTTCACGCGCCGGCTGCCGCGGCCGGGCTGGGCACCGCCGGCTCTGCTCGGCGGGGGGTTGCTGGCGGCACTGTCGGTTCCGGCGCTGACCGGCGCCTCCACCCTCTACGGCATCAGCAGCGCAGTGTTGAGCACGAAGGGCAGCGCCGTCGCGGCCGGAGCGGTGAACCCGCTCGGCCAGCTCGAGCGTCCGCTGCCGCTCAGCCAGATCAGCGGCGTCTGGCTGTCCGGCAACTACCGGATACCGGTGGCGGGACATCCGGCCGCCGGGCTTACGACCCTCGCCACGATCGTGATCCTGCTCGCGCTGATCCCGGGCGTGCTTGCGAGCATCCGTCGCCGCGATGCCGGTCCGCTGATCGCGGCGGTCACGACCGGGCTCGTGCTTCTGATCGTCGTGCCGCGCGTCACGCCCTACACGGTCGGCAAGGTCTACGCGATGGCGAGCCCGGTCGTCGTGTGGATCGCGGGCGTCGGGCTCCTCGCGCTGCCGTGGAGGCGCCTGCGCGCGCTCGCGACGCTCGCCGGCGCGGCGCTGGCACTGTCGATCGTCGCCTCCGACCTGCTCGCATACCACGTCGACGTGCCCTCGCCGACCGCGCGGATGCTCGCGATCCGCACCACCGCCGAGCACTTTGCGCGATCCGGCCCGATCCTCTTCAACGAGTCCGACCAGTACATCAAGTACTTCGCCGGCTCGACCGACACGATCGCGCCCTTCGAATCGATCACCCCTGCGCAGGTTCAGCTGGTCTACGCGGGCCAGAACATCTTCAACTACTACTTCGACCTCGACCAGGAGCAGCTGCCCTATGTCGAGTCCTTTCCGGTGATCGTGACCCGCCGCTCGCCGATCGAGAGCCGGCCGCCGGCCAACTATCGCCTGGTCTACTCGAACCGCTACTACCTCGGCTGGCGACGCCTGCAATCGCCGAAGGTGATCACCCACATGCCGCTGCAGAGCGAGTGGGACGGGAGCGCCGTTCCGGTCTGCTCGGCGGTGGGGGCGCTCGCGGCGAGTGGACATGCGGGCGAGGAGCTCGTCGCGGCGGTCGCGCCGGCGGTCGTCGGCTTCACGGCGCTGAACGCGCCGAACCGGCCGTTCTCATGGGGCCTGAACGAGGATCCGTACAACTCCGTGACGCTCACCGGACCGGGCAAGGAGTTCGACTTCGTGCACATCGCGGCGCCGGGGGTGTACCGCGGGTGGGTGCAGGTGAGCGCCGTGCGGCCGCTCTCGCTGTTCGTCGACAACCATCCGCTCGGCAACGTCGGCGGGATCGATTCGGTCGATCAGTGGTCCTCGGCCGGCGCGATCCGGCTCGGTCGCGGAAACCACCTTCTGCTGATCAAGCGCGAAGGCGGCACGATCTATCCGGGCGACGGGTCCTACCAGGCGGAGCTCGGTTACGTGATGCTCGCCAAGGCCGGTCCGGAGGTGCTTCGCACGGTGGCGCTGTCTCGCTGGCGGAGTTTGTGCGGTAAGCCCGCTGACTGGATCGAGCTGGTGAAGCCGTGAGCGTGGTGACGGTCGCCATTCCAGTGCGAAACGGCGGCGAGCTTTTCGCGCGCGTGCTCGACGCCGTGCGCGCTCAGCGTGTCGGCACCGACGTCGAGCTGCTGGTCGCCGACACGGCGTCGAGCGACGGCTCGCGCGAGCGCGCGCTTACAGCGGGCGCTCGCGTGATCGACGTGGCGCGCGGTGACTTCGGCCACGGCGCGACGCGCAACCTCCTGATGCGCGAGGCACGCGGAGCGCACGTCGCCCTACTGACGCAGGACGCCGAGCCGGCCGACGAGCACTGGCTCGAGCGGTTGCTCGACGCGTTCGCTGCGGCCGAGCGAGTCGCCCTCGTCTTCGGTCCCTACCTCCCGCGCCCGGGCGCCTCGCCTGCGGTGCGGCGTGAGCTCGAGCGCTGGTTTGGATCGCTGGAGCCCGGAGTCGAGCGCCTGGGCGAGGACGAGCGCGAGCTGGCGGCGGTCGAGCTGATGGGTCGCCGAGGCTTCTTCAGCGACGCGAACGCCTGCATCGACCGGGCGGCCTGGGAGCGGGTGCCGTTCCGCGACGTGGCCTACGCCGAGGATCGCGCGCTCGCGCTCGACATGCTGCGCGCCGGGTTCGCCAAGGTCTATGAGCCGCGCGCAGCGGTGCTGCACTCGCATGACTACGGAGCGCGCGAGCGCTTCCGGCGCGTGTTCGATGAGTCGAGCGGGCTGCGCGATGTCTACGGCTGGCGCGAGCCCGCCTCGCCCGCGCGGCTGCTCTCGCGCCTGCGCGGTGAGCTTGGGCCGCGCCGGCGCGAGGGGGCGGGCGCGGTGTCGCTGGCGGCTGCCGGCTGCGCCGAGATCTCCCGCTACGTCGCGGCCGTGCTCGGCTCGCGGGCCGGGCGGCTGCCGGAGCGGCTGCGTCGGCGGCTGTCGCTCGAAGCGAGGCTTCGGTGAGCGAGAGCCCGCAGCCTTCGCGCGGGCCGATCGCGACGCTCTGGCGGCGGATCGTGCTGACCTGGCAGTACCACGGTCCGGTCACGGTCCTGTTCCGCGTCCTGACGTTCCCGCTGCGCGCGACGCCGCTTCGCGACCGGCTCGGGGTGCGCCGCCTCGTGGACCCGACGACCTATCAGGCGCGGCGCTGGTACCGCGTGCACGGCCAGCCCGTGACGGTCGTGATTCCAAGCTACCGCGACGCTGAGGACGTGCGTGCGCTGGTCCGCTCGATCCGCTCGACGACGCCGGCCGGGCGCGTGCGGATCATCGTCGCCGATGACTGCAGCGGTCCCGAGCACCTCGCGGAGCTGCAGCGCATCGAGGGAATCGAAGTCGTCGCGGGCGATCGCAACGCGGGCTTCGCGGCGAACGTCAACCGCGGCCTGCGCGCGGCCGGCACCGAGCACGACGTCGTCGTGCTGAACTCGGATGTGCTGGCGCGCCGCGACTGGCTGGCCGCGCTCCAGTACTCCTCGCGCGAGGCGGGCTACATCGGCATCGTCGGCGGCAAGCTGCTCTATCCGGACGGGCGCATCCAGTTCGCGGGCACGGTGCGCAACCTCGGCGCCCGCGAGTGGTGGGACCACCGCTACCGCTTCCGGCCGTCCGACTACGGCCCGTCTCGCGTCGCCCAGCCGGTCCTCGCGGTGACCGGCGCCTGCATGTACCTGCGGCGCGAGCTGATCGAGGCGATCGGCCTCTTCGATGAGATCTACCCGATGGCCTACGAGGACGTCGACTACTGCCTTCGCTGCTGGCAGGCCGGTCGTCGGGTGACATACGCGCCGACGGCCATCCTCACCCACAAGGAGTCCGTCACGCGCGGCATGAACCAGGGCGGGCGCGAGCGCGCCTCGCAGCGGATCTTCTGGACGCGCTGGGGAGACTTTCTTGACGCGCGGCCGGCGCGAACCGCCGAGGGCGCGCTGCGCGTGGTCTATGTGACCGAGGACACCGGCGTCGGCGGTGGCCACCGCGACATCTTCGAGCATCTCAACCGCCTCGCCGTGCGCGGCCACGACGTGTCCCTGTTCAGCCTCGCCGGGCCGCCGAACTGGTTCGACCTCGACGTTCCCGTGCGCACGTTCCGCGACTACACGGCGCTGATGGACGCGCTCGGGCCGCTCGATGCGATCAAGGTCGCGACGTGGTGGAACACGGCCGCGCCGGTGTGGCTCGCGAGCACCGTGCATGGCATCCCCGTGTACTTCGTCCAGGACATCGAGACGAGCTACTACCCAGACGACGAGGACGTGCGAAACAGCGTGCTCGCCTCCTACCGCCACGAGTTCCGCTACATGACGATCTCCGGCTGGAACCGCGATCGCCTGCGCGAGCTGCGGCTTGACGCCGAGCTGATCCCGCCGGGCATCGACCTCGACAACTTCAGGCCGCTGGCGGGCGTCGAGCGGCGCCGCGACATGCTGCTCGCGCTCGGACGCACCAACCCGCTGAAGAACCTGCCGCTGACGCTCGACGCCTGGCAGCGGCTGCCCGAGCCGCGGCCCGAGCTGCGGATGTTCGGGATCGAGCCCGAGGTCGCCGAGGGACGGCCCGGGATCGTCTACGAGGAGCGGCCGTCGGACGCGCGCGTCAACGAGCTGATGTGCGAGGCGACCGTGTTCCTGCAGACCTCCACGCACGAGGGCTTCTGCCTGCCGGCGCTCGAGGCGATGGCGACCGGCGCGGCCGTCGTCTGCACCGACGCCCACGGCAACCGCGACTTCTGTGAGGACGGCGTCAACTGCCTGATGCCGGCCGGACGCGTCGAGGAAGTCAGCGCCGCACTCGCGCGGCTGCTCGCCGATCCCGCCCTCTGCGAGCGGCTCGGCGCGGCGGGTCGAGTGACGGCCGCCAGTTATGCCTGGGAGCGGCGCATCGACGCCCTCGAGGCGTTCCTCGACGACGTCGCGACGCCCCACCGCGTCGACCTCGACGCGATCGCCGAGGCCGAGGCCGCGGCCGTCGAGGCGGCGCTCACAGATTCTCGGATATCCGAGGCGCCTCCCGGTTGAACACCCACAGGCCGAGCATGAAGACGGCCACGATGATGCCGAGCGGAATCAGCACCATCGTAGGCCCGCCGAGGGCGAAGGACGCCGACGGATTGACGCTGTCGAGTCCGCCGACGAGCGCGTGTCGCGCCTGGGCGATGATCGTCGCGATCGGGTTGGCCATCGCGATGCGCCCGACGGTGTGCAGCGTGAAGTTGTTGGTGCAGGGAACGTTGGGGTAGTTGGGGCACAGCTGGCCGGCGGCGTTTCGGTAGGTCTTGACGCTGTGGTTGTAGAGGAAGATCGGGTAGATGATCGGCGCGGCGTAGAAGAGGATCTGCGCCGTGATGTCCCAGATCGGCTGGATGTCGCGGAAGCGCACATAGAGGACCGACAGGATCATCCCGATCCCGAGCGCCAGGATCGCCAGCAGCAGGACCAACGGGACTATCTCGAGCCATGACCAGCGGGGCATGATCCCCGAACCGAGCGCCAGCGCAAAGATCGGGATCAGGTTGGTCGTCAGCTGGAACAGCGCCGTCAGCGTCACCGCGAGCGGGATGACCAGGCGCGGGAAGCGCATCTTTCGCAGCATCCCCTCGCGCGCCAGCATGCACTGGACGCAGCCCGCCGTCGCCTGTAGGAAGAAGGTCCAGAGGATGATCGCGACGAGCAGCTCGACGCTGTAGTTGGGAACGCCCTTGCCGACCTGGAAGATGAATGTGAAGACCCCGTAGAGGACGCCGAAGAAGAGCAGCGGGCGCATCAGCGACCAGACGTAGCCGAGGACCGAGCCGAAGTAGGTGAGCTTGTAGTCGGTGACGGCGAGAGTGACGGTCAGGTTCCAAAAACGGCGCAGGTCGTCGCCAAAGGCGTTGGGCCCGTAGCTGTGCGTCTCGCCGAGCTCGGTGACGCTCACGTGCGGCGCTCGATCTCGAAGCTGTGCGGCAGGTCGACGACGCCGGTCGTGAAGTGCCCGCCGTGGATGACGATCGTGGCGAGATCGGCGCGCAGGTCGATCGTGTCGGCGCCGAGGCCGGCGCGCGCGATCGAGGGAGTCGCTGTGTAGCTGGCCGGCGTGAACCAGTTCTCGACGCGCAACCGCACGATCGCGACGTCGCCTGTCTCGAAGCGGCCCGTCGGTCCGTGGGCGATGTCGGTTGTCGAGGCGAACACGGTCGCGCCGGCGTTGTTGCGGATCGTGGTGCCGATGATCGGGTTCTCAAGCGCCGCGTGAAAGCGGATCTCGATGCCCACCGCGAACGGCTCGCGGTGGGCGATCGCGGCGATCCGCGCGCCGCTTCCGTCCTCGAACCAGGCGTCGGCGATGTCCGCTGCGCGCCCGCCCTCGCGGCCGCCCTCGGTGGCGCCGTCGCTCTCGTGCACGGTGCGTCCGAAGTTGAGCTCGTTGTAGCGGTGCGCCACGTCGGCCGGTTCGCCGATCGCGATCATCCGTCCGCGCTCGAGCAGCATCGCGCGGTCGCAGAAGCGCTGGATCGCGCCCATGTCGTGCGTGACGAAGAGGATCGTGCGGCCCTCGCGCTTGAGGCGCTGGAACTCGTCGAAGCACTTCTGCTGGAAGTTCGCGTCGCCGACCGCCAGCACCTCGTCGATAAGGAGGATGTCGGCGTCGACCTGGATCGCGACCGAGAACGCGAGCCGCACCGACATCCCCGAGGAGTAGTTCTTCAGGCGCATGTCGAGGAACTCCTCGAGCTCGGCGAAGGCGATCACGTCGTCGAAGCGGGCGCGCGCCTCCTTGCGGCTGAGGCCGAGCATGATCGCGTTGAGGATCACGTTGTCGCGAGCCGTCAGATCGGGGTTGAAGCCCACGCCCAGCTCGATGAACGGCGACAGGCGGCCGTGCACCTGGAGGTCGCCCGCGTCGGTGTCGTAGATCCCGGCGAGGCACTTCAGCAGCGTGCTCTTGCCGCTGCCGTTGCGGCCGATGATTCCGAAGAACTCACCGGCGGCGATGTCGACGCTGACGTTGTCGACGGCCTGCAGGAGATCGAAGGTCTGCGAGCGGAACGGGTGAAGCGCCCGCTCCTTGAGCGTGTGGTACTGGCGGTGGTGCAGCTTGAAGGCCTTGCTGACGCCGTGCATCGACACGGCGGGCCGCAGGCCGGCGCGCGTGGCTTGGGCGGTGGAGATCGTCACGCTCATCAGGTCGCGGCGGATGAGGCCCTGCGGGCCGACCGTAGGCGCCTCGGCGCAGCCTGACCGGTCATGAACTGTACAACGCGCCGTGGCGGCCACCGTCGCGCTCGGAGGCGGACGCTATCGTGCGCCGCGATGGAGGTCCGCGCCACCGATTTCGCGCAGGCGAAGCTGATCGTGCCCGCCGTTCACGCCGACGAGCGGGGCTTCTTCACCGAGATCTACCGCCGCGACCGGCTGCTCGAGGCCGGCATCGACGCCGACTTCGTGCAGGACAACCACTCGCGCTCCTCGCGCGGCGTCCTGCGCGGGCTGCACCTGCAGATCGGCGCCGGCGTCGCCAAGCTCGTCCGCTGCGCGCGCGGTGCGATCCTCGACGTGATCGTCGACGTGCGGGCCGATTCGCCGACCTACCGGCACTGGCAGGCCTTCGACCTCGACGATCGCTCCCACCATCTGCTGTTCGTGCCGGTCGGCTTCGCGCACGGCTTCTGCGTGCTCAGCGACGTCGCCGACGTCTGCTACAGCCAGACCGGCTACTACGACCCGCGGGCGGAGCGCACGATCGCCTTCGACGATCCAGAGCTGGCGATCGAGTGGCCCGCCGGGCTCGAGTTCGTGGTCTCCGATCGGGACGCGGCGGCGCGGACGCTGCGCGAGCAGGCCGACGAGCTCGTCTTCGGAGACTGATGGGCGACGTCGCGATCGTGGTGGACCGCTCCGGCGCCGCCGACGGGGCGCTCGAGCGGACGCTCGCCTCGATCGCCGCCCACACCTCGCCGGAGGTGCCCGTTTCGGTGGCCGACGGCGGCGTAGCGAAGGCTCTGCGCGCGACGCCGACCGGCACCGACGCCGCTGTCATCGCGGCCGGCGTGACCGTCGCGGAGGGCTGGCTCGAGGGGTTGCGCGACGCCGTGGACTCGGACTCGATCGTGATGAGCGCAAGCGCCCTCGGCGCGGGCGGTTTGGAGCTCGACTCGCGCGCGGCGGCCGTGCGATCGCACTCGGCGCGGCTGCGGCCGACGATCCCGGCGGCGCGAGCCGAGTGCTGCCTGCTGCGCGGCGCTGGGTTGGCGCTGGTCGGCAGCGGGGAGGTGGGCGAGGTATCCGCGCGGCTCTCGGGCCTCGGGTTGGTGCACGTCCTGGCCGACGACGTGCTCGTGGGCGGGGCGGGGTCGGACCTTGCAGCCGTCAGCCCCGACGAGGACGCCGGCCCGCTCGGGCGGGCGCGAGCGATCGCCCGGACGGCCGCCGCGCCGCTGACGGTGACGATCGATGCCCGCGCGCTCGGCATCGCGACGACCGGGATGCGCACCTACATCCTCGATCTGATCGCCGCGCTCGCGGCGCGGGAGGAGGTGGCGCTGCGCGTCACGCTGCCGCCGGACACGACCCCCGACGTGCTCGAGCGGCTGAGCGCCGATCCGCGCGTCGAGCTGATCAGCTACGAGCAGGCCGCGGCCGGCGTGGCGCTCAGCGACGTGGTGCACCGCCCGCAACAGATCTTCTCCACCGACGACCTCGCGCTGCTGCGACGCCTCGGGGAGCGGGTCGTGGTGACCCACCACGACCTGATCGCCTATCGCTGCGCGGCCTACCACGCCGACGAGGACGGCTGGCGCTCCTACCGCCGCGCGACGCGCCTGACGCTCGCCCAGGCGGACATGGTCGTGTTCCCCTCGCTCCATGCGCTCGAGGACGCGCTGCGCGAGAACCTGATCGCCCCCGAGCGCGCCCGCGCGGTGGCCAACGGCGCCGAGCGCCAGTGGCCGCAGGCGGAGGCCGGATCGCAGCGCCCGCCGGAGCTTGGGGAGGGCGCCCGCGTGCTGCTCTGCCTCGGCGCCGACTACGCCCACAAGAACCGTCCATTCGCGATCGCGCTGGCGCGCGAGCTGCGCGAGCGCCACGGCTGGGAGGGCCGGCTCGTCCTCGCCGGCCCGCACGTGGAGCACGGCTCCTCGCGCGACCGCGAGCAGTCGATGCTCGAGCAGGACGGCTCGCTTCGCTCACTCGTCCTCGACCTCGGGCGCGTGGACGAGGCGGTGCGCGCGTGGCTCTACCAGCACGCCGACGCGGTTGTCTATCCGAGCGTCTATGAGGGCTTTGGCTACGTCCCGTTCGAGGCCGCCGCGGCCGGGGTGCCGTGTCTGTACGCCCCGACTGGCGCGCTCGTCGAGCTGGCAGGTCCTGAGCTTGCGACGCTGATCCCGTGGGACGCGGCGGCGAGCGCCGACGCGGCAGCGCCTCTGCTTGAGGCGGGGGACATGCGCGAGAGCCATGTCGAGGCGCTCCGTGCCGCCGCCGCGCGGATGTCGTGGGCTGCGGCGCTCCCGCAGCTGCTCGAGGTGTATGCGGCGGCGGTGTCCAGCCCGCACCGCGCAGGCGCCCCGCGCGTCGCCGAGGACGTCGAGCGGGAGTCCTTCATCGTCGGCCTCGCGGCGTCCGCCGAGCACGACCGCCAGCGCGCCGAGGAGCTCCAGTCGGCAAACGAGCACGGCCAGCGAATCATCGACGAGACCGAGGCCGTACTCGAGCGGCTGCGCTCGGACGTCGGCGCGCTCGCCGAGGTCTCAGACGGCGGGGCGCTCAGCCCCGCCCAGCGTCGCGGGCTGTTGCGCGTGGCGACACGCCCGGCCTTGCGGCGCCTGCTGCTCGCGCCCTTCGCGCTGCTCGGCCGCGGTCAGTCGAGCTCGAGCGCCGAGAGGTAGGCCTCGGCGACGCGCTCGAAGCTGTTCGCGCGCGCGTGCGCGAGCGCGCCGGCGCTCAGCTCGGCTCGCGCGCGAACGTCGGTCAGCAGCTCGCTCATCGCGGTCGCGAGCTGAGGAGCCGAGGAGTGAGGATCGACGTGGCGGACCGCGGCGCTCGGCAGCTCGCCGGTCCAGCCGATGCGCGTAACCACGGTCGGGATCCCAGCCGCCAGGCAGTCGGTGACCGCCGCCGAGGCCTCGCCGTTTGCGGCGTTGCGCAGCTGCACGGCGAGGTCGGCGCGGGCCAGCAGCTCGGCGTAGCGGGCGTCGGAAACGCGGCCGAGCACCGCGACGTCCGCCGCGGGCGCGCATTCGCGCGCGTGAAGCTGCCAGCGCTCGCGCTCGCCGTCGTCGGCGGGGCCGGCGACGACCAGGCGGACGCCGGCGTGCTCGCGGGCGAGCAGCCCGAAGGCCTCGATCAGCTCGCCGACGCCCTTCTCCTCGCTCACCGCGCCCATGTGCACGACAAGCGGCGGCTGCGCCGCGGCGCCGCGGGCACGCTCGACGGCGCGCGGCATCGCGAACGGCAGCTGCGTCACGGGCACCTCGGCGCGCACGAGCGCCGCCTCGCGCCCGGCCACCTCGGCAGCAAAGGCGGAGTGCACGAGCAGCCGCCTGGCGTGGCGCGCCACCTCGGCCGTCATGAAGATCCCAAGCTCCATCCGCCGCTGCCAGTCAAGCGGCGCCGTGCGAAGCTCCGCGGGCGGGATCCGCGTGCCGTAGACACCCTCGACGCGTTCGACGAGGCGGCCGAGCGGGTCCTGCGGCCGCTCCCGGCCCGCGTACCAGCCGAAGAACCCGGTCAGTTGAGCGTCGTGAAGCAGCACCGCTCCCGGGTGCTCGCAGAGGAGCTCGTAGACGTGCTCGTGCTGCGAGGAGTTGCCCATGCAGTAGAGCACGCGCTCCTGCTCCGGCCTCCACGCCGTCCCCTCGGCGAGGCGCACGCCGCGGCGCGCCGGCTTCGCGAAACCGGAAGGCGGCCCGGCGACGACGACCTCGACGTCGACGTGATGCGAGAGGGCGGCCGCGAGACGGTGGTTGTAACCGGCGATACCCGACTGTTGCGGCGGCCAGGGAGTGACGAGGCCGAGTCGCGCCCTATGCCGGCGGCGGCCGATCTGCAGCAGGGGGGGCCGGGCGGTTTCGACCAGGGCGCCAGACTAGCTCCGCGGGGCGCACTTCGCGCGCACGACGCCCCCTGGCATCCTTACAGCGTGCGCGACCGGATCGCCCGCATCGAGTTGACGCCGCACCAGTTCGAGCTGGTCTCGCTCGCGGCGCTGATCGCGCTGACGCTGATCGTCGCCACCGGCGCCGCGGTACGGCTGAGCGGATCGGGTCTCGGCTGCCCCGACTGGCCGCGCTGCTACGGCCACGTCTACCCGCCGCTACAGACCCACGCGCTGATCGAGTTCTCAAACCGCATCGTCTCGGGGGCGGTCGGCGTCGTCGTCGTGCTCGCGGCGATCGGCGCATGGCGGAGGCGGCCGTTTCGCCGCGACCTGCTGCTGCTGGCGCTGCTGCTGCCGCTCGGCGTGATCGGCCAGGCGGTTCTCGGCGGCTACACGGTGGAGGAGAAGCTCGCGCCGGGCTTCGTGATGGGCCACTTCTGCCTGTCGATGCTGATCCTCGTGGCGGCGGCGGCGCTGGCCTGGCGCTCGCGCGAGCACCCGCCACGTGAGGCCGAGCCCGACCGCCAGAGCATGTGGGGGGTGCGGGCGCTGCTCCCGCTGGCGACGATCGTCGTCTTCGCCGGAACCGCCGCGACCGCCGCGGGGCCCCACTCGGGCGGCGCGAGCGGGCAGCAGATCAAGCGCCTCACCTTCGAAGGCTCGGACACGCTCAACTGGACCGTTCACGTCCACGGCGCGATCGCGTTCGCGTTCGGGATCGCAGCGGTCGCGGTCTGGGTCCTGCTCGAGCGCCGCCAGGCAAACGCCGAGGCCCGCCGCGCGATGAGCTGGCTCTGCGCCCTGATCGCGCTCCAGGGAGTGGTCGGGGCGGTGCAGTTCGAGACGCACCTGCCGACCGAGCTCGTGTGGGTTCATGTCGGGCTGGCGTCGCTCTCCTGGCTCTGCGTGCTGTGGGCGATCGCCGCGATCGGCGGTCCGAACGCCTTCTGGGCGCGCAAACGCCCGGAAATTCGGGCGTCCGTGCTCACTCACAACCCCGCAACATCCGGACCAGGCGCTAGCTTTCGGCAAGCATCTGACCATCTGAGAGGAGTGTCATGACGAAGAACGAGCTCGCGGGCAAGGTTGCGGACAGCGCCGGTTTGGGGGTCGGCCAGGCGAAGAACGCCGTGGACGCGGTGTTCGACGCGATCGCGGCCCAGCTGGCCTCGGGCGGTGAGGTCTCGGTGGCCGGATTCGGCAAGTTCGCGGTCAGCCATCGCGCGGCGCGCAGTGGCCGCAACCCCGCCACCGGCGCGACCATCCACATCGGCGCCAGCAAGGCGGCCAAGTTCTCCGCGGCGAGCGCGCTCAAGAAGCAGCTGAACCCCTGATCGAGAGGCGCCTTCGGCGCCTCGAGGCTCGCTGACAGCGGGCGAGCGCGCGGCACCGTCAGGCTGACTGCGGCAGAATCGAGGCATGCGTGTCACCGCTCGCGCTGACTACGCGGTTCGAGCCGTGATCGAGCTTGCCGGCGCCGGACCGACCGCACCGCGCAAGGCCGATTCGCTCGCGGGGGCCCAGGGCATCCCGCTCTCGTTCCTTGAGAACATCCTCAACCAGCTCAAGAGCGCGGGGATCGTCCGCTCGCAGCGCGGCCCGGACGGCGGCTGGTGGCTCGCTCGGCCGCCGCAGGAGCTGACGCTCGCCGACGTGATCCGCGGCGTCGAGGGGCCGCTCGCGAGCGTTCGCGGCGAGCGGCCCGAGCACCTCGACTACGACGGCTCGGCCGAGGCCCTCCAGGACGTCTGGATCGCGTTGCGCGCGAACATCCGCGCGGTGCTCGAGAGCGTGACGGTGGCCGACGTCGCGAAGGGCCACCTACCCCGCAAGGTGGCCGCTCTGGCGCGCGAGCCGGCGGCCTGGACGAGCGGCTGAGGATTCGCTCCGGAGGGGTCCGAACACGCAGCGGCCGCGAAAGGTGCGGCCTGTTACGAGGGCCTAACGCAGCGCATCGCAATCGAGCCCGGCCGGGTTGTGGGGGTCGACATGTTGACCCCTGCGAGGAGGTTCTCGATGCGAGCGAAGTTCTATCGTGGCGCCGCGGTCCTCTCCGCGTGCGCCATCGCAGCAGTGGGCGCGGCCGTCGCAACCGCGGCACCGCGGCACGCATACCACGATCGCGTGATCACGATTCACGCGCAGCCTGACCCGATCACGGCCGGCGACCCCGTGACGATCTTCGGACGACTGTTCGGACGTCGCCACGTCGACCGGCTCGTCGTCCTCTTTCACCGCGGCCCGGGGCGCTTCGCCCGGTTCGTCCCGGTTCAGTCCACCCACACCGACGCCACCGGCGCCTACGCGTTCGACCGCGCCGACGGCGTCGTCGACACGAACCGCTTCTGGCTCGTCGCCGCGGCGGGTGTGCACAGCCGGGTCGTGTTCGAGCGCGTGATGGCGCAGGTCACACTGAGCGTCACCGGACCGGGCGGGGTCTCTGAGCCAAACGGCTCGGTGCTCCAGACCGGGCCCGGCTACCGCTACACCTTCGCCGGCGCGGTGACACCCGGCCGCGCGGGTGCGCGGGTCCTGCTCCAGCGCCAGAACGGCAACAACGGCAACAACTGGAACACGATCGACCGCGGCACCGTCGATGCCGCCGGCAACTACTCGATCACGCACGTCTTCGTCGTGCCGAGCAACGACAACGGCGACGCGACTATCCGCGTGCTGCTGCGCAACGACGTCCTCAACGTCGACAGCCCTTCAGACACGCTGTCCTATGAGATCGAGCAGACCCAGAACCCGAAGCTCACGATCAACGCCAAGGACAACCCGATCGTCGAGGGCTCGCCCGACACGATCTACGGAGTCGACGCGGCGGGCCAGGGCCAGCTGCTGACGCTGTACGCCCGCACCGCTCACGAGTCCTTCGAGCCGATCGCGACGACGCGCAGCGGCAGCGGCGGGAGCTACTCGTTCCCGGTCTCACCGATCTACAACACCGACTACCGCGTGATCGCGGCGCTGCCGCCCGCGCGCCACAGGCCGCACGGCAAATCCGCCTCGGCGGGAACGACCGGCACGACCGGGCCGAGCGGAACCACCGGCACGACCGGAACCACCGGCACGACCGGCACGACCGGCACGACCGGACCGACGGGTTCGCCCGGCACGACCAACCCGAACGGTCCGAACTCCAACCGCCGCTCGGCAGTCCTGTTCGTCGGCGTCGCGGTGGCGCTGACGGCGCAGGCCTCGGCGACGACGGTCAACCAGGGCCAGACGGTCACCTTCTCGGGCACCCTCGCGCCCGACAAGGCTCGGCACTTCATCTACCTGGAGCGCCTCAACGAGGCCGGCGACGCGTGGCACGTGATCGCGGTCGCCGAGGTCGGCCCGAACTCCATCTACGCGATCCCCTACCGGTTCTTCGAGCCGGGCACGGAGTATGTGCGCGTCAAGTTCCCAGGCGGTCCCGACAACCAGGGCGCCGTGAGCGCGCCGTTCAAGATCACGGTGAACCTGATCCCGGCCAGCGCGCTGGTGCCGTCCACCGGATGACTCTCGCCCGCAGGCCGTAGCGTCGAGGGGCCGTCCGATTGGGGCGGCCCCTCCCGCGTTGGCGAGACCACGAGACGTTGACGAGGCGCCGCCCGGGCGGAGCGGCGCCTCGCGCGTGGCCGCCGCCGGCCGTCAGAAACCGACGGGGTGGCGCACGACGAAGCCGGCGAACTCGCCGCCTCCGTTCCCCCAGCGCGACCCGCCTTCGGACAGCGCGACCGTATCGAAGCGACGGCCGTCGATCGTCATCCACGCGTGACCGGGATTCGCGTAGATCGTGATGTACTGGCCGGGCCCCGGGGCCCCATAGCTCATCAGGCCCGAGGAGTCCTCGGGGATGCTGATCAGGCCCGCGGCGTGAAGGACATAGGAGACTGATCCCGAGCAGTCATAGCCGGGCGACACCCACGAGCCGTGCCCGCCGCCCCAGATGTAGGGGAGCGTGGCGATCGAGTCCGCGGCGTTGATCATCTCGCTGATCGCCGTCTGAAGTCCCGGGCTCGTCGCGGTCGTCGAGCTGCCGATCGGGGTCGTGGACGTCGTGTCGGTCGACGTCGTGCCCGCGGCGGTGGACGTCGTGCCTGCGGCGGTGGACGTCGTGTCGCCGGTGGTCGCTGTGGTGGTCGTGTCGGTGGCCACCGTGGTGGGCGCCGTAGCGTCAGGCGTGACCGGCCCGGTGGTGCCGCCGTTGGCGTCGGGCGCCTGGAGCGTCGGTCCATCGCCGAGGCCGAGTGCGACGCGCGTCGCCGGACCGACGACGCCGTCCGAGGTGAGCCCGTGCGCGCTCTGGAAGGACTCGACCGCGGCGATCGTCGCGGCGCCGAAGGTGCCGTCAACCGGGATCCCAAGCGCCTGCTGGAGAGCCGAGACCTGCGAGGGGTCGGGCGCGGTGGTGTTGGTCGTCTGGAGCACCGATGCCTCCTGAGCGACCGGCGCGGAGGGGGTCGCGGCGGCCAGCACCGCGGTATGCGCGGCGCGCTCGCTGGCATGCTCGGCGTCGGCGAGCGCGCGCCAGGTGACCGGACCGACGTTGCCGTCGACGGCAAGGCCGTGCGCGGCTTGGAAGGCGCGGATCGCGGCGCCCGTCTTTGGTCCGAGGACGCCGTCGACGCCGATGCCGAGCAGGCGCTGCGCGTCGCGGATGTCGCCGAAGCTGATCTTGCCGTAGACGTGCGGGTGAGCGACGGTGAGGACGGCGTCGGTCGCGATCGCCGGCGCGACGTCGGTCGCCGTCAGCGCGGCGCTTGCCGGCGTCGAGGTCGAAACGGTCCGGAAGACGCTCCGCGCGGCCGCGTGGTGGACCACACTGCGCGCCGGTGGAGTCCCGGCTGCGCCGCGGCCGGATCCCGAGATGCCGCGATGCTCGGCGCCGGCGCCGGTCTGGCTGCGGGCGCCGCCCGCGAGTGAGGGAAGCGTCGTCGCTGCGAGCAGCGCGAGCACCGAGGCGCCGCCGACCGCCGGACCGGAGAATGCCGTGCCGCCGCTGGCCGCCCGGCGCGTGCGCCAGTAGACGACCGAGTCCTGCACGGTTTCCTCGTCGGCGAGGTCGCGCTCGGGGCTCAGCTTCCCGAGCTCGAGCGATGCCCGGCGGGGCCGGCCGCGTCGCGCCAACGAGCGCTCGAGCGAGTCGGCCCAAAGATCGGCACTTCCGAGATCACGTGCAAGCTCCACGGTCCAGGCCCTCCTGATTCCTTCCTCCGGTGTAAGCCTGCGGGGTTAGCTGACGGGCTCGCGCAACGCGCTACGTCACCGGCTGGCGACGATTCGCCCCATCGGCCTCAGGGGTCCGTTTTGGGTCCCCCGCTCGCCGGCAACGTGTGCCAGCGATTCGGCTTCCTCTATGTGGGCGTCGACCCTACCAGGTATTTCCCTGCGAATGCCACGAAACCTGCGTGAGACTTTCGCGGCTGCAAGCGAACTTGCAATCACCCGATTTGCAGGGATACCGTCAGAAGAAGCCGATCCTGTCGAGCGGCCAATACGTGGCGAACACCTGGCCGATGATCCACGCCGCCGGCACCGGTCCCCAGTAGCGGCTGTCGTCGGAGTCGCCGCGGTTGTCGCCCATCATGTAGTACTCGCCGCGCGGGATCGTGATCGTGTGCGGCATGTTGCAGCTGGTCGAGCCCCCGCACGGGATCACGTAGGGCTCGTCGGTGAGCTCGCGGCCGTTGATCACGGGATGGCCGTTGCGGATCGAGAGGCGGTCGCCCGGCAGCCCGATCACGCGCTTGACGAAGTACTGGCTCGACGGCTTGCTCGTGCTCTGCGGGCAGGGCTCCGTCAACGCCACCGGCACCTTGCAGGTCAGCGACGCCGGCGGGTGAAAAACGGCGATGTCGCCGCGCGACGGCGTGCCGAAGGCGTAGGCGAGTCGGTTGACGAGCACACGCTGGCCGGGATCGAGCGTCGGCTCCATCGACGGCGTCGGGATCACGAACGGCTTGACGACGGCTGCCTGCACGCTCTCCGCGAGTCCCAGGGCGATCGCGATCGTCGCGATGATCTCGATGATCGGGGCGAACCTCCAGGCGCGGAAGCGGGCGATCCGCCCGCGCGGCTTCT
>DATBPB010000065.1:0-8962 GCA_036561565.1 Solirubrobacteraceae bacterium | reverse complement strand
TCACCCAGCCGGGATGCCCGCGCCCGCAACCACGGCGGGAACGGCATCGGCCTCCCAGCCGGGCGCCATCAGGTGGACGCCGGCGACGGCGTCGATCTCCCGCAGGCGCGCGACGACGTCGACGGCGACCGCGATGCCGGCCTGCTTGGCCTCGTCGCCCTCGAGCCCCTCCATGCGTTCGAACGTCGCGTCGTCGACCTCGATGCCGGGGATGTTGTCGTGCATGTGGCGGAGCATGCGCGTGCTGCGCGGCGGGGTCACGCCGACGAGCATCGGCGCGCGCTCGGTGATGCCCGCCTCGATGACCGGGTGAAGCCATTCGCTGAAGCGGTCGACGTCGTAGACGATGTTCGTCTGGAAGGCGTGCGCGCCGGCGGCGACCTTCTTCTCCAGGCGCTCGACGGTGTCGACGAGCGGGTTCGCCGCGGTCAGGATCAGGAAGTCGGTGGGTTCGCTCAGCTCCTCGCCGGCGGCGAGGCGTCCTGTATTCATCGCCGCGATCAGCTCGAGCAGGCCCATCGAGTCGAGGTCGCCGACGGGCTTTGAGAGCTCCGCGTAGGGGCCGACCTTGAGTGGGTCTCCCGAGAGCGCCAGGACGGAGCGCACGCCGAGCGCCCAGGCGCCCAGCAGATCGGACTGGATCGCGAGCAGGTTGCGGTCGCGCGTGGTCACCTGCAGGATCGGGTCAAGGCCCTCCTCGAGCATCCACACCGAGCACGCAACGGGCGAGAGCTTGACGGTCGCCGCCTGGTTGTCGGTGACGTTGGCGGCGTGGACGATCGGGGCGAAGCGGCGGGCGGTCTCGCGGACCGGCGTCGCGTCCGGCTGGCGCGGCGGGCCGAGCTCTGCGGTCACCGTGAAGTCGCCCGCGCGCAGCGCGTCGCTCAGCCTCGTCATCGCTCGACAACCTACTAGGCTCCGCCCGTGGCCACGATCGTCGGCGCGCTCGGGATCCCGCACAACCCCTTCGCGGCGCTCGCGATCCACCGCGGCGACGCCTCGGGCGATGATTCAAAGCGCCTCTACGGCGAGCTCACCGCCCAGCTCGAGGCGATGCGCGCCGACACGATCGTCGTCTTCACGACCGACCACTACAACCTCTTCTTCGAGCTCTGCGTGCCGCTGTTCTGCATCGGCGTCGCCGAGTCGACCTCCGGCCCGACCGACTATCCGATGCTGCCGCGCTTCGACGCGGCCGTCGACGCGGAGCTCGCCGCGACGATCCAGAGCGGGGTCGTCGCCGAGGACTTCGACGTCGCGCGCAGCCAGGAGTTCGAGGTCGATCACACGATCCTCGCCCCGCTCGGCGTGATCGCGCCGGCGATGGATCACGCGATCGTGCCGTTCTGGATCTCGACATCGATGAGGCCGATTCCCTCCGCGGCGCGCTGCCACTCACTCGGCGAGGCGGTCGGGCGGGCGATCGCGGCCAGTCCGATCGAGCGGCGCGTCGTCGTGGCCGCGAGCGGCGCGTTCTCCTTCGAGGTCGGCGGCCCGCGGATGAGCGAGGAGTCCCACGTCGGCGTCCCCGCGCCGGACTGGGGCATTCGCGTCACCGAGCTTCTCGCCGCCGGCGACGTGGCGCAGCTGGTCGGCGAGACGACCAGCGACCAGCTGGTCGCCGCCGGCAACGCGTCGGGGGAGATCCTCAACTGGATCGCCATGCTCGGCGCCTTCGATCCGGCTCCCGCGACGTTCATCGAGGCCCAGCGCGCGGAGGGCCACGCCTACGCCGCGTGGCAGCTTGGATGAGCATCTTCGCCGTGAACAAGGTCTGCCGGCGCGTGGTCGCCGATCCGGCGTTCGCCGACGCCCTGCGCGCCGACGGCGGTGCGGCTTTGCGCGCCGCCACGCCGCCGCTGGATGCCCGCGAGCGCGAGCTGTTGCTGGCCGGGGATGTCGGCGCGCTCGGCCGGATGGGCGCCAACTTCTTCCTCCTTCACCAGCTCGCGCGCCTCGAGCTGCTCGGGTTGACGCTGCCGCTTTACGCGGAGCGGATCCGCGCCGAGTACGCCGACGAGCGCGCGCAATGGGCGGCGGAGCGGGCCACAACCGAGGGCTGATCGGCCGCTCTGCACGTCGTTGTGCAGGATTCAATCGCCTTTCACCGCTTTGCATCGCTTTGCCGATATCTGAGCCGATGAGCTCCGCGGCGTCCCTTCACCGGCTGCGACGGCCCCTCGTCGGCCATCCGTTCCGCCCAGCGGGCGGGAACGTCGAGTCGCGTCGTGAGCTCGCCGAGCTCCAGCGCGAGGTCGTCAATCTGCGCGCGACCGTGACGCGCCTTCGCGCCGACCAGGAGCGGCTCGACGAGCTCGCGCACGTCGATGCCGTGACGGGTCTCGGCAACCGCCGCGCGTTTGACCGCTACCTCGAGCGCGAGTGGGAGCTCGCCCGCCGCCACGGCCACGACACCCGCCTGGTGCTCGCCGACCTCGACCGCTTCAAGGACTACAACGACGCCCACGGCCACAGCGCCGGCGACATGCTGCTGCGCGAGTTCGCCGACGTCCTGAAGGCCACCGCACGCAGCACCGACATCGTCTGCCGGATCGGCGGCGATGAGTTCGCGCTGATCCTCAGCAACTGCGACGGGCTCGACTGCGAGGCGTTCGCGGAGCGCGTGCAGATGCGCCTGCGCCGCTCGCAGCTGATCGACGCGGCGGCGCTGGCGGTCAGCCTCGGGCACGCCTCGCTGAAGGGCGCGAGCTCGCCTGAGGAGGCGCTCGAGCGAGCCGACCTGCTGATGTACGAGCGCAAGCAGGCGAAGAAGCTCCCGCCGAGCTTCGCGGCGGCGGCCGCCGCGCTCGCGAGCGCCTAGCTCGTAGTCGCTAGAGCAGCGTCGCGAGCACTTCGAGGAAGCGCGCGTTCTCGCTCGGGCTGCCGAAGGAGACGCGCAGCGCCCCCTCCTTGCCGAGCGCGGCCCCGGAGCGCACCAGCACGCCCTGCTGGGCGAGGCCGTCGACGATCGCTTTCTCGTCGCGACCCTCGCCGAGGTCGAACCAGCAGAAGTTGGCATGCGAGTCGGCCGGCTCAAGGCCCATGTCGCGCAACGCCTCGATGACCTGGACGCGAGCGACGGCGACACGCTCGACGCGCCGCGCGACCTCGTCCTGATGCTTCAGCGACTCGATCGCCGCCGCCTGCGCTGCCGCGTTCAAAAAGAACGGCTGGCGAAGCTGCGACAACGCCTCGGGCAGCTCGTGCGAGCCGCACAGCGCGAAGCCGACGCGCAGGCCGGCGAGGGCGTGGACCTTGGAGAAGGTGCGAAGCAGGACGAGGTTCGGATGCTCCCCGAGCAGGTCGACCGTCGCGTCGGGGTCCTCGAGCAGGTTGAACTCCCGGTAGGCCTCGTCGACGATCAGGCAGACGCCCGCCGGGACGCGCTCCGCGAGCGCCGCGAGGCTCTCGAGCGGCAGCGCGGTGCTCGTCGGGTTGTTGGGGTTGCAGGCGATCACCAGGCGCGTGGCGACGGTGATCTCGCGGGCCATCGCCTCGAGGTCGAGCCGCTCGTGCGGGTCGAGCGGCACCTCGATCGCGCTCGCGCCGGTCGAGGCCGCGAGCTGCGGGTAGATCGAGAAGGACGGCCAGCCGTAGATCAGCTCGGCGCCCGGCTCGAGCAGCGCGTCGCAGGCCGTCATCAGGAGATCGCAGGAGCCGTTGCCGACGGCGATGTTGGAGGCCGGCACGCCGTAGCGCTGAGACAGCGCGGCGCGAAGGCGCGAGTTCGTCGGGTCGGGGTAGCGGTTGACCTCGGCGACGGCGGCGCTTGCCGCGGCGACCACCTCGGCCAGCGGCGGGTCGGGCGACTCGTTGCTGGCGAGGCGCACGAGCGGGCCCTGCTCGCCGTAGCCGGCCGCCGCCGGGTAGGCCGGGATCCGCCGGACCGCGGCGGTGAACTCGAGCGCCATGCTCCTATTGTGCGGCATCGAGGTCCGCGCGCAAGCTGCGGGCCTCACCGAGGTAGACGTGACTTGGGGTGTGCTCGGCCGGGGCGTAATAGTGGGCGAGCACGCGGATCACGCGCTCGAGCGCACCGGCGACCTCGATCTCGCGCGCGCACAGCAGCGGGATCCGCTCGAAGCCGATGCGGCGCGCCGCGAGCGCCGGGAACTCGGCGTCGAGGTCGCTCGTGGCCGTGAAGATGCAGCTGACGAAGCTTGAGATCTCGAGCGAGTTGCGCTCGATCAGCGCGCCCATCAGCTGCTCGGTCGCGGCGACGATCGAGGCGGCCGTGTTCTCCTCGACGCTGGTCGCGCCGCGCAGCGCGAAGAGCCGGTCAGTCACGGCGCGGAGCCTACCGGCGTGCGGCGTCGCGCAGGGCGGCGACCTCGGGCTCGGTGAGGCGGCGCGCCTGGCCGCGCGCGAGGTGCTCGAGCGAGAGCGGGCCGAAGCGAATCCGCTCGAGCTCCGTGACGCGGTGGCCGATCGCCTCGCACATCCGCCGGACCTGGCGCTTGCGTCCCTCGCGGAGCTCGATCTCGATCGTGTCGGGCGCCGTCAGGGTGACCGTCGCGGGCGCCGTTCGGCCGTCCTCGAGCTCGATCCCCTCGGCGAGCGCCTTGAGCGACCCGGCCGCCGGAGTGCCGCCCGCGACGCGCGCGCGGTAGGTCTTCGGTACCTCGTGGCGGGGGTGCGCGAGGAGGTTCGCCAGCTCGCCGTCGTTGGTGAGCAGGATCAGCCCGGTCGTCTCGACGTCGAGACGACCGACGGGATAGAGGCGGCGCGGGTCATCGACCAGCTCGACGACGGTTCGCCGGCCGTGGGTGTCGTGGGCCGTGGAGACGACACCGGCCGGCTTGTTGATCGCATACACGACGCGCTCCTCGAGCCCACCGACCGGCGTTCCGTCGACCGCGACCGCCTCGCCGTCGATCTGGCGGGCCGGGTCGAGCTCGCGCTCGCCGTCGACGCTGACCCGCCCCGAGCGGACCAGGTCGCCGGCCCGGCGGCGCGAGGCGATCCCCGCGTGGGCGAGGAACTTGGCGAGGCGCATGGGCTGCAACGATAGGTCCGTGGACCGCGGTGCACTGACCGAGCTGCTCGAGGGATCCGGCGAGCCCGCCTACCGGGCGCGCCAGGTCTGGGCCTGGCTTGCCCGCGGCGCTCGCTCCTACGCGGCGATGACCGACCTGCCGGGAGCGCTGCGGGCGCGCCTCGAGGAGCGCCTGCCGCTGTCGACGCTCGAGCTCGAGCGCGAGTATCGGGCGCGCGACGGGACGGTCAAGGCGCTGCTTCGCACCGCTCGCGGGCGCCCGATCGAGGCGGTCCTGATGCGCTACCGCGACGGGCGCCGCTCGCTGTGCCTGTCCTCGCAGTCGGGCTGTCCGTTGACGTGCACGTTCTGCGCGACCGGGCGGATGAGCTTCGGCGGCAACCTCAGCGCCGATGAGATCCTCGACCAGGCGCTTCACTTCCGCCGCCTGGGGGGCGTCGATCACGCGGTCTTCATGGGAATGGGCGAGCCGATGATGAACCTCGACGCGGTGCTCGAGGCCTGCGATCTGCTGCCCGACCTCGGGATCAGCGCGCGGCACACCGCGATCTCGACGGTCGGCTGGATTCCAGGGATCGAGCGGCTGACCGCGTCGGGGCGGCCGATCCGCCTGGCGCTGTCGCTGCACGCCCCCGAGGACGCGCTCCGTGCCGAGCTGATGCCCGTCAACGAGCGCTACCCGCTCGACGAGGTGCTCGAAGCCTGCCGCGCCGACTACGCCGTGCGGCGGCGGATGGTGTTCGTCGAGTACGTGATGCTGGCCGGCGTCAACGATCGCTACGCGCAGGCGCTCGAGCTGGCGCGGCTGCTCGAGCCGCGCACGGCCTTCAAGGTCAACCTGATCCCCTACAACCCGACCGACTCGGTCTACTCGGCCTCCGGGCGCGAGGCGATCGCCGCGTTCCGCGGCGCGCTCGAGTCGCGCGGCGTGCGCGTCACGGTGCGACTGACGCGCGGCCGCGACATCGACGCCGCGTGCGGGCAGCTCGCGGCGGCGACGGCGGGAGCGGCGGCTGAATGAAGACCCACGTCGTGTTCGTCCGCGGCGTCAACGTCGGTGGGCGGACGCTCAAGATGGCTGATCTCAGAGCGTGCTTGAAGAAGCTGGGCTGCCATAACGTCCGCACCGTCCTGCAGAGCGGGAACGCCATCCTCGAGAGCGCCGAATCGCCCGCCGCGCTGAAGGCGACGATCGAGACGGGTCTCTCGAAGGCCTTCGGCTTCGCGGCCAGGGTCCAGGTCGTCGGCGTCGACGCGCTGAGGGAGATAACGCGCGCGTACCCGTTCCCGGCCGATGAGGGGCGCCACAGCTACATCGTCTTCTTCGAGGACGGGCTCGAGCGGGCGCTGCTCGAGGAAGCCGACGGTCTCGATCCCGCGGTCGAATCGATCGCCGGCGGAGCCGGGGTGATCTACTGGCAGGTGCCGACCGGGATGACACTGAAGAGCCCGTTCGCGAAGTACCTGACGCTCGCCCGCTACAAGGGCTCGCACACGAATCGAAACCTCAGGACGCTGCGCAAGGTCATCGAAGCGGCCGCCGGCTAGCGCAGGTCGTCGAGCGCGTACACGTCGGGCCGGCAGTAGCCCGGCTCGTTCGGGCTCTGCATGATCACGCCCTGCATCGTGACGCGGAAGCCGCGCGCGAGCATCCGCCGGTAGGCGTCGTGGCGGGCGAGGTTGACGCCGGCCACGAGAACCGCCGCGCCGCCGGCGGCGGCGAAGGCCTCGCAGGCGTCGAGCAGGTCCTCAAACGCGTCCGCGTCGGCGGCGACCGCGAACTTGACGAAGCAGACGTCGCTCGGCGCTTCGCCGGCACGGTCGTGGCAGACGGCGAAGCCGCCAAGCGTCCCGTCGCGCGGGCTGCGCACGAGCACCGTTGCGCCGAAGCCGTGGGCACGCGCGGCCTCGATCTCGGCGCTCAGATCGAGGCCCTCGAAGATCGAGTCGCTGAGCTTGCGGCACGCCTCGAGCGTCGCCGCGTCGCCGTCGTAGGTCTCTGGCGCCGTTGCGCGCACAGCCGCCGGGGGCTTTGCGAGCAGTGAGGTCAGATGCTGCGGCCAGAAGCCGAAACGCTGGTAGAGCCCGACGTGCTTGGTGCTGGCGGGGAACGTGTACAGCGCCGACTGGCGAACTCCCCAGGCGGCGAAGAGGTCCATGACCGGCTCGAGCAGCCGCCCGCCGATCCCCTGGTCCCAGCTGTCGGGCCGCACGCACAGCGGTCCGAAGAAGGCGTAGCTCCCCCAGCGCGTCGCGTAGACCGCCCCGACGACCTCGCCGTCGCGCTCGGCGACGAACGCGCCGCGAGGATCGGCCCTGTAGCGCGCACGGAGGATGTCGGAGTCGCCGAAGACCGTCATCGGATCGGGCACACCGAGCCATGTCCCGAACGCCAGCCGCATGACGCGATCGGCCTCATCGACGTCGCCGTCGAGCATCGGTCGGATCGTCGCGGCGCTCACCTCAGGCCTCCGGCGTGACTCCGGAGCGCGCGTCGCCGGCGGCGAGCAGGCGCTCGCGAAGCGCCGCCTGCTCCTGCGGCGTCGGATCCCACTGCGCGATCTCGGGGAGGTCCTCGAGCCCCTGCAGGCCGAACAGCTTGAGGAACAGCGTCGTCGTGCGATAGGTGACCGCGCCGAACTGCGAGCGGCCGCTCTCCTCGATCAGGCCACGGTCGAGCAGCGAGGCGACCGGCGAGTCGGCGTTGACGCCGCGGATCCGCGCGATCTCCGGGCGCGAGACGGTGCCGAGGTAGGCGACGATCGCGAGCGTCTCGAGCTGCGCGGGGGTCAGCGTCGCAAGGCGGGGCTTGGCGAGCAGGGCGCGCGCGGCGTCCTCGGCGGCAGGGTCGCTCGAGAGGGTGTAGCCGCCGGCGAGGCGGCGCAGCTGGATCCCGCGCTCGCCGGGGGCGAAGGCGGCCTCGAGCTCCGACAGCGCCGCCGCGACGTCGCGCTCGCCCGCGCCGGTCGCCTCGGCGAGCTCCTCGGCGTCGACGGGATCGCTCGAGAGGAACAGCAGCGCCTCGATGACGCGCGCGAGCTCGGTCATGCCGCGGCCCCCTTGGCGAGGCGGCGGACGGTGATCTCGCCGAACGGCTCGAGCTGATCCCAGCTCGCCTCGCCGCGCTTGTGCAGCTCGAGCAGCGCCCACAGCGTGATCGCGACGGTCATCCGGTCGGCGTCGCGCACGGCGTCATCGAAGCTCAGCGCCACCGCGGAGCGCAGCAGGTCGCGCAGGTGGGCGACGCGCTCGGCGACCGAGACCGCCACGACGCTGATGTGGCTGAAGTCGAGCTTCGCGGGCAGCGCCAGCAGGCCGCCGATCGCTCGCCCGAGCGAGGACGGATCCCAGATCGGTCCCTCGACCTCATCGAGTGGGCTCCGCCGCAGGTGCACAGGCAGCGGCGCCTCGCGGAAGCGGCCCGCCGGCTGGGCTGCGAGGGCGCCGCGCAGGTGCTCTGCGGCGGCGCGGTAGCGGCGCGCGTCGAGCATCCGCGCGAGCAGCTCCTCGGCGGCCTCGCCGGGCTCGATGTCGAGCAGCTCCTCGAGCTCCTCGCCCGGCAGGAGCAGCCGCGATTTCAGCTCGAGCAGCGCCGCGACGAGGACGATGAACTCCGTCGTCGCCTCGAGGTCGAGCTCGCCGCGCGCGTCGAGGTGGTCGAGGTAGGCGACGACGATCTCGGCCAGCGCGAGCTCGCGCAGGTCGACCTCCTCGCGCAGCACGAGCGTCAGGAGCAGGTCGAACGGCCCGCTGAAGACGTCGAGGTCGAGATCGAGGTCGGCGAGCACCACGGCGGGAACGCTAGCGCGGCGCCCTGACGCCGTCGCGACGCCCTGGCGGCGGGCCGACTCCCATCGCCTCGCGCACGTCGGCGACGGTCGCGGATGCGATCGCGCGAGCGCGCTCGGCGCCGTTGCGCAGCACCTCCTCGAGGCCGTCCTCGTCAGCGCGCAACTGCGCATAGCG
>DATBPB010000064.1:0-9993 GCA_036561565.1 Solirubrobacteraceae bacterium | reverse complement strand
GGCTCGCGACGAGGTCGTCGCGGTGCTCGAGCGCACGATCGAGGAGTACACCGCGCAGGAGTACGTCGAGGATTGGGACATGGGCGCGCTGTACGCGGCGCTCGCGGCGATCTACCCGGTCTCGGTCGAGCTCGGCGGCTTGGACCGCGAGCACGGGCGCGCCGACCACATCGAGCTGACCGAGGCGGTCACCGCCGACGCGATCGGTCAGTACGACGCGCGCGAGGCCGAGCTCGGCGAGGAGCTGATGCGCGCGCTCGAGCGCTTCCTGTTGCTCCAGATCATCGACGAGCGCTGGCGCGAGCATCTCCACGACATGGACTACCTGCGCGAGGGCATCCACCTGCGCGGGTTCGCCCAGATCGAGCCGCTCGTCGCCTACAAGAACGAGGCCTTCACGCTGTTCGAGGATCTGATGAACAGCGTCTGGACCGACTTCGCGCGGCTGATCTTCCACGTCCAGGTCCAGGCCGAGATTCCCGGCGGCGGCGGGAACGGATCGGCGGCCCCGCAGGCGCGCTCCTACCAGCCCGCGGGCAGCGCGACCGGAGGAGCGACCCGCGTCAGCTACTCCTCGGGGATAGCCGCGGGGGCCGGAGCCCTCGCCGCGGCGGTCGAGGAGGGCGGCGATGCGCTCTACGACGAGCCCCCGGCGCAGGTCGAGCAGCGCCGCGTCTCAAGCGATGAGCAGCTCGGCCGCAACGACCCCTGCTGGTGTGGCTCGGGCAAGAAGTTCAAGCGCTGCCACGGCGCATGACCAGCGCGCCGTCCGAAGAGCCGACACCGGCACGGCTCGCCGCCATCCGCGAGCAGCTCGCGCTGCTTTCGGACTATCTTTGACCCGGCTTCGCTGGCCGAGCGCGTCGCGGCGCTCGAGACGCAGATGGGCGAGCCGGGCTTCTGGGATGACGCGGAGCGCGCCGCGAAGGTCGGTGCCGAGCACGCACGGGTGACACGGCGCCTCGAGCGCTACCGCTCGGTCGCCGCCGACGTCAACGACCTCGAGCCCCTCGCCGAGCTCGCCGAGGAGGACGCCGAGCTGGCGGCCGAGCTCGACGAGCAGCTGCGCTCGGTCGAGGACCGCCTGCTGTCACTGGAGGAGGAGCGCCTCTTCTCGGGTCCCTACGACTCAGGCGATGCGATCGTCACGATCAACGCCGGCGCCGGCGGCACCGACGCCCAGGACTGGGCGGCTATGGTGCGCCGCATGGAGATGCGCTGGGCCGAGAAGCGCGGCTTCGCGGTCGAGCTTCTCGAGGAGTCGCCGGGCGAGGAGGCGGGCATCAAGTCGTCTTCGTTTCGCGTCTCCGGAGAGAACGCCTACGGGCTCTACAGCGCGGAGAAGGGCGTCCATCGCCTGGTGCGGATCTCGCCGTTTGACGCCAACTCGCGGCGCCAGACGAGCTTCGCGGGCGTCGAGGTCGCGCCGGTCGTCGAGGACGAGGGGGAGATCGAGATCTCAGACGACGACCTCCAGGTCGACACCTACCGCGCGAGCGGGGCGGGCGGCCAGCACGTCAACAAGACCGACTCCGCGGTGCGCATCACGCACCGCCCGAGCGGGATCGTCGTGCAGTGCCAGAACGAGCGGTCGCAGACCTCCAACAAGGCGACGGCGATGGCGATGCTGCGGGCCAAGCTCGCCGAGCGCGAGGAGACGGCGCGGCGCGAGGAGATCGCGCGCGAGCGCGGCGAGGCACTCGACGTGAACTTCGGCTCCCAGATCCGCAACTACGTCGTCCATCCCTACACGATCGTCAAGGACCTGCGGACCGGGCAGGAGACCGGCGACGTCCAGAAGGTGCTCGACGGGGACCTCGATCCGTTCGTCCGCGCCTACCTGCTGTGGGCTTCGCGTTCGTGACGGACCTCGACTGCGCCGAGCTCGTCAGGCGTTCGCTCCGGGAGGACATCGGCGCCGGCGATGTGACGAGCGAGGCGACGGTGCCGGAGGGGACGCGTGCGCGGGCGACGGTGGTGCAGAAGGCGGAGGGGGTGGTGTACGGGATCGCGCCGGCTCTGCTTACCTTTCAGCTCCTCGATGAGCGCCTCATCGTCGAGGAGCGCGGCGTCGAGGGGGTGTGGCGCGAGGCGGGAGCGGTCGTGCTGGTGGTCTGCGGCGACGCGCGGGCACTGCTCGCCGGCGAGCGCACGGCGCTGAACTTCCTCGGACGGCTGTCGGGTGTCGCGACCGCCGCGGCGCGCGCGGTGGCGGCCGTCGAGGGGACGGGAGCGCGGGTGCTCGACACGCGCAAGACGACGCCCGGGCTTCGCGCGCTGGAGAAGGCGGCGGTCGCCGCCGGCGGCGGCGTCAACCACAGGGCCGGCCTCTACGACGCCGTGCTGATCAAGGAGAACCACATCGCCGTCGCGGGCGGCATCCCCGCGGCGGTCGCGGCGGCGCGCGAGCGCGCCCCGAAGCTGCCGCTGGAGGTCGAGGTGCGCGACGCCGGCGAGATCGACGAGGCGCTCGCCGCGGGGGTGCCGCTCCTGCTGCTTGACAACATGAGCGTCGCGGAGCTGCGCGCGGCGGTCGAGCGCGTCGGCGGGCGTGCCGAGCTCGAGGCGAGCGGCGGCGTGACGCTCGAGACGCTCCGGGCGGTCGCGAGCACCGGCGTAGACTTCGTATCGATGGGTGCGCTGACCCACTCCGCACCGGCGCTCGACCTCTCACTCCGACTGGAGCTGCTGGCATGAACGCGCTGCCGATGGCCGCCGAGGCCGCACCGCTTGAGGCCGCGCAGATCGCGGAGCTCTCCGAGGAGGTGCGCTCGCTCGCCGCCGCGCGCGACGCCGTGATCCTCGCCCACAACTACCAGCTGCCCGAGATCCAGGACGTGGCCGACTTCGTCGGCGACTCACTCGCCCTCTCCCAGCAGGCGGCGCGCACGCCGGCCGCGACGATCGCCTTCTGCGGCGTTCACTTCATGGCCGAGACGGCGGCGATCCTCTCGCCCCAGAAGACCGTCCTGATCCCCGATCCCGACGCCGGCTGCTCGCTGTCGGACTCGATCACGGCCGAGCAGCTGCGCGACTGGAAGGCCGAGCACCCCGGGGCGATCGTCGTGATGTACGTCAACACCTCGGCCGAGGTCAAGGCGCTGACCGACTACTGCTGCACCTCATCCAACGCGGTCGCCGTGGTCCGCCACATCTACGCGACGCGCGGCGAGGACGCAGACATCCTGTTCGGCCCGGACATGTTCCTCGGCGCCTACGTCGAGCGCGAGACCGGGCGGCGGATGCACGTCTGGGACGGCGAATGCCACGTCCACGCCGGCATCCGCCCGGCCGACATCGCCGCCGCGCGCGCCGCCCACCCGGGCGCCGACTTCCTGATCCACCCCGAATGCGGCTGCTCGACGTCGGTGATGGAGTACGTCGCCGCCGGCGACATCGAGGCCGAGGGGGTGCGGATGCTCTCGACGGGCGGGATGCTCCGCTACGCGCAGGGCGCCCCCGAGGGCGCGAGCGCGATCGTGGCGACCGAGATCGGGATGCTCTATCCGCTTCGCAAGGCGGCTCCGCGCGTCGAGTTCATCGCCGCCAAGGCCGAGGCCTCGTGCCGCTTCATGAAGATGATCACGCTGCCGAAGCTTCGCGACAGCCTGCGCGACGGCGTCGCCGAGGTCCGCGTGCCTGACGAGGTGGCGTCCGCGGCGCGTCTGGCGATCGAGCGGATGGTCGCGATCGGCGGCTAGGGCGGCCGTCGCAGTCGCTGGTGGCGCGCCTAGAACTCGTCGGCGACGTGGGGTCCGACGCAGGCCACGGCGAGCTCCTCGCTGATCGAGCGCGCGACGCTCGCGACCTCCTCGAAGGAGACGCGGTCGACCGCGTCGATCGCGACGTCGGGGTCCATCTCATCGCCGTGGATGATCGCGTGGTGCGCGGCGTGGCGCGCGACGGCGCCGGAGTTCTCGAAGCCGAGCACGAGCCGGCCGCCGCCGAACGCGCGCGCGCGCTCGACCTCCTCCTCGCGCGGCCCGTCGCGGCGCAGCTCGTCGACGATCTCGCGCATCCGCGCGTAGGCCTCCGCGCACTTCGCGGACTCGAGGCCCGCGCCGAGCACGAGCGCGGCCCCGTCAGCGGAGGCGTGCTCGCCTGACCAGACCGAGTAGCACAGGCCGCGCTGCTCGCGGATCTCATCGAACAGGCGCGAGCCCATCGAGCCGCCGAGCAGCGTCGAGTAGATGCCGATCGCCGCGCGGGCACGAACGCTGCGCGAGTCGGCGTCGACGCGGTAGACCATCCGCAGATGCGACTGGTTGCTGTCGCGCTGCTCGACGAGCGTCTGCGGCGAGAACGGCGGAGTCGGCTCCCAGGAGTCCGGCTCGGGGAGGCTCGGGAAGCGTCCGAACAGCTCGGCGAGGACCTCGTCGGAGGGAACGTGGTCGGTGTTGCCGACCAGGAACGCCCCGCCGCGCCGCGGCGACCAGCGGCGGTCGCGGAAGGCGACGATCTCCTCGCGGCTGAAGCTGCGCAGGTGCTCGGCCGGGCCGAGCACCGGCCGCCCGAGCGGGTGATCGCCGTAGGCGGCGCGGTCGGCGAGGTGCGCGGCGACGACCGACGGCTGGTCGTCGGCGCGCGCGATCTCCTGGATCACGACGCCGCGCTCGCGATCGAGCTCGGCGGGGTCGATCCGCGGGCGGCCGGCGATGTCGCTCAGCAGGTCGATCGCCGCGGGCGCCGCCTCGGCCCTCGAGGTGACGTGGAAGGCGACGATGTCGTGGCTGGTGTAGGCGTTGATCACGGCGCCCATCCGCTCGGCCGTCTCGTTGACCTCGCGGTAGGTCGGATAACTCTCACCGCCCTTGAAGACCAGGTGCTCGAGGAAGTGGGCGATCCCGTTCTCGCTCGGCAGCTCGGAACGGGCGCCGGCGTCGAAGGCCACCAGCGAGGTCAGCGCGCGCGTGCCCGGGATCGAGATCCGGTGGACCGGCAGGCCGTTGGTCGCGGCGGTCGTCGTGATCCGTGGCACGTCGTTAAGCCTATTGGCTTGACCGTGCGGGCTTTCGGCCTTGCGCGAGCCGCCCGGACGCTCGGTAGGCTGACCCGGCGTTGACGCCGAAGGGAAACCCCGCCGCGGCCAAGCTCCTCGCCGTCCTGATCCTGCTGGCCGTCGGCATCTGGTGGGGCGGTCATCCGGGCGACCTGCCGGGCTTCCTGCGCAGCGCGTTCGTCGCCAACCCGCACGACACGATCATCAGCGAGGCGCTCAGCGACATCCAGCACGACTACTTCCGCCCGGTCGCTCGAAACGGCCTGATCAACGGGGCGATCGCCGGCGCGGTGGCGAGCCTCGGCGACCCCTACGCCACATACGACACCCCGACTCAGTTCAACGCCTTCAACCACCCGGCGCCGCAGCGCTTCTCGGGGATCGGGATCGACGTGAAGGACACGCCGAGCGGCCTGCTCGTGCTGAGCGTGTTCCCGGGCGGCCCGGCCGCACGGGCCGGTCTTCACTCTGGTGATGTGATCACCGCCGCCGGCGGTCGCCCGCTCGCCGGGCTGCGCGGGAATGCGCCGACGAACCTGATTCGCGGGCCGGCGGGAACCGGCGTGGCGCTGACGATCCAGCGCGGCGGCGCTCACTTCGGCGTGCGCGTCGTGCGCGGCGAGATCAACGCGCCGATCGTGCTCGACAGCGTCACCGACTATCGCGGCCTGGCGATCGGCGTGATCGGGTTGCCGACGTTCGACGTGCCCGGAATCCACGGCCAGGTCGCCGCGGCGCTCGAGGCCGTGCTCGCGCGCCACGTCAAGGCGCTCGTGCTCGACCTGCGCGACAACCCGGGCGGCCTCGTCACCGAGGCGCAGCTGGTCGTCAGCCTGTTCGTCGCGCATGGCAAGGTCGTGACGACGAGGGGACGCACGCAGCAGCCCAGCACGCTGTTCGTGACCGGTCACCCGATCGCTCCGACGCTGCCGATGGCGGTGCTGGTCAACGGCGGAACGGCGTCGTCGGCGGAGATCGTGTCGGGCGCGCTGCAGGACCATCACCGCGCCGTGATCGTCGGCACGCGCACCTACGGCAAGGGCGTCTTCCAGAACATCCAGCCGCTGACCAACGGCGGCGCGGTCGTGGTCACCGTCGGCCAGTACTACCTGCCCAACGGCCACAACCTCGGCGCCGGGGGCCTGCGGCGCGGCGCCGGCATCAGGCCCGATGTGGTCGTGTCGGCCGGGCCTTCGCACGGGCGCGACCCGCAGCTCGAGGCGGCCCTGCGGCTGCTGGCGGCGAAGGCGGGGTGAGCGCGGGGTTTCCCGCCGTGCTCGAGCGGCGCGGCCGCTTCACCGTCGCGCGCGAGCTGTTCGGACGTAGCTCGGGCGGCGGAGGGCTCGCGGTCGACCTGCGCCGCGGCGACGCGCGGGTCGGCGATCTCGTGCTCGTGCGCGTGCGCCAGACCCGTCGCGGCGGCCGCGCCGAGGTCGTGCGGCGGATCGGGCGTCCCGACGTCGCGGCCGACGTGATCGAGGCGCTGCTGCTTGACCGCGGCCTCGCGCGGGGGTTCGACGCGGCGGTCGAGCGTGCCGCGCGCCAGGCGCAGCCGAGCGCCGAGGCGGCGGCCGCGCGGCGTGACCTGCGGGCGCTCACGACGATCACGATCGATCCGAGCTCGGCGCGCGACTTCGACGACGCGATCTCCGCGGAGCGCCTCGGAGAGGGCTCGTGGCGGGTTTGGATCCACATCGCCGATGTCTGTGCCTACGTCGGCGCGGGGTCGCTCGTCGACCGCGAGGCGCGCCGGCGGGCGACGAGCGTCTACGTGCCGGGGACGGTCGAGCCGATGCTGCCGGCGGCGCTCTCCAACGATCGCTGCTCGCTGGTGCCCGACGAGGAGCGGCTGGCCGTCACCGCCGAGCTCGAGCTGACCGGGGCGCGCGTCGTGCGGGCGTCGTTTGGGCGATCGCTGATCCGCTCCGACGCGCGCCTTGACTACGACCGCGTCGATCGGATCTTCGCGGGGGAGGAGCAGGCGGGTGTCGCCTGGTCGGCGACGCTCGAGGCGGCGCGTGAGGCGGCGCGCGCGCTCGGCGATGCGAGGCTGCGCCGCGGGGCGCTCGAGGTCGCGGGTTCCGAGCCCGAGTTCGAGCTCGACCGCTCGGGGAACGTGCGCTCGCTTCGCATCGGCGAGCAGACCGAGTCCCACCGCCTGATCGAGCACCTGATGATCGCCGCCAACGAGCAGGTCGCGGGGCTCTTGGCCGAGCGGGGTGAGCCGGCGCTGTACCGAGTCCACGCCGAGCCCGAGCCGGCGAGCGTCGAGCGGCTCGTCGCCGCGCTGGCCTCACTCGACGTCCCGACGCCGCCCGTCGGCGAGAACCTCTCAGCCGGGCAGGCCGGCGAGCTGCTCGGGCTGATCTCCCAGAACGTCGACGCCTACGTGCGCTCGAGCGGCCGCGGACGGCGCGCGTTCCCGACGCTGGTCCTGCGCGCTCTCAAGCAGGCCTACTATTCACCGCGCAACATCGGCCACGCCGGTCTGCGCTCGGCGCGCTACTGCCACTTCACCTCGCCGATCCGCCGCTACCCCGACATCGTCTGTCACCGGGCGCTGCTGGCCGCCGTCGGCGGCGGGGAGGTGGCGCCAGTCGCGGGTGAGCTCGGCGAGCTCGGCGAGTGGACGTCGTTTCGCGAGCGCGAAGCGGTCGAGATCGAACGCGCGGCCGACGACGTGGCGCGCTGCTTCCTGCTCGCAGGCGAGGACTCGCAGCGGGTCTGGGAGGGCGAGGTGACGGGGTTGATCGGCGCCGGCGCGTTCGTGGCCTTCGGCGAGGGCTATGAGGGGATGGTGGCCGTGCGCCGGCTGCGCGCCGGCGGCGGCTCGCGCGAGTGGTGGGAGCTCAACGAGGAGGGGACGATCCTACGCGGTGAGCGTGCGGGTGCGGCGATCCGCCTCGGTGATCCGCTGGCGGTGCGCGTCGAGGGCATCGATGTGCTGCGCGGCCGCGTCGACCTGGACGTCGCCTGAGCCGCTACTGTCGGCGGATGGCCAAGGCCAAGAAGAAGGCCGCCCCGGGGGACGTTGCGTCGAACCGCTACGCGGCGCATCGCTTCAACCTGCTCGAGCGCGTCGAATGCGGCGTCGTGCTGACCGGAACGGAGGTGAAGTCGCTTCGCGCCGGCAGCGCCCAGCTGAAGGACGGTTACGCGACGATCTCCGGCGGGGAGCTCTGGCTTCGCAACGTCCACATCCCGCCGTATGCCCCGGCGAGCCGCGAGAACCACGAGCCCGAGCGCGACCGCAAGCTGCTCATCCACCGTCGCGAGATCGATCGGCTTGGGTCGCGCGTCGCCGAGCGCGGCCTGACGCTCGTCCCGACACGGATCTACTTCTCCGGCTCGCGCGCGAAGGTCGAGATCGCGCTGGCGCGCGGCAAGGACGTGCACGACAAGCGCGAGACGCTGCGCCGCCGCGATGCGAGCCGGGAGATCGAGCGGGGCCTGCGCGAGGCCCAGCGCGGGGGCTAGATCGTGCGGTGCAGGTAGGTGAAGTGCATGCCGATCGCGAGGCCCGCGATCAGCGCCAGGTAGACCGCGCCGATGATCATCCGGTTGCGCGGGGAGACCTGGTAGTAGGCGGCTTGCTTCGCGGCCGGCGAGTTGCGCCGCTGCCAGCGGTGGTAGAGGTCGAAGGCCGCAACGAGGCAGATGATCAAAAGGACCGGGTTGGGCTGGAGGAACTCGAGCAGGACGAGTCCGCCGAAGCCCGCGAACCACAGCGCCGGCGCCATCGCCGCCATCGCGCGCCCGCCGTCGAGCGGCGTGACCGGCATCAGGTTGAAGAGGTTGAGCAGGAAGCCGATGTAGCCGAGCGCCTCGAGCAGCTCGGTGTGCGTCGCGAGGCCGGCGATCGCGACCGCCGCTGACGCGAAGCCGCCGGCGAGTGGGCCGGCGAGCCCGACGCGGGCCTCGGTGAGGGCGTCGTTGCCCAGCGAGCGAGCCCAGATCACCGCGCCCATGAAGGGAATGAACATCGGCGCGCTGGCGTGGATCCCGTGCCGGCGCAGGGCGACGACGTGGCCCATCTCGTGGATGAAGATGAGGACCACGAAGCCGACCGCGAACTGCCAGCCCCAGATCGTCGCGTAGGCCGCGACCGAGACGAGCGCCGTCCCCGCCGTCGCGAGGACCTTGATCTTGGGCAGGAACAGCAGGACCGCCTTGAGCTTTGCGAACAGGGCGATCAGCGCGGCCACGGCGGCGCCGAGCTTCTCGCGAAGCCATGAGCGCCGGGGCTTGCCGAAAGCGTCTGCGGCGCCCGCCTGGGGGGGAGGAGCGGTGACGGGCGGCGGCGGTTCCAGCGACCACCCGGAGGGCGATTCCATGATTGTCACAGTGTGGCATGCGGCCGTGTGGTACTCCTAAAGAGCTCTTTTTTCCGCACGATGCGGGATCGTCCGCGCCGGGCTCTTGCATCGCGTCTGGGGCCTCCCTATGTTGCACCCAGACGCGGATTTGAGCCGTAAAGAGCGAGGCCACCGAGGTGTAAGGCCGCGCCACCCAGAGACCGGCGGTCCTTCGGGGCAGTCGGAGGAGGGTTCCTCAAACGGCTCGGTCCGCGTCGCTTTCGTTTAAGCCGCGCGGCGGTGCGCGCTACGATCCCCGTGCAGCATCGAATACCCCGGGGACGACAGGCTTCGACGTGGTCGGTTCGTGGGGGTGGTCGCGAGTCGAGGTTCCGGGCGGCCTCGTAAATCACCCGGAAAACCAATACGTGCGGACTCTCACGAGTACGCCCTCGTCGCCTAGAACAAACTAGGCGGATGAGGTCTCGGCCCCCGCAGCCTGCGGCGGGGATCACCGGGATCAGACAGCAGGCTAACCCGGCGCGGTCCGCCCGCGCCAAGCCGGGGAAACCTCAGCGGGCTGGTCCCCCGCAACCCCGCCGGCGAGGCGAGCGGGGGATGAGATTAGAGCGCCGGATACGCTCGTAGACGCCACCTTCACGCGGTCGCGGACGTGGGTTCGATTCCCACCGTCTCCAT
>DATBPB010000063.1:0-35355 GCA_036561565.1 Solirubrobacteraceae bacterium | reverse complement strand
CCTCGGGATCGAGATGGACTACGTCCCGGGCCGCGAGGATCGTACGCGCAACGTCATCGAGCGCGGCGGATTCGACTACGTCGTCGGCTCGGTGCACTTCCTCGGCGACCTCGCCGTCGACTGGGACCGCTATGACATCTGTGGCGCCGCGCGCAGCCCGGAGGAGATCTGGCGTCGTTACTTCGAGACGCTCGCCGATGCGGCGCTCAGCGGGCTGTTCGACATCCTCGCCCACCCCGACCTCGTGAAGATGTGGGGTACGGCGCGGCCCGCCCCCCGCGGCGACCCGCGCCGCTACTACGAGCCGGCGCTCGAGGCGATCGCCGAGAGCGGGATCGCGATCGAGGTCTCGACCGCCGGCCTTCGAAAGCCGGTCGGCGAGATCTATCCGTCGCGGGCGTTCCTCGAGGGGGCGCTCGAGGCCGGGGCGCCGGTGGCGCTGTCGAGCGACGCCCACGTCCCGGCGCAGGTCGGCTTCGGCTACGAGCAGGCGCTCCAGCTGCTCAGCGACGTGGGGGTCGAGGAGCTCGCCGTGTTCGAGCGGCGCGCAAGACGCCTCGAGCGGATCGGCTGATGCGCGCGCCCATCGAGGTCGCGGTCGGCTGATGGCGCCGCGAAGCGGGATCGGCTACGACGTCCACCGGCTCGCCGCCGGGCGCCGCCTCGTCCTCGGCGGCGTCGAGCTTGCGAGCGAAACGGGCCTCGAGGGGCACTCCGACGCGGACGTGCTGACCCATGCGGTGATCGACGCGCTGCTCGGTGCGGCGGCGCTCGGTGACATCGGCATGCACTTTCCGGACACCGACGAGCGCTACCGCGACGCCAACTCGATCGCGCTGCTGCGCGAGGTCGGCGAGCGCGTGCGTGCGGCGGGCCACCGGATCGTCAACGTCGACGCGACGCTGATGCTCGAGCGACCAAAGCTCGGCGACGCTCGCGAGCGGATGCGCGAACGGCTCGCCGAAGCGCTCGGCGTCGAGCTCTCGGCCGTCAACGTCAAGGCCACCACCGGTGAGGCGCTCGGCTTCGTCGGCCGCGGTGAGGGCGCCGCCGCGCTCGCGATCGCGACCATCGATGGCTGACCTGCGCCTCTACGACACGCGCACGCGCGAGGTGCGCGCATTCGAGCCACGCGAGCCGGGCCGCGTCGGGATGTACGTGTGCGGCCCGACCGTCTACGCCCGCATCCACGTCGGCAACGCGCGACCGTTCGTCGTCTTCAGCCTCTTCAAGCGCTTCCTCGAGCATGAGGGTCTCGCGGTGCGCTTCGTCTGCAACGTCACCGACGTCAACGACAAGATCTACGCCGCGGCGCAGAGCGGCTCAAGCGCCCAGCTCGCGGCGGCGATGACCGAGGCCTACCGCGCTGACACCGACCGCCTCGAACTCGGCCGGCCCGACGAGGAGCCGCTGGCGAGCGAGTGGATCGATGCGATCGTCGAGGAGATCCAGGCTCTGATCGACGGCGATCACGCCTACGCCGCGGGCGGGGACGTCTACTTCCGCGTGCGCCGCGACTCAGACTACGGCACGCTGTCGCGCCGCGACGTTGACGAGATGGACCAGGGCGAGGGCGTCGACGGCGTCGATCGCAAGGATGACCCCCTCGACTTCGCGCTGTGGAAGGCGCACAAGTCGAGCGAGGACACGGCCTGGGATGCGCCCTGGGGGCGCGGGCGCCCCGGCTGGCACATCGAGTGCTCGGCGATGTCGGAGAGCCTGCTCGCGCCGGGGTTCGACATCCACGGCGGCGGGCTCGACCTGCTCTTCCCGCACCACGAGAACGAGGCCGCGCAGACGCGCAGCGCACGCGGCCTCGAGCTGGCCCGCTTCTGGATGCACAACGGGATGCTCTCGAGCGCCGGCGGCGAGAAGATGTCGAAGTCGCTCGGCAACATCGAGCCGCTGCATGAGGTGCTCGACCGCCACGGTCGCGACGTGCTGATCCTGTACTTCGCATCCGCGCACTACCGCCAGCCGATCGCCTACGCCGAGGAGCCGCTCGCGGCCGCTGCCGCGGGGATCCAGCGGATCCGCGAGACCGCCCGGCGCTGCCGGCCGGGCGCCTCGCCGCCGACGCTGCGCCCGCTGCGCGATCGCTTCTTCGAGGCCCTCGCCGAGGACTTCAACACCCCCGCGGCGCTCGCCGCGATGTGGGACTGGATCCGGGCCGCAAACCGCCACGACGGCGACGTCGGCGACTCGGACCTGCGCGAGATGCTCGGCGTGCTGGCGCTCGAGGGCCTGTTCGCGGCGCCCGCGGAGGCTCCCGCCGAGGTCGTCGCGCTCGCGACGGCGCGCCGGCGGGCGCGCGAGGCGCGCGACTTCGCGCGCGCCGATGAGCTGCGCGTGCGGATCGAGGCGCTCGGCTGGTCGGTCCGCGACACCGCGACCGGCTTCGAGCTGACGCCGCTTCAGTGATCGTCTACGGCCGAAACGCCGTGCGCGAGGCGCTGCGTGGGCGGCGAGCAGGGAGCGCCGGCGAGATCCTCGCGGTTCGCACGCTGGCCGGTGAGGAGTGGCTTTCGGCTCAGAGCGTGCGGGTCGTCGGGGCGGAGGAGATCGAGCGCGCCTGCGGTTCGCGCGAGCACCAGGGCGTCTGCGTCGAGCTGGCTGGTTATCCCTACGTCTCGACGGGCGAGCTCCTCGCCCGGCCTGACCCGCTCATCGTCGCGCTCGACGAGGTCCAGGATCCCCAGAACCTTGGCGCGATCTGCCGTACCGCCGAGTGCGTCGGCGCGAGCGGGGTCGTGATCTGCGAACGACGCGCGGCCCAGGTCACGGCGGCGGTCTGCCGCGCCTCGGCGGGCGCCGTCGAGCACCTGGCGATCGCGCGGGCGCCCAACCTCTCGTCGTTCCTGCTTGCCGCCCGCGCGGCGGGCTGCTGGTCCTACGGCGCCGCGGCGGTCGACGGCGCGCTCGACTACGCCTCACCGGACTACCGCGGCGGGGTCGTGATCGTGTTCGGCGCCGAGGGTCGCGGGCTTCGCCGGCGCGTCGCCGAGACCTGCGACGCGCTGATCGCGCTGCCGCTGCGCGGCCGGATCGCGTCGCTCAACGTGAGTGCGGCCGCGGGCGCGATCCTGTACGCGGTGTTGCAGCGGCGCGGGGCACTTGACAGGGCTCCATAACTGCGGTTACTCTTCCGCGAAAGCCAAGGCTAAACCTCAGGTTAAGATCTTGGCTGACATATCCGCAGTCGGCGCCAGGGGAGGAGTGCGCCACTGAGCAATCCTGCCTACCCAGGCATGAAAAAGGACCGGCTCGTGGCACAAGTCTCCAGGCAGTCTCACTCTCAACCTCAGGTTGATGATGGTTTCCTGATCGCCCTCGCGAAGACCGGCGATCCCACCGCGTACGCGCGGCTGATGACCCGCTACAAGGGCTTCGTCCGCCTCAAGGCGAACTCCTACTTCCTCGCCGGCGGCGACAGCGAGGACCTGATCCAGGAGGGCATGATCGGCCTCTACAAGGCGATCCGCGACTACCGGACAGACCGCGAGTCGAGCTTCCGCAACTTTGCCGAGCTGTGCATCACCCGCCAGATCATCACGGCCGTCAAGACCGCCACGCGCAACAAGCACACACCGCTCAACCAGTACGTGTCGTTCTCGGCTCCGGCGGGCATGAACGCCGACGAGGAGGCGCCGACGCTCGAGGAGCTGATCGCGAGCCCGGCGGTCAACGATCCCGCCAAGCAGGCGATCTCCTCGGAGGAGCTGCGCTCGCTGGTCGGCTGCCTCTCGACAAGCCTCTCCCAGCTCGAGTCGAGCGTGCTCGCCCTGTATCTCGACGGTCGCTCCTACGACGAGATCGCGGGGCGCCTCGACTGCGACACCAAGACGGTCGACAACGCGCTGCAGCGCGTCAAGCGCAAGGTCGGCACGCACCTCGGCGAGCGCGCCGTCCTGGACTGACCTCAAAGCGCCAGCGCCGCCTGGGCCCCAGCCAGGGCCGACTCGGCCGGCTCGAGCTCCGGGAAGCCCTGCGTGACGCGCTCCTCGCGCCCCCAGTTCTCAAGCGCCAGGTCGAGCGCCTCGATCGGCGCGTCCGCCTCGTGCGCGAGTGCACGCGAACGGCGCTCGATCGTCATCCGGTCGCCGATTCCGAACACGCGCTTGGCGGACAGCATCACGACGTCGTCCTCGGTCAGAAGCAGCGACGGCGCGCTCAGCTCGTAGCGGCCGAGGCGGCCGAGAGCGACGAGCATGTCGTAGCGCGCCCGGCGGTGGAAGCTGGGCAGCCCGAGCCGCTCGTGGATGCGCTCGAATCGCTGTCGCGGGCTCCAGCTCGGATCGCCCGTGAAGGCCGTCCGCTGGTCGCCGGCGCGCTGCGCAAAGCGGTGATAGGCGGTGATCGTGTCCGCCGAGCGCCCGCCGTCGAGCGCGCCGCGCGGGCCGGCCAGCGCGCCGTCGAGTGAGACCGGCTCGCCCCAGGCGACGCGGACGCGCTCGATCTCAGCGAACGGCTCGGACGTCTCGAGCGGCCCAAGCAGAGCGAGGAGGAAGGCCAGCCAGGTTGCCTGCTCGAGGTCCTCCTCGCCGGCGATCTGCGCGTAGATCCCGGGCGGCGCCGCGGCGAGCGCGCCAAGGCGCGTCGTGGCGAACGCGATCTCTTCCGCCAGTCGCTGCGCGTCCTCGCTCGAGCGCAGCCCCGGGGCGAGCTGCGAGCGGTAGCCGTCGTCGGTCGTGCGCGCCTCGCGGCGCACGGTCATGCCGCTCGATGAGCTCCGTTCTCCACGCGGCTGGCTGACGCGCCGCGGAACGCTCCGAGCGCGGGGGCCGGCCACCTCCGCAACGGAGCCGCGGCAGATCGGGCAGCGGTCGATGAGAGTGCCGTGCCGGCAGAACTTCGACACGCCCTGAGTCTAATTGCGCGTCCGCCACCGCATCCGCGAGACTGGGTCGGCCGTGAGCATCGCGCTTGATCGGCGGCGCACGAACGGGCCACGCGCCTTCGCGGGGATCGCGCTCCTCGTGGCGGGCGTGCGGCTCGCGCGCGCGGCTCGATCGCTCTACCGGCGCGCGCCCCAGATCGCCGCCGGCCTTGCCGCCTCGATCCCCGTCCTCGTCTCGACCGTCCACGCGGCGGAGATCGGCTGGCAGCCGGCGGGCGATGACGGGATCATCGTCACGCGCGGCTGGGACGTCCTGACGACGCACTCGCCGCTCGTCGGCCAGTACTCGGAATCGGGATACGTGACCGGCCAGATCGTCCACAGCCCGGGACCGCTTCTGTACTGGCTGCTGGCGATCCCGACGCGTTTCGGCAGCGTCTCGAGCATCGCCGTCTGGATGGGGATCCTCAACACGCTCGCGATCGTCGCCTGCGTCGCGCTCGCCCGCCGCCGCGGCGGCCTGGTGCTGATGTTCGCCGTGGCGATCGCGGTCGCGCTGATGTGCCAGTCGCTCGCGTCGGAGAGCTTCCACGATGTCTGGAACCCCGCCGCGGCGCTGTTCCCGTTCCTGCTCGCGATCTTTCTGTGCTGGTCGGTGGCCTGCGGTGATCACCGGCTGCTGCCGGCGACCGCGCTCGTGGCGAGCTTCGTCACACAGACGCACCTGACTTACGTCGTACCCACCGTGGGGCTGCTGGCGGTCGCCGGAGTCGGCCTGTGCGCCGGCCTGCGGCACCGCGTGGGGCGGCCGCCGGCGCTTGGCCGCTGGCTCCTCGCGACACTCGCCGTGCTGCTCATCTGCTGGGCGCCGCCGCTGCTCGATGAGATCGAGCACAGCCCGGGCAACCTGACGCTCGTTGCCCAGACGACGAGCCACACGCAGCCGACGCTCGGCTCCGACGTCGGCTGGCACGCCGTCGTCCGCGCGGTCGGAATGACGCCGTGGTGGCTCTACCAGCCGCGCAGCGAGTGGAACCGCAAGGTCGACGTCCGCCAGACCCCCTCGAGCGCTCGCACCGCCACTGCGATCGCGATCCTCGCGGCGCTCGCGTTGATCGGCGCGATCGGCCTCGCACGTCGCCGTCGCGACCTCGCGAGTGCCGCAGCGATCGCCTTCGTGCTGGCCGCCGCACTCGACGTCAACGTCGCGCAGACGCCGAACACGCGCCTGCTCGCCGCGACCGTCGGCTACACCGCGTGGTGGGGCTCGATGGCTGGGATGTGGGCCTATCTCGTGATCGCATGGGCGGCGTGGCTGGCGATACGAGCGCGATACCGGCCCGTCCGCGCCGAAGCGACGCCTGCGACCGGGCGGCGTCTCGCGCTGATCCTCGCCGCGTCGCTGATCTGTCTCGGCGGCGTCGTCGCCACCGGGAGCGCGGTCGCCTCCAGCGAGCAGCCGGACTCCCACTTCCGCCAGTACGGGCCGATCGCGCGGATCGTCGCGGCGCTCGACCGATCGGTGCCCTCGGGCGTGACGCTTCGCTTCAGCCTTGGTGGGCAGAACATCTCGACGCAGCCGATGGAGCCGGCGATCCGCTACGGCCTCGTGCGCCACGGGGACCTGCCCCTGTCACGCGGCGCGCTCCAGCGGCTCGGCCCTCATTACGAACTGCTCCGGCGCCGTTACTCGTGGTTCGTCTACATCGCCGACGGCGCCGCGCGGCGGCGGGGGATGGTGCGCGTGATCACCGTGCGCTTCAAGACCGGGTTTGGGTCGAACGTCTTCAGCGCCTACGTGGCGAAGGTCGGCCCGTCGGGTCGCCTGCAGCCGCGGCTCGGGTAGCTTTCGACGATGCCCGTGCGCCGTCGCTCGGCGGCCGCCGTCTCGGCCGCCGCCGTGCTCGTCGCGCTCAGCGGCGCGTCCGCCGGGCGCCCGGTCGACGCCTCGCGATTCGCCCGCGGCTCGTGCGTGGCGTTCACTCCCCGCGAACCCGCGCGGGATCTGACGGTGTTCGTCGATGCGGGCCACGGCGGGCCAGATCCCGGCGCGGTGGGAGTCACGCCGGGCGGGCGGCCGGTACACGAAGCGGATGAGACGCTGCGCGTCGCACTCGACGCCGTACCGCTGCTGCGCGCCGAGGGCTTCCGCGTCGTCATCTCGCGGAGCACGCCGGGCGCGGTCGCGAAGCCCGCCCCGGGCGACCTGTCGGGCGGGCTGTTCACCGGTCAGGGGGTCCACCGCGACCTGATTGCCCGAGACGTCTGTGCCAACCGCGCTCGCGCCGCGATCCTGATCGGCGTCTACTTCAACGCGAGTGCCGCATCCTCGACCGGCGGCTCGTTGACGCTCTATGACTCGGCGCGGCCGTTCTCGCCGGCCAGCCGGCGCCTCTCGCTGCTGGTCCAACGCGACGTGCTCGCGCGCCTTCGCACGAACGGCTACGCCGTCGCCGACGACGGCGTGCACGACGACGTCGGCTACGGCTCCTCGGTGACCGCCGCCGACCGCGCATACGGGCACCTGCTGCTGCTCGGTCCGGCCAAGCCGGGCTATTTCGCAGACCCGACGCAGATGCCGGGGGCGTTGATCGAGCCGCTCTTCATCACCAATCCCGCCGAGGCCTCGATCGCCAGCAGCAGCCGCGGGCAGGTGGTGCTGGCGCGCGGGCTCGCGGACGCCGCCCGCGACTACTTCAGGCGTGGATCGTGAAGGAGTGGCGCGCGGTCGCGCCTGAGCTGCCGTCGCCGCCGATCGCGCGCACGAGGAACGTGTAGCGGCCGGCCGGGAGGTTGCGGTACACGCGCACCGTGCCGCAGGTGCGGAAGACGGGCGCCGCCGAAGCCTCGTGGCCCGCGCGCACGAGCGCGCACTGATAGCCGGAGCTCTGACCGAACGTGCCGAGCACGAAACGGACGCGGTGCGCGTGCGCCACGACGAGCGCGATCACGGCCGTCGGGTCGGCGGGCGCGACCGTGTTGGCGATCGGCTGGCTGGGGGCCGCGTTCTGCGCCGGCGCGGGCGGCGTGATCGTGGGCGCCGGGGGCTGGGCGCCGGCTGGGGCGGTCCCCGTCGAGCCGCCGCCGCTCGGTGGCGTGCCGGGATTGCCGCCGGCGCCGGTCGTGCCGCCACCGCCGCCGCCACCGCCGGTCGTGCCGCCACCGCCACCGCCACCGCCACCGCCGGTCGTGCCCCCACCGCTCGACGGCGAGCTGGCGATGTCGGCGAGCGCCTGCGCCCACGTGTAGTCGAGCGACGTCCACGAACTCGTCGAAGCGGTCCAGACCATCGTCATCGCGTAGCCCGGCGACCCGGAGGAGCCGGTGCCTGACGCCGCGCCCATCACGACCTGACCCGTCGTCGGGAATGCGAGGACGTCTTGGCGATGTCCCCAACAGCCGGGCGCGCTGGGCGTGGAGCAGTCGATGTTCGGGCTGCCGTAGCCGTCGTCATACATCCATCCGTAGTAGGCGTAGGGAGCGTTCGGGTAGCCCCCCGCCCAGTTGGCATCCCAGCTGTAGGCGCCGGAGCCGGCCGGGATGTCGGAGCTCGGATCGGGATCGGTGGAGTCGGCGACGCCCGTCTGAGCGGCGCCGTCGAGCTGCGGGCTCAGGCCGCTGGCGGGAAGCAGCCCGTAAGCGGTGCGGTCGAGGTTGGAGAGGATGAAGATCTGCTCCGGCGGCGGCAGCGTGTCGAAGTCGGCCGGCAGCGTGTAGGCGCTCAGTCCCATCGCCGCGCGAGCTCTGTCGAGATCGGCGACGATCGCGTCCTCGCATGCCGAGGAGGTCGGCGAGACGCAGCTCGCCGGGAAGGAGATCGGCATGTTCTGGGACGGATTGGGCGCGGCGGCGGCGACGCTCGCACCGACGGCGGCGTAGATCACAGCGGCCACGGCCAGGACCCGGCGCAGGAACGTCGGCATCGCGGCGGCCACGCTACCAGGGATACATAACACCGGTTGGAGCGCCACATGGGCGCCCCACCGCTCCAAAAGCGCCCGATTTGCGGGCTGTTTCCTGCCCTCGCGGACGCGGCGGGCCATGCAGGGCCCATCGTCAGCTCAGGCGGCGACGCGTTCAGGATTCCCGCAAATAGCGGACAAAAGTTCGGTCGCACGCCCGTCCGCCGCGACACGGGGCGGACGGACGCGCGAGTGTCCGGCTAGCGCGTCAGGCCCGTCGGGCCCGTGTTCGGACGGCCTTTCAGGCTGAATGTGTCCTTCCCGCCGCAGGACTGCGACCCAACGACGGTGCCGGTGACCTTGGTGGCCGAGGTGAACTTGCCGCTGACCGTGAAGCTGACTGGGCCCTTCGGCTCGAAGAACTTCTGGGTCGCGCTGAACTTGCCGCTCGAGATCTTCGCCAGCGGCAGCGCGTAGCCGGCGAACTCGCAGGCGCTCGTCGAGGGGGCGCGGCGCGAGCCGGCCGTCACGATGACCAGCGCGGCGTTGGCGGTCGAGCACTTCTTCGTCGAGCATTTCGCGCCGACGCTGATCGCGTAGTGCTTGTGGGCGGTCGTGCCCGAGAACGTCGTGCCGGGCTTGACGGACACCGCCGCCAGAGCGGCCGCCGCCACCGTCAGCGCCGCGACGAGGATGGCCAGGATGGTTGGGAGGGTTCTTTTCACTCGACCCAGGATAGCGGTCCCCCCGCCGCGGTCAGGCCGCTACCCGTTCCGCCGCGAGCGCCTCGTCGCGCGGCTGCGCCGAGGCGGTCGCGAGCGTCCGTCCGCTGCGAAGCAGCAGAGCCGCGCAGAGCGCCCCGGCCAGGCACAGTGCCGCACCCGTGAGGAAGGCGATCTGGTAGCCGTCGGTGACAGCCTGCGCACGTCCGACGCCGGCTGCGAGCCTCGAGCTCGTCCGCGAGTCGGCGAGCGTGCTCAGCAGCGCCAGGCCGAGGGCGCCGCCCATCAGCCGCGACGTGTTGATCAGCCCGGAGGCGAGGCCGCTGTCGGCGCCCGCCACGCCGGCGACCGCGGCGATCGTCGAGGGGACGATCGCCAATCCCATTCCGACGGCGGCGAGCATGCCGCCCGGCAGCACCGTCGCGAAGTAGTTGGAGGAGGGCTCCACCCAGTGAAGAAGGACGAGTCCGGCGGCTGCCAACAGCATGCCGGTGGCGACGACGGCGCGTACGCCGGCGCGCCAGACGAGGCGCGGCACGAGCACCGAGGCGACGACGATGCCGACGGTCATCGGCAGGAACGCGAAGCCGGTCTGGAGCGCGTCGAAATGGCGCACCTGCTGGAGATAGAGCGAGAGCGTGAACCACATCGCGAACATCGCGCAGCCGAGCAGGAAGACGACGACGTTCGCGGCGCGCAGCTGCCGCAGGCGGAACAGGCGCAGCGGCATCAGCGGGGCGGCGGCGAAGCGGCTCTCGACCGCGGCGAACGCGAGCACCGCGACGAGCCCGCCCGCGATCGGCCAGAGCACGGCGGCGGAGCCCCAGCCGTGCGTGCCGGTGCTGACGATCCCGTAGACGACCAGCATCAACCCGCCGGTCACGAGCACCGCGCCGAGCGCGTCGAAGTTGCGTGCGGCCGCCTTGATCCGACCGCCGGGGACAAGCGCCGGCGCCAGCAGCAGCACGACGGCCCCGACCGGGAGGTTGAGCAGGAAGATCGAGGGCCAGCCGAGCGCCTGGGTGAGCAGACCGCCGAGCAGCACGCCCGACGAGGCGCCGATGCCGCCGACCGCCCCCCAGGCGCCGAGCGCGCGGTTGCGATCGCGGCCCTCGGCGAAGGCGGTCGCGATGATCGCCAGGCTCGCCGGCGACACGATCGCCGCGCCGAAGCCCTGCAGGGTGCGCGCGCCGATCATCAGCCCCCGTGAGCGCGCCAGAGCGCAGGCCAGCGAGGTGAGCACGAACAGTGCGATGCCGCCCATGAAGACGCGCCGGCGGCCGAGCAGATCGGACGCCCGCCCGCCGAGCATCAGGAACCCGCCGAAGGTCAGCGTGTACGCGCTGACGACCCACTGAAGGCCGGTCGTGCCGAAGTGCAGGCTGGTCCGGATCGAGGGCAGCGCGACGTTGACGATCGAGACATCGAGGACGACCATGAACTGCGCGAGGCAGATCAGGAGCAGCAGCAGCCGCGAGCGCTTGCTCGCCTCGGTCGGGAGGCGGCGTACAACGGCGGCCGGTGTCATCGAGTCCTCCTGGTCAGTAGTACGACGGGCATCGTACCACATGGACGATGATCGGCGTACAATCAGATCGATGACGCTCCACCACCCGCAGGCCGTGCAGCTCGAGCTCGACGCGGTGCTGCACGCCCTGAGCGACCCGCAGCGGCTGAGGATCGTGCAGAGCCTCGCCGAGGATCCCACGCCGCGCCGCTGCGGCGCCTTCGACCTGCACGTGACGAAGTCGACGCTGACGCACCACTTCCGGGTGCTGCGCGAGGCCGGTCTGATCCACCAGCTGGAGGAGGGGACCTCGCGTCTGAACAGCCTGCGCCGCGATGATCTCGACGAGCGCTTCCCGGGACTGCTTGACGCGATCCTCGCCGCCGCATCCGACCACGCGCCGCTGTCCTCCGCGCATGGCTGAGCACGACGTAACCGTCTCGGCGATCGAGCGCAACAACGGCGAGCGCCTCCAGGCGCTTCGCTCGGCGCTCGGCGTCACGTCGTTCGGCATCAACCGGCTCGCCTTCGAGCCGCGCCAGCGCGGACGGATCCACGCCCACGAGCACCAGGAGGAGGTCTACGTCGTGCTCGAGGGCGAGCTCACGCTGCTGATCGAGGGCGTCGAGCAGCAGCTGGGCCCGGACGCGGTCGTGCGCGTCGGACCGTCGGTGCGCCGCCAGCTCTTCAACGCCGGGCCCGAGCGGCTCGTCCTGATTGCGCTCGGCGGCTCGGGTGAGCACGTGGGGCGCGACGGGCGGGCCTGGACCTCCTGGGAGGACAGCGGCCCCGGCGCGAGCCCACAGGACGTGCCGATCCCGCCCGACGCCTGACGTGACCCGCGCCCGGACGCTCAGCTCAGCCGCGAACCGTCGTCGCCCCGCGGCGGCGGCGCAGCACCGATCGGCGCCGCCGCGCAGGGGCGGCTGCTGCGTCGCGCTCGCGTGTGACTGCTGCTGACGGCGGCCCCTCCTCCGCGTAGCCCGGCTGGTCGAATACGCCGGCCGTCACGGAGCGGGTTGGCACCTCGGCGGCGGCGGGACGACGCGTGCTGAGGCGTCCACTCGCGAAGCTGACGAGTGCGAGGATCATGCCGCCGAGCGCGTAGAAGGAGCCGAGCAGCTCGATCGCCTGGCGAGTCTGGCCGCCCAGCGGGCGGCCGATCGGCGCGGCGGCGCCATGCCCCCACAGCCCGCTGACCGCGGGACCGGCGAGGAACCATGCGCCCGCGGCGAAGCCGATCGAGGCGCCGACGATCAGCGCCCGCCGCGCCGAGGCGGTCACCAACAGCAGACCGGCGATGACGGCGGCCCCGCCCGGCAGCACGTCGAGCCACAGGCGGTTGGAGTCATAGACCCACGTGGCGTGACTGGCGAACGCGTAACCGAAGTAGGGCCCGACGAACGGGACCAGCGCTCCCCACGCGCCGAGCAGCAACACCAGAAGGCCGCTGGCCACGCCTGTCGATCGAGCAAGTTGGATGCCGCCGGTGCCGCGCACGATGCCTCCTTGGGATCGCTTGGTCTGCGTCTCAGCAGCTTCCCGCGCGTCGGCCGCCTAAACGGGGAGTCGCCTGGTAGTGGGCCTTGCGGGAACGTTCCACCGGTTATGGCGGCGTCTGGTCGCCGCCCGGCGGCGTCCTCGGTCGCGGCAGGGCAACAAGCCCTGCCCGCTCCCTGCGTCCTGGCCGGTCGGCCCCGGCCACTCGCCATTTCCCGTTCAACGTTCCCTCAAGACGATCTGGCGGGGGATGCGCCCAGCGTTCTCGGTGACGTCGCGCAGCCGCCGCGCGAGCGCCGGCGTCAGGGCACCCGGCGCGAGCCGCCAGCGCCAGTTCCGGCCCGCGCGGCCGGGCGTGTTCATGCGCGCGGCGCTGCCGAGCCCGAGCACGTCCTGGGCCTGCACGATCGCCAGGCGCGCCCGCGAGGAGAACGTCAGGCGGATCAGCCCCCATTGCGGGTCGGCCTCGCGGATGCCGGCCGCGCGCATCGCGTCGTCGGCGCGCGCCCGCCGCGCACCGGCGAGCGAGTCCCACCAGCCGCGCAGCGTGTCGGTGTCATGCGTGGCGGTGTAGACGACGCTTCGCTCGCGGTGGCGCTCGAAGGCGTGCGGATTGCGCAGGCCGCCGTCGAAGGCCCAGGTCAGCACGACCATTCCGGGGAGCTCGAGCGAATCGCGCAACCGCGCGACCGCCGGGGTGATGACGCCGAGGTCCTCGGCGATCAGCGCCAGCTCGCCGAGCTCGCGGCGTGCCGCGTCAAACGGCGCCCGTCCCGGTCCGCGTCGCCAGCGCCCATGCGCGGCGTCGGCGGCCCCGCGCGGGACCGACCAGTAGGCCGCGAAGCCGCGAAAGTGATCGATCCGGGCGACGTCGAAGAGCTGGAACGTGCGCCGCAGCCGCTCGGTCCACCAGCGGTAGCGCCCGCCCCGCAGCGCCGGCCAGTCATACAGCGGGTTACCCCACAGCTGGCCGCGGGCGGAGTAGCGATCGGGTGGCGCGCCGGCTACCGCCCCGTCCTGGAACAGCTCGGCGTGGGCCCGGTGGTCCGCGCTGTCCCACGCGACGTAGATCGGCACGTCGCCGATCAGCCGCACGCCGCGCTCGGCCGCGTAGTCGCGCAGCCGCTGCCATTCGCGCTCGAAGCGAACCTGGTCGGCAACGGCGCGGTGCCGTGCTTCAAAGCGCTCCCAGTCGTCGATCCAATAGGCGTGCCGGGCGCGGAAGGCTTCCATCTCGGCGACGCCGACGGTCGCGCGTGGCTCGGCCAGCAGGCCGGGCCACGCGGCGAACGCCGAGCGTGCCGCGTAGGGTGAGCCATGGCGGTCCGGTGGCCCGAGCGGGAGCACCTGCCACCACGATTGCCCGGCGGCCACGAGCCAGTCGACGAACCGGTAGGCCTCGGCGCCGAGACGCCCGCCCGGGAGCGAGGTGACGTGGAGCTGGACGCCGCTTGAGCGGGCAACGGGCATCATCACGGCGGCGTGACACTACCCACGCCGGGAGCGCGATCTCGCCCGGCTGTTGCAACTACCGCGAAAGGGGAAAGAGGAGCAACCGCGTGCCCGTTCCGAAAAGCACCCACCAACCTCCCTCGCGCGTCTCGATCGAGGATCCGCGTCCCCAGGTCGACTGCGGCCGCTACGCCGTGAAGGCCTGCGTCGGCGATCGAGTCGCCGTCAGCGCGCTGATCTTCCGCGACGGGCCGCAGGCGCTGCGCGCCGTCGCTCGCTACCGCGGCCCCGCCGATGCGCCCTGGCGCGAGACGCCGATGCGCCGGCTCGGCCCGGAGGGCGGTGAGGATCGCTGGGGTGCCCACTTCGTGGTCGACGCAGAAGGACCGTGGCGCTGGTCGATCGAGGCCTGGACCGACGACTGGGCCTCCTGGTGCGACGAGCTCGAGCGCAAGGTCGCGGCGGGCGTGGCGGACCTCGACAGCGAGCTGGCCGAGGGGGCGGTGCTGCTGCGCGCCACGGCCGCGCGGTCGGCGGTGCGCGGCGACGACGCGGGTAGCCTGACCGCGACGGCCGCGCTGCTCGAGGACAGCTCCGCCACGCTCGGCGAGCGCACCGCCGCGGCGCTCGACGCGACGCTCGCAAAGCTGTATGCCCGCCACGCGGCGCGCTCGGGCGCCGCGCACATGGACCCGGCCGGCACCGTCGATGTCGAGCGCGAGCGCGCCCGCTTCGGTTCCTGGTATGAGCTCTTCCCGCGGTCCTTCGGCGGCTTCGCGGGAGTTGCCGAGCAGCTTCCGAAGCTCGCTGCGCTCGGCTTCGACGTCGTCTACCTCCCGCCGATCCATCCGATCGGCCTGACGCGCCGCAAGGGGCGCAACAACGCCCTCGTCGCTGAGCCCGCCGACCCCGGCAGCCCGTGGGCGATCGGCTCAGCGGACGGAGGCCACAAGGCCGTCAGCCGCGAGCTCGGCACGATCGAGGAGTTCGACCACATGCTCGCGGTCGCGGTCGAGAACGGCGTCGAGATCTGCCTCGACTTCGCGATCCAGTGCTCGGCCGACCATCCATGGCTGCGCGAGCACCCCGAATGGTTCAACCACCGCCCCGACGGCACCCTCAAGTACGCGGAGAACCCGCCGAAGCGCTACGAGGACATCTACAACGTCAACTTCGACTGCGAGGACTGGCGGGGCCTGTGGGCGGCGCTGCTCGACGTCGTCGACTTCTGGGTCGAGCGCGGCGTGCGGATCTTCCGCGTCGACAATCCCCACACCAAGCCGTTCGCCTTCTGGCGGTGGCTGATCGAAGATGTTCGCGGGCGCCGCTCCGATGTGATCTTCCTCGCCGAGGCGTTCACCCGCGCAGCGCCGCTGCGCGAGCTGGCCAAGCTCGGCTTCAGCCAGTCCTACACCTACTTCACGTGGAAGAACTCGCGCCGCGAGCTCGAGGAGTACGTGACCGAGCTCGCCCACTCCGGGATGGAGCTCTACTGCCGTCCGAACTTCTTCGTCAACACGCCGGACATCCTCCACGCCTACCTGCAGGAGGGAGGCCCGCCGGCCTTCCGCGCCCGGCTGATCCTCGCCGCGACGCTGTCGCCCAGCTACGGCATCTACTCGGGCTTCGAGAGCTACGAGAACGTGCCTGTGCAGGCGGGATCGGAGGAATACCTCGATTCCGAGAAGTACGAGCTCAAGCACCGCGCGCTCGACGGGCCGCTGCTGCCGCTGATCGGCGCTGTCAACGAGATCCGCCGCGAGCACCCCGCCCTTCAGCGGCTCGACAACGTCACGTTTCTGCCCGTCGAGAACGACGCGCTGATCGCCTACGCGAAGACCGCCGAGGAGGAGACGCTGATCGTGGTCGTCAACCTCGACCCGCACGTGCCGCAGGAGGGGATCGTGATCGTCCCTTCGCGGCTCGGGCTCCCGCCCGTCATGGAGGTCCGCGACCTGCTCGGCGGCGAGCGCTTCAGCTGGCGGCTGGGGCGCAACTTCGTGCGCCTGGACCCCGCCGTGCGCCCCGCTCACCTCCTCATCGTGGAGCCAGCGCCGTGAACCCGCCCGGGCAGTGGTTCGAGTCCAGCCCGCTGTGGTTCAAGACGGCCGTCTTCTACGAGATTCACCTGCGCGGCTTCTTCGACGGCAACGGCGACGGTTCGGGCGACTTCCGGGGCCTGACCGAGAAGCTCGACTACCTCGACTGGCTGGGGATCGACTGCATCTGGCTGCTTCCGATGTATGCCTCGCCGCTCGGCGACGGCGGCTACGACATCTCCGACTTCTACACCGTGCACCCCGACTACGGGACGATCGAGGACGTTTCCGCGTTCATCGAGGCGGCGCACCAGCGCGGCATCCGCGTGATCGCCGACCTCGTGATGAATCACACGTCGATCGAGCACCCGTGGTTCCAGGAGTCGCGCTCCTCGCGCGAGTCGCCCAAGCGCAATTGGTACGTGTGGTCCGACGATCCGACCCGCTACGCCGGTGCGCGGATCATCTTCCTCGACACCGAGGTCTCCAACTGGACCTGGGACGAGCAGGCGGGCGCCTTCTATTGGCATCGCTTCTTCCACCACCAGCCGGATCTCAACTACGACGAGCCGGCCGTTCAGCAGGCGATGCTCGACGTGATCCGCTTCTGGCTCGACATGGGTCTCGACGGGTGCCGCCTCGACGCGGTCCCCTACCTCTTCGAGCGCGACGGCACCAACTGCGAGAACCTGCCGGAGACCCACGCCTTTCTCAAGCAGGTGCGGGCAACCGTCGACGCCGAGTATCAGGATCGGGTCCTGCTTGCCGAGGCCAACCAGTGGCCGCAGGACGTCGTCGAGTATTTCGGCGACGGGGACGAGTGCCACATGGCGTTCCACTTCCCGGTGATGCCGCGCATGTTCATGGCCCTGCGTCGCGAGCAGGCCGCGCCGATCCTCGAGATCCTCGAGCAGACGCCGGCCATTCCAGACGGCGCGCAGTGGGGCCTGTTCCTGCGCAACCACGACGAACTGACGCTCGAGATGGTCACCGACGAGGAGCGCGACTACATGTACGAGGAGTACGCCAAGGACCCGCGCATGAAGATCAACGTCGGGATCCGTCGCCGCCTCGCGCCCCTGCTCGACAACAGCCGCGACGAGCTCGAGTTGCTGACGGCGGTGATGTTCTCGCTGCCGGGAAGCCCGGTCCTCTACTACGGCGATGAGATCGGCATGGGCGACAACATCTACCTGGGCGACCGCGACGGGGTGCGCACGCCGATGCAGTGGACCCCGGACCGCAACGGCGGCTTCAGCCGCGCCGATTTCGCGCAGCTCTACACGCCGCCGCTGATGGATCCGGTCTACGGCTACCAGGCGGTCAACGTCGAGGCGCAGCTGCGCACGCCAACCTCGTTGCTAAGGTGGCTGCGCCGCTTCATCGGGCTGCGCAAAGAGCATCCCGTCTTCGGCCTGGGCAGCTATGCGCCGCTGCACCCGGCGAACGCGAAGATCTTCGCCCACGTGCGGACCTACGAGGAGGACATCGCCCTGTGCGTTCACAACGTGGGACGGACCGCGCAGGCCGTCGAGCTCGACCTCGCCGCCTACGAGGGTCGCTACCCAGAGGAGATGTTCGGTCGCACGCGCTTCCCGCGGATCGGGAAGCTGCCCTACCTGCTGACGCTGGCCCCGCGCGGGTTCTTCTGGTTCCTGCTCGTTGCCCCCGAGGAGGAAGAGGATTCAGATGCCTGACCTCGCTCGCGACATAGCGCGCGGCGACACCGGCGCCCTGCCACAGGAGGCGCTTGCCGAATGGGTCGTGCAGCAGCGTTGGTTCAGCTCCAAGCAGCGCGACGTGCGGGAGTTCAACGTGCTCGACATGTTCGTGCTCTCGGACGCAGAGCCGGTCGTGGCGATCGTCATCGCCGAGGCCCGCTTCGGTGCTGGCACCCACGACCTCTACCAGGTGCCGCTCGCCGTGCGGCCGCAGAGCTCGGGCTGGGACGAGGGCGTCATCTTCGCCGGCGGCGGTCATGTGCTCTATGACGCCCTGGCTGATGAGGCGGCCGACGCGATGCTCGCCGAGCACTTCGCGGCCGGCACCTCGCTCGAGCGCCCCGGCGGCTGCGTCAGCTTCCACCGCAACAAGGGGGCCGACGCGCCCGGCGAGTTGCAGCGCGCCCGCGCGATCGGAGCCGAGCAGTCCAACAGCTCGATCGTCCTCGACGACCGACTCGTCCTGAAGGTCTTTCGCCGGATCCAGCCGGGGATCAACCCGGAGCTCGAGATGCTCGCCTTCCTGGCGGATCACGACTTCGCCAACATCGCCGACCTCGTCGGCTGGTACGGCTACAGCGGTGAGCTGATGGACGCGACGCTCGGGGTGATGCAGCGCTACGTGGCGGGAGCGCGCGACGGGTGGGAACTGGCGCTCGATGCGCTGAGCGAGGGCGACGCCGGGTTCCTCGATCGCCTCGCCGCGCTCGGAGCGGTGACCGGCCGGATGCACGCCGTCCTGGCGTCCGACTTCGCGGATCCAGACTTCGCGCCGGAGGAGCCGACGCTCGAAACGCTGTCGCTGCTGAGTGCGACCCTCGACGAGCAGATCGAGCGGCTGTGGGGCGAACTGCCCCACGAGGACGCGGCGCTCGGACCGATCGCCGACCGCGGCGAGGAGGTGCGCGACCATCTGCAGCACCTCTCGCACGTCGGCGTCGGAGGACGGATGATCCGTGTTCACGGTGACTACCACCTCGGCCAGACCGTCCAGGCCGCCTCCGAATGGATCGTGCTCGACTTCGAGGGCGAGCCGGCGCGGCCGCTGGTCGAGCGCCGCCGCAAGCGCTCGCCGCTGCGCGACGTGGCGGGCATGATGCGCTCCTTCTCCTACGCCGCCGCCGCGGTGTCGCTGCTGCGCGGCGTCCAGGCGCCGGAGGGCTGGGAGGAGGCCGCGCGCGAGCGCTTCCTCGAGGGCTACATGGACGCGGTCGACCCCGCTCTCCTGCCCGCCGGCCAGGCCGCCGTCTCGAAGCTGCTTGCGATATTCGAACTCGAGCGCGCGGTCTACGAACTGCATTACGAGTTGGACAACCGCCCCGATTGGGTCGGCATCCCGGTCGCCTGCATCCAACGGCTGCTGGACACGATGCCCGCATGAGGTGCTCGTGGTGGCGCTGACCGAGGACGAGATCGCCCAGATCGCCGACCGCGACCACGCGGACCCGCACCACATCCTGGGCGCCCATCCGGCGCGGAGCGGCGTCCGCGTCCGGGCGTTCCGACCCGAGGCCCGCTCGGTCGTCGTGCGCCCAGACGACGAAGCCGCCGGCGCGCCGACCAAGCTGCGCCGGCGCGACGCGCGCGGGCTTTTCGAGGGCGTCGTCAAGGGTGCCACGCTGCCGCTGCGCTACGAGTTGGAGGTGAGCTATCCGGACGGCAACAGCTTCCGCCTGCGCGACCCCTACTCGTTCCCGCCGACGCTCGGCGATCTCGATCTGCACCTGATCTCGGAGGGTCGCCACGAGCGGCTCTACGATCGGCTCGGAGCCCACCCTCGTGAGCTCGAGGGCGTCGCGGGGACGGCCTTCGCCGTGTGGGCGCCCGCTGCGCGCGCGGTCAGCGTCGTCGGCGACTTCAACTCCTGGGACGGCCGCATTCACGCGATGCGCTCGCTCGGCTCAAGCGGCGTCTGGGAGTTGTTCGTGCCGGAGGTCGGCCCGGGCGCGCTCTACAAGTTCGAGATCCGCACGCAGGCCGGGGAGCGGCTGCTGAAGGCAGACCCGCTGGCATTCGCCGCCGAAGTGCCGCCGGGAACGAACTCGGTCGTCCACGCCCCCCGCCACCGCTGGCGCGACGGCGACTGGCTGGCGCGGCGCGGCGAGCGTCCAATGCTCGAGGGACCGGTCTCGATCTACGAGGTACACCTCGGTTCCTGGCGGCTGAATCCGCTCGAGCACAACCGCCCGCTGTCCTACCGCGAGCTGGCCGACGAGCTCGCGGCCTACGTGACGGACCTCGGCTTCACGCACGTCGAGCTGCTGCCGGTGATGGCGCACCCGTTCAGTGGCTCGTGGGGCTACCAGGTCACCTCCTATTACGCGCCGTCGCCGCGATTCGGCGAGCCCGACGATTTCCGCGCCTTCGTCGACGGGATGCACTCCCACGGCATCGGCGTGCTGCTCGACTGGGTGCCGGCGCACTTTCCGCGCGATGACTGGGCGCTGGCGCGCTACGACGGCAGCGCGCTCTATGAGCATGTCGATCCGCGACGCGGAGCGCACCCCGATTGGGGGACGCTCGTCTTCAACTTCTCGCGCAAGGAGGTGCGCAACTTCCTGATCGCCAACGCCCTGTTCTGGCTGCGCGAGTACCACGTGGACGGTATCCGCGTCGACGCTGTCGCGTCGATGCTCTATCGCGACTACTCGCGCAAGCCGGGCGAGTGGATCCCCAACGAGTTCGGCGGTCGCGAGGACCTCGACGCCGTCGCGTTCCTCAAAGAGCTCAACGAGGTCCTCTACGGCCGCGAGCCGGGGATCGTCACCGTCGCCGAGGAGTCGACGGCCTGGCCGGGCGTCTCGCGTCCGACCTATCTGGGCGGCCTGGGCTTCGGCGCGAAGTGGAACATGGGCTGGATGCACGACACGCTCGCCTACTTCGAGCGCGAGCCGATCCACCGCCGCTTCCACCATCACGAGCTGACGTTCAGCCTGCTGTACGCGTTCAGCGAGAACTTCATCCTCCCGCTCAGCCACGACGAGGTCGTCCACGGCAAGGGCTCGCTGATCGCGAAGATGCCCGGTGACCGCTGGCAGAAGCTGGCGAACCTGCGATCCCTGTTTGGCTACATGTGGGCGCATCCGGGGAAGAAGCTGCTCTTCATGGGCCAGGAGTTCGCGCAGGAGGCGGAGTGGAGCGAGGCCCGTTCGCTTGACTGGCACCTGCTCGAGTCGGCCGAGAACGCCGCCATCCAGTCGCTGGTGCGCGATCTCAACCGGCTCTATCGCGAGGAGCCGGCGCTGTGGAGCGAGGACTTCAGCTCCGACGGCTTCCTCTGGATCGAGCCCAACGACGCGGCCGCCAACGTCGTCGCGTTCGCGCGGACCGCGCCGCGTGCGGAGCGCGTCGTCGTCTGTGTCGCGAACCTCTCACCGGTCGTGCGCGAGGGCTATCGCCTCGGCCTGCCGCGCGGCGGCCGCTGGCGCGAGTTGCTGAACACCGATTCGCGTCACTACGGCGGCGGCGACGTCGGCAACGCGGGAGCGCTTGAGGCCGAGGCGCATCCCTGGAACGATCAGCCACACTCGGTCGTCCTGACGGTCCCGCCGCTCGGCGTGCTCTGGCTCGCGCCGGAGGACCAGCGGTCTGAGCGCGGAGCATGACGGCGCCGTGGCGGGAACGCCTCGGCGCGACGCCGGGTCTCGATGGCCGCACGCTGTTCAGGGTCTGGGCGCCGCGTGCCCCGGCCGGACGCGTATGGGCCGTCCGCGAGGGCGACGAGGAGCGCTTCGAGCTTGAGGATCAGGGCTACGGCGTGTTCTGCGGCGAGGCGCCGATCGCCGCCGGCGAGGACTACCGGCTCGCGCTCGAAGCGGACGCGGAGCCGCTGCCGGATCCCTGCTCGCGCCACCAGCCGCGCGGGCTGCGCGGGCCCTCGCGCGTGCTCGATCCCGCTGCGTTCGCGTGGAGCGACGAAGGCTGGGTCCCGCCGCCGTTCGCCGAGCAGGTGATCTATGAGCTGCACGTCGGCACGTTCACAGCGGCGGGAACCTTTGCCGCTGCAGGTGAGCATCTGAGCCAGCTGGCCGAGCTCGGCATCCGAGCCGTCGAGGTAATGCCGATCGCCGACTTTCCCGGCCTTCGCGGCTGGGGCTATGACGGTGTCTACATCTCGGCCGCGCACCGCTCCTACGGCGGCCCCGAGGGGTTCGCAGCGTTCGTCGACGCGGCCCATGACGCCGGCCTCGCGGTGATTCTCGACGTCGTCTACAACCACGTCGGCGCGAGCGGGTCGGCCGCCCTCGAGGCCTTCGGCCCCTACCTCACAGACAAGTACAAGACGTTCTGGGGCAAGGCCGTGAACTTCGACGACGCGGAGTGCGACGGGGTGCGCGAGTGGGTGGCGCAGAGCGCCTGCGGCTGGGTTCGCGATTTCCACGTCGACGGGCTCCGCCTCGACGCGATCCATGCCTTCCACGATCTGTCTCCGACGCACATCGTCGCCGAGATCAGCGAGCGGGTCCACACGGCGCGGCCGGGTGCGGTCGTGATCGCCGAGAGCGGGTTCAACGACGCGCGGGTGATCCGCCCGCGCGAGGTTGGTGGCTGGGGCTGCGACGCGCAATGGGCCGACGACTTCCACCACTCGCTGCACGCCTTGCTGACCCACGACAACGACGGCTACTACAGCGACTACGGCCGGGTCGCCGACCTTGCCAAGGCATACCACCGGCCGTTCGTCTATGACGGACAGTGGTCGCCCTCGCGCCGGCGCTGCTTTGGCGCACCCGCCGAGGACCGCCGGGCCGAGCAGTTCGTCGTCTTCGACCAGAACCACGACCAGGTCGGCAACCGCGCGCGCGGCGATCGCCTCGCGCGGCGCATCCGCCCACTCGCCGCCTTCTGCACCCTGCTCTCGCCGTTCGTGCCGATGCTGTTCATGGGCGAGGAATACGGGGAGGACGCACCGTTCCAGTTCTTCACAGACCACATCGACGCCGACATCGCGCAGGCCACGCGCGAGGGGCGCCGCGAGGAGTTCGCGGGCTTCGAGGACTTCGAAGGAGAGCTGCCCGACCCGCAGTCGGCGGCGACGTTCGAGCGCTCGAAGCTGCGGCGTCAGGGCGAGCCGGCGCTTGCGGAGCTCTACCGCAGGCTGCTCCGCGCGCGCCGCTCGTTGAGCGGCGAGGCCGAGGCCACTTTCGATGAGGCAGCGCGCTGGCTGCGGGTGCGCCGCGAGGGCGGCGAGATAGTGTGCAACTTCTCCGCCGCGCCGCTCCTGGTCGAGATCGGGGCGGGCCAACGACTAGTGCTGGCGACAGACAGCGATACGCGCCTCGAAGCTGACGCCGCTGCGCTCCGCGTGGCGGCGCTGTCGGGCGCATTGATCGCATGACCGAAGCGTGGGCGGGACGGCCGTTCCCACTGGGCGCGACGTGGGACGGCGACGGCACGAACTTCTCGCTGTTCTCGGAGCATGCCGAGCTCGTCGAGCTGTGCCTGTTCGACGAGCAGGACAACGAGACGCGCATCCCGCTCGAGCACCAGACGGCGCACAACTGGCACGCCTACCTGCCGGGCGTCGGCCCGAGGCAGCGCTACGGATACCGCGTGCATGGGTCCTACGCCCCCGAGCAGGGGTTGCGTTTCAACCCCTCCAAGCTGCTGCTCGATCCCTACGCCAAGGCGATCGTGGGCGAGATGCGCTGGGACGCGGCGAACGTTCTGCCGTATGTGCCGTCCGGGGATCCCGACGCCGATCTCGAGGCTGACGACGAGGACTCGGCGCCGGCGATGCCGCGCTGCGTGGTCGTCGACGAGAGCTTCGACTGGGAGGACGACCACCTGCCGCGGCGGCGCTGGGATGAGACGCTGATCTATGAGGCCCATGTGAAGGGATTCACGCAGGGCCTCGAAGGCGTCCGCGAGGACCTTCGCGGGACCTATGCGGCGATGGCGTCCGAGCCCGTCATCGACTACCTGCGCCGGCTCGGCGTGACCGCCGTCGAGCTCCTGCCGATCCACCACATCATCGATGAGAGCTTCCTCGTCGAGCGCGGCCTGAGCAACTACTGGGGCTACAGCTCGATCGGCTACCTGGCGCCCCACGCGGCCTACGCGGCGACCGGCGCCGACGGCGAGCAGGTGCGCGAGTTCAAGGGGATGGTCAAGGCGCTCCACCGCGCCGGGATCGAGGTGATCCTCGACGTCGTCTACAACCACACCGCCGAGGGCAACCACCTGGGGCCGATGCTGTCCTTCCGCGGCGTCGACAACCTCGTCTACTACCGCCTGATGCCGGACGACCCGCGCTACTACATGGACTTCACCGGCACCGGGAACTCGCTCAACCCCGTCCAGCCGAGCGTGCTGCGGCTGATCATGGACTCGCTGCGCTACTGGGTCACCGAGTGCCACGTCGACGGCTTCCGCTTCGACCTCGCTGCGGCGCTGGCGCGCGAGTTCTACGACGTCGATCGCCTGTCGGCCTTCTTCGACGTGATCTTCCAGGACCCCGTCCTCTCGCAGGTGAAGCTGATCGCCGAGCCGTGGGACGTCGGCCCGGGCGGCTACCAGGTCGGCAACTTCCCGGTCCTGTGGTCCGAATGGAACGGTCGCTACCGCGACACCGTCCGCGACTTCTGGCGCGGGGACGCCACGGTCGCCGATCTCGCTTCGCGCTTCACGGGCTCCAGCGACCTCTACCAGTCAGACGGCCGCCGCCCGTTCGCTTCGATCAACTTCGTCACCGCCCACGACGGCTTCACGCTGCGCGACCTCGTCTCCTACAACGACAAGCACAATGACGCCAACGGTGAGGGCGGCCGCGACGGAACGGACGACAACCGCTCCTGGAACTGCGGCGCCGAGGGACCCACCGACGATCCGCAGGTCAACGCGCTGCGCGAGCGCCAGCAGCGCAACTTCCTGGCGACCCTGCTGCTCTCCCAGGGCGTTCCGATGCTCCTCGGCGGCGACGAGTTCGGTCGCACGCAGGACGGCAACAACAACGCCTGGTGTCAGGACAACGGGATCTCCTGGCTCGGCTGGGACCACGAGGACTGGCAGCGCTCGCTGTGCGAGTTCACGCGGCGGCTGATCGCGCTTCGCCGCGACCATCCGGTGTTCCGGCGCACCCGCTTCCTCGACGGCGGCGAGACGGAGGGCTCGGGGCTGCCCGACGTGTGGTGGTTTCGCGCCGACGGCCGGCGGATGACCCGGCGCGACTGGGCATCGGCGGACTCGCGCACGCTCGGCGTATTCCTCAACGGCGATGAGCTCGCCGAGGAGACCGTCGACGGGCGGCCGATCGAGGACGACTCCTTCATCGTGCTCTTCAACGCGCACTTCGAGGACGTCGAGATGCGCCTGCCCAGCCAGAGCTACGGCCGCGAGTGGACCGTCGAGGTGTGCACCGCCGACGCATCCGTCGCGGCGGGATCGGAGAGCTTCGGCGCCCGCGCGGCCGTCTCGGTGACGGCGCGCTCGATGGTGATCCTGCGACGGGCGGTGCCGCCGCGCGCCCAGCCTGGCTGAGTGGAGCTGCGCGCGACCTACCGGCTGCAGCTCGGGCCGGGTCTCGACTTCGCCGCCGCGCGCGATCTCGTGCCCTACCTGCGCGAGCTCGGCATCAGCCACCTCTACCTGAGCCCGTCGCTACAGGCCGCGGCCGGCTCGACGCACGGCTATGACGTCGTCGACCCCGCGCGCGTGTCGGATGAGCTAGGCGGGGAGGAGGGGCTTCGCGAGCTCGCCGCCTGCGGCCTCGGAGTGATCCTCGACGTCGTGCCCAACCACATGGGGCGCTCGGAGCAGAACCGCTTCTGGAGCGATCCCGAGCTGCGCGAGCGCTTCTTCGACATCGACCCCGTCAGCGGATTCGCGCGGCGCTTCTTCGACGTCGACGACCTCGTCGCCGTGCGCCAGGAGGACCCCGACGTGTTCGCGGCGACGCATACGAAGATCCTCGAGCTCGTGCGCGACGGCGTCCTGGACGGCCTGCGCGTCGACCACCCCGACGGCCTCGCCGACCCGGCCGGATACCTGCGCCGGCTGCGCGAGCGGGGCGTGACGCGCGTCTGGGTCGAGAAGATCCTGAGCTCGACGCCGCCGGGGGAGCCGCTCCGCGACTGGCCCGTCACCGGCACGGTCGGCTACGAGTTCCTAAACGACGTCGCCGCGCTGTTCGTCGACGCCGACGGGGAGGCCGAGCTGACCGCGATCTGGGAGGAGCTCTCGGGCGACCGCCGCGAGTTCGCGGCGGTCGCGCGCGAGGCAAAGCGCGAGCAGGCGGCGACGACGTTCGAACGCGAGGTCGCGTGGCTTGCGCGCCTCGATCCGCGCTTCGATCCGGCTCAGATCGCGGATGCCCTCGCGTCGCTGCCGGTCTACCGGACCTACGTCGAGCCGTCGAGCGGCCGAATCGATGAGGCGGATGTCGCCGCGATCGAGGCCTCGAGCGCGGCGGGGACGCCGCTCGCCGACGTCCTCCTGCTTCGCGAACGCGGGGCGCCCGCCGCGCGCGAGCTCGCCGTCCGCTTCCAGCAAACCTCGCCGGCGGTCACGGCCAAGGGAGTCGAGGACACCGCCTTCTACCGCCACCGTCGCCTTCTCGCGCTCAACGAGGTGGGCGGTGACCCGGCCCGCTTCTCGATCACCGTCGAGGCGTTCCACGCGGCGAACGCCGAGCGCGCGCGGCGCTTCCCGGACGGCCTGCTGACCACGCAGACCCACGACACCAAGCGCTCGGGCGACGCGCGCGCCAGGATCGGCGCGCTCGCCTCGATCCCCTCGCTTTGGCGCGCGGCTGTCGGCGAGCTCGACGCGATCGCAGCGCGCCGCGGCGGCGACGCCGTGCACGCGGCCGAGCGCTACCTGATCCTCCAGACGCTCGTCGGCGTGTGGCCGATCGAGCCGGGACGCCTGGGCGCCTACCTCATAAAGGCCCTCCGCGAGGCCAAGCAGCGCTCCAGCTGGGTTGAACCGGACGAGCGCTACGAGCGCGCGGTGAGCGCCCTTGCCGCTTCGCTGCTCGCCGACGCGGGCTTCGCCGCTCGGCTGGAGTCCTTTCTCGCCGAGCTCCTACCGCTCGGTGAGCACAGCGCGCTCGGTCAGCTCCTGCTCAAGCTGTGCTCCCCGGGGATCCCGGACATCTTCCAGGGCGATGAGCTCTGGCGGCTCTCGCTCGTCGACCCCGACAACCGCCGCCCGGTCGACTGGGCGAAGCGGCGAGCGGCGCTAGAGCGCGTCCGTGGCGCGACTGCGCCTCTGCCCTGCGACCGCAAGATCTTCCTGATCCAGCAGGCCCTGGCGCTGCGCGCGCGACGGCCGCGGGCGTTCGCGGGCGCCTACACCGCGCTGGCGGCGGGCGCGCGCGCGTGCGCGTTCCTGCGCGGTGACGGCGAGGTGCTCGCGGCGGTTGCGCTGCGAAGCCCCACGGACGTCGTCGAGGTCGAACTTCCGGCTCGCGCGGCGGGCGTCTGGAGCGACGCGCTTGGCTCCACAGAGCATCAGCTCGATGGCCTCGTGAGCCTGTCCGAGGCTGCCGGCCCGCTCCCCGGAATCTGGTTGTTCGAGCGGCGCTGAGTTTGCCGCCACGCCTGCCAGGGAAGCACAGTCCGCACGCCGCCCTCGCGGCCCTCCCGAGAGGAGCAGATCCATGGGCATCGGAACCAGCATCGTCATGATCGCCGCCGGCGCGATCCTTCGCTTCGCCGTGACGGTCACGACGAGCGGCTTCAACGTCCACACGATCGGCGTGATCCTGATGGTCGTCGGCGCCGTCGGTCTCGTTCTGTCGGTGATCTTCTGGAGCTCGTGGGGCGGCTTCGGGGGCGCGGGCGCCGGCTACCACCGCCAGCGACGCGTCGCGAGCGACGGGGCCGGCGGCTATGTCGAAGAGGACCGCGGCCAGGCGCTCTGAGCCGCATCGCGACGCGACCCGGCCGATCGCCGCGGCGTCTCGGCGCGCACGCGCACGCGCTCGCCGGCACTGCGGCTAAACTGCGTCGGCCGCGATGGGCACGCTGACTGCCGACAGTCGATGAGCTCGCCAGCGACCGCTCCAACGATCGGCGACACCGAACCGGCGCGCTCGGGCGCCATGATCCCGGGGCGGCGCCCGTCCTGGCGCCCGGCACGGGTGACCGCCTTGACCTTCGCCCTGGGCGTCGTCGTCACTGCGGCGCTCGCCCTCACCGCGTTCGTCCTCTACAACAACAACGAGGACCGCCTGCTGCACCTGCGCGTGCGCGAGGTCGGCCTCGTCCTGCAGAGCGCGATCCCCGCGACCGAGACGCCCGTCGCCTCGGCCGCCGCGCTCGCCGACGCCACGAACGGCAGCGCCGCCAGGCTGCGCGCGTTCATCGCGCCGCAGATCGCGCCGCGCGGGCGCTTCACGTCGGTGTCGCTGTGGCCGCTCGGCCGCGCCGGGCCGCTGCGGCCGAGCGTCGTCATCGGCAGCCGGCCGCAGCTCCTCGCGCTGCCGGCGCAGTCTCGCGCCGCGATCGGCCGCTCGATCCACACGCACACGCTGACTATCGTCAACCTGCTCAGGAGCGCTCGCCCCAGCATCGGCTACGTCTACGCGCTCCCCGGGGCAGCGCACGGCTTCGCCGTCTACGCCGAGACGCCGCTCCCCGCCAACCGCCGCTCGACGCTCGAAAGCAACACCGGATTCAACGACCTCGAGTACGCGATCTTCCTCGGCCGCACGCGGGCGCTGCCGAATCTGCTGCTCGCCAACGTTCACAGCTTCCCGATCGTCGGGCGCCAGGCCAGCGAGTCGATTTCGTTCGGCAACACGGCGCTCACGCTGGTCGTCACACCGGCCCAATCGCTCGGCGGCAGCTTCTTCGAGGCGCTCCCGTGGATGATCGCCGCGGTTGGTCTCCTGCTTTCGCTGGCGGCAGCGCTTGGAGCTGACCGCCTGACGCGCCGCCGCCGCCAGGCCGAGCAGCTCGCGATGGTCCTCGACCAGGTCGCCGAGCAGAACCGCCAGATGTACGCCGAGCAGCGGACGATCGCCCAGTCGCTCCAGCACGCCCTGCTGCCCGAGCGCCTCGCTGCGCCGCCGGGTATTCAGGCGAGTGCGCGCTACGTTCCGGCGACGTCGGGGATCGACGTCGGCGGCGACTGGTACGACGTGGTCGAAGTCGGGGGCGGCGCCGTCCTGCTGATCGTCGGCGACGTCTCCGGGCACGGGCTGCGCGCGGCGACGACGATGGCCTCGCTGCGCTACGCGGCGCTCGCCTACGCCGCGCAGGACTCGGCGGAGCCGCAGGCACTGCTCGCGCGCCTGTCGGACTTCGCCGACAGCCAGGATCACGCCTACTTCGCGACGGTGCTGTGCTGTCGCATCGAGGTCGCCACGCGAAGGATCACGCTCGCGAGCGCCGGGCATCCCGCGCCGCTTCTGATCGATGCCGACGGGGCGCGCTTCTGCGAGGTCGAAGCCGGCGTTCCGGTGGGCGTCCAGCGGCGCGTCCCCTACGCCACGACGGTGGTCACGGCGGCGGCGGGGGCGACGCTCATCGCCTTCACCGATGGCCTCGTCGAGCGCCGCGGCGAGGTGCTCGACGCCGGTTTCGAGCGCCTGCGCCGCGCGGCCACGGCCCGCCGCGCTCTACCGCTTGACTCGCTCGTCGGAGGTCTCGCGGGCGACCTCACGACCGACGGCCACCACGACGACACGGCGATCGTCGCGATCCGCTGGGCCGCGGATCGTTAGCTGCGCGGACCTCGGCCCCCGCTCAGCGCGGGTGGCCGGGCTCGATCGAAGCCGCCTGAAGCGAGGTGAATGCCCGCGCGTCGCCGCCCCCGGCATCGCCCGCGACCGGCTCGAGGAGGAACGCGTCGTGGTCCCCGGCCTCGAAGCGCTCGAGCACGCGGCCCGCAAACCAGTCGCTGCAGCGCGTGAGGATCGGCGCCCCGTCCGGGCCGGATCGCCAGTCGCAGAGCTCGAACTTGTCGACGCTGTCGCCGGTCCGCGCACCGAACAGCTCGGCGAGGTCGCCGTCGGCGGCGCTCAGCAGGTGAACGGCCACGACCGAGGCCCCCCGCGCCACACCGAAGGTGTGGTTGGCGCGCGAGATGCAGACGATGAAGCGAAGCGGCTCGAGGCTGCTCTGCGTCGTGAAGCCGACCAGACAGCCGGCACGCCGGTCCTCGCCGGCCGCCGTCACGACGAACATCGGATACTCGAGTCGCCGCGCGATCGCCTCGAAGCTCATACCGGCTCAGATCTGCTCGTGAACGCCGATCGCGCGCTCGAGCTCGCCCTCGGCGTCGCGCTCGGTCCCGCGCTTGTCCTCGAGCAGCGAGCTCGCGATCGCGTCGAGCTTGCGCTGGATCGCCCGTTCGGCGCGCAGCTCCGCGTTCTTGAGCAGCGCGACCAGGACCAGGGTCAGCGACGAGATTGCGCCTGCGGCCGCGGTTTCGAAGCGAGCGCTCGCGCCGACCGCGAGCCCGATCGCCCAGACGAGCACCGCGGCGACGCCGACGGCGAAGAACACGGGCGAGCTCGCGAGGAACGAGCCGTACTCGGCGAGACGCTCGAAGCGACCGCGCTCGCCGCCCTCGGTTCGGTCGGCTGGGTGGGTGATCGTGTGGCGCGCCGCGGCACGCAGGATCGCCGGCGGCTCGCGCTGCGTGTCGGGCTGCGAGCCCGACGATACGACCGTCCGCCGCGGCGCCATGAAGCGTGCCTACCCGCGCGAGCGCAGCGCCAACCCGGGCGCCTCACCGCCGGGCCCGAGCGGATGCGTCACGGCCGCGAGCCGGTGCGCGAGCTCCGACGGCGAGCCCCCCGCCTGCGCGCGCGCCCCGATCGCCGGGCGCTCCTCGATCGCGACACGCCGCGACTCCATCGGGTCGCCGGGCTGAAGCGGCGGCAGCAGCAGCGAGGGACCGGCATGGGCCTCGGCGAAGACCTCGCCGAGCAGGCGCCGCTGCGCGGCGACGAGCACCTCGTAGGACATCGCCGAGAGCTCGCGTAGGGGCTGGTGGCGGTTCTGGCGTCGTCCGAGGTCGACCTGCGCGAGCCCGTCGAGGCCAACGGTCCGCCAGGCGTCGATCAGCATCGCGATCTCGACGCCGTAGCCGACCGGGAAGCGCAGCTCGTCAAGCAGCGTGCGGCGCGCGGCGATCTCGCCCGCGAGCGGCTGGTCGAAGACCGCGAGCTCCGGCGCCTGCAGGTTCAGGAGGGGCCGCGCGAGCAGCTCGGTGACGCGTCCGCCGCCGCCGTCGAGGACTTCGGCTCCGCTGCGAAACGGGCGCTCGAAGGAGCCCTTCACGAGCCACACGCCGCTCTCGCACAGCAGCGGCCCGACGAGGCCGGTGATGAAGCGCTCGCAGAAGCTCGCGCTGTCGGTGTCGGCGAACGCGACTATGTCGCTGTTCACTGCGCGCAACGCGCGCCACATCCCGTCGCCCTTGCCGCGCGCCGGACCGTGCTCTGTGGCGAGCTCGTCCTGCTGGAGCACCGTCAGCCCGGCCGACGCCGCGATCTCGGCGGTACCGTCGCGCGAAGCGGCGTCGACGACGAGCAGCTCGTCGAGCAGCCCGGCGTCGCGCAGCCGCGCGGCCTCGACGGCGATCGCGCCGATCGTCTCCGCCACCTCGCGCGTGGGCAGGATCAGCGCAACCGTCGCGTCCTTGCGCGCCAGCAGCCGCTCGAGCGGGAACTGCGCCGCCGTGTAGCTGCGCCGCCGGCGCCAGGCGCCGAGCCCGAGGTCGTGCGCCAGACCGCGCGGCGCGCGCCCGCGGGCGCGCGCCGAGGTCTCCACGCGCACGGCCGCGCTGCGCACGATCGCGATGCCGTGACGCTCGAGCGTGCGCGCGAGCGCCTCGTCCTCGAGCGCGGCCTCGACGGGAGCTCCACCGCAGCGGCGGTACGCGCGTGCCGTCAGGGCCAGCGACGCGCCGCTGAAATGGTGGTGCTCGGCCGGCGGCATCCGACCCGAGGCGTTGACTGCTGCAAGGCGCTGCGCAGCGCGGGCCTCGCGCTCGGCGAGAACGCCGCGCGGGAGCAGCGCCGCCTCCTCGGGATCGAGCGCGATCAGTCCGCCGATCGCCTCGGCTCCGGCGCCGGCGAGCTCGAGCTGGGCGGCCAACCAGTTCGCCGCGACGCGCGTGTCGGCGTCCGTGCTGGCGATCAACCCGCCCGCGAGACCGACGGCGAAGAGGCGCTCGCAGGCGAGATCCATGCCGCTTCGGCGGGCGCGCCCGACGCCGCGCGCGGGCTCGAGCGCGAGCGTGTGAAGCGCGAGGCTCCGATGCGCAGCGGCAGTGGCCCGCACCGCCATGGCGGTGTCGTCGGTGCAGCCGTCGAGCACGACGAGCACCTCGTAGGCGTGGCGATCGACGTCCTGCTGGCTCGCGAGCGCGTCGAGGCAGCGTGCGATTCGCTCCTGCTCGTCGCGCGCGGGCACGACCACGACGGCGCGAAGCCCACGGTGCGGCGCCGGCAGCGCGACCGCCCTCATGGCGGAGGCGGGCCGCCGGCCGCGATCGCGGCGGCGCCGCGCTCGTAGTCCTGGTCGCGCTCATGCGTGAGGACGCCGACGAGTGAGCCGTCGCGCACGTACCAGACGGTGAACGCATCGCCGCCGTGCTCGATCAGGCGGCACTCGTCGTGCCCGTCGCCCCAGGCCGCGTGCTTGAGCGTGCGCCGTCCGATCGTCGTCCAGAATCCGGGCACCGCCGCCCAGCGCCCGGACCGGCCCGCCAGCGTCGCGCCGGCGACCTCGCCGTGGGTGAGCGCGTCGCCCCAGTGCTCGACGCGCAGGTGGCGCCCGACCGCGGCGTTGCGGGCGTAGGCCACATCGCCGACGGCGAGCAGGGTCGCCGCGCCGTCGCCGCCCGATGCGCGCATCGCCTCATCGACGACGACGGCCCCGTCGTGCATCGTTGCGCCGGCCGCCGCGGCGAGCTCACCACGCGGCCGTACGCCGGCGCCGAGGACGACGCAGTCGCCGTGCACGCCCGCGCCGCCGGCCAGCTCGACCTCCCGACCGGCGTGGATCGCGACGACCTCCACGCCGCACAAAAGCTCGACACCGAGCTCGCCCAGCCAGCTCGCGATGCGTTCGCCGGCCTCGCGCCCGAGCCGCCTCTGCTGCGGTCGCTCCTCCGTCGTCAAGAGCGTCACCGCGATGCCACGCAGCGACAGCGAGCCGGCGATCTCCGCGCCGATGAACCCCGAGCCGATCACCACGACGCGCCCGCCGGGCCGCGACCGGAGCGCCAGCCGGCGGCTGTCGGGCAGGCGGCGGAAGGTCAGCACCGACGGCTCGTCCGCGCCGGGTAGCCGCGGCCGGACCGGCTCCGACCCGGTCGCCAGGACGATCGCCTCGCCGGGCAGCGCTGCGCCGTCGCGCAGGCGGACGACGCCCGCCCGAAGGTCGATCGATTCGGCGGCCACGCCGAGTCGCACGCCGACGCCGTGGTCATCGAACCAGCGCGGCTGCTCGATCAGCGTCGCGTCGGCGTCGCGTTCGCCGCGCAGGAGCTCCTTGCTGAGCGGTGGGCGCTCATACGGGAGGCGTGGCTCTTCGCAGACGAGCGTGACCTCGCCGCGGCCTCCGGCCGCGCGATACGCCCGGGCGGTTGACAGGGCGGCGGGCCCGCCGCCGACGATCACCACGCTCGCGAAGTCGCTCCGAGTCATGCGGAGGCCTATCTGCCCGGCGTGGAGCCGCGGCAATCAAGGCGGCTCGAGAGCGGGCGGGGCTGGCCTGCACGCCAGCCCCGCCGACGAGCTCCTTCCCCTGCAGCCCGTCGCAACTAACCCGGACTCCAGTCGGTGTCCCCGTGTTCCCGCCGCGGCGGCGCTCCAAACGCCGGGGCCGAGCTTGTCGGACCGGCCACTCGGGTATACCGCCAGCCAGCACATGCGTCTCCTGCAACCCAGCCGTGAGGCCTGCCGACGCGGCAGCCCGCCGCCGCCCCCGCGATGAGCAAAGCCCGCGCGGCGCTTGGCCGCTTCGACCGCTTCCAGCAGCGCCACGCCGCGCTGGCGGTGCCGCTTGCGGTGCTCAAGAAGTTCTCCGACGACGGCGCCGGCAACCAGGCGGCGCTGATCGCCTACTACGGCTTCTTCTCGCTGTTTCCGCTGCTGCTCGTGTTCGTGACCGTGCTCGGCTTCGTGCTCCAGGGCAACCCGAGCGCACAGGAGAGCGTCCTGCACTCCACACTCAGCCAGTTCCCCGTGATCGGCACCCAGCTGCAGGGGAACGTCCACTCGCTGAAGGGCAGCGGGATCGCGCTCGCCATCGGCCTGGTCGGATCGCTGCTCGGAGGGCTCGGCGTCACCGGCGCCACCCAGAACGCCTTCAATCAGGTCTGGAGCGTTCCCCGCAAGGACCGCCAGAGCTTCTTCAGCGCGCGCCTGCGCGGCGTGGGACTGCTCGCGCTGCTCGGCGCGCTGAGCATCATCTCCACCGTCGCGGCCGGCGCGGTCACCGCGCAGACCCCCGCCGGCGCGCTCACGGTGATCGGCGGGGTGCTGCTCGCGCTCGCCGCCAACCTGCTGCTGTTCTTCACCGCCTTCCGGCTGCTGACCGCCGCCGACGTGCCCACGCGCGAGCTGCTCCCCGGCGTGATCGTCGCCGCCATCCTGTGGCAGATCCTGCAGCACATCGGCGGCTACTACGTCGCCCACGTGGTGCGCCACGCGAAGGAGACCTCCGGCCTGTTCGCGTTCGTGCTCGGTCTGCTGTCGTGGCTGTATCTCGGCAGTCAGGTCACACTGCTCGCGGCGGAGATCAACGTCGTGCGTTCGCGACGGCTGTGGCCGCGCAGCTTCTTCTCGCCGCCGCTGCTGGAGGCCGACGAGCGGGCGCTGAGAGCCGCCGCCGAGGTCGAGGAGCGCGTGCAGGAGGAGAACGTCGAGGTCAGCTTCGAAAGCCTCGAGCAGTAGCGGCGAGCGCAGGCGGCGCGCGGGGCGAATCGCGGCTTGAGAACGACACCGAAAGCGATGCTTGCGTACGCAACTACATCTCGCTATACTACCTATCAATTCGTAAGCAGATATGGAGAACGTACCTATGACCTCATCTCCTGAAGCCCTCAATCCCCCCGCCGAGCCCAAGCGGGTCCTGCGCCTGATCCCGCTCGACGACACCGTCGTGTTCCCGAGCATGGGCATCACGCTCACCGTGGACGTCGGCGAGGACGAGCACGTGGTGCTCGTGCCGCGCCACGACAACGAGTTCCTGGAGGTCGGCACCGTCGCCACCGTGGACGAGCAGATCCGTCTACCCGGCGGCGGTCGCGCCGTGTCCATCTCCGGCGAGCACCGCGCCCTGATCGGCGCCGCGCAGACGGGCGCCGGCGGCGAGCTGCGCGTGGAGGTGCAGGAGCACCCCGACGAGGTGCCCGTCGACGGGCGCACGCGCGAGCTCGAACGCGAATACCGCGCGATCGTCGAGGAGATCCTGGAGCTGCGCGGCGACGACGGACGCATCGCCGCATTCCTGCGCGCGATCGTGGAGCCCGGTCCGCTGGCGGACTCCGCCGGCTACTCCCCCAACCTGTCTTACGAACAGAAGGTGCAGCTGCTGCGCACGCTCGACGTCACCGAGCGCCTGGAGCTCGCCGTGAAGCTGCAGCGCGAGAGCCTCGCCGAGCTGCAGGTCCGCAAGCGCATCCGCGAGGACGTCCAAGAGGGCGCCGAGAAGCAGCAGCGCGAGTACTTCCTGCGCAAGCAGATGGACTCGATCCGCAAGGAGCTC
>DATBPB010000062.1:0-105067 GCA_036561565.1 Solirubrobacteraceae bacterium | reverse complement strand
CTCGCGGATCGAGCAGGTGTTGAAGAGGATCAGGTCGGCCTGCGCGCGCTCGGGCGCCTCCGTGTAGCCGAGCGACTCGAGCATGCCGCGCATGTGCTCGGAGTCGTGCTCGTTCATCTGGCAGCCGAACGTGGTTACGTGATAGCTGCGGGCGCCCACGGGTGCAACGGTAGCGGGTGGTGTGGCGCTTGGGGGCGCGCTTCGGGGTGGCGTGCGGCGTGGCGCGTGGCGTGGCGCGTGGGAGGGCTACGACGCAGCGTAGGCTTGGGAGCCGCCGATGCGGCCGTTCATGAACCCGTGCCGCCAGGAGCCCGCTAGCAGCGCGCGGAAGATTCAAGGCTGATCCGCCCAGGCATCTCGCGCCCCGGCGAACGTGGCTGCGCCGCCATCATGCTGCACGCGCCGCCGCGTCGATGTCAGGCCACCGCCTTCTCGACGAGCGCGCGAATCCTGGCCTCCGTCTCGGCATCCAGCGAGGTGAGGGTCCACGCGACCGGGTGCATGCTGGCACCCTCCTCACGTGCCGGGTTCACAGCTTCGCCAAAGCCGAACGCGATGAAGTCCTTGTTCGGCTTGATGTAGCAGATGTCCTTGCCGTCGCTCACATAGAACGGCAGTCCCCAGCGCACGATCGGCTCCAACGATGGAGCGCTCTCCCGGATGATGGCATGCAGGCGCTCTCCAATCGCCCGGTACTGTGCGGGCGCCTCACCGAGCTTGGCGAGGACGGCCGCGTCGCCCTTCTTCGTGAACATGTCCTCGGGCCTCCTTGGGCTCGTCGTCGGGTGGGATCAAGGGTGACACACTCCCCCGGGGCCAATGTCGGGCGGGTCGCGCTGGGAGAGCGGGATCAAGCACGGCGCGCGCGGGGTGCTATCCGAGCGCCACGGCGCAAGGAGTGACGCGCACCCAGGGCTCGGCTTCTGGTCACTCTCGCTCGATCCTGCCAAGCCCTCCGGTTGGCGTCCACCACTCGATCACGAGCAACGTCGCCTGCTCGTTGAGGTGGGTGTGGACGACGGCGGCGATGTCGGCCTGGAAGCGGTCGCCCTGCGGTCCCTCCGTGATCTCTCCGGCGGCGATCGCGCGACCGGAGATCTTTGCCTCGCCCGGCCACTGCGCCTCGGAGCCCTCGACGGGGTCGATCGTCGCGCTGTGCAGGGCGAATCGCGGATCCCGTCGGAGGTCCGCGCCCTTGCGCGCGCTCGGCATCGAGCCGAACACCAGCTGCCCATCCTCGAAGGCCGTCTCGATCCCCGAGATCCGCGGTGAGCCGTCGGCTCGCAAAGTGGCGATCGTCTTGTGCCGGTGAGCATCGAACAGCGCCCGCACGCGCTGCGCGAACTCGGGTTGTGAAGCCTCGACGTCCCGCCAGGCGGTCATGTGCGCCGATGATCGCCGGTCACGCGGACGGCCACATGGCCGAGCGGGCGGTTTCGTGCGCCCGTGTAAGAACTGCGTGTGAAGCGCACCCCGCGGGTCGCGGTCGGGTTGCTTGGAGCACAGGCACACGACGAATGGAGGCGAAATGAACCCGCTCAGCAACGGGAGGACCCGATGCGACGCTTGATCCGATCCCACCGCACGGCGGTCAAGGCCGGCCTCGTGCTGGCAGTCTTCATGGCTGTCATCGGCGGCGTCGCCTACGGCGCGAGCAGCAAGGCACTGATCGGCGCCCACGGCAACATCAACGCTTGCGTGTCGCCCAACGGCGGCGAGGTGAACGTCTGGAAGTGGCCCAGCCATCACTGCTCGGGCGGCCGCGTGACGCTGTCCTGGCCCGCCCGCGCCACCCCCGGCCCGGCAGGGCCCGCGGGACACGTGGGTGCGACCGGCCCGACCGGCGCGACGGGACCGACCAATCCCGCCGCGGTCACCGTCGACGGCGAGACCGTGACGAAGCTCCAGCTCAAGGAGGCGACGCCGGGCTCCGGCAGCGCCACCCAGACGATCTACAGCGCCGACGGACTGACGATCACGGCGCTCTGCGACTCGACCGGCACGGCGTCGCTTCAGGCCAACGGCTCGACGAGCGCGGATTCCGAGCTGACCGTCAGTGGGTTCCAGGGCGCGAGCACCGCGTTCGGCAGCCACACCGCGACGCTCGGCCCGGCCAGCAACGCACCGCTCGGCGCCGCGGGCTCCGGCGAGTCGACGTTCTCCTACGCGAACGCCTCGGGCCAGGTCATCAGCGGCCAGATCGGCTACCAGTCCGCGCCGTCGTTCGGCAGCTACGCGGGCTGCGGCTTCTTCGGCGTGGTGACCTCGGGCTGACGCCGACGCAGTTCGGCGGGGCGGCGGCGTGACGTTGCCGCCCCGCCGTCAGGCGGGATCGACAACCCTGTCGATCCCGCCTGGGGCGTAGCCTTTGAAGAGAGGGCCGGCGTGCGTGGTCATCGTGATCGCCGAAGCGGGTGTTCGGGGGTACCGGTCTGGCAACACGCGCGCGCTTCGCGCGCAACAATCCCGGCATGACCCTTCTTCTGGCGATGAGCCGGGGCACGGGTCGGAAGGTGGCGGAGGTCGGGTTCCTGCTCCTGATCATCGCCGGCATCTGGCTTGCGGCCTCGCAGTTCCAGCGGCCTCGCTGGGGCGTCCTGCGAACCGTGGTTGCCGGATTCGCGATCGCGGCGGGCGGCGTGCTGCTGCTGATCGCGGTGCACTGGGGCCACTTCGGCTGACGGCATCGCGTAGGCGGGGCGCAGCGGCGAGAGCGTGACGTGGGCCGCTACCCCGGCACCGTCGCGACGTGCAGCGGATGCCGGCGGCGCGTGCGATCCGCGGTTCTGCGATCAGGCGGCGAGGAAGTCCGCTTCGCCGCCGCCGATCGCGCGAATCGCGTCGTAGGCGACCTCGGACTCGTAGCCGGCGCGGATCAGGATGCCGAACGCGCGGGCCCGTTCGCGATCATCGCGTGGCGCGGCCGTTAGGCGGCGCCCCAAGAGCGTCGTCGCCGCCTCGAGCTCGGTTGCGTGAGTCGTTCCGGTGAGCGCCTCCTCGATCGTGTCGCGCTCGACGTCGGCGCTCTCGAGCGCCTGGCGGATCCGCTGCGCCCCCCAGCCATCGATGCGCCGGCGGTCCTCGACGAGCAGCCGCGCGTAGCGGGCGTCATCGAGGTAGCCCTGCTCGCGTAGCGCCTCGAGGGCCTGCTCGGCGACTTCGGGGTCGGTTCGCGCGCGCAGCAGCCGGCGCCGCAGCTGTGCGGTGGTGTGCTCGCGTTCCCCGAGGTGGCGGTAGCAGCGCGCGATCGCCTCACCGAGGGGGTCGTCCGGGGCGTCCCCGGTCGCCGCGGCGGCCGCGCCATCCACCGCTTCAGGCAGCGCGCTCGTCTGAGATCGAGATCGCGGCCACCTCGGCCTCGAAGTCGACCGTCTCACCCGTCTCGCCGTCCTCGATCGGCACGACCAGGGCGTTTGAGACGCCGAGCGCCTCGTAGATCTTCTGCTCGATCTCCTTGGCGACGTCGGTGTGCTCTTCGAGGTAGACCTTGGCGTTGTTGCGGCCCTGCCCGAGCCGGTCTTCGCCGTAGGAGAAGAAGGAGCCCGACTTGGTGACGATGTTGTGCTCGAGGCCGAGGTCGATCAGGCAGCCGGAGGTGGAGATCCCCTTGCCGAACTCGATGTCGAACTCGGCCTGCTTGAACGGCGCCGCGACCTTGTTCTTGACGACCTTGACGCGGACGCGATTGCCGACCGCTTCGTTGCCGTCCTTGAGCGTCTCGATGCGGCGGATGTCGAGTCGCTGCGATGCGTAGAACTTGAGCGCCCGCCCGCCCGGCTGGGTCTCAGGCGAACCAAACATCACGCCGATCTTCTCGCGGATCTGGTTGGTCAGGATGCACAGCGTCTGCGTGCGGTTGAGGTTGCCGGCGAGCTTGCGCATCGCCTGCGACATCATCCGCGCCTGCAGGCCGACGCTCTGATCGCCCATCTGCCCTTCGAGCTCGGCGCGCGGCGTGAGCGCGGCGACCGAGTCGATCGCAACGACGTCGACGGCCCCCGAGCGCACGAGCATGTCGGCGACCTCGAGCGCCTGCTCGCCGAAGTCGGGCTGGGAGACCAGCAGCTCGTCGATGTCGACGCCGATCTCCTTGGCATAGAGCGGGTCCATCGCGTGCTCGGCGTCGATGAAGGCACACGTCCCCCCCAGCTTCTGCGCCTCGGCGAGGACGTGGTAGATCAGCGTCGTCTTGCCTGAGGACTCGGGCCCGAAGACCTCGACGATGCGTCCGCGCGGGACGCCGCCGATGCCGAGCGCCAGGTCGAGCGACAGCGCCCCGGTCGGGATCGCGGCGACGCGGACCTGCGCGCCCGGGTCGCCCATCCGCATGACGGTGCCCTTGCCGAACTCGCGCTCGATCTGGCTGAGCGCGCCCTCGAGGGCGGCGGCGCGGGCCTTGGTGGCCTTGTCTGCTTCGGTCACGGTCATCGTCTTCGGGGCTCCTGTCACGCTGATTCGGGGAGCCCACCATAGGGGGCGGTCCGGACAGAAAAGGTGGATCGGAGCGGGCTATGCTCGACCGCGTGAGCGTGGAGATCCGCGACGTCGCCGACGGCCTGTGGATCTGGCGCCAGCGGCACCCGGCGTGGCGAGAGGGGTTCGACTGGGAGCCGTTCGTCAACTCCGTGGCCGTCCGCTCGCAGGGCGTCGCGCTGGTGCTCGACCCGCTCGCGCCGCCGCCGCACGAAGCCGACGCGTGGGCGCGCCTCGACGCCTTCGCGCCGCAGCACGTAGTGATCCTCAAGCCCGACCACGTGCGCGACGTCGACCTCTTCGCGAGGCGCTACGGCGCCCGCCCGCACGGCCCCTACCTGTTCTGGCGCGACGACATCCCTGAGTGCGAGCTCGAGCCACTCGAGCCGGGCGACGTGCTGCCGGGCGGACTGCTCGCCTGCCACGACGGGCGCGGCAAGATGGAGACGCCGCTCTACCTGCCGGAACACCGCACGCTCGTCTTCGCCGACGCCCTGACGGCTCCCGGCGGGGTGCTGCGCGTGTGGGCCACGCCGTGGCATCAAGAACGCGCCCTCCCCGGCCTGCGCGGCCTCCTCGAGCTCCGCTTCGAGCACGTCATCGTCGCCCACGGCGAGCCGCTCCACGGGCGCGCCGACTTCGAGGCCGCGCTCGAGCGCGCGCCCTGGTCGGGCTAGAGCTCGATCGACGCAAGCGGCGTGTAGCGCGCACCGCCGGGACCGAGGCTCGAGCGAAACAGCGTCACCGCGGTCGGCGTGAACTCGCGCGCCGGAGTCGGCGCAAGCTCGCGCGCTCGCTCGACGCCGGGCCGCATGCGGGCGACCGTGACGTGCGGGCGAAAGCGCTGGCGCGGCGGCCGCCAGCCGATCGCGCGCTCGAGCTCGACGCTGAGCGCGTTCTGGAGCGCGCCAAGCGCGCAGTCGGGGTCTGTGACCTCGACTGCGAGCACGCGCGGATGCCTTGAGGGAAGCCACGCCGGCGCGCCAGTGCGAAGCTCACCGACGGCCGCCGCCAATTCGCGCGTCGCGCCCAGTGCCCGCTCGACCTCATCGACCGCCGAGGGCGGCTGCGACCCCAGGAAGCAGAGCGTCAGGTGGAGTGAGTCGACGTCGAGGCAGCGCGCCTGCGTGCCGCGCCCGAGCGCGCCCCGCGCCCAGCGCGCCAGCTCGTCGCGGACGTCCTGCGGCGGCTCGGCCGCGACGAACAGCCGCAGCTCGCCGCTCACGGCGCCGGCGGATCGGACTCGCCCAGCAGCAGCCGGCGCAACAGGTGCATGGCCGCCGTCGTCGTGCGCTCGCGGATGTCGCTGCGATTGCCGCGCTGGCTCGCCTTTCGCACGATGCGCCGCCCGTCGGGTCCGGCGATCGCGATGAAGACGAGCCCGACCGGCTTCTCCTCGCTACCGCCGTCGGGACCGGCGATTCCCGTGATGCCGATCCCGACATCGGCGCCGATGACGCGCCGCGCGCCTTCGGCGAGCGCCAGCGCCACCTCGGCCGAGACGGCGCCGTGGGCTTCGAGCAGCTCCGCCGGGACGTCGGCGAGGCGTTCCTTGACGTCGTTTGAGTAGACGACGAGGCCGCCGTCTAGATATGCCGATGCGCCGGGCCGCTCGGTCAGGCGGCCGAGCATCAACCCGCCGGTGCACGACTCGGCGACCGAGACGCTCAGCCTCTGCTCGATCAGCATCGCGGCGACCTGGTCGTCGACCCGGCTGCCGTCGTCGGAGTAGACGACGTCCGCATGGCGCTCGCGCACGATCCGCTCGAAGTCCGCGTAGACCCCGGCCGCCGACGGCTCAAAGCGCGTCACGATCTCGAGCTCGCCGCCGCGCACGCAGGTCGTGACCTCGATCTGCTCGAGCGGCACGCCGGCCGCCTCGACGGCGCGCAGCGTCGTCGCGATCTCTGACTCAGGCAGTCCGTAGAGGCGAAGCGTGCGCTGCTCATAGACCGTGGCGTCGGTCACCGCAGCCGCGAAGGCCGCGGTGGCGGTCGCCTCCTCCCACAGCGGCTGGAGCTCGCGTGGCGGTCCCGGGAGCACCACGACGGTCGGGCCCTCGGTCCCCTCGGCGGGCGCGACGACGAGCCCGGGAGCCGTCCCGACCGGCTCGAGGATCGTCGCACCTTGGGGGATCAGGGCCTGCTTGGCGTTCGACGCCCGGATCGTCTCCTCGGTCAGATGCGGCCAGCGCGCGCGAAGCGGCAGCACGATCGCCGCGATCCGCTCCTCGAGCTCCTCGTCGAGGACCATCTCGCGGCCGCAGAACTCGCCGACCACGGTCGCGGTCAGATCGTCGGCCGTCGGCCCCAGGCCGCCGCTCGTCACGACCAGCTGCACGCCGAGCCGTGCGCAGAAGCGCAGCGCCTCGAGCATGTCCGCGGGACGGTCGCCGACGATCGTGACGTGCATCAGATCGACGCCCAGCTCGCGCAGCCGCTCGGCCAGCCACGGGCCGTTGCGGTCGCTGACGCGACCGCTCAGCACCTCGGTGCCGGTCACGACGATCGCCGCGCGGGCGCTCACGTGCAGTGCGGAGCGTGGGCCGCCGAGATCGTCGCGGCATGGCCGCGGGTGACTCTGTAGGCGACCGGTGCGCTCGTCGCGTCGACGCTCACCGTGTGTCCGTTGACCGTCAGCTTGGCGCGGCCGCTCGAGAAGCTGACCAGAAACTCGTGCTCGGCGTGGTAGACCGGCGTCGAGGACCCCGCCGCGAGCAGTTGCGTGGTGGTCGCACTGGTGGTCGCCGGAAGTCGCTGGTGGCGCGTGCCGTGCTTCGTGTATCCGACCAGGCAGACGTGCACCGCCGTGGTCGCGGAGATCGTCAGCGCGACCACGGCGCTCGTCGTCGTGTGCGTGCCGCGCGAGCGCGTACCGGTCGTGCGCGTGTGCGTCGTACGGGTCGTGTTCGTCGCGGGGGCCTTGGGGCTGCCCTTGGTCAGCTCGTGGACGGCGAAGATCGCGGCGGCGATCAGGAGCACCAGCAGCGCGATCGCGAGCATTCGCCCGCTTGGCCCCTGGCGACCGGCGCGCTCGCCCGAGCGCTCCCGGGGGCCCCCGCCGCCGCGGCGGCTTGGTGGCAGCGGCGCGTACTCCTGCTCGGCCGGATCGGGGTGAATCCGCTTGAAGTCGTCGACCAGCATCCGCCCGTCGAGGCCGAGCATGTCGGCGTAGGTCCGCAGGAACGCCTTGGTGAACGTGTGGCCGGGCAGCAGGGCCCATTCCTCGTCCTCGAGCGCCCGCAGGTACTTGGCGCGGATCTTCGTGCGCTCCTCGAACTCGGCGATGTCGAGGTGCTGGCGCATCCGTGCCTCACGCAGCTTCGCGCCGATGTCAGTCATTTCGTCGCGAAGGGTATCCCGCCACCGGTGCCCGGCACCGTTCGCAAGCGAGCGCCCGCTGCGTTGATCGGCGGCCTAGAGCGGATCGCCGGCGCCGGGCTCGCCGGCAGCGGACTGCGAGCGCCCGCCGAGCGCGGCGAGAACCTGGGGCAGGTCGGCCTCCGAGACGAGCACCTGGCGCGCCTTGGAACCCTCGAACTCGGACACGATCCCGCGCCGCTCGAGCATGTCGATCAGGCGCCCCGCGCGCGTGTAGCCCAGTCGCATGCGCCGCTGCAGCATCGAAGTGGACGCGACGCCCATCTCGACGACCAGCGCGATCGCGTCCCCCAGCAGCGGGTCCTCATCCGGATCGAAACCGTCCTCGCGGCCTTCCTCGGCGGCGGCGGGCTCGACGTCCTCGAGCAGCTCGGCCTGGAACTCGGGCTCGCCCTGGCGACGCCAGAACTCCGTCAGGTTCGCGATCTGCGCCTCGTCGATGTAGGCACCCTGGATCCGCTGCGGGGCGGAGCTGCCGATCGGCGAGAACAGCATGTCACCGGCTCCGAGCAGCGACTCGGCGCCGTTCTGGTCGAGGATCACGCGCGAGTCGGTCTGCGAGGACACGGCGAAGGCGATCCGCGACGGGACATTGGCCTTGATCAGCCCCGTGATCACGTCGACGCGCGGGGACTGCGTGGCGAGCACGAGGTGGATGCCGACCGCCCGCGCCTTCTGGGCGAGGCGGATGATCGCCGTCTCGACGTCGGCCGGGGCGACCATCATCAGGTCGGCGAGCTCGTCGATGACGCAGAGGATGTAGGGCAGCGGGGCATCGCCACGCTCGTCGCGCACGCGGTTGAGCTCGACGAGCGAGCGCGTCCGCGCGAGCGACATCATCCCGTAGCGCTGCTCCATCTCGCGGACGAGGTTGCCGAGGGCGTTGGCCGCCATGCGCGGGTTCGTGATGACGGGCGTCAACAGGTGCGGGATCGAGTCGTAGTGGTTGAGCTCGACCTGCTTGGGGTCGATCAGCACCAGGCGCACGTCGTGCGGCGTCGCGCGAAGGAGGATGCTCGAGAGCATCGCGTTGACCGCGCCGGACTTGCCGGAGCCCGTCGTGCCCGCGACAAGCAGGTGCGGCATGCTCGCCAGATCGGCGCCGATCGCCCGCCCCGAGACGTCCTTGCCGAGCCACACCGCGAGCGGCGACCAGTCGACCGGCGGATCCTGGTAGACATCGCCGAGGCGCACGATCCGCCGCTTGGCGTTCGGGACCTCGACGCCGACGGCCTGCTTGCCGGGGATCGGCGCGAGGATCCGCACGTCGGTCGCCGCGAGCGCGTAGGCGAGGTCATCCTTGAGGTTGGCCACCTTGGAGACCTTGATCCCCGGTGCCAGCCGCAGCTCGTAGCGCGTGATGTGCGGGCCGGTGACCGTGCCGATCACCTTCGCCTGGACCCCGAAGTGCCCGAGCGCCTCGAGCAGGCCGGCCGCCACGGCCTGCTGGCCGGCCGTGTCGGGGCGGACCTGTTCCGCGCTGGAGCGCGTCAGCAGGCTCGGACGCGGCAGGCGCCAGTCAAAAGATGGATCGTCTGTGACCGAGGCGCGAAAGCGACCCTGCGGCGTCAGCTTCGATGCCTCGATCGCGGCGGCCCGCCCGTCGTCGGGCTCGATCGCCTCGAAGTCCTCGGTCTGGGCGTCCGTCTCGGGCGGCAGCGGATCGGGTTCGAGAAACGCCGGGATCTCGATCGGCGCGGGCGCCTCGACATGCGTTGCGCGCACGATCAGCTCGCGATCCTCGGGCTCTGGCGGAACGATCCGCGCGGCGCGGCGCCGCCGTGCCTCCGCGGCGGCGCGTTCGCGCTCGGCTTGAATCGCGCGCGCGGCCAGCACCCCGGCGTGGCGGATCAGCGCCGCCAGGCGCCCGCCGGTCAAGAGCATCGCCGCGGCGATCGCGAGGAACACCGCGAGGATGTGGGCGCCGGTCACGCCGATCGCCTGTGACGCCGCCCACAGCTCGGCCTGGCCAAGCAGGCCGCCGTGGCTTCGGAAGAACGGCGCGGCCCAGAAGTGCTGGGCGCTCGGGGCCGCGAAGATCAGAGCGGCGGAGGCGAGCAGCAGCGCCGTGCCGCTGCGGATCGGATGAATCGCCGGCAGCACCGGCCGCATCCAGAGCAGCACGCCGGCCCCGCCGATCGCGACCGGCATGCCGAGGCGGGCCTGGCCGAACAGCCAGCCGAGCGCGCGCGCGAAGGAGTCCCCGCCGCTTCCGCCGTCCCAGCCCGCATAGATCACGAAGCCGAGCAGCACGCCGATCGCCACGAGGGCGAGGCCGAGAACGTCGAAGTGACGTTGCTGGAGCTTGATCGCGCGGGTCCGGCGTCGGCTGCGTCGACGCGTGCGGCGCCTCGGCGCAGCACGTTTGCGCCCGCTTGGACGGCGGGCCTTGGTCCCGCGGGTGGTGGCCATTTTTCGGCCCTTTCGACGCGGCGCGGCGTTTGCCTTCCGCGACGCGGCGGCCCACGGCCTTCAAGCCGGCCTAAAAATCGGCCGCGGTGGCCTCCCGCTGCCCTAACATCGCTGGAAATGGCTGATTTCGACCGCTCGCCCCGAGTGCTCGTGGTCGAGGACGACGGTGACATCGCCGACGTCCTCCAGCGCTCGCTGCGACTCGAGGGCTACGACGTGCGGATCGCGCGCGACGGCCAGGCCGCGCTCGATGAGGCGACGGGGTTCCTGCCCGATCTCGTGGTGCTGGACCTCGGCCTGCCGAAGATCGACGGGATCGAGGTCGCCCGGGAGCTGCGCCGCGACGACACGGTGCCGATCCTGATGCTCACCGCCCGCGACGCCGTCGAGGCGCGCGTGACGGGCCTCGACGCCGGCGCCGACGACTACCTCGTCAAGCCGTTCGAGCGCCAGGAGCTGCTGGCGCGGATCCGGGCGCTCCTGCGGCGGACCCCGCCGCGCGGCAGCGCGCCGCTGCGCGTCGGCGACCTCAGCCTCAATCCCGACACCCACGAGGTCCGCCGCGTGGAGCGCGACATCGAGCTCACCCAACGCGAGTTCGAGCTGCTCGAGTACCTGATGCGCAACGAGCGGATCGTCATCTCGCGCCAGCGTTTGCTGGACGAGGTGTGGGGCTACGACCCGTTCTCGACGACGAACACGATCGAGGTGTTCGTCTCAAACCTGCGCCGCAAGCTCGAGGCCGGCGGAGAGACCCGCCTGCTTCACACGATCCGCGGCGCCGGCTATGTCATCCGCGCCTGACGGCCGCCTGGCGCGGCAGCTCGCGCGGCTGCCGATCAGGCTGCGCCTGGCGACGAGCGTCGCGGCGGTGGCTTTCGTGATCCTCGTCGCCTTCGCGGTGATCATCGGCCAGGTCAGCGCGCACCGGATACGTTCGAACTTTAACGCCGAGGTGCTTTCGAACGCCCGCTCGCTGGCCAACATCCAGCTGACGCTGAGCGGCATCGACGGCGGGGATCCGACGATCAGTCCCCCGTTGTCGGAGCTGGGCACACCGGCGGACGCAGTCGTGAGGATCCTCACGATGGACGGCACGCCGATCGCCGGATCGAACGTGAACCTCGGAAACCCTGTCAACGGCGAGCCGCCGGTTCTCGACTTCAACGGCTATCGCGTCGTCAACACGCGGATCAGCTTCGGGTTCGGCCGCGTTGGGTGGGAGCAGTACGCACAGCCGCTGAGCTCGGTCAACAGCGAAATCGGCTGGCTTGAGCTGATGCTCTTCCTCGGCGCGCTGATCGGCACCGTGCTGGCCTTCGGCGCGGGCTCGCTCGTGGCGCGACGCTCGATCGCCCCGGTCGCCGAGCTGACCGCGGCGGCGGCCGAGATCGAACGCACGCGCGACGCCAACACCACCCTTCCGGAGGCCGTGGCCGACGACGAGATCGCCGAGCTCTCGCGGACGCTGAGCCGCATGCTCACCTCACTCAGCGCGGCCCGCAGCGAGACCGAGACGATGCTCGAACGCCAGCGAGAGTTCGTCGCCGACGCCTCGCACGAGCTGCGCACGCCGCTGACGAGCGTGCTGGCCAACCTCGAGCTGCTCGTCGACTCGCTGCACGGTGCTGATCGCGAGGCCGCCGAGTCCGCGCTTCGCTCGACGCAGCGGATGCGCCGGCTCGTGGGCGATCTGCTCCTGCTGGCCCGCGCCGACGCCGGTCACGCGCCGGTCAGCGAGCCGCTCGACCTGGCCGAGGTGGTGGTAGATGCGGCGAGCGAGCTCGAGCCCGCGGCGAGCGCTCACATGATCGAGCTCGACGTCCGCCCAGCCCCGCTGCTCGGCGCTCGCGACGACCTCCAGCGCGTCGCCACCAACCTGATCGAGAACGCCCTCCGACATACCCCGCCCGGTTCGCGGGTCACCGCGAGCACGCGCGAGCTTCCCGACGGCGGCGCCGAGCTGGTTGTCGCCGATGATGGGCCGGGCATCGCCGAGGAGGCGCGGGCCACCCTGTTCGAGCGCTTCGTGCGCGGCGCCGGAGACCGCGGCGGGTCCTTCGGCCTCGGCCTCGCGATCGTCGCCGCCGTCACGCACGCGCACGGCGGCACGGTCGCGGTCGACACCTCGCCGCATGGCGGCGCACGCTTCACCGTGCGCCTCCCGCCCGGCGACGCCGCGGTCGAGCCCTCCGCCGAGCCGCTCCAGGCCGAGCCCGCCTGAGCCGGGCGTACAGTTGGCGGGTGGAGATCCGCCGCCTGGGATCGGCCGACGCGGACGTGTTCCGCGAGATCCGCCTGCGCGCGCTCGGCGACGCGCCCTACGCGTTTGCGTCGACGCTGGCCGGCGAGGGCTCCAACGGACCGGAGTTCTGGCAGGCGCGGGTCGACGAGAGCGCCGCCGCGCGCAAGGGCGCGATCTTCGCGGCGATCGACGGGCGAGGCGAGGCCGTCGCGATGGCGGGCGGGTTCTTCCCGCAGCTCGGCGATCAGGAAGCCGTGCTGTGGGGAATGTGGGTCGCTCCGGAGGCGCGCCGCAGCGGTCTCGGCCGCGAGCTCGTCGAAGCCGTCGTCGGCTGGGCGTCCTCGCAGGGAGCGCGGCGGCTCAGCCTCTGCGTCAGCGAGACCGAGCGCTCAAAGGCCGCCGCCGCGCTCTACGCCGCGCTCGGCTTCAGCTCGACCGGCGCCCGCGAGCCGCTCGACTCCGACCCCGCGATCACGACGCTGACGATGGTCAAGGAGCTGGGCGATGACTCCTGACCGCTGCTAGCCTCGCGCCATGAAGCCCCGCCTCGCCCCCATCTATCTCGTTTTCGTCGCACTCAGCGGGCTGCAGGCGGGGCTGGCCTTTTCGGTTTCCTCGGTGAGTGACACCAGGCCGGGCCTCGTCGCGCTGTGGGCCGGGACGGTCGTCTGCCTCGGCTTCGGCTCGCGCACGGCCTGGTGGCTGCTGCTGTTCATCAACACCGTGCCGCTGCTCGCGGCGCTCGCCGTCGCGATGACGAGCGCGCCATGGGCGTGGGGCGCGGGGCTCTGGGTCCTCATCCCGACCGGCGTCGCAATCGAAGCGACGCTGTTGTCAGCGTCGATGCGCCGCCACGTGCGCGGGCGGGCTCAGGCGGCGCTCGCCTGAGCGGCGCTCAGACCTCGACGACGACGGGCAGCACCATCGGCCGCCGTCGCAGCCGCTCCCAGACGAGCGCGCCGAGGTGATCGTGGAGCAGCTGCTGGAGATGCTCGACGTCGCGCACGCCCTCGCGGGCGGCTCGCTCGAGTGAGTCATCGACGGTCTCCTTGATCTCATCGACGAGCTGGCCGGCCTCGTCCATGAACGCGACGCCGCGGAAGATCACCTCGGGGTCGGCGACCGATCCGCCGTCCTTCTCGGAGATCGTCGCCACGACGATGAAGATCCCGTCCGCCGAGAGCATACGCCGGTCGCGCAGCGCCGCGTCGGCGACGTCGCCGATGTCCACGCCGTCGACGAAGATCATCCCCGCCCCTTCCGGCGTCCCGAAGCGTGCGCCGCGGCCGTCCAGCTCGAGCACGTCGCCGTTCTCGGCGCAGAAGATCGCCTCCGATTCGATGCCGACGGACTCGGCCAGCTGGCCGTGCAGCTGGAGCCGCTTGAAGTCGCCGTGGAACGGCATCACAAAGCGGGGCTTGGTCAGGTTCAGCATCAGCTTGATCTCCTCGGTGTAGCCGTGCCCCGAGGCATGGATCTGCGCGTCGCGGGTCGTCACGACCTTGCAGCCGATGTGGTAGAGCCGGTCGATCGTGTCGTTGACGGCGCGCTCGTTGCCCGGCACCGGCGTCGCCGAGAAGACGACCGTGTCGCCGTCGTGGAGCTTGACCTGCGGGTGGTCGCGATACGCCATCCGCCGCAGCGCCGACAGCGGCTCACCCTGCGAGCCGGTCGAGATGACGATGATCCGGTCGTCTCGGTAGTCCTCGATCTCTCGCGCCGGGATGATCAGTCCGTCGGGAACCTCGATGTGACCGAGCGTGCCGCCGATCGCGACGTTCTTGCGCATCGAGCGGCCGACCAGCGCGACCTTGCGCCCGAGCACCGTCGCGGCGTCGATGACCTGCTGGACGCGATGGATGTTGGAGGCGAAACTCGTCACGATCACCCGACCGCTCGCGTCGCGGAAGACCTGTTCGAGGTTCGGCCCGACGATCGACTCCGACGGCGAGAAGCCCGGCCGATCGGCGTTGGTCGAGTCCCCGCAGAGCAGCAGGATCCCCTCGGCTCCGAGCTGCGCGAGGCGCGACATGTCGGCCGGCTCGCCGTCGACCGGCGTCTGGTCAAACTTGTAGTCGCCGGTCACGAGCACCGTTCCAAGCTCGCTGGTCAGGGCGACCGCGCTGGCGTCGGGAATCGAGTGCGTCATGTGGATCAGCTCGAGCGTGAACGGGCCGAGCTCGACGTCCTCGCCGTCGTCGAGGTCGATCAGCTCGACGTCGCGCAGCTTGTGCTCCTCGAGCTTCGAGCGCGCCATCGCCATCGTCAGCGGCCGTCCGTACACGGGCGGTGTGTCCTCGAGCTCGCGCAGCACCCACGGCAGCGCGCCGAGATGGTCCTCGTGGCCGTGCGTGACGACGATCGCCTCGATGTCCTCGGCGCGTCCGCGCAGGTAGGAGAAGTCCGGCAGCACCAGGTCGATGCCGAACATCTCCGGGGCCGGGAAGCGCAGGCCGACGTCGACGACGATGATCCGCTCGTCGTACTCGACGACGGTCATGTTCTTGCCGATCTCCCCCAGGCCGCCGAGCGGCAGCACGCGCAGCGCGCTCACGCGGTCACGTGGCCAAGCAGGTTGTGGCGTTCGAGCATCGCTCGAACGGCCTCGCGCTCGTTCGCGTCGGCCTCGACCATCGGCAGGCGAAGGCCGCCGACGCGGTGGCCGAGCAGCTCGAGCGCGGCCTTCGTGCACGTCGGGCTCGCCGTCATGAACAGCGTCGCGTAGACGTCGCGCAGGGACTCGTCGATCGCCGCGCGGTTCTCGGGCTCATCGATCATGCGGTGCATCTGTGGCCCCACGACGTGGCTTGAGACGAGGATCCCGCCCGGCTCGCCCATGTCGAGGGTCTGCGCGAACAGCGTGTCATCGCCGGCGTAGACGCCGAGCCCGTCGACCGGTGCGAGGTTCGCCGGGTTGCTCTGCTTGACGTAGTCGACGCGCTCGATCTGGGCCAGCTCGGCGAGCAGGTCGTTGGGCATGTCGGTGCCCGTGCGCTGGGGGATGTTGTAGAGGATCACCGGCACCGAGCTTGCGGCGGCGACGGCGCCGAAGTGGGCGAGTATCCCGCGGCGGTTTGGGCGGTTGTAGTACGGCGTCGCCGAGAGCACGGCGTCGACGCCCGCCGCGCAGGCGCGCTCGGTCAGCTCGACGGCGTGACGCGTGTCGTTGGAGCTCGCGCCGGCGATGATGCTCGCGCCGTCCGGGCGCTCGCGCACGGCCAGCTCGACGAGTGCGATCTGCTCGTCGTCGGTCAGCGTCGAGGCCTCGCCGGTCGTGCCGCAGACGACAAACCCGTCCGAGCCGCTGACCGCGAGATGGCCCATCAGCGCGACGAACGCGTCCTCGTCGACGCGCAGCTGCTCATCGAAGGGCGTCACGATCGCCGTGAGGAGGATTCCGAGCTCTGCCATCAGCTGTTCAGTATCGCAAGGCGTCCGGCAGCCCCGGCGCCTCAGTCCCCGAACAGCAGATGCTCGAGCCCGACGACCGGCGAGCGATCGAGGGAGCCGACGCGGCGCACGGCGAGCAGCATCCCCGGCATGAAGGAGTCGCGAGAGGTCGAGTCGTGGCGGATCGAAAGTGTCTGCCCGAGGTCGCCGAGGATCACTTCCTGGTGGGCGACGAGACCCGGCAGGCGCACGGAGTGAATCGGCGGCTCCGCGCCGCCGCTGGCCTGCGCCATCAGCGCCGCGGTCCGCGCGGCGGTGCCGCTCGGCGCGTCGAGCTTCGCGTCGTGGTGGAGCTCGATGATCTCGGCGGCCGCCATGTGCCGAGCTGCCTCGGCGGCAAAGCGCATCATCAGCACGGCGCCAATCGCGAAGTTGGGCGCGATGAAGGCGTTCGCGCCGCCGACGCCCTCGAGTGCCGAGACGTCGAACCCGGTCGTGCCGATCACGACGTGGACGCCGGCTTCGAGACAGGCGATCGCGTTCGCGAGCACTGCATCCGGCTGCGTGAAGTCGACCACGACGTCACAGTCGCCGAGGATCGCCGCGAGCTCGACGCCCAGCTGTGGATCGGCACGCCCACGCAGCTTGAGGTCGGACTGCGCGGCGATAGCCGCGCAGGACGCCTCCCCCATTCGCCCCGCCGCGCCGGCGACGCCGACCCGGATCAAAGCGCCTCCGCGAGCTCCGGGAGCAGCGGCTCGAGCGCGAGCCGGAACGCCTCCTCGTCGCGGCCGATCGCCGCGGCGCTGAGCCGCTGTGGGGCGAGCAGCTCACTCGCCAGCGCGGTGACCGCGTCGGCGTCGACAGCGTCGATGCGCGCGAGCGTCTCGTCGATCTCGAGGATCGGCATCTCCGCCAGCACCGCCGAGCCGAGGCGCTCCATGCGGGCGCCGGTCGACTCCATCGCCAGCACGATCCGCCCCTTGACGTTGTCCTTCGCGCGCGCCAGCTCCACCGCGCCGACGGGCTCCTCGCGGATCCGCCGCAGCTCAGCGGCCAGCACGGCGCAGACCTCGGCGAGGTTCTCGGGCCGCGTCCCGACGTAGAGGCCGATCTGGCCCGTGTCGCGATAGAGGCTCTGGAAGGTGAAGACCGAGTAGGCCAGGCCGCGCTGCTCGCGCACCGCCTGGAAGAGGCGCGAGGAGGATGTGCCGCCGAGGATGCTGTCGAGGACGCGCAGCGCAAAGCGCCGCTCGTCGCTGCGCGCGATCGCCGTGCCGCCCAGCGTCAGGTGGTACTGCTCGGTGTCGCGCGAGCGAAAGCGCGCCGTCGCGGGCGCCGGCGCCGCGGCGCTCTCGGGCGGCATGGCGGAGGCGGACGGGGCCCGCGCGAGCGCGGCGCGCGACCACTCGACGAGCGGCTCGTGGTCGACGCTTCCGGCCGCGGCGATGACGATGTTCCGCTTGAAGTAGCGCCCGGCGTGGAAGGCCTCGAGTTGTTCGCGCGTCGCCGCGCCGACGACCTCGGCGCGGCCGAGCGTCGAGCGCCCGAGGCCGTCGTCGGGGAAGATCGTCTCGCCGAGCACGTCGAAGATCAGCTCCTGCGGGTCGTCCTCGTACATCGCGATCTCCTCGAGTACGACCTCGCGCTCCTCGGCGAGCCCCTCGAGGGCCGGGACGGTGACCATCTCGGCCATCACGTCGAAGGCCCGCTCGAGGTGCTCGTCGAGCACGCGCGCGTAGAGCGACGTCATCTCCTTGCCGGTGCCGGCGTTCAGCTCGGCTCCCATCGCGTCAAAGATCTGGTCGATCTCCTCGGAGCCGTAGCTGGCCGTGCCGCGAAACAGCATGTGCTCGAGGAGATGCGACAGCCCGGCCTCCGGCTCGCCCTCGCTGCGCGAGCCGTTGCCGATCCAGATGCCGAGCGCCACCGAGCGCACGGCCGGCACGCGCTCGGAGACGACGCGCACGCCACCGTCGAGCTCGGTGATGACGTGCGCGTTCGCCAACGTGTCTGCTAGCTGTCGCGGTGGCGCGGACGACCCGAGCCGCGGCGGTCGCCGTTGCGCCCGTCGCGGTCGCGTTCGCGTTCGCGCGGGCGGCGCGGGCCGCGGTCGCCGCCGCCGCCGCCGGCCGTCGTGAGCGACGCGAGCTCCTCGAGCGACTTGCCCGCGATCTCGGGGTCGTCGCTGCGCCGCACGCCGATGCGCCCGCGCTCGCGGTCTACCTCGACCACCCTGACGGTGATCTCATCGCCCTTGCTGAGCACTTCCTCGACGGTCTCGACACGGTTGCCCGGTGAGACGTTTGAGATGTGCAGCAGGCCGTCGGTGCCCTTCGAGAGCTCGATGAAGGCGCCGAAGGCGGTCGTCTTGACCACCTTGCCGAGATACTCGTCGCCGACCTCGACCTCCTTCATCATCGAACGGATCCGCTCGACGAGCGCGTCGGCGAGCTCCCCGTTGGCCGAGTAGATCAGCACCTGGCCGTCGTCGTTGACGTCGATCTGGGAGTCGTACTCCTCGCACAGGCCGCGGATCGTCTCGCCGCCCTTGCCGATCAACAGGCCGATCTGGCTCGGGTCGATCTTGACCTTCTCGATCCGCGGGGCGTAGACGCTGAGCGCCTCGCGCGGCTGCGCGATCACCTCGGCCATGCGGCCGAGGATGAACTGCCGTGCCTCGCGCGCCTGCGTCAGCGCGTCGCGGAGGATGTCGAAGGTGACGCCCGAGATCTTGATGTCCATCTGAAGCGCCGTGATCCCGGCGTCGGTGCCGGCGACCTTGAAGTCCATGTCGCCGAGGTGGTCCTCGACGCCGGCGATGTCGGTCAGGACGATGTAGTCGTCGCCCTCCTTGATCAGGCCCATCGCGATCCCGGCGACCGGCTTGGTGATCGGGACGCCGGCATCCATCAGCGACAGCGAGCTGCCGCAGACCGAGGCCATCGACGAGGAGCCGTTGGACTCGAAGATGTCGGAGACCACGCGCACGCTGTAGGGGAAGTCCTCGATCGACGGGATCACCGGCACGAGGGCGCGCTCGGCGAGCGCGCCGTGGCCGATGTCGCGGCGCTTTGGCCCGCTCAGGCGACCCGCTTCACCGACCGAGAACGGCGGGAAGTTGTAGTGGTGCCAGTAGTACTTCTTGGTCTCCAGCCCCAGCGTGTCGAGGCGCATCTCCTCCTTGAGCGTGCCGAGCGCAACGACGCTGAGGGCCTGGGTCTGCCCGCGCGTGAACAGCGCCGAGCCGTGCGTGCGCGGCGTCAGGCCGACCTCGATCGTGATGTCGCGAATCTCGTCCGCCCGGCGGCCGTCAGGGCGGCGCTTGGCGACCGCGATGCGCTCGCGGATGATCGACTTCTCGAGCTTGTCGAAGGCCATCTGCACCGCGGCGCGGCGCTCGTCGTAGCCGTGGGTGTCGGGGTTGCCCGAATGCTGCTCGTGGACGGCCGTCTCGACGACCTTGGTGGCCTCCTGTCGCTCGAGCTTGTCCTCGACCTGGGTTGCCGCGTCGAGGGCTGCGTGGTGGGAGGCCTTCACGGCCTCGAGCACCGCCGCATCGACCTGCGGGATGACGACCTCGAGCTTGGGCTTGCCGGCCCGCTCGGCGAGCTCGCGCTGGAGCGCGCAGAGCTTCTTGATCGCGTCGTGGGCGATGTCGAGGGCATCGAGGATCTCGGCCTCGGGAATCTCTCGCGCGCCCGCCTCGACCATCAGGATGGCATCCTCGGTGCCGGCGACCGTAAGCTCCAGGTCGCTCCCGCCGAGCAGGTCCTCCTCGTTGGGGTTGACGACGAAGTTGCCGTCGATCTTGCCGATCCGCACCGCGCCAACGGGCGTCGAGAACGGGATGTCGGAGATCATCAGCGCCGCGGAGGCGCCGTTCATCGCGAGGATGTCGTAGGGATGGACGTGGTCGACCGAGAGCGGGATCGCGACGATCTGCGTCTCATAGCGCCAGCCCTTCGGGAACAACGGGCGGATCGGGCGGTCGATCATCCGCGCCGTCAGCGTGCCCTTCTCTCCCGCGCGGCCCTCGCGCTTGAAGAACGATCCGGGGATCTTGCCCGCGGCGTACATCCGCTCCTCGACATCGACCGTCAGTGGCAGGAAGTCGGCGTCGCGGAGGTTGCCCGCCGTGGCCGTCGCCAGCACCATCGTGTCGCCTTGGCGGACGACAACCGCGCCCCCGGCTTGCTTCGCGATCCGTCCGGTCTCGAACGAGATCTCGCTCCCGGCGATGTCAACGGACAGCCGGGTGACTGCGTCACTGCTCATGTTTTGTACCTTCCCGTCCGCCGCTTCATCGGCGGACCATCTGTTCTTGTCCCTAAAAAAGTGTCGAGGAATGCTACTTGGTCAGCCACTCGATCAAGGAGGCGCCGGGCGGTCCGGGCGAAATCGTGCCGTCCTCGAGGACGAGCGTCGGCGTGACGGCGACGCCGGCGCGCATGCCGCCGCGCGTCTGTGCCCGGACGAGGTCGGCGACCGCCTGCGAGCGCCTGTCACGCTCGAACCGCTCGAGGTCCAGCTCGAGCGCTCGCACGCGCTCCCACAGATGCGGGTCGTCGGTGTGCGAGGGATCCTCGAACAGCGCGTCGTGCAGCTCCCAGAAGCGCCCCTGCGCCGCCGCCGCCTCCGCGGCGCACGCCAGTGGCACCGCGCGCGGGTGCTTGGCGGCGATCGCGAAGTGGCGGAAGACGATGCGAAGCGGCGCCTGTTGGAGACGCTCGTGGGCGAGCGCGCAGCGCGGGCAGGTGAAGTCCGCGTAGACGATCAGCAGCGGCCAGCCGCCGTCGCCGCGAACGTGGTCGCCGGCGCCGACGGGCGGCGGCGGTGCGCTGCGGAGATCGCCTGCGTCGGCGTTCACGGGCTCGACCGCCGGCGCGGCCGGCGCGCCGCTACGCCCCCGCGTCGAGACCGTCGAAGATCAGGTTCGCGCCCGGCAGCTCGCCCGGCGAGGGAGCCTGGTAGCTCCATCTGACGACGCCGTCCGGTCCGACTATGACGAGCGCGCGCTGCGTGAAGCCGCCCTCGTGAAGCACGCCGAAGGCCCTTGCGGTGGCGCCCTTGGGCTCGAAGTCCGAGAGCTGGCGGATCGTGCTCGACAGCTTCTCCTTGAACGCCGCCTGCGACCAGCGCGCGTCGGTCGAGATCGCGTACAGCGTCGCGCCGCGCGCGGTGAACTCGTCGAGGACCTCCTCGTAGAGCGTCAGCTGGTCGTTGCAGACCGGGCTGAACGCAAACGGGTAGAAGACGAGGACGCTCGTCTGGCCGAGCAGGTCCTGCTTGCCGAACTTCTCCCCGTCCTCGGTCGCAAGCGTGAACTCGGGGATCTCGGTCCCCGCCTCGATGACGCTCACCGGCGCAGGCCCAGCGATTTCAGCAGCTCCCGGTAGCCCTCGAGGTCGTTGCGCTGGAGGTAGTTGAGGAAGCGGCGTCGGCTCCCGACCAGCATCAGCAGGCCGCGGCGCGAGTGGTGGTCGCTCTTGTGCTCGCGCAAATGATCGGTGAGCTGGTTGATGCGTTCGGTGAGCTGGGCGATCTGCACCTTGACGTTGCCGGTGTCGTGCTCGTTCGCTCCGTACTCGAGCGTGAGCTCGCGTTTTCTCTCGCTGGTCAGGGCCATGGGCGGCGCTGAACGCTAGCAGACCGCCCTCACCGCGCCGGGAGCCGCTCGCAGATCGCGCGCGTGCGCTCGACGTCGCGGTGCATCTCCGCGATCAGCTCGTCCACGGTCTCGAATCGCTGCTCGCCGCGCAGTCGCTCGATGAAGCGCAGGCGCAGCTCGCGCCCGTACAGGTCGCCGTCGAAATCGAGCACGTGGGCCTCGATCAGCTCCGCCCGCCCCGTCCCGAACGTTGGCCGAACGCCGACGTTGACGGCCGCCGGACGGCCGTCGGCAAGGCACGCGTAAACGCCGTGACCCGGGCGTGCCACCCCCTCCGGCGGGAGGAGGTTGGCGGTCGGAAAGCCGAGCGCGCGCCCGCGCCGATCGCCGCTGACGACCTCCGCCCGAAGCTCGAACGATTCGCCGAGCAGCAACGCCGCGCGCGCCACGTCGCCGGCGGCGATCAGCGAGCGGATCTGGCTCGAGGAGATGATCTCGCCGTCGATCGAGCGAAGCGCGACGACCCGCGTCGTAAAGCGCCGGTCGGCGGCAAGCAGCGGGGCATCGCCGCGCGCTCCCGCGCCAAAGCGGAAGTTCTCACCGACCGACACGGCGTGCGCGCCGAGGCGCGCGACCAGCACGTCGTCGACGAACTGCTCGGCGCTTCGCGCCGCAAACGCCTCGTCGAAGCGGATCACGATCAGCTCGGCCACCCCGAGCGAGGCGATGATGTCGGCCTTCACCGGCAGCGGCGTCAGGAGGCGCGGCATGTGGGCGGGCGCGATCACCGCCACCGGATGCGGCTCGAAGGTGACGACGGTGTCCGAGCCGGCGATCACGTCGCGGTGCCCGACATGCACCCCATCGAAGGTGCCCACGGCGATCGCCCGCTCGCCCCCGGGGGTCGCTTCTTCGAGCTCGAGCAGGCGCATCGCAGGCGAAGCCTAGACGGACCCCGCTACGCGCCCCCGCGCAGCCCCACCTCGACGCGCAGCGCCCCGTCCCGTTCGCGGGCCACGGCGAACGGCTCCCCGCCCGCGCCGACGAGCAGGACCGGGCCGCCGACGCCGCGCCCCTCGATCGGCCGCCCGTTCGCGACCGCGCGCTCCTCCTCACCGTCGCGCAACTCGACGACGCTGCCGAACCGCCGCCACGCCGCACCCACTTCGAGCAGCTGGCCCACGATCGGCCCCTCCCCGCCCCAGGCGTCTTCCTCGACCGAGAACGGCCCGACGGCGAGGCGCCGCAGCGACAGGCAGTAGGCATCGCCCAGGTCGGCGACCAGCGAGCGGACGTAGGTGCCAGACGAGCAGACGTAGCGCAGCCCCACGCGATCGTCCTCGCGCCAGAGCAGCTCGGACTCATGGACCGTCACCGACCGCACCGGCGTCTCGACCGCCTCGCCGCGTCGCGCACGCGCATATGACCGCTCGCCCGCGACCTTCACCGCCGAGTACGCCGGAGGCCGCTGCGCGATCTCCCCGAGCGGGAGCACGAGCGGCTCCGGAACCCGTCCCGTCTCGACGATCTCCCCCTCGGGGTCGCCGGTCGTCGAGGTCCAGCCGAGCCGCGCGACGGCCTCATAGATCTTCGGCAGCTCGACGAAGTAGCGCGCGAGCCGCGTCGCGCGCCCGACGAGCAGCAGCAACAGCCCGGTCGCGAACGGGTCAAGCGTTCCGGCGTGCCCGATGCGGCGCACTCCGAGCGCCCGCCGGGCCCGGCTCACCAGGTCGTGGGAGCTGGGGCCGGCCGGCTTGTCGGCCGGCAGGATCCACCCGGCGCCGTCGCTCAAACGAGTGCGCGGATCGCGTCGATCAGCTCGCCGATCGCGAGCTCGCTCGAGAATCCGGCCGCGCGGCGATGGCCGCCGCCGCCGAAGGTGCGAGCGATCGCCGACACGTCGATCTCATCGTCGCTGGCCCGTAGCGACACCTTGACGCCGCCGCGCCATTCGCGAATCAGCGCGGCGACCTTCGTCCCGCCGACCGCCCGCAGGTGGTCCACGATCCCCTCGCTGTAGCTGTCCTCAGCGCCGGTCGCAGCAAAGTCCTCGGCGGTCAGCACCGCTACGGTCAGGGTCCCGTCGTCGAAGCGGCGCGTGCTGGCGAGCGCGCGCCCGAGCAGTTCGAGCTTGGCGAACGGCACACCCTCGTAGATCCGCCGGTACAGCGCGCCGACGTCGACGCCGGCCTCGATCAGCTCGGCCGCCATCTGGTGCGCGCGCGGCGTCGTGTTGTCGTAGGAGAAGCGACCGGTGTCGGTGACCAGTCCCACATACAGCGCCTCGGCGATCGTCGGCGTGAGCGCGACGCCGAGGCCGCGCATCAGGTCCCAGACGATCTCCGCCGTGCAGGAGGCCTCGTCGACGACGAGGTTGACGGTGCCGAAGCGGGTGTTGTCGTGGTGGTGGTCGATGTTCAGCAGCGGGTCGGCTTCGCGCAGCGCGGCGAGCGGGTTTCGGTCGAGGTTGCCGCAGTCGAGGAAGATCGCCGTGCGTGCGCCGATGTCCTCGGGGGCCTCTGTTCGAAGGGCGTCGATCGCGAAGAAGCGGTATTCGGGCGGAAGCGGGAACTCGACCGCCGCGATCACAGCGACCGAGTCCTTCCCGAGCGCACGCAGCACCGCGTGCATCGCGACCAGCGAGCCGAGCGCGTCGCCGTCGAGGTTCTCGTGCGTCACCACGGCGAAGCTGCGCCCGCGGCGGATATGGCGCAGGACCTGCTCGCGGGTGTCGAGCGCCACCGAGGTCGCCTCGCTCACGCGTTGCCCTCCCGCAGGAGCGACTCGACGCGCAGCGCCCGGTCGGTCGTCGCGTCGTAGGCGAACTCGAGCCGCGGCGTGCGCTTGAGGCCAAGCTGCGTCGCGATCCGCGCCTGGAGCACGCCGTGCGCGCTGCCGAGCGCGACGAGCGAGTCGGCGCGCGTGTCGCCCTCGCCGAGCACGCTCACGTAGACGCGCGCGCTGCGCAGATCCGGGCTTGTCTTGACATCGGTCACGGTTACGAAACCGAGGCGCGGATCGGCGAGCTCGCCGGCGAGAGCATCTGCGATGACCTGCCGGATCGCCTCGTTGACCCGGCGCATGCGCTCGGCAGCCATGTTAGTGCCTCAAAACCGCCCTTTTCCACAGTCTCAGGCGAGCGCGCGCTCGACGGTCCGCGTCTCGTAGACCTCGAGCACATCGCCGACCTTCACGTCCTGGAAGTTCGTGAGCACGATGCCGCATTCGAAACCGGCTGCGACCTCGCGCGCGTCGTCGTTGAAGCGCCGCAGACTCGCGATCGTCGTCTCGTTGATCACGGTCCCGTCGCGCACGAGACGAACCTTCGCCCCGCGCGTCACCTTCCCTTCCGTTACGAACGAGCCGGCGATCGTGCCGATCCGCGACGCGCGGAAGGTCTGGCGCACCTCGACCGAGCCGACGGTCTCCTCGACCTCCTCCGGCTCGAGCATGCCCTGCATCGCCGCGCGCAGCTCATCGATCGCGCGGTAGATCACGGAGTAGCTGCGGATCTCGACGCCCTCGCGCTCGGCGAGCGCCCGCGCGTCGCCGACGGGACGCACGTTGAAGGCCAGGATCACGGCCGCCGATGCAGCCGCGAGCATGACGTCGGACTCGTTGATGCCGCCGACGCCGCGGCGGATGATGTTGACCGACACCTCGCTCTGCGGGAGCTTGGCGATCTCGTCCTCGACCGCCTCGACCGAGCCGGACACGTCGCCCTTCAGAACGAGGTTGAGCTCCTTGACCGCGCCCTCCTGGGCCAGCCGGAAGACGTCCTCGAGCGAGATCTTGCGCCCCGAGCGCCGCGCGAGCGCCTCGGTCTTCAGGCGGTTCGCGCGCTCGGATGCGAGCTGGCGCGCGCGGCGCTCGTTCTCGACGACCCGCGCATACTCGCCGGCCTCGGGGACGCCGTCGAAGCCGAGCACCTCGACGGGCTCGCCGGGCCCCGCCGACTTGACCCTCGCGCCCGTGAAGTCGTGCATCGCGCGCACCCGTCCGAAGTGGGCGCCGGCGACGAGCGCGTCGCCAACCTCGAGCGTGCCGCGCTGGACCAGCAGCGTCACGACCGGTCCGCGGCCGGGATCCAGGCGCGACTCGATCACCGCGCCGGAGGCCGGCGCGATCGCCTTGGCGCTGAGCTCCTCGAGGTCGGCGACGACCTGGATCGTGTCGAGCAGTTCCTCGAGGCCCTGGTGGGTCTTCGCGGAGACGTCGACGAACTCCACCTCGCCGCCCCACTCGGCCGGCTGCAGGCCGCGCTGGGTCATCTCGGTGCGGACGCGGTCGGGCTGCGCGCCCTCCTTGTCGATCTTGTTGACGGCGACGATGATCGGCACGTCGGCCGCGCGAGCGTGGTCGATCGCCTCGTCGGTCTGGGGCTTCGCGCCGTCGTCGGCGGCGACGACGATCACGGCGATGTCGGTCACGCGCGCGCCGCGGGCGCGCATCGCCGTGAACGCCTCATGCCCCGGGGTGTCGAGGAACGTGATCGCCTTGTCGTTGTGGTGGACCTGGTAGGCGCCGATGTGCTGCGTGATGCCCCCGGCCTCGCCCGCGGCGACCTGGGTTTGGCGGATCGCGTCCAGCAGCGAGGTCTTGCCGTGATCGACGTGGCCCATGATCGTCACGACCGGCGGACGGTCGACGAGGTCGTCCTCGTCGTCGTCGAAGACCGGCTCGCCGATCTGCTCGTCGGTCGTGTGGACCATCTCGATGTCCTTGCTGAACTCCGCGGCCAGCACGCCGATCGCCTCGTCGCTGAGCGTCTGCGTCAGCGTCGCCATCTCGCCGAGGCTCATCAGCTTGCGGATGATCTCCGGGACCGGCACGCCGAAGTACTCGGCGACGTCCTTCACGGTCGAGCCGGAGTTGATGCGGATCAGGTCGGTCGCGCCGCGCGCGGCCTCGTCGATCGGAGCCACGGAGTCGTCGTAGGTGCCGCGGCGGCGGCGCCCGCGGCGGGGCGGGCGGCGGATCGGCTGGGACGCCGGGCCGCCGGCCTGGCGGCGCGAAGCCTGGGAGTCGATCACCACGCGGCGGCGTCCGCCGGGCCCGATCGCGCCGGGTCGCTGCTCGCCGGTGCGCGAGTCCCGCGTCGGTCGCGAGCGGGCGGCCTCGGCGGCCTGGGCTGTCGTCGACGCGGCGGGCGCCTCGGCTGCGGGCTCGGGCTTGGGCTCGGCCGGCGCGGGCGGAGCGGCTTCCGGCTCGGTTTTGGGGGTGCTGGCTTGGGGCTTTGCGGCGGCCGCGTTCTTGCCGGCGCCGTTTTGGCCGAGCACGCCGAGCGCGGCGTCCTCGTCGACGCTCGATGCGGCGGCCTTGGCCTCGATGCCGGCGGCGTTCAGGCGCTCGAGCAGCTCCTTGGTCGTCAGCCCGTGAGCCTTGGCGATCTCGTGGACGCGCTTCTTGGCCATCAGCCGACCGATTCTACGTTCTGGGCGTCAAGCGCAGCGGTCGAGCGAAACGCGCGTTGCAGGCCGCCGCGGCGGCTCGCCTGAGCCAGGCAACCCTCCGAGCAGACGTAGGCGCCGCGCCCCGGAAGGCGTTGCGCGCGGTCGATCACGAGCTGCGATCCCCCGCGCAGCGCGAGACGGACGAGCTCCGGCTTCGGAGCACTTCGCCCGCACGCGACGCAGCGGCGTTTCGGCGTGTTGACCGCGGCTATGACTGGAGCCCTTCGGCCTCGGCGGCGGCCTCGACGGCCGGCTCCTCGGCGGCGGGCGGCTCGTCCGGCGGCGTGGGCTCTGGCTCGGCCCCTGCGACGTCGTCTGCGGCGGCGAGCGCCTGGTGGGCCTCGAGGCCGCAGTAGCGCGAGCCCGGCAGCGCCGCGTTCGGGCAGCGGCGCCCGTTGCTCATGATCGCCGCGCAGCGCCCGCTCGCCTCGAGCTGCTCGCCATAGCCGTGCTCGGCCTCCTCGGCCGCGAACTCGCTCTCGGACTTGATGTCGACGCGCCAGCCGGTCAGGCGGGCCGCGAGCCGGGCGTTCTGGCCTTCGCGGCCGATCGCCAGCGACAGCTGGTCGTCGGGGACGATCACCGTCGCCTGCTTGGCGGCGTCATCGACCAGCACCTCGCGAACGCGCGCCGGCGACAGCGCCTTGGCGACGAACCGGGCGGGCTCGTCGTTGTAGGGGATGATGTCGATCTTCTCGCCGCGCAGCTCGGAGACAACCATCCGCACGCGCGAGCCGCGCGGCCCGACGCAGGCACCGACCGGATCGACGCCGTCGGCGTGGGAGATCACGGCGATCTTGGAGCGGTAGCCGGGCTCGCGCGCGACGCCCGCGATCTCCACGAGCCCGTCGGCGATCTCTGGAACCTCGAGCTCGAAGAGCTTCTTGATCAGCTCCGAGTCGCGGCGCGAGACGATGATGCTCGGCCCCTTGGTGGACGGCGAGACCTCCTTGATGACGGCCTTGATGCGCTGCGAGTGGTCGTAGCGCTCGCCGTCGACCTGCTCAGACTTGGGCAGCAGCGCCTCGACGCGCTCGCGCAGCTGCACGAGCGTGTAGCGGGAGTCCGACTGCTGGACGATGCCGGTGATCAGCTCGCCGACGCGGTCGCGGTACTCCTCATACATCATGTCCCGCTCGGCCTCGCGGATCCGCTGGAGGATGACCTGCTTTGCGGTCTGCGCCGCGATCCGCCCGAAGTCGCCGGGCGTCACGTCGCGCTCCTCGATCTGGTCGCGGTACTGCTCGAACTTGGCGGGGTCGATCTCGGGGTCCTCGGGCTCGCGCATCTCCCCCGTCTCGGGATCGATCGTGGTGCCCTCGTCGATCGTCTCGACGATCAGGTGGGCCTCGAGGCGCTCGGGGATGATCAGCTCGATGACGCGGAAGTCGGCGGTCTCGCGGTCGATCTCGACGCGCGCGTATTTGGCGGAGCCGGGCTGCTTCTTGTAGGCCGACAGCAGCGCGTCCTCGAGCGCGACCATCAGCTTCTCCGGCTCGATGCCCTTCTCGCGCGCGAGCGCGTGCATTGCGTCAAGGATCTCGCGGGACATTGCCTACTCCTCCACCAGGTGGGATCGCCGGATCGCCGCGTAGGGGATCGCGACGACGCCCTCGGGCACCGCCAGCGTCACCTCCTGCGCCGTCGCGCCGATCAGCTCGCCGGTCACGCCGTCGCGCTCGCCGAGGGCCGAGCCGGGTGCCGTGCGCACCCGGGCGCGGTGGCCCACGAAGCGCTGGAAGTGCTCCGGCTTGGTCAGCGGGCGCTTCGGACCGGGCGAGCTGACCTCGAGGCCGTAGCGCTCGCGGAGATCGCCGAGGGCGTGCGTGACGCGCTCGCAGAGCTCGAGCGTGACGCCTGAGGGGTGATCGATGAAGATCCGCAGGCGCTCGCCGGCGCGCTCCACGAGCAGCACCTCGACATCCGGCTCGCTGCCGGCCAGGCGCTCCTGTATGTCGTGCTCAATCTGTTCCATGGCGAAAAAAAAGCGGGCGAGCGCCCACTTCCGTTACACCGCCGCCGTCGCCCGACGACGGCACCAACCGAGGATAGCACTCGAACCGAGACGGTTTTCTCGCGCGCTCAGCGCTCGCTGTCGAGCTGCGCCATCGCGGCCTGCGGGTAGCGCTCGCCGGCCGCCGCACCGCGCGGGGCGGCCCGCTCGAGCGCCTCGAGCGTCGCCTCGTCGAGGGTGACCTCGAGCGCCCCGAGCGCACCCGCGAGGCGGTCGCGGCGGCTCGCGCCGACGAGCGCGACGACGTCCTCGCCGCGCGACAGGACCCACGCGATCGCGACCTGCGCGACGCTCGCGCCAAGCCCTTCGGCGACCTCGCGGACGGCCTCCACGAGCGCCAGGTTCCGCTCCAGATTCGCACCGCCGTAGCGCGGGCTGTGGGCGCGGATGTCGCTCGGCGCGAGCCCGCGGTCGGGGCCCCACTCGCCGTTGAGAAGGCCGCGCACCAGGACGCCGTAGGCGGTGACGGCGATCCCGAGCTCGCGCGCGGCGGGCAGCACGCGATCCTCGATCGAGCGCGCGAGCAGCGAGTACTCGAGCTGGACGTCGCAGATCGGATGAACGGCCTGGGCGCGGCGGAGCGTCTCGGCGCCGACCTCGGAGAGGCCGATGTGGCGCACCCAGCCGCGCTCGACGAGCTCCTTGATCGCACCGACCGTCTCCTCGATCGGAACCTCGGGGTCAAGGCGCGCCGGGCGGTAGATGTCGACGTGGTCGGTCCCGAGCCGCCGCAGCGTGTAGCCGAGGAAGTTGGTGATCGCGGCCGGCCGCGCGTCGTAGCCGGCGAAGCGATTGTCGGGACCGCGCAGCGCGCCGAACTTGACGCTGATCAGCGCCTCGCCCCGCTCGCGCGCGGCGAGCGCCTCGCGGATCAGCAGCTCGTTGTGTCCCATCCCGTAGAAGTCGCCGGTGTCGAGCAGCGTCACGCCGGCATCCAGCGCGGCGCGGATCGTCGCGACGCTCTCCTCGTCATCGACGGGCGCGTAGGTGCCCGACATGCCCATGCAGCCGAGGCCGACGGCGCTGACGAGTGGGCCGTCGGCGCCGAGGCGGCGCTGCGGGAGCGTCGCCGTCACGCGCGCAGCACCTCGACCGCGTCGAGCAGCGCCTCGGCGACGTCGCGCTTGGCGGCGGGGCCGATCCGGCGCTCGCCGGCGGCGGTGATGATCGTCACCGCGTTCTGCTCTGAGTCGAAGCCGATCCCGCGCTGGGACACGTCGTTGACGACGATCGCATCGAGGCCCTTTCGCTCGCGCTTTCGGCGCGCGCGCTCGAGCGCTCCCTCGCCGTGCTCGGCGGCGAAGCCGACCAGCGTCTGGCCCTCGCGTCGCCGCGCGGCGAGCGAGGCGAGGATGTCGGCCGTCGGCTCGAGGCGGAGCTCCGGCGCCGCCGCCGCGTCGCGTGCGATCTTGCCGGCGAACGGCTCGGCCGGGCGGTAGTCGGCGACCGCCGCGCACATCACGAGCACGTCGGTCTGCGCGAACTCCTGCTCGCAGGCGTGCGCGAGCTCGGCGGCGCTCTCGACGTCGCTGTAGCGGATCCCCGGCTCGCGCGCCAGCGCCACGTTGGCGGCGACGACGACGACCTGCGATCCGCGCGCCTCGGCGGCCTGCGCGACCGCGAACCCCATCCGACCGGAGGAGCGATTGCCGATGAAGCGCACGGCGTCGATCGGCTCGCGCGTCCCGCCGGCGGTGACGAGCGTGCGAAGGCCGCGCCAGCGGCGGCCGCCGAGCGCCTCATCGACGGCCTCGAGCAGCTCGGCGGGCTCGGCCATCCGCCCCGCGCCCCACTCGCCGTGCGTCGCGAGGCGCCCGGTCGAAGGCTCGACCACCGTCACGCCGCGCTCGCGGAGCGCCGCGACGTTGGCCTCCGTCGCCGGGTTCGCCCACATCGCGTCGTTCATCGCCGGCGCCAGGATCAGCGGGCAGCGCGCGGCGAGCGCGGCCGCGCTGAGGAGGTTGTCGGCGAGGCCGTGGGCGAGCTTGGCGATCGTATTGGCCGAGGCCGGGGCGATCAGGAAGACGTCGGCGGCGGCGCTCAGCGCGAGGTGGCTCGCCGGATCGTGCGCCGGAAGCGGCTCGCCCGGGAACGCGCCGCGCAGCGGGTCGCGCTCGAACTGGTCGCTGAGGACCGGCGCGCCGCTCAGCGCCGCGAACGACGCTTCGCCGACGAAGCGCTGCGAGGCGCTCGTCTGGATCACGCGCAGCGAGTAGCCGTCGGCGGTCGCCAGGCGCACCAGCTCGAGCGCCTTGTAGGCGGCTATCCCTCCGCTGACGCCGAGCAGCAGCCGGGGCATGGAGCGCCCTAGCGGTAGTGGTACTTCAGCTTGCCGGCCGCGACTTCCTCGAGGGCGATCGTGAGGTAGTTCTTGGAGCCGGTCTCGACCATCGGCGGCGGGAACTCATCGAAGCTGCCCTCGCCGAGGTTCTGGTAGTAGGAGTTGATCTGTCGCGCGCGCTTGGCGGCGACGAGCACGCTCGCATAGTTGGAGTCGACGTGCTCGAGCAGTTGATCGATTCGGGGTGAGATCACTCAGCCAGTGTACTGGAGGTAGAGGGCGTCCAATTCCTCGACGGCCCGAGCGAGCTCGTCGTTGACGACCACGTGGGCGAACTCATCGCGCGCGGCGAGCTCGGTCCGCGCGATCTGCAGGCGCGCGGCGAGTGCCCCCTCGTCGTCTGTGCCGCGCGCGCGCAGGCGCTCCTCGAGCTGCTCCGGCGCGCTCGGCGCGACGAAGATCTGCACGGCGTCCGGCATCGCCGCGCGAACCTGGCGCGCGCCCTCGACCTCGATCTCGAGCACGACCGGCGAGCCGCCTCGGGAGCGGCGCTCGAGCTCCGCGCGCAGCGTGCCGTAGCGGTGGCCGGCGTAGCCGGCGTGCTCGACGAACTCCCCGCCCTGCAGGCGGCGATCGAAGTCCGACTCGCTCAGGAAGTGGTAGTCGACGCCGTCGTGCTCGCCGGCGCGAGGGGCCCGCGTCGTCGCCGAGACCGACAGTCCGAGCTCGGGGTGGCGCTCGCGAAGCGCGGCGATCAGGGTCCCCTTGCCTACGCCCGACGGGCCTGTGATCACGAAGACCGTTGCCATGGCCCGGCTGAGCCTAGCCAGCGATGCGGTCAGCGCTCAGCGGTGCAGCAGCGAGACCAGCTCGGCGCGCTGGCGCTCGGAGAGCCCGCCGATCGTCTTGCTGGGCGAGATGCGGCAGTGCGACAGGATCTTGTTGACCTTGACGCGTCCGTACTTGGGGACCGCGAGCAGCATGTCGAAGACCTTCGCCGTCTCGAGGTACTCCGGCGGGTCCAGCAGCAGCTGCTGGATCGAGTGGCGACCGGCCTTCAGATCGCGCTTGAGCTGCGCCCGCTGCGAGCGGATCTCGTTTGCACGTGCGAGGGCATCCATGCGCTGGTGGAAAGTCCGCTCCGGCGTCCCAGATCCTTTGTGGAGCGTCGGCTGACCAGGCGACATGGGCGGCGAGTCTATCGCCTGGGAGATTCCTTGCAAGCGCTGGGGACGCAATTCACCTAGACCTCAAGCTGAGGTCCAGCGCGCTTCAGGTTGCTTGACGGATTTCCGTCCGTTTGCAGGGCTTTTGAACCATGCGGCAAGATCATCGCGCAATTTGCGGGAAACTGAGCTCCAGCTCGGACGCGATCCGCGCCCCCGCGGCCGGATCGCGGAAGCTCTCGGTGCCGACCGCGACGAGCGTCGCCCCGGCGGCGATGAGATCGCCCGCATCGCGCCCGCTGGTCACGCCGCCCATGCCGACGATCGGAATGGACACGCGCGCGGCGACCTGGGCGACCTGCGCCAGCGCGATCGTGCGGATCGCCGGGCCCGACAGGCCGCCGCTACCGCCGCCGAGCCAGGGCCCCGAGCCGTCCGGCGAGAGCGCGCTGGCGCGCAGCGTGTTGATCAGCGACACGGAGTCCGCGCCGCCGGCCTCGGCGGCCGCCGCGCAGCTGGCGACGTCGGCGGTGTTGGGCGTCAGCTTGACGAGCAGCGGCTTTGCGCTGAGCGGGCGGACGCGGCGCAGCAGCGCCTCGAGCCCAGCCGGGTCGGCGCCGATATCGAGACCCGTCGCCACGTTCGGGCAGGACACGTTCAACTCGATTGCGGCGATCTGCTCGCGGTCCTGGAGCGCCGCCACGAGCTCACCCACCTCCTCGGCCGTCGACCCCATCACGTTGGTGATCAGCGGAACCGGCAGCGTCGCGAGTGCCGGCAGGTCGTTCTCGAGGTAGCCGGCGAGCCCGCGGTTGGGCAGACCGATCGAGTTGATCATGCCGGCCGCCGACTCCCACATGCGTGGCGGCGGGTTGCCGTCGCGAGCATTCAGGGTGATCGTCTTCGAGACGTAGGCGGCGAACGGAAAGCGCTCGTAGAGCTCCGAGCCGAAGACGGCGCGGGCTGCGAGCACGTCGAAACAGCCGGACGCGTTGATCACGCGGTGGCGCAGCTTGACTCCGCAGAACTCGATCACAGCAGCGCCGCCGCCTCGAACACCGGCCCGTCGACGCAGACGCGGCGGTAGCCGTCGGTGGTGGCGACCACGCAGGCGTAGCAGGCGCCAAAGCCGCACGCCATCGGCGCCTCGAGCGCGAGCGCGGCATGGATGCCGCGCCGCCGCGCGGCTTCGCCGATGGCCGCCAGCATCGCCGGCGGGCCGCACGCGTAGATGTCGTGCGGCTCGCGGTCGAGCTCGCGCTCGAGCAGCTCGCTGACGTACCCGTGGTGCCCGCGCGAGCCGTCATCGGTGGCGACCTCTGGGTCCGCGAAGAGCGTCGCGCCCTCGGCGTGGTGGGCGTCGCGGAAGCCGAGCAGCACCCGACCGCCCCAGCGTTCCTGGACGGCCACCAGCGGCGCGATCCCGATCCCACCGCCGACCAGCAGGGTTCCCGTCTGGGGCTCGCGAAAGCCGTTGCCGAAGGGGCCCGTCAGGAGGAGTTCGTCGCCCCCCGCCAGTTCGCACAGGCGGCGCGTTCCGGGTCCCACGTCCTCGAGCAGGAATTCGACCGTCCCGTCGCCGGCGGCGCGCATGATCGAGACGGCGCGGCCGAGAAACGGACGCTCGCCGTCCCCTCCCCCCCAACGCTGCGCTGCCGCAAGCATGTAGAACTGGCCCGGCCCGGCGCGGGCCTCCTCGTCGCGAACGGTCAGGATCACGTAGGCGCCGACGCTTCGACGGTCGAGCAGCGTGGTCCGCCGGCGGCCGAACGGCGCGGTCATGGCGTGCGGTGAAGCTCCTGGAGCGAGACGACCTGCGGCTCGCCCTGGCGTGCGGCGCTGATCGCGCGCGCGGCGGCCTGGCCGCCGGAGAGCGTCGTGATGCAGGGGATCCCGCGGGCCACCGCGGCGCGGCGGATCTCCCATCCGTCAGAGCGCGCACCCGAGCCGGTCGGCGTGTTGATCACGAGGTCCACCTCGCCGCCGGCTATCGCATCGACGACGTGCGGCGACCCGTCGGCCACCTTGCGCAGCTTGCGCACCGGCACGCCCATCCGCTCGATCGCATCGGCCGTGCCGCTCGTGGCGACGATCGCGAAGCCGAGGTCGTGAAGCTGCGCCGCGAGGCCGGCCCCCGCGGCCTTGTCGCTGTCCGTCACGGTCACGAAGACGGTCCCGCTCGAGGGGAGCGCCGCCCCGGCCGCGGCCTGCGCCTTGGCGAAGGCCGTCGGGAAGTCGGCCGCGACGCCCATCACCTCCCCGGTGGAGCGCATCTCCGGGCCGAGCAGCGTGTCGGCGCCGAGGAAGCGGTTGAACGGAAGCACCGCCTCCTTGACGGCGACGAAGCGGCCGCTCATCAACTCGCTCGGCAGGCCGAGCGAGGCGAGCGTCTCGCCGAGCATCAGCGAGCAGGCGAGCTTTGCGAGCGGCCGGCCGACGGCCTTGGAGACGAACGGCACCGTCCGCGAGGCGCGCGGGTTGGCCTCGATCACGTACAGCTCGGCTCCGGCGGGGCGGGAGATGACGGCGAACTGGACGTTGAGCAGCCCGACGACGTGCAGCGCCAGCGCGATCCCGCGCGTCTGCTCGCGGATCTGATCGAGCATCTCGGCGCCGAGCGAGTGCGGCGGCAGCACGCACGCCGAGTCGCCGGAGTGGATGCCGGCCTCCTCGACGTGCTGCATGATCCCGCCGATCACCACGTCTCGTCCGTCGCAGAGGGCGTCGACGTCGACTTCGATCGCGTTCTCGAGGAAGTGGTCGAGGAAGATCTCGCGCCCGTCGGGGGCGGTCGCGCTGCGGCGCAGGTAGTTCTCGAGGTCGGCCCGCGCATAGACGATCTCCATCGCCCGCCCGCCGAGGACGTAGCTCGGCCGCACCAGCAGCGGGTAGCCGACGGTGTCAGCCGCCTCGAGCGCCTCCTCGAGCGTACGCGCCGTGGCGTAGGGCGGTGCCTGGAAGCCGAGCCGCTCGAGCAGCTCGCCAAAGCGGCCGCGGTCCTCGGCGGCATCGATCGAGTCGACGCTCGTGCCGAGCAGCCGCACGCCGGCGCGCTCGAGGCCCGCCGCGAGGCGAAGCGGCGTCTGGCCGCCGAACTGAACGATCACCCCCTCGGGCGCCTCGAGCTCGACGACCGCGAGGACGTCCTCGAGCGTCAGCGGCTCGAAGTACAGGCGGTCGGAGGTGTCGTAGTCGGTGGAGACGGTCTCGGGGTTGCAGTTGATCATCACCGCGTCGCGGCCCGAGGCGCGGACCGTCATCGCCGCGTGCACGCAGCAGTAGTCGAACTCGATCCCCTGACCGATCCGGTTGGGGCCCGAGCCGAGGATGACGACCGACGGCCGCTCACCGCGGGCGATCTCGTGGCGGGCGCTGCCGTCCGGGGCGGGCCGCTCCCACGCCGAGTAGTGGTAGGGGGTCGTGGCGGGGAACTCGCCGGCGCAGGTGTCGACCGACCTGTAGCTGCGCACGCCCGCGAACGCCGCCTCCGGGGAGCGCGCGAGCGCCTCGAGCTCGCGCAGGAACCAGGGGTCGATCGAGGTCGCCTGCGCCAGCGTCTCGAGGCTCGCGCCGCGACGAAGCGCCTCCAGCAGCTCGTCGAAGCGGCTGGCGCCGGCGCGTGCGACGCGCTCGAGCAGCGTCTCGAGCGACACGTCGAGGTCCGCCGCGACGTCGAGCTCACGCGAGCGCATCGCCTTCAGGAACGCCTGGCCGAAGGTCCGTCCGATCGCCATCGCCTCCCCGACCGACTTCATGTGCGTCGTCAGGTCGGCGTCGACGCCGTGGAATTTCTCGAACGCGAATCGTGGCCATTTGACGACGACGTAGTCGATCGTCGGCTCGAAGCTCGCGGGCGTCGCGCGCGTGATGTCGTTGGCGATCTCCTCGAGCGCATAGCCGACCGCCAGTCGCGCGGCGATCTTCGCGATCGGGAAGCCGGTCGCCTTCGATGCCAGGGCCGAGGAGCGCGACACGCGCGGGTTCATCTCGATCACGACGATCTCGCCGCTCTCGGGGTTGACGGCGAACTGGACGTTCGAACCGCCGGTCTCGACGCCGACCGCGCGAATCACGGCGATCGCCTGGTCGCGCAGGCGCTGATAGGTCTCGTCGCTGAGGGTCTGCTGCGGGGCGACGGTCACCGAGTCGCCGGTGTGGACGCCCATCGGATCGACGTTCTCGATCGAGCAGACGATCACGACGTTGTCGTTGCGGTCGCGCATCACCTCGAGCTCGAACTCCCCCCAGCCGAGCACCGACTCCTCGATCAGCACCTGCCCGATCGGAGACGCTGCGATCCCGCCGGCGACGATCCGCCCGTAGTCCTCGCGGCTGCGTGCGATCCCGCCGCCCTGGCCGCCGAGAGTGAAGGCGGGGCGCACGATCGCCGGCAATCCGATCTCGTCGATGTGCTCGAGCGCGTCCGCGAGAGTCGTCGCCGTCGCGCTGCGCGGCACCCGCAGCCCCGCCGAGATCATCGTCTCGCGGAACAGCTCGCGGTCCTCCGCGCGGCGGATCGCCTCGTAGTCGGCGCCGATCAGCTCGACTCCGAGCCGCTCGAGCGTGCCGTCCTCATGCAGCGCCTTGGCGAGGTTGAGCGCCGTCTGGCCGCCGAGCGTCGGCAGCAGGGCGTCGGGTCGCTCGCGCTCGATGACCTTCGTGACCGGCCCCGGCAGCAGCGGCTCGATGTAGGTGGCGGTAGCGAACTCGGGGTCGGTCATGATCGTGGCCGGGTTGGAGTTGACGAGGATCACCTCGTAGCCCTCCTCGGCGAGGACCTTGCAGGCCTGGGCGCCGGAATAGTCGAACTCCGCGGCCTGACCGATCACGATCGGGCCTGAGCCGAGGATCAGGATCCGGTGGATGTCGTCGCGGCGCGGCATCAGGCGCCGATCGCCTCGATGAAGCGGTCGAAGAGGTGCAGCGCGTCATGCGGCCCGGGGCCCGCCTCAGGGTGGTACTGGACCGTGCTGGCGCGGGCCTCGGGCAGGCGCAGCCCCTCGACGGTGCGGTCGTAGAGGTTGATGTGCGTCAGCTCGGCCGTCCCGAAGTCGGTCTCCCAGCGGACCGGCCGGTCGTCCTCGATCGTGTGCTCGCCGCCCGGACCGATCACGGCGAAGCCGTGGTTCTGGCTCGTGATCTCGATGCGGCCTGTCGTCAGGTCCTTGACCGGGTGGTTCGCGCCGCGATGGCCGAAACGCAGCTTGTATGTCTCGAGGCCGACGGCGCGGCACAGCAGCTGATGGCCGAGGCAGACCCCGAACATCGGCAGGCGGCCGACGAGGCGGCGGACCTGCTCGACGAGGTAGTCGAGCGCGGCCGGATCGCCCGGGCCGTTGACGAGCATCACGGCGTGTGGTGATCCGGCGAGGATCGCGTCCGCATCGCTCGTGCAGGGGTGAATCTGAAGTCGCGCGCCGCGTGCCCGAAGGCTTGACACGATCGAGCTCTTCACGCCCGTGTCGATCAACGCGATCGTCGGGCCGCGCGACCCGTTCGTCGCGGCTAGCTCGAGCGGCTCCGACGGGGTGACCTCGCGCGCCAGGTCGAGCCCGCTCATCGCCGGCTCGGCCGCGATCGCCGCGGCCGCGGCGGCCTCGTCGGTGTCGTCCACAAAGACGCCGCCGCGCATCGAGCCGGCGTCGCGGATGTGGCGAACGAGCGCGCGCGTGTCGACTCCCGTGATCGCCGGTATGCCCCCGTCGCGCAGCCAGTCGAGCCAGCCGCGTTCGGCGCCGCGCGTGTGGTTTCGCGCGTCGCGCATGATCACCGCGCGGGCGTGGATGCGATCTGATTCCATCGCCGCCTCGCTGACCCCGTAGTTGCCGATGTGGGGGTAGGTAAACGTGATCAGCTGGCGTGCATAGGACGGGTCGGTCACCGACTCCTGGTAGCCGGACATCGCAGTGTTGAAGACGACCTCGCCGGTGACCGCCTCCGGCGCGCCGACAGCTTCCCCGTCGAAGCGGGTCCCGTCCTCGAGCAGCACGAAGCTCATGCGGCGCTGAGGGCGAAGGCCCGATCGCGGTAGGCGACGGCCCCACCCGCGATCGTCATCAGGACGCGGCCGCTGACCTCGCGGCCGGCGAAGCAGCAGTTGGCCGAACGGCTCTCGTAGCCCGCTTCGCCGATCCGCCATCGAGCGCCGAGGTCGATCAGGCAGGCGTTGGCCGGCTTCGCTGGAGCTATCGAGGGGATCGCGATCCCGATCAGCGACGCCGCCGCGGTCAGGCGCTCGATCAGCAGTTCGAGCGAGATCACACCGGGGAGCACGAGCTCGGTGTAGAGCGCCGCGAAGCTCGATTCGAGGCCCGTCGTTCCCATCGGCGCCTGTTCGAACGGCACGTTCTTCTCATCGCGCGAGTGCGGAGCGTGATCGGTCGCGATGAACTCGATCGTCCCGTCGCGGAGCGCGTCGATCAGCGCGGCGCGGTCATCCTCGCCGCGTAGCGGCGGATTCATCTTCAAGCTCGAGTCGAGCGAGCGCACCGACTCGTCTGTCAGCAGCAGGTGGTGCGGCGTCGCCTCGCCGCTGGCCGCGACGCCGCGCGAGCGGGCCTCGGCGAGCGCCTCGACCGAGCGGCGCGCCGAGAGATGCTGGAAGTGGACCCGTCCCCGCTCGGCCTCTGCGATCTGGGCGTCGCGGGCGATCATCGTCGACTCCGAGATCGACGGGATGCCGGCCAGGCCGAGCTCAACAGAGACCGCTCCCTCGTGCATGACGCCGTCAGCTGAAAGGTTTGGGTCCTCCTCGTGCAGGGCGAGGAAGCCGCCGCAGAGGATCTGGCTGCGCAGCGCGTGGCGCAGCAGGCCGGCCGAGACGACCGGCTTGCCGTCGTCGGTGAAGCCGACCGCTCCGGCCGCGCGCAGCTCGCTCATGTCGGTCAGGCGCTCACCGGCGAGGCCGCGGCTGATCGCGGCCATGAATCCGACCGGTACGCGGGCCTCGCGAGCGGCGGCGTCGACCAGCCCGCGAAGCAGCGCCGGATGGTCGATCACCGGATCGGTGTTGGGCATCGCGACGACCGCGCAGTAACCGCCGGCGGCGGCGGCGCGAGTGCCGGTTTCGAAGTCCTCCTTGTGCTCCTGGCCGGGTGTCCGCAGGTGGACGTGGGGGTCGACGAAGGCCGGGAAGAGGTGGCGACCCTCGGCGTCGACGGTCTCGGCTTCGCGCGGCGCATCAAGCGTGCCGGGTGGTGCGAGCTCCGCGATCTCACCGCTGCGGATCAGCACGTCGTGCGCGGCGTCGAGGCCGCTGCGGGGGTCGAACACGCGCGCCGCGCGCAGCAGCAGCTCCGCGGGCGGACGGGGAGCGGCGGACAGCACGTTCATGCGGTCTGCGGTTCCAGCTCGCGTTCGGAGGACTGCTCGTCCGGCGTCTGGGGCGCGCCCGCGAGAACCTCGTAGAGGACCGCCATCCGCACGACGACGCCGGCGGCGACCTGGTCTGTGATCAGCGATTGCGGCGAATCGATCACCTCGCCCGAGAGCTCGATGCCGCGGTTGACCGGGCCGGGGTGCATCAGCAGCTGGCGGGGCCCGAGCCGCCGCGAGTCGATCTGGAAGTGCGCGGCGTACTCGCGAAGCGAGGGGACGTGCCCGTCGCCCATCCGCTCGAGCTGCATCCGCAGCGCGTAGATCACGTTGGCGCTGCGCAGGTCGTCGAGGGAGTGCCTGACGGTCGCGCCGAGCGCCTCGAAAGCGTCCGGTACGAGCGTCGGCGGCCCGGCGACGGTGACGTTCGCGCCGAGCTTGGTGAAGGCCTGGATGCACGAGCGCGCGACGCGTGAGTGCAGCAGGTCGCCGACGATCCAGACGCTCTTGCCCTCGAGCGTTCCGAGCCGCTGCTTGAGCGTGTAGCAGTCGAGCAGCGCCTGGGTCGGGTGCTGGTGCTTGCCGTCACCGGCGTTGACGACGGCGGCGTGAGTCCAGCCTGCCAGCAGAGCGGGAGCGCCGGCGTGAGGCGAGCGGATCACGATCGCGTCGGGACCGTAGGCCGACAGCGTCGCAACCGTGTCTCGCAGCGACTCCCCCTTGTCGACGCTCGAGCCGCTGGCGACGAGGTTCATCACGTCCGCCGAGAGTCGCTTGGCGGCGAGCTCGAAGGAGCTGCGGGTGCGCGTCGAGGCCTCGTAGAAGAGGTTGATCACGAGCCGCCCGCGCAGCGATGGGAGCTTCTTGATCGGGCGGTCCGCAACAGCGCCGAAGTTCGCGGCAAGGTCGAGGATCCGCTCGATCGCCTCGCGGTCGAGGTCCTCGATCGAAAGCAGGTGCCTCACGGCGTCACCTCCGTTCCGGCGGCTACGCCGATCGTTACCTGGTCTGTGCCGTCGAGCTCCGCGATCCGCACGTTGACGCGCTCGGCGAGCGAGGTCGGCAGGTTCTTGCCGACGTAGTCGGGGCGGATCGGCAGCTCGCGGTGGCCGCGGTCGACGAGTACCGCCAGCTGTACGCGGGCCGGGCGGCCGTATTCGAAGAGCGCGTCGATCGCCGCGCGGACGGTGCGGCCGGTGAACAGGACGTCGTCGACGATCACGACGGTCGCGCCGTCGAGGGCGAATTCGATCGCCGTGGCGTGTACGACCGGCGCGAGCGGCAGCCGGCCGAGATCGTCACGGTGGAAGGAGATGTCCAATGAGCCGAGCGAAACCGGGACGTCGACGAGCTCCGCGACCTGGGCGTGCAGGCGCCGCGCGATGTGGACGCCGCGGCGGTGGATGCCGACGATCGCGAGCGGCGAGTCGGGGTCGGTGTTGCGCTCGACCACCTCGTGCGCCATCCGAACGACCGCGCGCGCGACACCGTCGCGGTCGAGCACGACCTTCTCAGCTGCGTCCACCTGCCCGTCCTTCCTGGCCTCTCAGGACCCGGTTAAAGGATGTGGCCGCAGACTAGCAGCGCGCTCAGACGGGCTGCCTCGGCGCGTCGCCGAACCGGACGAGCGCCGGCTCGCCGCGGTCGCTCAGCGGGATCTCGATCGTGTCGTAGTCGCGCGGCAGCTCGGTCGCCGCAAAGATCGCGCGCGCCTCATCGCGGAGCTCGCGCCCCGAGTAGCGGGCTGAGATGTGCGTCAGCGCGAGCAGCCGCACCTGTGCGTCGGCGGCGATCCGGGCGGCTTGGGCGGCCGTCGAGTGGCCCGTCAGCTGCGCACGCTCGGCCTCCTCCTCCCCGAACGTCGCCTCGTGAACCAGGAGGTCTGCGCCGTGGGCGGCGATCGCGAGCGTCTCGCAGGGCGCGGTGTCGCCGGAGACGACGACCTTGCGCCCCTCGCGCGGTGGGCCGATCACCTGCTCGGGGTGAACTCCGGCGACGATCTCGCCGCGTTGCAGGCGGCCGAAGTCGGGCCCCGGTCTGACGCCGAGGGACTCCGCGAGATCGGCGTCAAAGCGCCCCGGGCGCGCGTCCTCGACGAGGACGTAGCCGTAGGCGAGGACGCGGTGGCGGACGTTGATCGCCTGGATCTCGAGATCGTCGCGGCGGACGGAGTCACCCGCCTCGAGCTCGACGACGTCGAGGGGAAACGTCAGCCGGCCGTAGACGCGGCGCATCGAGCGCATCAGCTCCTCGAGCCCGTCCGGGCCGTGGATCGTCAGCGCCCGATCGCGGTCGCGCATGCTGAAGGTCTGCAGCATCCCCGGCAGGCCGAGCCAGTGATCGACGTGCAGGTGCGTGATGAAGACATCGGTGATGTCGCTCAGGCCTCCGGCCTGGAGCAGCTGGCGCTGCGTTCCCTCGCCGCAGTCGATCAGGATCCGCTCCGCTCCGCGGCGCACGAGAAGCGCCGGCATCCCGCGTCGCGCACTCGGCACCGACCCGGCGGTGCCGGCGAACATCACGGAGAGCTCCATCGCGGCCGAGCGTAGCGCTCCGGCTATGCTCACACGGTCGAGGCGCCCCGCGTCCCGCCGCCCGCGCCCGTAGCTCAGGGGATAGAGCGCTCGCCTCCGGAGCGAGAGGTCGCAGGTTCAAATCCTGCCGGGCGCGCTTCCTGACCGATCGGATGCGTTGCTACGCGCGCGCACCATCGAGCGTGTACAGCAGAACGCCGCCGGCGCGGATCGGCGGTCCGGCGATGCGCGGCAGGACCGCACTCCATTTCGGCAGATAGGCGGGCGACAGCACGATGTGCCGGATGCCGTGGCTGTGCAGGAACGCCACGATGGCCCGCGCATCACGCGGCGGGATCCGTCCCTTGATGATCGACCCCTCGAAGATCCACTCAAGGCCCTCACCGTCGGCGACGAAGTCGGGCAGCGCGGATGACAGATAGCCAATCGGCATCGCGAAGGAGAAGTCGCTCTCGGCCTGCCACAGCATCGAGTCGCCGTGCCACGCGACAGGGATCACGAGCAAGTTCTCGCCGCGGGCGAGGTACTGCCGCTGGAGTCCGGCTGCGAAGAATCGCGGGTTCGGCGGCCGGCTGTTCCACAACTCGCCAGGCACGTTGGGAATCAGTGCGGCAACGCTGAGCGCGGCGAGCAGCCACCGGAACGTGGGTCGCCGGGCGCGTTCGGCCAGCCACATAGCGGCGATCATCGCGAGGATCAGGTCGGCGAACACCATGAGGCGGCTCGCGACAATGTCCCCGAGCAGCGGCAGCGCCCCGAGCGAGCGCCACGGCAGAGGGATGACGCTCGCCCCCGCAATCCGAAGCGCCGAGCCGAGTGCGAGCACGATCACGAGGACGAGCAGCACGATCAGGACACGCGCCTCGCGCAGCGTGCGCCACCGGCTCGCGGCGAACCATCCAGCGATGGCCAGCAGCGGCAGGCCGAGGTAACCGTCGGCTTCGACGCTGTTGCCGGCCTCGAATGTGGCCGAGACGCCGTGGAAGAGCTGGCCACCGAGCCAGCTGACCGGTGTCGGCACGATCAGATTCAGCGCGTCGAGGCCGTAGCGATTTCCGGGCCGTGCGACCGGCGGCTGCGAGAGAGCCGCGAGCAGATACGGGAGCAGGAGCAGCGCCGCGCCTATGCCGGCGAACACGGTCTCGACCGCCACCTGCACTACACGCGAGCGATCCCGCCCATCGGTGACCGCGTACGCGACAACGGCCGCGAGCAGGCCAACGATGCAGGCGTCGAGGAGGATCTCGGTCGAGAGCAGCGCCTGCACGATGAGCACGAGCGCCATCGCGACAACGAACCGTCGACGGCTGATCTCGCCGGCGAAACGCCGAACCGCGAACAGCGCCAGCAACGGCAGCATGAAGACGAGCGCGAGGTTCAGGTGAAGTTGGAGCTGGCTCAGCTGGTAGCCGCCGAACGCGAACAGCAGGCCACCCGCCAGAGCCGGGCCGGTTCGCCCTGCGAGCCTGCGGCACAAGAGGAACGCGGTGAACCCCGACAGGGCCGGACTTGCGATCGCGAGGACGTTGTAGGCAACAAGCGGTCCGAACGCCGCGGTTATCGGCCACGCGGCGATCGCCGCTGCCGGGATCGTCGCTGCGGCGGCGACCGAGGTGCCGTGCGGCGCCCACAGTGCGTGCGTGTAGAAGGGATCGAGGCCCTGGAGCAGCGCGTGCGGCCACCAGGCGAGCGACCACATCGCCACCGCCGGGTCATTCCCAGCCGCGCCACATGCGCAGATCCCCCCCGGCTCCCCCACCGCGGCGTGACCGATCACGAGCACAGACAGGGCGAGGTAGAGCCCTGACGCCCAGGCCCATCCGGGGATCTCCGCCGCCAACTGCGCCGAGACGGTTCGGCGAGCCCCGTGCCACGCAGCCGCAACGGTCGCCATGTCTTCCTACTTCGACGCCAACCACGCGAACCTTGATGCCCTCGCGCGACTGCACTGCGATGAACGAAGCGATACGTCGACCGCCGAAGGAGTCGGATCGGCGAAGCCGCGACGCGGGCCGCCGCGGCAACATGCGGCGCCGAGGTTGCCTGGCCGGCCGAGCGCCCCTCAGGCGGAGGTATCAGCCGCGGTGACGGTGACCGACTCGGCCAGGATCTGCAACCCGACGCGTTCACCGAGCGCTGGACTGCCGACACCGTGGCCGTGGGAGTCCACGAGCACCTTCTGGCCGCTGTCCAGCGTCACTTCGAGCCGGGTCACCGAACCGAGGAAGGTGCGGTCGGTGATCTCGCCTGGCCCAGCCGAGTCGCGAACCACAGCGACCGACTCGGGGCGTAGGAGGGCATCGACGGCGGCGCCGCTCACGAACCCATCGGGGTTCACGACGGCGAGGCGGTGACCGAGCACCTGCATCTCGCCGTTGTCCCCGATCCGCCCGGGCAGCCGGTTCATGGCGCCGACGAACTCGGCCACGAACCGCGTCGCCGGGTGCCGGTAGACGTTCTCGGGCGTGTCGAGCTGCTCGAGGCGGCCGGAGCGCATCACGCCGACGCGGTCGGCGATCGAAAGCGCCTCGGACTGGTCGTGAGTGACAAACAGGGTCGTGATCCCGAGCCGCTGCTGGAGGCTGCGGATCTCCGCTCTCAGCTGCAGTCGAACGCGGGCGTCGAGCGCCGCGAGCGGCTCATCGAGAAGCAGCACCTCCGGCTCGATCGCGAGCGCGCGCGCGATCGCGACCCGCTGCTGCTGGCCACCCGATAGCTGGTGCGCGTAGCGGTCGGCCGTCTGCGTGAGTCCAACCAGCTCGAGGAGCTCGTCGGCGCGCTTGTGCCGCCGCGCCTTGTCCTGCCCGCGCATGCGCAGCCCGAAGGCGACGTTCGTGCGCACGTCCATGTTCGGGAACAGGCTGTAGGCCTGGAAGACCATGCCCATGTCGCGCTTGTGCGCCGGCAGCGCGGTGATCTCGACGTCGTTGACGAACACTCTCCCCGCATCGGGGCGGTCGAATCCGCCGAGGATCCGCAGTGCGGTGGTCTTACCGCAACCCGAGGGGCCGAGCAAGGCGATCAGCTCGCCCTTCTCGATCTCGAGGTCGAGACCGTCGAGTGCGGCCACGTCCCCGAAATAGCGCTGAACGCCCTCGAAGCGAATCATCAGAACACCCGCCCGCCGGAGCTTGAGCCAAGTCGACGCCTGCCGATGAATGACAGCGCGAACAGGAGCAGGAACGTGAACACCAGCGAGATGTTCGAGAGCGCGACCGCGATGCCGGCGGTGCCGGCCAGGCTCTGCTGGATGATCTCGACCGGGAAGGTCGTGTAGAGCAGCAAGTTGGAGATCACGACCTCGCCAAGGCACAGCGCGATCGTCAGGAACATCGCGCCGAGCACCGCGGTTTGGACGTTCGGCAGGATCACGCGTGTCAGCGTCGTGAACCAGGAGGCGCCGAGGCTGCGCGACGCGTCGACGAGCGTGCGGAGGTCGATCGCTCGCACGCCGGTGTCCAGTGCGCGATAGGTGAAGGGCATCGCGAGGACGACGTAGAACGGCGTGAGCCCGGTCAGCGCATGGTTGAACAGCAAGCTGACGACCCAGCTCGGCGCGTTTCTCTGCATCTGCTCGAGGCCGGCCGCGACCACGACCGGCGGGATCACGATCGGCAGCAGGGTGATGCCCTCCAGCAGCAGCGTCAGCTTCGGCCGTCGCAGTCGCACCCAGACGACCGTCGGAAGCATCAGCGAGACGACGACCACCGCCGCGATTCCCGCGATCTCGAGCGAGGTGGCGAGCGAGGAGAGGATCGCCGAGCTGTTGACGATCTTCGAGTAGTTGCTGAAGCCGTAGCTGCCGTTGGCTGTGATCAGGCTGTACTTGAACGCGCTCACCAGCGGCCCGAGGAAGTAGATCGCCGCCAGCACGAAGATGCTGACCCGCCACAGGCGCGGGCGCCCCCGGCGCCGCCGCGTCGGCGCGCCTCGGGCCGGCGCGCCCTGGTCGATGATCGTGTCGGCGCCGAACATCCCGATGGCGCCAGACTGCCCGCTCACTGCAGCCACCTCCTGGCCCGGCGCTGGACGAGTCCGTAGCCGACCATCACGACCACGACCACGAGGATCATCTCGACGCCGAGCGCAAGACCGACGTTGGTCTGGCCGACCAGCACATTCCCGTTGATGGCGTCGTCGATCTGCGCCGGGACGATGGCCAACGTGCTGCCGGCCAGCGCCAAGGCGGTCGCGTAGGCCGCGAAGGCGTTGCCGAACAGGATCAGCGTCGCTCCGATCACCGAGGGCGCGAGCACCGGGACCGTGACGTGGCGAAGGTAGGCGAGCTTCGTCGCACCGAGGCTCTGCGCGGCCTCCTGCCACTGCGGGCGCAGCCCCTCCAGAGCCGGGGAGATCAGGATGACCATCAGCGGAATCTGGAAGTAGACGTACGCCAGCCCGACACCGAAGATCGACGTGATCCTGAAGCTGTGCGCGTAGAGGTCGTAACCCATGTCCTTCAGCAGCACCGTGGCGGCGCCGAGCGGGCCGAGCGTGGCGATGAACGCGAACGCGAGCGGAAGGCCGGCGAAATACGCGAACACGCCAGACGCGCTGGACACGACCCGGCGCAGCATGCCACCGGGCTTGCCGGCGATCACGGCAGCCGCGAGCCAGACGCCGAAGGCAGCGCCCAAGAGTGAGGTCCACAGCGCAAGGACGATGCTGTTCTCGAACGCCGCCTTGTACTCCGGCGATGTGAAGGTCGCCTTGAAATTGGCGAAGGTGAGGCTGCCGCCGTTCGTAGTCAGCGAGCCGTGGACGACCATGTAGAGCGGCAGGCCGAGGAACACCAGCACGTAGGCGGCGAACGGCATGATCCCCGTCCAGCCGCCCAAGAACGTGGCCATCCGACGGTGGATCCCTCGACGCCGGGGCGCCGAGGGATCCACCAGTGCAACCGATGCCGACTCTGCGCTCAGGAGGTCCAGCCGGTTGAGACGGCCTGTCCCGCCGCCGTGGCTTGAGCTGTCGTCGGATACTTCGTCGCTACGTGCTGCACCTTCGGGAGCTTGCCGTAGGCGGCCCGGTTGACCGTGCCGTTCTTGACCATCGCCTGGAGCTCCACCGGACGCGCGTAGCCCTCGAGCCAGATGTTCTGGCCCTGCGCCGAGTAGAGGAACTCCTCCCACAGCCGCGCGGCCGCCGGGTGCGGCGCGCTCTTGCTGACCGCCTGATCGTAGTAGGCGGCGAACGACACGCCGTTCGGATCGACGACCTTCCACTTGGTGGTCGACGGCAGCCCCCAGGCGCCGGCGACATTCAGGTAGTCCCAGTTGATCACGATCGGGCATGAACCGGCTTCGATCAGGCTCGCCGCGTTGCAGTCGGTCGAGTTGAAGTTCCCGTCGCTTTCGAGCGTCTTGAAGAACGTCAGGCCCGGGCCGATGTTGCTGAGCGAGCCGCCGTTGTTGAGCGCCGCCGCCCACACGGCCGAGAGCGCCGCGTTGGCCGAGACCGGGCTGCCGTTGAGAGCGATGTCGTTCTTGTACTGCGGTTGCTCCAGCTGCGCCCACGTCGTCGGGCAGCTCTTGACGATGTTCAGGTCGCAGCCGAACGACACGTATCCGCCGTAGTCGTTGTAGTAGTTGCCGCGGGCGTCCTTGTTGGCCGCCGGAATGTTCTTCCAGGTCGTGACCTTGTACGGGGCAAAGAGGCCGCTGGCGGCGCCCGCAACGGCGTAGGACTGCCCGACGTCAACGGCGTCCGGCGCTGAGCTGCGTCCACCCGACGTTTGGATCGCGGTGATCTCCTGGGCGCTCGAGTCGCTCGGAGCTTCGCTGTTGACCTTGATGCCGTACTTCTTCTCGAACGTCGAGATCTCGGCGCCGTAGTTGGCCCAGTTGCTCGGCAGCGCGATCACGTTCAGAGTCTTCTCGGCCTTGGCGGCCGCGATCAGCTTGCCCATGCCGCCGCCGGCGGCTGCCGACGTCGCCGTGGACCAGCTCGCGCCGCTCGTGTGAGCACGCGTGGCGGCTTGGCTGAGACCCGCGCCAACGCAGGCGAGCGCGGTTACGGCGACCACGGAGACCGACACGAGCGCACGCGAGCGCGACATGCCGGCCCGCGCCCTGAAGGCGCGGTAGCGAGTAGACATATTCCTCCCTCTTTGAAGTGGTTGTGTTCGCGGGCAGTGTTCGAATCGCGATCGGCGACCGGTCTTCACCCGGGGGCACCAGGCTAGACCGCACGCCGCACGGATTTGTTTACCAACAGTGATGATCTTGTTTCAGTCTTGTAACGGCGATGTTACGCCTGCGAACACCGTTCCGGGCCGGCGCTGCGCCCAGAACAAACGGGTCCAACGTGCCTGCGGCGTGCAGGACGCGGGTTTAGATCCTGCGTCGTGGACGCGGTCACCGATCGGCGGCCGACACTTCGATGCGGACGGCGCGTCGCGGGCGCGGAACCCCTGCGGTCGCCGACGAGGCGCCGAGCAGCGGTCAGCCAGATCGTGCTCGCGCTCACGACGCGAAGGCGCCGGCCTCGGCACCGCGCATACGGCGAGCGCGGCCAGGGCTACCACCCATCGCCTCAGGGTTGTTCACGGGTACTGCGAGCGGCGGTCGTGCGCCCGGCGCCGTTGACCCGACAGGCGTACGATGCCCTGCGGTCGGCGCTGCAGCCGCCGGCCATTTATTGGCGCGCACAGGAAGGGGAGATCTGTGACTGAGACACAGGCGGCGGAGGAACTCCGGTTCGATCCGCCCGGGCCGGGATCGTGGGAGATCGAGGCGGTGCACTTCCCCCGCCCGGCGACCCGCTACTGGACCGAGGTGCACCCGGACGCGATGCAGCGCGGTGTCCGCGACTTCACGAGCTTCTACGGAATGCTGATCGACACGCTCGACTACCAATACGTCAACGGCTTCGCCTACATGTCGCCGCGCCCCGTGACGCCTGAGGAGGCGCCGGCGCGCTTCCAGCGCGCCGAGGAGGTCTTCGCGGGCAAGCTCTGGCGCGAGCAGGTGCAAGCGTGGGATGAGACAGTCAAGCCGGCGTCGATCGCCGCCCATCGCGAGATCCAGTCGGTCGACCCGACGGCGCTCAGCGATGAGGAGCTCGTCGCCTACCTCGGGCGCTGCCGCGACCACCACTCGGCGATGCTCTCGCAGCACATGCGCCACACGGCGGCGGCGGTCGTTCCGACCGGCGACTTCCTCGCGCACGCGGGCGCCTGGACCGGCCTTCCGTCATCCGAGCTTCTCGGCCTGATGGCCGGCGCGTCGCCGGTTTCGGCCGGCGCCTCGGGCGAGCTCGAGCAGCTGATCACAGCCGTCGCGCGCGACCCCCGTGCCACGGAGCTGCTCAACTCCGACGGCGACCCGGCGAGCGTGATCGAGGAGTTGCGCTCACTCGACGGTGGCACGGGCGCGGCCGTCTCCGACTACCTCGACCTTGTCGGCAACAGGCTGCTCGACGGCTTCGACATCGCCGAGCCACGCGCGATCGAGCTGCCTGACGTGTTGGTGCGCGCGATACGGATCGCGGTCGAGCGGACCGGCGGCGAAGGATCCGACATCGACGCGCGGATCACGGCCGTGCGCGACCAGGTTCCGCCCGAGCATCAGGCCGAATTCGACGAGCTGCTCGGCGAGGCTCGCCTCACCTACCGGATCCGCGACGAGCGTGGCGTGTTCAGCGACATCTGGGCGTCCGGCCTCATGCGCCGGGCCGTGCTTGGCGCGGGCGAGCGGGTCGCCGCCAGGGGACTCATCCACGAGCCTGAGCACCTCATCTACGCGGGGTTTGACGAGATGTGCTCGCTTGTGCGCGATGGCGTGGGGCCGTCGGCTGACGAGCTCGCCGCGCGGGCCGCGTTCCGCGCCACGCACTCCGCCAAGGAGGCACCCGCGGTGCTCGGAGATTCACCCCATCCGCCGCCTGACCCATCCGGGCTGCCACCGGCCGCGGGACGGATGATGGGCGCGATCGGCATCGTGATGGGCGAGCTGTTCGGAAGCTCGCAGGCCGAGCACGAGGAGCAGAAGCTGCGCGGGCTGGCCGCGAGCCGAGGAGTCTACGAGGGCCCCGCGCGCTGCATCTCGGGCCCGGCGGAGTTCAACCGGATCGTCAAGGGCGACGTGCTCGTGACGGTGTCGACGACCGAAGCGTTCAACATCCTGCTGCCGCTGCTCGGCGCGATCGTGACCGACAGCGGCGGGCTCCTTTCGCACTCTGCGATCGTCGCGCGCGAGTATGGGATCCCTGGCGTCGTGGGGACGCGCGACGCCACCGAGCGCATCGCCGACGGCACGCTCGTGCGCGTCGACGGCGACGCCGGCGAGGTGGCGGTGCTCGGGTGAGCGAGGCGGTCACCCTCGACGAGGCCGCCGAGGTCTCGCTGTTCGGCTCGAAGGCGGTCGGGCTCGGCCAGGCGCTGCGCGACGGACTTCCGGTCCCCCCCGGCGTCGCGCTGGCCGGCCCGATCGTCGAGGCCGTGGCCGCCGGTGAGGAGGACGCGATCGAGACCGTCACCAACCTCGTGCGCCCGCTCGGCGGCCCGCTCGCCGTACGCTCCTCCGCCGTCGACGAGGACGGCGCCGAGGCGAGCTTCGCCGGGCAGCACCTGACGCTGCTGAACGTTCCGTCGTGGGAGGTCCTGACCGACGCCGTCAGCGAGATCTGGTGGTCTGCGAACTCCGACTCTGCGATCACCTACCGGCAGAAGGTCGGGCTGTTCACGCGCCCGAGCGTCGGCGTCGTCGTGCAGGTCCTGCTCGACCCCGACAGCGCCGGCGTGATGTTCACGCAGAACCCGATCACCGGCGCCGACGAGCGTGTGATCGAGGCCAGCTGGGGGCTCGGCGAGGCAGTCGTCGCGGGGCTCGTGATCCCCGATCACTTCCGCGTCGACCGCTCGGGACGAGTCCTCGAGCGGACTGCGGGGCTGAAGAAGATCGCGGTGCGGACGCTCCCCGAGGGTGGCACCTTCGAAGACCCGATCGCGCCGGACCTTCAGGAGAAGCTGTGCCTCGACGACGCCCAGATCGGTGAGCTGAGCGCTCTGGCCGATCGCTGCGAGCGCGTCTACGGACCGGCTCGCGACATCGAGTGGGCGATCGCGGGCGAGACGTTGTATCTGCTCCAGTGCCGAGCAGTGACACGCGCCGGCGCCTAGGGTCCGTCCGATGCCAGGCGTCCCGATCGAGGCCCTGCAACGCGTCCCGCTGTTTGCCGAGCTGACCGACGACGAAGCGGGCCAGATCGCGCGGCTGTTCAAAGTCCGTCGGTTTCGGTCCGGCGAAACGGTCATCCAGGAGGGCTCTGGCGGCGCCGCCTTCTTCGTGATCGACTCCGGCGAGGCGCATGTGTTCGTCCACGGTGAGCAGCGCAAGACACTTTCCGCCGGCGACTACTTCGGGGAGATCGCGCTGATCGACGAGGGCGCGCGAAGCGCCTCGATCACCGCCGCCAGCGATCTCGTCTGCTACGGCGTGACCTTCTGGGACTTTCGCCCGCTCGTGGAGAGCAACGGAGCGATCGGCTGGAAGCTGCTCCAGTCGATGACGCGCCTTTTTCGCGAAGCCCGCGACTCCTGACGGCTACCAGCTCGGCGCGCTCGTGTGCGCCGAGCGCTCGGGTGTCTCGCCGGCGTAGGTGGGCGCGAGCCCGAACGCGACGCACGCACCGAGGGCCGGCAGCAGTAGCGACCCTCCTCCGGGCGAGAGAAGCGCGAGTGCGAGAAAGGCGGCGGTGGCGGCGGCCAGCGCGACCGTGAGCGTGTGGCCGATCAGCAGCCGTTCGCGACCCGGCGGTAGCACCGCGGGTGAAACACCGGCCTGGGAACGGACCGCCCGCGAGACGCGGATCGCTGCGCCAACGAGCACGCCGGCGAGCGTCGGGCCGACGAAGTAACCGAAGACCAGCAGCGGCTCCGCCGCTTCGAAGCCGCAGCGCACGTGGTCTGAGCTCGGCACGCACGCTCCTCTGCCGGCGAGGTTGGCCAGTCCGACCGCGACGCAGCCGATGAAGAACATCGCGATCGCACGTGGGCCGAAGCGCATGCCGAGGAGGAACGCCGCAGCGACCGCGTAATAGCCGAAATGAGGCGGCAACGAGGCCGGCGGCACGAGGACCGAGACGACGCCGACGACGATCGTGGTCAGGCCACCGCGGAAGATGTCGGCGGTAGAGCGAGGCATCCACCGACCGCATCGTCATATTCCCGGGTATTCGATAGCTTGAGTCGCGACGCTCGAGCGGGCGTCGCCGCGCGAGACGGCGAATCGTCCCCGCCTCGCATAATCTGGCGGCGATGGGCGGATTGGTCACACGCGAGCAGGCCGCCGCCTTCGTTTCAAACTACGGTCAGACGTGGGAGCGCTGGGACATCGACGGGTTCGTCGAGCTCTTCAGCGAGGATGTCGTGTACGTGGCCCACGCGACGGATGAGACGGTGGTCGGCAGACCCGCGCTGAGCGCATACGTCGAGAAGGAAAAGAGCGAGCAGGGCGCCGTCAGGGTCCGCATGGGCGTTCCCGTGATCGACGCTGACCGCGTGGTGGCCGAGTTCTGGGTCAACTCGCGGGAACAGCCTGCCACGACGGTCGCGGGCTGCCTGATCGCACGTCTCGCTCCGCCCGGCATCTGCGACCGATTCCGCGAGTACTGGTTCGACATCGAGGGCGACATCGAAGCGTTCGCGGGATGGGGCGAGTGATGGATCCGCGAGTCCACGTGCTGACGCTCGCCGTGGCCGATCTCGACCGCGCACTCGCCTTCTACCGGGACGGCATGGGCCTCGAATCAGCCGGAATCGTCGGCACCGAGTGGACGGGCGACGCCGAGACTCCGGCTGGCGCGGTCGTGATGTTCCACCTCGAGGGAGGGCTCACACTCGCTCTCTATCCGCGGTCAGAGCTGGCGAAGGACGCCGCGATCGCGACGGGGCCACCGAAGTCCGGAGAGTTCAGCATCGGGCAGCTCGTCGGCTCGAGATCGGAGGTCGACGCCGTGCTCGCGACGGCGATGGCCGCGGGCGCGATCGTCACCGACCCGCCGCACGATCGCCCGTGGGGGATCTACTCGGGCTACTTCCGCGACCCCGACGGCCACCTCTGGGAGATCATCTGGAACGCACGCGCGTGATGCTTTGGCCACCCCTGGCCGAGCACCGCTTGCGGCCGCTTACGCAGCCTGTCGCGCCCGCACTGCCGTTCCGTAGGCGCAGATCTCAGTCCACATCGAGCCGAGCTCGGAGGTATCGAAGCGGAACGAGAATCGCGTTCGCGCCCTTCGAGCCGGCCTCGACGACGAGGCGCTCCGTGGCTGACTCGCGGCCGGCGGCCAGCATCTTCGTCATGCCGCGGAGCTCACCGCCGAACAGCGACTTCAGCGTGGCGCCGATGACCGAGCCGATGTTGCGCGAGCGAACGGGCAGTCCGAATACCTCGCCCAGAACCTCCTAAGGCCGTTCATGGTCGAGATGAGCCGCGACTGCGCGAGCGCCGCCGTGATCAGCTGAGCGAGTTCTTGACCTCGAATGCGGCGGCGCGGCGCCGCGCTCGCTCCGCGTTCGATCGACACCGCGTTTGACAGCTGCGTGGATGGTGGTACAACAGATGGTGATCCAAGAGCATCGGCCAAGGAGGCTCCGATGGACCAGGATTGCAGTTCCTAGATCGCTCAGGCCGGCGGCGCCGAGCTTCGGCGTGATGCACCGCTTCTGGAGCTCCGCCGCGCGCGACCGCGCTACTGCCGGCGCCGCGCCTGCGCGAGACGCGTCAACCGCTGCGTCGTCTCCCACTCGTTAAAAACTGCGCCCGGCAGATCGCAGCTGCCGGGCTTGCGGGAATTGCACCACGTGCGGTGGGCGGTGGTGGGTGAGGTTTCGAGCCCGCAGGTGGGCAGTTTTCTTCCGCCTTAGTGGCGGTCGTCAGCGACGAGCTGCGCGACCGCTTCGATGCGGTTTCGGACGCCGAGCCGGCGGAAGATCTGGCTGATGTGGAACTTCACCGTGTTTCGCTGAAGCCCCAGGCGCCCAGCGATCTCCTCGTTGCTGTGACCGTGGGCAATCAGCTTCAGAACCTCCAGCTGACGCGGCGTGAGCGGCACGGCGCGGGGCGCCGCGGCCCACGGCTCGGGCAGCACGAGCCGGCCGCTGATCACCTCCTCGACGGCCTCGCGCAGCTCGCTGACCGAAGACTCCTTGAGGACCACTCCGTCGATCGATCGCGTGGCCACGCACAGCACGACGTCCTCGGTGACGCTGGAGCACAGAAGAACGACTCTTGAGCGCATTCCGAGCGCCAGGACGCGATCGACCGCCGCCACGCAGCGATCCCCCGCATCGTCGGCATCGAGCACCACGACATCGCAGACCAGCGGATCGCGACGGTAGGCGTCGGCCAGTGCCTCCACCGACGGCAGCGAGCCCACGACGCGCATCCCGTGCTGTGCGTCGATCAGGCCGCAGACGGCGGCACGCAGCAGTCGTGCGCCGCCGACGACGACCAGCGCGACCGGACGCTCGCCGCCGCCGCGCCGGTCGGGGCTGTGCAGACGCGTGACGACGGTGCTGCGAACGGGGCTCTGCGGGTGAACGATCCTCATGCGCGGTTCCGTTCAACGCTAGGCGCGCTCGCCGGCGCTGGCCATACCCCACAGGTGTCGTGTGGCCCACCGCGTCAGGTGACCCGCGCGAGCGCCGCAAGGTGGAGCCGTTCCGGCCCGCCCACCCCGCACCGCCGCCACCTGCCTGGCGTCGTTGGCGAGCACCGCGCTCGCCGCGCCGATCGCGAGCCTCCAGCGTCCTGGCCGGAGCGGCGCGGCGGAGCGCTGCGTTGCGCTGCCTATACTCGGCGCTTCGATGGTGATGGTCGGCCACGCCCAGCGCCTCGCCCAGCCGCTGTCGCGGGCGCAGCGGCGCGCAATCGCCGTCGTGCTGATCGCGGTCATCGGCGGCTGCGCGTTCCTGATCGCCCGCTCGAGCGCGCCCGCGTCGCGCAACGGCTGCATCACGGTCACGTTCCCCGGCTCGATGGGCAGCCAGGTGATCAGCCACTGCGGCGGCGCGGCTCGCTCGGCCTGCGCCGCGGCGTACGCGCAGCGTGATCCGCTTTCACGGCTGACGCAAACGCAGTGTCGCCTGGCGGGGATCAGGCCCCGCGGCAGCGCTTCACGCTGAGCTGCTAGGCCTGCTGTTGCAGGAGCCGGAACAGCCCGACGGGACCGATCACGTCGATCTCATGCCCCATGCTGTCCGTCAGCTCGACCGACACGCGTCCGTCCGCGTCGGTGCCGAAGCGAAGCTCCTTCCCCTGTGCCGCCAGCGTCTGGCTGACACGCGCGGCGGCGTCCAGCTCGCGCTGGACCTCGGGCGGCGGCCCGTCCAGAGAACGCCGGGAGGTGCCCGGAAGCACTCCCTGGGCGCGCTTGGCGCGCGCGGTACGACGGGCGCGTGCGAGCGTCGCGCCGAACGCGCTCGAGCGGTTCGCCGCGGCCGGCCAGGGAATGCACGAATAGGCCGCTGCGATTCGGGTGTTGTTGGTGGATCTGGTTTGCATCGGTGTCCTGAAGAGCCCTTCTGCTGCGGCCGGCTTGCCGTCTGCCGGCCGCTGCGATCTCGTCTGTTGCGAGGGGCCTGAGGTGATCTTCGTACCGTGGGCCGAACGACTTTAGGTTCTCGGCGGTGGCCCAACGATGGTTCGACCTGCGGGGCGCCAGCCGTCCAATCGTTGATTGTTCGCCCCGACCCAGACCTCCGCAAAAGGACTGCGATCATTCGCGTCGAATGCGCCGCCGCGCCCGCTTCACAGCCGCGCTCGCACTCGGCACCGCCGCGTTCGCGCTCGCCCCGGCGGCGCTCGCCGCCACAGCTCGAGCGGGTGCCACCTACAAGGGCTCACTCGCGGGCGCTCGTCATATCGCGATCACGCTGCGCGTCTCGGCCGGCGGCCGCGCCGTCGTGGCGCTGCACATCGCAAGCCTGCCGATCTACTGCTCGGGCAGTGGGCCGCCGGGGACTCCGACCTTGACATTCCGGCCCAGCGCGATCTCGCAGACCGGCGAGTTCTCGGCCTCCGGCGCCGACATGATCGACTCCGGGCCGCTCAAGGGGTCGATCGCCGCCACCTTCAAGGTCTCTGGCACCTTCACCGCCGGCGGCGGCGAGCACGGCGTGATCGTCACCGCCTACGGTGGCGCCGCCAAGCACTGCAGCGGGAGATCCCGCTACAGCACGCGCGTCGCGGGCTGACTCAGGCGAACAGGATCCGCCCCGGCACGTAGGTGTCCTCGTGGGCGAGATAGGCCGCGCAGGTCCGGTGGTAGCCGTCGGCGATCTGCGTGCGCCCGTGCGGCTCGAGGACGACGATCAGGATCGGCGACAGGGCCTCCTTGGCGCGCACCCTGGCGAGCTTCTCGGCGACCTCCTCGCTCTGCTTGGGGCCGAGCAGCGGAAGCTGCGCCGCGCGCAGGACGTCCTTGGCGCGCCACTGGCCCAGCGGAGCGTCGTGCAGTCGCTCGACGATGGCGTCGCGCTCGTCGGGCGCCACGAGCAGCGACAGATAGCTCCGAGCGGCCGCGTAATCCTTGTCCTCGGGCTCGTCGAGCCAGCGGACGCGGTGGCCGCTGTCAGCCACCGGCCACGGCCGGCAGGATCGTCAGCTCGGCCCCGTCGGGGACGCTCGTCGCGATCCCGTCCAGAAAGCGGATGTCCTCGCCCGCCAGGTAGACGTTCACGAAGCGCCGCAGGCCACCGTGCTCGTCGGAGATGCGCTCGCGAAGCTCGGCGAACTGATCGAAGAGGCCGTCGAGAACGTCGCCGACAGTCTCCCCCTCGACCGTCGCCTCGCTGACCCCGCCGGTCGCCGCGCGAAGCTGCGTTGGGATCTTGACGCGCGCCGCCATCAGGCCGCCGCCCTCGCGAGCGTCTCATCGAAGGAGTCGACGGTGGGGTCGATCTCGCGCGCGCGGAAGCTGCCGCGCACCGCGTCGAGCGTCTTCAGGCCGTCTCCGGTGATCAGCAGCACGACGCGCTCGTCGGGATCGATCTCGCCGCGCCGCGCGAGCTCCTCGAGCACGGCGACGGTGACGCCGCCGGCGGTCTCGGTGAAGATGCCCGTCGTCTCGGCGAGCAGCGCGATGCCCGCGCGGATCTGATCGTCGCTGACGGCGTCGACGCTGCCGCCCGTGCGCCGCGCGAGCTCGAGGACGTAGGGCCCGTCGGCGGGGTTGCCGATCGAAAGCGACTTGGCGATCGTGTCCGGCTTGACCGGCTGGCAGAAGTCCTGCCCGGCGGCGAAGGCGTTCGCGACGGGTGCACAACCGGTCGCCTGCGCGCCGTGCATGACCGGCTCGCGACCGGTGACGAGGCCGAGGTCGATCCACTCGCGAAACCCCTTGTGGACCTTTGTGAAAAGCGAGCCGGAGGCGATCGGAACGATGATGCGGTCCGGCAGCTCCCAGCCGAGCTGCTCGACGATCTCGAAGGCGACCGTCTTTGAGCCCTCGGAGTAGTAGGGGCGCATGTTGATGTTCACGAACGCCCAGTCGTCGTGCTCGGCCGAGAGCTCCGTGCAGAGGCGATTGACATCGTCGTAGTTGCCGCGCACGGTCATGAGGTTCGTGCCGTAGATGCCCGTGGCGAGCACCTTCTGCTCCTCGAGGTCGGCCGGGATGAAGACGTAGGAAGGCAGGCCAAGCGCGGCCGCCTGGGCGGCGACGGCGTTGCCAAGGTTCCCCGTCGAGGCGCAGGCGAGCGCCGCGAAGCCGAGCTCGCGCGCGCGCGCCGAAGCGACGGCGACGACGCGATCCTTGAAGGAGTGCGTCGGGTTGGCCGAGTCGTTCTTGACCCAGACCTCGCGCAGCCGGAGCCGCTCCGCGAGGCGCTCGGCGCGAACCAGCGGCGTCCAGCCGGCCGGGACGCCGGCGCGCGAGGCGCGGTGGTTCGACGGCCCGGGCGCCCCGCCCGCCAGCGGCAGGAAGTCGGCGTAGCGCCACATGTCGCCGGATCCGGCCTGGATGCGGCGGCGCAGCGCCGCGACATCGTCGGCGTCGATGGGCGCGCCGTAGCTGACCTCGAGCGGCCCGAAACAGCGATCGCAGACGTAGAGCGCGACGAGCGGATACTCGCTCCCGCACTCCTTGCACTTCAGCTTCTCTGCCGCCATGTGAAAAAACCTCCGCCGGTCGTGTGGCGAAGGTTCGTGCGAAGGCAGAGCCCCAACCACATCTCCCAGGCCTGTTTGGAGCCTGATGGAATTGGCACCGTTTTCCGCTTGCGCGGATCGGTTGCCGGGGTTTCACAGGGCCAGTCCCTCCACCCCTCTGGATGCGATCCAGCTATGTAGCCGGCAAGTATAGCGCCGGGGCGTGCTATAGCAGGGGCATGGCCCGCGATCAAACCGAAGCAGCAGTCGAGCGGATCGTCGCGACGCTGGAGCCCGTCGCCGAGGCCGACCGCCGGCGCGCACTGGTGATCGTCAACCCGTTTGCGACGACGGTCTCCGACCGGCTGCGAAACCTCGTCGTCCACGCGCTGTCGGCGCGTTACGCGGTCGACGCGGTCGAGACGCAGCGGCGCGGCCACGCGACCGAGCTCGCGCGCGACGCCGCCCACGACGGCTGCGAGGTCGTGATCGCCTTCGGCGGCGACGGAACGGTCAACGAGGCCGCGAACGGCCTCGCGGGCTCGTCGACGCCGCTGACCTGCCTGCCGGGCGGATCGGCGAACGTGTTCTGCAAGCTGCTCGGGATCCCCGGCGAGATCGTCGACGCGACCGAGCACCTGCTCGGCGTGGCCGACCGCTTCGAGCCGCGACTGGTCGACCTCGGCGCCGTCGAAGGGCGCCTCTACACATTCAGCGCCGGGGTTGGAATCGACGCGGACGTCGTCAGGGCCGTCGACGCGCGGCCGCGTTTGAAGGCGCGCTTCGGCCCCTACTTCTACCTCGCCGCGGCCCTCGCCACGTTCGCGCGCCGCTACACGCTCGCCGCGCCGCGGATGTTCGTCAGCGCCGGGGGCGAGAGCGTGGCGGGCGTGACCGCGGTCGTGCAGAACGCCGAGCACTACACGTACTGGCGCGGGCGGCCCATCGACCTGGCGGACGGCGCGACGCTCGACGGCGGGACCCTGTCGACGGTGGTGCTGCGGCGTGCGAGCCTTCTCGGCGGCGCGACGCTCGGCGTGCGGGCGCTGGCGGGTCGCGGCAGCGTCGCGCGCCATCGCCAGATCAGCGCGCTTCCGGCGGCCGGCGCGATCACCGTCTCGAGCGCGACCGGGCGGCCGCTGCCGCTCCAGGTCGACGGGGACTACATCGGCGATGTGACCGAGACGCGCTTTACGATCCGCCCGCGGGCGCTGGCCGTGGTGGCGTAGCTCAGCTGCCGGGCGTGACGCGAAAGGCGTCGAAGACGGAGTCGATGTTGCGAAGGCGGCTGATCGTCGTCTTCAGCGTCTGCGTGTCGGGACACTCCACGACGAAGCGGTTGCGGATCATCGGCGGGTTGGCGGTGCACTGCGCCTCGACGATGTTCATGCCCGCCTCGGAGAACGTCCGCGAGAGATCCTCGAGCAGGCGGTGGCGGTCCCAGCCGTCGATCTGGACCTCGACCTTGAACCCGGTTGTCTGGCCGCCGTCCCAGCTGACCGGGGTGAAGCGGTCGGCGTCGCGGCTCAGCGCCCGCGCGTTCGAGCAGTCGGCGCGGTGGATGGTGATGCCGCGGCCGAGCGAGATGTAGCCGACGATCTCATCCCCCGGGACCGGCCGGCAGCACTTCGCCAGCCGCACGAGCACGTCGCTGACTCCCTCGACGCGGATCCCGAAGTCGCTCGAGGAGTTGGTCGGCCGGCGCCGCTCGCGCCGCGAGGAGATCAGCGTCGAGGCGGCGGTCTGCTCGCCGTCGGCGGACTCGCCCTGCTTGAGGCGCTGGAGGATCTTCGCGACAACGGTTCGCGGAGAGATCTTGGCGGCGCCGAGGGCGATGTAGAAGTCGTCGGCCTTGCGGAAGCCGAGCTCGCGGATGACATCCGCCAGCAGCGCCGAGCCGCTGATCCGCTGCGCCGGTAGCCCCTGCTTGCGGAGCGCCTGCTGGAGCGCCTCGCGACCCGCGTGCTCGGTGTCCTGGCGGCTCTCGGCCTTGAACCATTGCTTGATCTTGTTGCGGGCGCGGGAGGTCTTGACGACGGCGAGCCAGTCGCGCGAGGGTCCGCGCTCCCGCTTGGAGGTCAGCACCTCGACGATGTCGCCCGAGTGCAGCTCGTAGCTCAGCGCGACGATCTTGCCGTTGACCTTCGCGCCGACGCAGCGGTGGCCGACGTCGGTGTGGACCTCGTAGGCGAAGTCGAGCGGCGTCGCGCCGGCCGCCAGCGACTTGACCTCGCCCTTCGGCGTGAACACGTAGACCTCATCCTCGAAGAGGTCGACGCGGAGCTTCTCCATGAACTCCTTGGGGTCGGAGGTCTCGCTCTGCCAGTCGACCATCGAGCGCAGCCAGGTCAGCTTCTCCTCGTCGGCCGACCAATTTGTGCGGCCGCTGCGGTCGGGGCGCTGAGCCTGCTTGTACATCCAGTGCGCGGCGACGCCGTACTCGGCCATGTTGTGCATCTCGCGCGTGCGGATCTGGATCTCGAGCGGCCGCCCCTCGGGCCCGATCACAGTCGTGTGCAGCGACTGGTACATGTTGAACTTGGGCATCGCGACGAAGTCCTTGAAGCGGCCGGGGAGCGGCTTCCACAGCGAATGGACGACGCCGACGGCGCCGTAGCAGTCCTTCGTCGTCTCCACGACGACGCGCATCGCCGTGAGGTCGTAGATCTCGTTGAACTCGCGGCCCTTGCGGGTCATCTTCGCGTAGATCGAGTAGAAGTGCTTGGCGCGGCCGGAGATCGCGGCGCTGATGCCGAGCGTGTCGAGCTCGCGCTGGAGGATCTCACCGGCGGCGTGGACGTAGCGCTCGCGGTCGTCGCGCTGCTGGGCGACGAGGACCTTGATCTCGTCGTACTTGCGCGGATGCAGCGTCGCGAACGCCAGATCCTCGAGCTCCCACTTGATCGCGTGGATGCCGAGGCGGTGGGCGATCGGCGCGTAGATCTCGAGCGTCTCCTTGGCCTTCTCGATCTGCTTCTGCTTGGGCAGCGCGTTGATCGTGCGCATGTTGTGGAGGCGGTCGGCGAGCTTGATCAGGATGACCCGCACGTCGCTGGCCATCGCGACGATCATCTTGCGGTAGTTCTCGGCCTGCGCCTCATCGCGCGAGGAGAAGGTGATCTCGGTCAGCTTGGTTACGCCGTCGACGAGGCTCGCGATCTCCTCGCCGAAGCGCTCGCGGACCTCATCGATGGAGGCCGTCGTGTCCTCGACGGTGTCGTGCAGCAGCGCGGCACAGAGCGTCTCCGTGTCGAGTCGCATGCTGGCGCAGATCCGCGCCACCCCGACCGGGTGGACGATGAACTCCTCGCCTGAGCGGCGGCGCTGGTCGGCGTGGTGCTCGCAGGCGAACACGAACGCGGCGGCCACGCCGTCGCGGTCGATCGGCACTAGCGAGTCCTCGGCGTGCTCCTCGACGATCGCGAACAGGTCCGCGAGCAGCTGGTGCTCGCGCGCGGTCAGCTCGGCGAGATCGGGCTTCGCTGCGGTGGCGACCTGCTCTAGGCCGCCTGCGCTGTCGTCAGTCCCAGATATGTGAGGCCATCCTGTCGCAGTCGTTCGTAGTGGCGGTAGGCCGCCGATTGCTCGAGCGACACCGCTCCCCGCTCGGTCACGGCGACCGCCCTGCGCTCCCGGTCGAGTGCGACGAGGCCGACCTCCGTCAGTACCCGCAGCAGACGCCCGGCGCACTCGGGCGACGCCGCCTCCTGGCGAAGGACGGTCTCTAGCTCTCGCCCGGCCGCGCCGCCGCGGTCGCGAAGCGCCCGGTAGCAGCCGGCCAGCGAGCTGCGGAGACCGTATTCCCGCTCGTGAATATGTGCAGCAAAGCGTAGCTCAGCCGGCCCCCACGCCAGGTAGGCGCGCGAGCCGGCCTGGCCGGCGATCGCGCGGTCGCGCTCACGCACCGGCGGATCGAGCGACACGACGCTCGAGAACGCGAGCGCGATGTCGGGGCTGCGCGCGAGCGCGGCGTATGAAACGAGCGCGAAGCCGCCGAGGCGGCCTTCGAGATGGCGCGCGCGCCCGGGCGTATCCGCGACCGCGACGAGCAGCCTCTGATCGGCGAGGAGAAGGCGCGTGATCAGCGAGGCGATGCCGCGTCCGCGCCCGTCGATGACCTCGCGCGGGCTCTGCGGCGCGTGTGTCGGGAAGCTCGCGAGGTCAAGGTCAAGCTCGGCAAGAGCGCGCTCGAGGTAGTCCCCGTCCTCGCCGAGGATCTCAACCGGCGGCGGCTGGCAGGGCGTCGCGCGGCGCAGGATCAGCCGCGGCTCGACGACGCCACGCCACTCGTCGCGCTCGAGCGTGAAGGTCGCATCGACGGGCACGCCGCCGGCGACGGGCAGGCGAGCTCCTGAGCCGAAGCAGACGGCCCGCGCCCGCGCCCCGCCCGAGCTGACGGTGAAGCGGGCGTGGTCGGAGCGCTCCTGGCCGCCGAAGCCGATCGCGTCGCTCAGCGTCGCGGCGGGCAGCAGCAGCGAGACGGGCGGGTTGCCGGCGCCGAACGGCGCCAGTGCCGCGAGCTCCTCGGCCAGCGCCAGGCCGACGTCCTCGCCGGACGCGACGGCGTCGACGCGCTCGCTTGGGAGGAGGTCCGCCGCGGACAGCGCCGCCTTCGCGTGCGCGGTGAACGCAGCGCGAAACGCCTCGACGCGGCCCGGCTCGATCGTCAAGCCGGCGGCGGCGCGGTGGCCACCGTGGCGCTCGAGATGCTCGGCGGCCGCGTCGAGCCCGCCGAGCAGGTCGAAGGCGGGTATCGAACGCCCCGATCCGTTCGCCAGCGCATCCTCGCCCTGCTCGGGCAGCGCGATCAGGACGACCGGACGGTGGCGGCGCTCGGCGATCCGCGCGGCCACGATTCCGATCACGCCGGCGTGCCAGCCCGGGGCCGCGAGCACGTAGGCCGCCGCCTCCCCGGTCGCCGCCGCGAGCGCCTCCGCCTCAAAGCGGATTCGCGTCTCGACGTTGCGGCGCTCGGCGTTCGCGCGATCGAGCTCGGCGGCAAGCTGATGCGCGCGCTCGGCGTCCTCGGTCAGCAGCAGCTCGAGCGCGCTGTCAGCGCGGTAGAGCCGGCCCGCGGCGTTGAGGCGCGGCGCGAGCCGGAAGGCCACCGCGCGCTCGTCCACGCGCAGCGGCTCGACCGAGGCGACGGCCATCAGCGCCCGAAGTCCCGGCCGCGCCGTCGCCGCCAGCGCCCGCAGGCCGGCGCGCACGAGGCGGCGGTTCTCCCCGCGCAGCGGCACGACGTCGGCGACGGTGGCGAGCGCAACCAGCTCGAGGTCGCTGTCGCGTTCCGCGTCATCGAGACCAGCGCGCTCGCGAAGCGCCTGCGCGAGCTTCGCCGCCACCGCCGTCGCGCACAGCTGCGTGAACGGGTAGGAGCAGACCGCCGGGTGGATGATCGGCGCGTCCGGCAGCGCGCCGTCCTCGCGCGGGCTGTGGTGGTCGGTGACGAGCACGTCGATCCCGGCCGCGCGCGCCTGCGCCACCTCCGCGACGGCCGTGATCGCGCAGTCGACGGTGATGAGCAGCCGCGCCCCGCGCGCGGCGAGGCGCTCCACGGTCGACGAGGAGAGGCCGTAGCCCTCCCCCTGGCGGTCGGGCAGGTGCCAGTCGACGTCGGCGCCGAGCTCGCGCAGCGCGCCGATCAGGATCGCCGTCGAGCAGACCCCGTCGCAGTCGTAGTCGCCGTGGACGGTGATCTGCGAACCGCGCTCGATGTGTCGGGAGACCAGATCCACGGCGGCCCCCATCCCGCGGAACTCCGAGGGGCGGTGCACGTCGACGGCGGCGAGGAAGCGGCGCGCCTCCTCGGGCTCGCCGAGGCCGCGACGCACGAGGACCTGCGCCATGACGGCGCTCACCTCGAGCTCTCGCTCGAGGCGCTCGACCGCCTCGAGCGCGGCCGGTCCTATCTCGAAGCGCACCTCGTCCATCGAAGCGCCGAGCGTATGGATCGCTTGGGACGGAACGCGACGGACGCGTCCAGCTCAGCTTCGCTGTTCGGCTCGCTCCCGGGCCGCGCCGTAGAGGTAGATCAGGGCCATCCCCGCGAGCGCACCCGGCACCGCATAGAGCACGACCGCGAGGTCGGTCGCGTGGCGACCCGGAATCGCGGTGCCCTTCGCCGCCGCACTGATCAGCACGCCGGTGACGATTCCGCCGACGATCGAGGCCAGGAAGGCACCGACGATGCCGCCGTAGAAGCGATCGGGAAGCCAGATCGCGAAGTGCCACAGAGCGAGCCCCATGATGACCCAGGCGAGCATGCCCATCAGCGCCGCCTCCCTCTGCGGCGCGGGCGCGACTTCGCTCCGCCGCGGGGGCGCTGGGGTCGCTCGTCCGGCATGACGACGTCCTCGGGACGCGCGTCGGCGGCTGGATCGCTCGGCGGACCCGGCTCAGGCTCCGGCGCCGGCCGCGCCCGCGGTGGCTCGGTGTGGAGCTCCTCGACCATCTGGCGAAACTCGCTCGCCGCGACGATGCCGTCCGGGCGCGTCGGCTGGGTCAGGCGGCGTCCCCGGCGGCGGGTGTCGGCCGGCACCACCTCGCGCGCCGCCGCGCCGGCGGTCGCGTAGGCGGGGACGACTCCGCCGTGCTCGGAGGCGATGCGCGCATGGCGGCGGCGGTAGACAGGCTCGCGCTCCTTCCAGTGCGTCAGGACCGGCGAGGCGATGAAGATCGACGAGTAGGCGCCGGAGGCCACGCCGACGAGCAGCGCGAAGGCGAAGTCCTTGAGCGTCGAGCCGCCGAAGAAGAGCAGCGCGAGGATCGGCAGCAGCGTGCACAGGCTCGTCGCCAGCGATCGCGTCAGCACCTCGGACATGGAGCGGTTGACGATCTGCGAGAACGCGGCGTTCTGCATCTTCTGCACGTTCTCGCGGACCCGGTCGAACACGATGATCGTGTCGTACATGGAGTAGCCCAAGATCGTCAGCAGGGCCGCCACCGTCGAGGCCGTCACCTGCCTTCCGGTGAGGGCGTAGACCCCGGCTGTGATCAACAGGTCGTGCATCAGCGCGATCATCACCGGCACCGCGTACTTCCACTGGAAGCGCAGCGCGATGTAGACGAAGATCGCGAGCAGCGAGGCGATGATCGCGACCGCGGCGCTGTCGGCGACGGTCTTGCCGAAGCTCGCTCCGACCGAGTTCTGGTTCCACTCGAGGACGCCGAAGCGAGCGTTCAGCAGGCCCCGCAGCGTGTTCGTGCGCGATCCGGCGGCACCGATGCTCTCGACGCTGAGCGTCTTGGTCGCGATCTGGTAGCTGTAGGTCCGCTTGGCGTGCTTGTTGGTGCTCGAGGTCTGCTGGACGACGGGCTGGCCGATCGAGGTGCCCTGGCTCTTCAGGTGCAGCGAGTTGATCGCCGAGGTGACGCTGGCCACCGACGCCGGCCGCTGGAAGGTCGCCTGGACCTGCGTGCCGGAGACGAAGTCGATCCCGAAGTTGACCCCGCGCGCGCCGATCGCGACCGCGCCGATCAGGAGGATCGTTCCCGACAGCGTGAAGAACCAGCGCGAGCTGCCCATGAAGTCGAACGACCACGAGCGCCGCCGCTTCGAGACGCCGAGCGCGCTCGGAGCGCGGATCGCGCGCGTTCGGCCCATCGTGCCGAGCATCGCCCGCGTCGCCGCGACCGCCGTGAAGAGGGAGACGAGGACGCCCATTCCGAGCGTCAGCGCGAAGCCCTGGACGTCCGACTGGGAGAGGATGAAGAGGATGAACGCCGCCATGAAGGTGACGACGTTGGCGTCGACGATCGCGCTGAAGCCGCGCCGGTAGCCGGCCGTGATCGCGTTCAGCGGCGAGCGCCCGGCACGCGACTCCTCCTTGACGCGCTCGAAGATGACGACGTTGGCGTCGGCCGCTACGCCGATCGTGAGGATCAGGCCGGCGATGCCCGGCAGCGTCAGCGTGACCGGGATCAGCTTGATCAGCGCGTAGAAGTACAGCGAGTAGACGGCCAGCGCGGTGACCGCGATGGCCCCGAGGACCCGGTAGAAGACGAGCAGGAAGAGGACGACCAGCGCGAGACCGACGAGGCCCGCGACGAGCCCCTGGTTGAGCGACTGGTGGCCGAGCGTCGCCGACAGAAGCTCCGCCGAGAGCTCCTCGAGCTTGACCGGCAGCGCTCCGCTGGCCATGACGTTGGACAGCTGGTTGGCGGTCGTGAACGTGAAGCCACCACTGATCTCCGAGCCGTTGGAGGCGTTGATGCCGGTCGGGTACTGCGTGAAGTCGATGCTCGGCACCGTGACGAGCTGGCCGTCGAGGGTGACCGCGAAGTGCTGGACGTTCGGCGTCGCGCCGGGCGGCGAGTTGTTCTGGCCACGGTGCGCGAGCGTGGCGGTGATGGCCTGGAAGACGCTCGCGCCGTTGTTCTTGAAGCCGAACGTGACGACGACGCCGTTGATCGGGTCGGTCGTCGTCTGGGGGTTGGAGATGTCCTTGCCGGTCAGCCGGACGTCGTCCTTGAGGACGTAGAAGGCGTTGGGGACCGGCACCTCCGGCGCCGATGTCGCCTGCACGAGCACGGTGCCCGGCTTGATCTCGACGAGTCGTGCCCCGGCCGGCAGCTTCAGGTGCTTCAGGGCGATGTCGGCGTCGAGGAACGCCTTCGTCGGCTCCGGCCCGTTGGGCGCGTAAACGGCCTTCTTCTTGTCGTCGACGTAGTAGAAGCTCGGCGCGTTGCTGGACATCGTCGGGTAATGCGCGGCCGGCCGCTTGGAGGCCAGGACCACGGCCGCGTACTCCGTCATCGCGCACGACGGCGCGCCGGCCGGGACCGACGACTGCCCGTCGCAGGTCGCGGCCGGGTCGTTGGGCCCCGCGATCTGGCCGCTGGGCGCGATGACGCTCGCCTCCCAGTCATAGAAAAGGAGCAGGCCGGTGACGCCGACGACCTGCTCGGCCTTGACCGGGTTCTGCACGTCGGGCAGCGAGACCGTGATCTCGTCGCTGCCGTAGGGGCGGATGTCGATGCCGCTGACGCCGAGCGTGTTGCCACGCGAGCGCATGATGTTGACGGTGTCGGCGAGCTGGGAGGAGCTGACCGGGCCGCCGGACAGCGTGTGCGCCTTGAAGATCAGCTCGGTGCCGCCCTTGAGGTCAAGTCCGAGCCTTGTCTTGGGCGCCTTCACCACCCCGGGCAGCCCGACCACGGCCAGCAACGCCACGAGCACGAGGACCGTGACCAGGGTCAGTACGAAGGCGTGGCGGAAACGTTCGCTCATCGCAGGCTCATCGACGCCTCAGCGCGACGGCGTGAGGACGAGCAGCAGCCCGCCGTCGTCATCGTAGGCCGGGAAGAGGTCGGCCGTGGCGGTCGTCGCGAGGTCTGAGTCGGTACGCAGCGTCGCGGATTTGCCGAGTGCGCGGACGCCCCACTCGAGCACCGTCGCGACGTGGTCCTCGCCGCTCTCGAAGCGCAGATCGAGCGCATCCTTGATCGGCTGGCCGACGACGTCCTCCTCCTCATAGCCCGTCAACTCGAACGATCCGCGTCCGCAGCCGATCACGCGGCCCTCGCGATCGGCGACGAAGAATGCGGCGTCGGGCGCCGGGTAATAGTCGTCGAGCAGTTCGAACAGAAACGAGAAGCCGCAGTTGGCGCAGCCACGGTCTTCGCGGCGAAACGCTTCGTAGCGGTCCGAGGCGACCGACCGCTCGCCACAATTGGGGCAGATGAACGGGTGGGCCATCGAGGGCTGACAGCCTACAGCGGGGGCCGGGCCGCGGAGCCGGGAGGTTTTCACCCCTAGAACAGCGCGGCCGCGACCGCCGGCGGCGCGAGCTCGAGGTGGGCGAACGCCGCGGCCGTGGCGGTCCGCCCGCGCGCGGTCCGCTTGAGCATGCCGAGCTGGAGCAGGTAGGGCTCGTAGACGTCCTCGATCGTGTCGGGCTCCTCGCCGACCACGTCGGCCAGCGTCGTCAGGCCGACCGGGCCGCCGTCGAAGCGCTCGCAGATGGCGCGCAGGATCTCGCGGTCCAGGCGGTCGAGGCCGAGGCTGTCGACCTCGAGGAGGTCGAGCGCCGCCTGCGCCGCCGCCGCGGTGACGACTCCGCCGCCGCGCACTTCGGCGTAGTCGCGCGCCCGCTTCAGCAGGCGGTTGGCGACGCGCGGCGTGCCGCGGCTGCGCGAGGCGATCGCCGCCGCGCCCTCGGGCTCGAGCTCGACCTCGAGGATCCGCGCCGCGCGCACCACGATCGCGGTCAGCTCCGGGGTGCTGTAGGCCTCAAGACGCGCCGGGATCCCGAAGCGGTCGCGAAGCGGCGTGGTGAGCAGACCCGCCCTGGTCGTGGCACCGATCAGGGTGAACGGCGGAAGCTCGAGCGTGACGACGCGCGCGCCCGCACCCTGGCCGACCGTGATCGGCAGGCGGCGGTCCTCCATCGCCGGGTAGAAGGTCTCCTCGAGCGCTCGCGGCAGGCGATGGATCTCATCGACGAAGAACACGCTGCGCGGCTCGAGCGCGGTCAGGAACGCGGCGATGTCGCCCTTGCGCTCAAGCGCCGGCCCGGCCGTCTGCACGAACGGCACGCCCAGCTCGGTCGCGACGATCTGCGCGAGCGAGGTCTTCCCGAGCCCCGGCGGACCCGCGAGGAGCACGTGGTCGAGCGCCTCGCCGCGCGCGGCGGCGGCCTCGATCGCCACGGCCAGCTGCTCGCGAAGCTGCGTCTGGCCGACGAACTCCTCGAGGCGCCGAGGGCGAAGCGTGACTTCGAACTCGTCCTCGGCCGCCAGGTAGGGGGTCTGGATCCGCTCCATCGCCTACTCCGCACCCCGGCGGCTGGCGCGAAGCGCCGTGGCGAGCAGTTCCTCCGCGGTGTCCCCGTCGGCGCAGGCGAGCATCTGCTCGACCTCGCCGGCGGCGTAGCCGAGCTCGAGCAGCCCGTCGCGGGCGAGCACGCGCGGTGCGACGTCCTCGCCGGCCCGGCGCACGACGATCCCCTCGCCGAGCGCCACGCCGACCTTGTCGCGCAGCTCGACGATGATCCGCTCCGCGGTGCGCTTGCCGACCCCCGGGACGCCCTGGAAGAAGCGCGCGTCGCCGGCGGCGATCGCGCCTGCGACGGCGCTCACGGGGCCGGCGCCGAGGACGGCGAGCGCGAGCTTCGGGCCGACCGCCTGGACCGACAGCAGCGCGAGGAACGTCTCACGCTCGGCGGCGCCTGCGAAGCCGACGAGCACGAGCGCGTCGTCGCGCACGATCAGGTGCGTGTGGAGCATCGCCTCGCTGCCGACCGGCCCGAGCTCGGCGAGCGTCTGCGCCGAGGCCGACAGGCGGTAGCCGACACCGCCGCACATCAGCGTCACGTGCTCGGAGCCGCGGTCGGCGATCTCGCCACGCAGCATCGCGATCACCGCACGGCCCCGATCAATGCGCTGTGGAGCGGAGCGTGGTTGGCGTGGCAGATCGCCACCGCGAGGGCGTCCGACGCGTGGTCTGGACGGGGCTCGCTCGGCAGCGAGAGCAGCGCCGCGACCATCCGTGCGACCTGGTCCTTCGGCGCGCCCCCGGAGCCGCAGACCGCGCCCTTGACCTGCTGTGGGGTGTAGGAGAAGCATTCGACGCCGTGCTGACCGGCGCACAGCATCGCCACGCCGCGCGCCTGGCCGACGGCGAATGCGCTGCGCGCGTTCTGGCCGAAGTAGAGGGTCTCGAGCGCCATCGCGGTCGGGGCGTGCTCGCGCAGCAGCGCCCCGAGCGCGTCGTGCAGCGCGCCGAGGCGCTGCTCGGTGCTGCTGGCGGCCGCGGTCTGCACGACTCCGCCGTCGAGCGCGACGAGGCGGCCGCCGCGGCGCGCGACCACGCCGTAGCCCGTGTGCGCGAGCCCCGGGTCGATTCCGAGCACGATCATTCGTTGGCCTGATTCTGCGCCGCGGGCCGGACGCCTGCCCGTGCTGGGAGACTGCGCGCGTGGAGGAGATCGTCGACGCCCACATCCACATCTGGCGCCAGGCCGATCTCCCGTGGCTGTCCGGGCCGGTCGTTCCGCGGATCTTCGGGCGCTATGAGCCGCTGCGGCGCGACTACCCGATCGAGGAGTACGTCGGCGCCGCCCGCGCCGCCGGGATCGGCGCAGCCGTCTACGTCCAGCCGAACTGGCCGCTGGAGCGAAGCGTCGAGGAGGTCGAGTGGGTCGACGCGGTGGCTCGGGCGAGCGGCTGGCCGCAGGCGATCGTCGGTTCGGCGGACATGTTCGCACCCGGCGCGCGCGAGACCTTCGCGCGCCAGCGCGACGCGTCGCCGCTGGTGCGTGGCACCCGCCTACAGCTTCACTGGCACGAGGATCCGCGCTTCCGCTACGCCTCCGCCCCCGATCGGATGAACGACGCGACGTTTCGCGAGAACCTCGGCGCGCTCGCCGAGCTCGGCTGGCTGTTTGAGCTGCAGGTCTTCCCCGGTCAGGCCGCCGACGCGGCCGCGCTCGCGGCCGACTTTCCGCAGCTGACGTTCGTGCTCGTGCACGCGCTGATGCTCGAGGGCACCGGCGCCGAGCAGCTCGCGCGCTGGCGCGCGGGGCTCGCGCTGCTCGCCGCGCAGCCCAACGTCGTCGCCAAGCTGTCGGGCCAGGGAACGTTCGTGCACCGCGTCGATGCCCGGTTGATCGCGCTCGTCGCGACCACGGCGATCGAGCTGTTCGGCTCTTCGCGCTGCATGTTCGGCAGCAACTTCCCGATCGAGAGCCTGTGGACGGATCTCCCCGCGCTCGTCGAGGCCTGGCGTCGAGCGCTCGCGGCGGTCGATGACGGCGCGCGGCGCGACGTGCTGAGCGAAACGGCGCGCCGCGTCTACGGGCTCGCTAGCCGTGGCCGCAGCGCCTGAAGCCGTAGCTGCGGGCGAGGCCTCTGTAGCGCGCCGAGTAGGCGGTGATCTCACTCGTCAGCGTGGCCTGGGCGGCCGTGTTGCGCGAGCGTAGCGCGCGCGCGTAGGCGCTCAGGGCCGAGGCCTCGCCGGCGAGCGCCCCGAGCATGCTGGCGATCGTCCGGGTGTCGCCGGCGGGCTCCGCCAGCCGCCGCAGCCGCCCGACGCCCGCTCGCATGATCACGCTCGCTTCGTCAAGCGCCGTGGCGCCCGCCGCGACCTTCGGCGGCTTCGCCGCCAGGGTCGCCGACTCGCGCGCGAGGACCGGCGCGAGCGCGGACTCCGAGGAGCGGCAGACCGCGTCCGCGGAGGCGATGAAGGCGGCCGTCGAGACGGAGCCGTCCTTGCTGACCGGGGCCTTCGAAGACCCGCATCCGCCGGCGATCACAGCGCCGGCTGCCAGCGCCCCCAGCGCGGCGGCGCGCACGCTCGTCAGCCGACGACCTTCTCGAGGATCTCGTCGGAGACCTCGAAGTTGGCATGGACGGCGCCGACGTCGTCGTTCTCCTCGAGTGCCTCGATCAGCCGGAACAGCTTCGTCGCGGTCGCCTCGTCGAGCTCGACGCGGGTCATCGGTCGCTGGATCACGTCGGCGCTCTCGATCTCGATGCCGGCGCCCTCGATCGACGCCCGCACCGCCGAGAGGTCGCCCGGGGCGGTGACGACCTCGAGCGCGTCGTCGTCGGCGACGATGTCCTCGGCGCCGGCCTCGACGGCCACCAGCAGGTCGTCCTCGTTGTAGCGCGAGGCGTCGATCGCGACGACGCCGCGCTTCTCGAACAGATACGAGACGCTGCCCGGCTCGCCGAGATTGCCGCCGTGCTTTGAGAGCAGGTGGCGCACGTCGGCACCGGTGCGGTTGCGGTTGTCGGTGTAGGCCTCGATCAAAAGGGCGATCCCGCCCGGGCCGTAGCCCTCATACAGAACGGTCTCGATCGCTTCGGCGTCGGCCCCGGCGCCCGTCCCCTTGACGATCGCCCGCTCGATGTTGTCCTTGGGCATCGAGGCGTCCTTGGCCTTCTGGACCGCGTTCCAAAGCGCCGAGTTGGAGTCGGGGTCTCCCCCGCCCTCGCGCGCCGCGACGGTGATCGCGCGCGCCAGCTTCGTGAAGTGCGCGCCGCGCCGCGCGTCGACGATCGCCTTCTTGTGCTTGATGCCGGCCCATTTGGAGTGTCCAGACATGGCAACCATTCTAGAAGGCCGTCCGAACCGCTTACGGCCCGCCGCCTCCGGGTAGGGCCGCGCGCGTAGCATCACCGCCGATGGCACTCGACCGAAGCGTCTTCAAGGCCTACGACATCCGCGGCCTCTACGGCTCGCAGATCGACGGCGAGGTCGCCGAGCAGATCGGCCGCGCGTTCACGCGCGTGCTCGCGCGACTGGCCGGCAAGCCGACCTCGCAGCTGCGCATCGCGCTCGGCCGCGACATGCGCCTGAGCGCCCCCGAGCTGGCGGCTCGCTACCGCGACGGCATGACATCCGAGGGCGCCCACGTCCTCGACGCCGGCGAGGTCGCCACCGAGGTCATCTACTTCCTGGTCGGCTCGCGCTCACTCGACGGCGGCCTGATCTGCACCGCCTCGCACAACCCCAAGGCCTACACCGGCGCCAAGCTCGTCGGCGAGGGCGCGCTGGCCCTGTCGGGCGAAACGGGGATCACCGACATCGCCGATCTGATCGAGGCCGGGCTCGGCCCGCCGCCCGGCGGCGGCCAGGCCGAGGCCGTCGGCTGGGAGGAGCCCTACCGCGCCGCCGTGCGGGCGTTCATCGACCCCGCCGCCGTGCGCGGCCTGAAGGTCGTCGTCGACGGCGGCAACGGCATGGCGGGGCCGACGATCGGCCCGATCCTCGAGCAGCTCGACATCGATCTGGTCGAGACCTACTGGCGCCCCGACGGCGAGTTCCCCGACCACGAGCCCAACCCGCTGCTGCCCGAGAACCGCGACGCGATCATCGCGACGATCAAGGACAGCGGCGCGGACCTCGGGATCGCCTTCGACGGCGACGCCGACCGCTGCTTCTTCATCGATGAGACGGGCGTCTTCATCGACGGCGACTTCATGACCGCGCTGCTCGCGCGCTCGCTGCTGGCCGGCGAGCCCGGATCGACGATCCTCTACGACGTCCGCGCCAGCCGCGCCGTCTCCGACATCGTCGAGGCAGCGGGCGGAATCGCGGAGCGAAACCGCGTCGGCCACGCATTCTTCAAGCGGCGCATGCGCGAGGAGGGCTCGCTGTTCGGCGGTGAGGTGTCGGGCCACTACTACTTCCGCGAATTCCACTGCGCCGACTCGGGCACGATCCCCGCACTGCTGATGCTCGAGCTGTGCGCGCGCGCCGGCCGGCCGGTCTCCGAGCTGCTCGAGCCGCTGCGCTCGCGCTACTTCATCAGCGGCGAGATCAACAGCGAGGTCTCAGACCAGCAGGCGAAGATCGAGCAGATCCGCGAGCGCTACGCCGACGCGCGCCAGGACACTCTCGACGGCATCTCGATCGACTACGACGATTGGCACTTCAACGTGCGGCCGTCGAACACCGAGCCGCTCCTGCGGCTGTGCCTCGAATCGCTCGTCTCCCACGAGGACATGGAGCGACGGCGCGACGAGGTGCTAGAGCTGATCCGCGGCTGAGGAGCGCTCGAGCTCGTGCAGGTGCGCGACGTTCGCCGCGTCCTCCGCCTGCGAGCTCGGCTGCGTCGCGAACCAGGCGTCGAGGATCTCGCCCAGCACGCCCGCGCCCACGGCACGCAGGCTCAGCGCCAGCACGTTCGCGTCGTTCCAGCGGCGCGCCCCCTGAGCCGTCGCGGCGTCGCCGCACAGCGCGGCACGCACGCCGGCCACCTTGTTGGCGGCGATCGAGGCGCCGGTGCCGGTCCAGCAGCAGACGATCGCCTGCTCGGCGCGCCCCTCGGCCACGTCGCGAGCCGCGGCCGCCGACGCCCATGCCCAGTCGTCGCGCTCTCCCTCGGCGAGCGCCCCGTGCAGGAGCGTCCGATGGCCGCGAAGCGCGAGCTCGTCGAGCAGCGCGTCGGCCAGCGCGCTTCGCTCGTCGGCGGCGACCGCTATGCGCACGCCGCCTGCTCGAGCAGCCGGCGATGGAGGCGGTCGTCGCCCTGTAGCTCGGGGTGGAAGGCGACGGCCGTGACGTCGCCCGATTCGACGGCCACCGGGTGCCCAGCGACCTCGGCGAGCACGTTGACCGCGGGCCCGTGCTCGGCGACCCACGGCGCGCGGATGAAGATCGCGTGGAATGGCTGGGCGAAGCCGGTGAGCGCGACGTCGCCCTCGAAGCTCTGGACCTGGCGGCCGAAGGCGTTTCGCAGGCAGAGCATGTCGAGCACGCCGAGGTGCTCGCTGTCGAGCATGATCATCCCGGCGCAGGTGCCGAGCACGGGGACGCGCCGGCACAGCTCGCGCAGCGCGTCCGCGATCCCCTCGCGATCGATGCCGAGCGTCATCGTCGTCGACTCGCCGCCCGGGATCACGAGCGCGTCGATGCCGTCGAGGTCGCCGGGCACGCGCAGCTCGCAGACCTCGGCGCCCAGCCCGCGCAGGATCCTGCCGTGCGCCTCGAAGTCGCCCTGCAGGGCGAGCACACCCACCCGAGCCGCCAACGCCGCTACCAGCCGCGCTGTGCGAGGAGCTGCTCGTCGGGAAGCTTGCGGGCCTCGAGGCTGCTCATCGCGCCACCGAGCCCCTCCGACGCCGCGGCGACCCGCTGGGGGTCGGCGAAGTGCGTCGTCGCTTCGACGATCGCCGCTGCACGGGCCGGCGGATCCTCGGACTTGAAGATCCCCGAGCCGACGAAGACGCCCTCGGCGCCAAGCTGCATGACGAGCGATGCGTCCGCCGGCGTCGCGATGCCGCCGGCGCAGAACATGACGACCGGCAGGCGGCCGGCGGCGGCGACCGAGCGCACCAGGTCGAGCGGCGCCGCCAGGGCCTTGGCCGCCGTGGCGATCTCCTCCTGTGACAGCGTGCCGAGCCGGCGGATCTCGCCGGCGATCGCGCGCAGGTGGCGGACCGCCTCGACGATGTCGCCGGTTCCGGCCTCGCCCTTGGAGCGGATCATCGCGGCTCCCTCGCCGATCCGCCGCAGCGCCTCGCCGAGGTTCGTGGCGCCGCAGACGAACGGAACCTTGAAGCCCCACTTGTCGATGTGGTTTGCCTCGTCGGCCGGCGTCAGGACCTCGGACTCGTCGATGTAGTCGACGTCGAGCGCCTCGAGCACCTGGGCTTCCGCGAAGTGGCCGATTCGCGCCTTGGCCATGACGGGGATCGATACCGCCTCCTGGATGCCGCGGATCATCGCCGGGTCAGACATCCGTGCGACCCCGCCGTCGCGGCGGATGTCGGCGGGAACGCGCTCGAGTGCCATCACCGCGCAGGCGCCGGCGTCCTCGGCGATCCGGGCCTGCTCGGGCGTCACGACGTCCATGATCACGCCGCCCTTGAGCATCTCGGCAAGACCGGCCTTGACTGTGAAGGTCGCTTCGTCGTACATCGCCTGAGTTGATTCTAGTGGGAAGCCGCCGACTCGAACTCGGCAGCGAGGGCCTGGTAGGTCGCGTGCAGGCCCTCGCGCAGCTCGATCGCCGCCTCCCAGCCGAACGCCTCGCGTGCGCGCGATGAATCGAGGCAGCTGCGCGCGAGCTCACCGGCGCGAAGCGGCGCGAGCTGAGGCGCGACCGTCACGCCGGCGGCGCGCTGGAGCTCGTCGTAAAGCGTCGAGACGTCGGTCTCGACGCCGGTCGCGATGTTGAAGACGCCGGCCGTTCCGGACGCCGCGAGCAGCGCGCGCACGACGTCGGCGACGTGGACGTAGTCGCGCGTCGGGCTGCCGTGGCCGTAGAGCACCGGCGCCTCGCCGCGCCACAGCTTGAGGCTGAAGATCGCGACGACGCCGGCCTCCCCGTGGGGGCTCTGGCGCGGCCCGTAGACGTTCCCGAGGCGGCAGACGGCATGCGGGAGCCCGCGCGCGCGCGACCAGGTGAGGACGAACGCCTCGCCGGCCCATTTCGATGCGCCGTAGGGAGCGAGCGGCGCCGGGATTCGCTCCTCGCCGGTCGGAATCGGCGCGTCGTTGCCGTACAGCGCGCCGCCGGTGCTGGTGAAGACGACGGGCGCGCCGTGGCGATGGGCGGCCTCGAGGACGTTCACCGTCCCGGCGACGTTGACCTCGCAGTCGCGGCGCGGATCGGCGACCGACGCGGTCACGCTCGACTGCGCGCCGAGATGGAAGACGCGGTCGGGGCGCAGGGCGTCGAATACGCGATCGAGCGCCGCGGCGTCGGAGATGTCTGTGACCTCGAGCGTCGCCGCATCGGCGACGCGCTCCCGCTTACCGCTCGAGAGGTCGTCGACCACGACCACCTCGCATCCGTCGGCGAGCAGCGCGTCGACGAGGTGGGAGCCGATGAACCCGGCCCCGCCGGTGACGATCGCGCTCGCGCTCACGTTAGGCTGCCGCGATGCAGCGGCGGATGGTCGTTGGCGGCGCGCATCGCTCGGCGCAGGCAGTATAGGTCGCACCACCGTGGCGATCCGCGCGTCGGTCGTGATCTGCGCCTACACCGAGGAGCGCTTCACGGACCTCGAGCGCGCGGTCGCCTCGGCGCTCGAACAGACCGTCGCCCCGCTCGAGGTCGTCGTCGCGATCGACAACAACGCCGCGCTGCTCGAACGCGCTCATGGCGGGCTGCACGGCGCGAGCGTCGTCGCCAACGCCCATGCCGCGGGCCTTGCCGGCGCGCGAAACAGTGGCGCCGCGCAGACGACCGCGCCCGTGATCGCGTTCCTCGACGACGACGCGCACGCCGCGCGAGACTGGCTCGAGCGGCTTCTCGAGCGCTACGACGACGCGGCGGTGCTCGGAGCCGGTGGGCGGATCGAGCCGCGGTGGCGGACAGCGCGGCCACGCTGGTTTCCCGAGGAGTTCGACTGGGTCGTCGGCTGCAGCTACCGCGGCCTGCCGGTGCAGACGGCGCGCGTGCGCAACATGATCGGCGCGAACATGTCGGTGCGGCGCGACGTGCTCGAGGCGATCGGCGGCTTTCGCGAGGACCTCGGACGCCTCCCCTCGGGCGCCGGGGCGGCGGAGGAGACCGACTTCTGCATCCGCGGCTCGGCGCGCTTCCCCGACGGGCACTGGCTGTATGTGCCTGCGGCGAGCGTCAGCCACGTCGTTGGCGCGGAGCGTACGAGCTGGGCCTACTTTCGCCGCCGCTGCCTCAACGAGGGTCTCGCCAAGGCGGCGATGGTGGCGGGCGGCGCCGGCTCGCACGGCGGCCTGCGCTCGGAGCGCGCCTACGTACGCAGCGTCCTGCCGCGCGGCGTCGCGCGCGGGCTGCTCGCCGCTTTGCGCGGCGATCGCGCGGGGCCGCTTCGCAGCATGGCGATCGTCGCCGGACTCGCCTACACGACGCTCGGCTACCTGCGCGGGCGCGCTACTTCAGGCGGAACGCCTTGATGCGGTCGGCGTACTGCTCCTCGTCACGCGAGTAGACCCCGTAGGCAAGCGCCTGGAGCATGCTCAGCAGCGCCGTGTGCGAGCGCACGTAGGCCGGGCTGTTGGAGGAGTAGTAGAGCTTGATCTGGGCGAGCTTGGCGACCTCGGACATCGTCGCGTCGGTGATCGCCATCGTCAGCGCCTTGCGATGGCGCGCGAGCTTCATCGCGCGCACGACCAGCGCGTGGGGCCGGCCCGCCGACAGGGCGATCACAAGCGTGTCGGAGTCGATCCGCCCGAGGCGGCTGAGCGCCTCCTGGGACGGGCTGGCGACGAGCTCGGCGCGCAGGTCGAGCAGCATCAGCAGGTGGCGTAGGTAGCTCGCGAAGAAGGCCATCTGGTCGGTGCCGGCGATCACGATCCGCTCGGCGGCGGCGATCGCGGCGACCGCCCGCTCGACGGTCGCGCGGCTGGCCTTGCGCGCGCTCTCCTCGACGTTCGCGTAGTCGGCGGCGATCGCGGTCTCGAACTCCGTCCGCTCGATCGAGAACAGCGGCGAGCTCGCCTCCGAGGTCTGGGCGTGGGCGCGCTTGTACTCCTCGCGCGCGGCACGCTGGAGCTCCGGGAAGCCGACGAAGCCGAGCGCCTGCGAGAAGCGAACGACCGTCGAGCTCGATGTGTTGGCGCGGCGCGCGAGCTCTTCAGCGGTCTGGAAGGCGGCCTCATCGAGGTGGTCGATGATGTACTGGGCGACGTCCTTCTGCGAGCGCGAGCACTCCTCGAACCGCGACTGGATGTAGGTGGACAGCGTCTGCGGCTCGGCAGCGCTCCCATTGGTGGTGGCGGCGGCGGCGATCTCCCCGGCTTGTCTCTTCATCAGTGACGTTGTCATTCGACGGCCCGTTTCCCACTTCCTCCACGCGGATGGTCGTGATCCGCGGCCTCGGCGACCACGGAACTACGCTTCATGGGCGATGGTTCGCCGCGGCCTCCGACTCCCCTTCTAGCCGACCGCTCGATGCGCGTCGCGGTGATCGGCGGCGGGGTGTCGGGACTGGTCGCGGCGCACGCTCTCAGCGAGCGCCACGACGTCGAGCTGTTCGAGGCGGCCGGCCACCTCGGCGGCCACGCGAACACGCTCACCGTCGAGCGCGAGAGCGGCACGTGGCAGCTCGACACCGGCTTCATCGTCCTCAACGACCGCACCTACCCGCGCTTTCGCGAGCTGCTCGCGGCAGCCGGAGTCGCGCTTCAGGGCAGCCACATGGGCTTCTCGGTCAAGGGCGAGGATGAGGACTTCGAGTACGCGGGCACCCCGCGCGGCGTCTTCTGTCAGCGCGCGAACCTGCGCCGTCCCGCGTTCTGGCGGATGCTCGCCGACCTGCTGCGCTTCAACCGCGCCCTGACCGGCGTGCTCGACGCAGGCGCGCCGGAGGACCGCTCGCTCGGGCAGTTCGTCGCCGACGGCGGCTACTCGCGGTGGTTCGCCGAGCGGCTGATCGTCCCCCAGGTCTCAGCCGTGTGGTCCGCCGAGGCGGCCCAGATGTGGACCTTCCCGGTTGTCTTCATGGCGGAGTTCTTCGCAAACCATGGGATGCTCGGGTTCCGTGACCGCCCCCGCTGGGAGACCGTCGCCGGCGGCTCCCGCCGCTACGTCGAGGCGCTCAGCCGCCCCCTTGCGGGACGGATTCACCTGCGCACGCCGGTCCGCGGCCTGCGCCGCGAAGCGGATGCTGTGACGGTCCGCCTCGACGGCGGCCGAGCCGAGCGCTTCGAGGAGGTCGTGGTCGCCTGCCACGCCGATCAGGCGCTCGCGCTGCTCGAGGACGCAAGCTCCGCCGAACGCGAGCTCCTTTCCTCCTTTCCATATAAATCAAACGAGGCGGTGTTGCACACCGACGCCTCGCTTCTGCCACGCCGCCCGGCCGCCCGCCAGGCGTGGAACTACCACCTGTTCGCGAAGGCGCGGCCGGCGACGACGGTCACCTACTACCTCAACCACCTCCAGCGGCTGCAAGCGCCGGAGCATTTCTGCGTGACGCTCAACTTGACCGAGCGGATCGACGAGGAGAAGGTGATAGCCGTGCTCGACTACTCCCACCCCGTCTACACCGCCGCGGGCGTCGCCGCCCAGGCGCGCCTGCGCGAGATCTCACCGGCGCGGCGCACGCGCTACTGCGGCGCCTACTGGGGCTGGGGATTTCACGAAGACGGGGTCGTGTCGGGGCTGCGCGCCGTCGAGGACCTGCTGTGAGCGAGAGCTGCCTGTACCGCGGGTGGGTGCGCCACCGCCGCTACGACGACGTCGCCCACCAGCTGCGCGCCGATCTGTTCATGGCCTACGTCGACCTCGGCGAGCTTCCCGAGCTATTCGATCGCTACCCGTTCGCCTCGGCGCGCGGGCGGGCACCCGTCGAGTTCCGTCGCAGCGATCACCTCGGAGACCCCGCGCGAGCGCTCGACGAGGAGCTCCGGGACCTGGTCGCGGCGCGCACCGGAAACCGCCCGAACGGGCCCGTGCGGCTGCTGACCAACCTGCGCTACCTCGGGCTGTGCTTCAACCCGGTCAGCTTCTACTACTGCTTCGAGGAGGACGGCGAGCGCGTTGCGGCGATCGTCGCCGAGGTCACCAACACTCCGTGGGGCGAGCGCCACGCCTACGTGCTCCCCAACGACCGTCCAGGCGCCTCGATCATGCGCGGACGGTTTGCAAAGGCCTTCCACGTGTCGCCGTTCATGGGCATGGAGCACACGTACGCGTGGCGCCTGACGCCCCCTGGCAGGACACTCATCGCGCACATCGACAGCGAGCGCGACGGCGCCGTCGTCTTCGACGCGACGCTGTCGCTGCAGCGCGCCGATCTGACGCCGGCCGCCCTGGCGCGGATGGTCGCTCGCCGGCCGTTGCAGACGGCCGGAATCCTGCGCCGGATCTATGGCAACGGGCTCCGCCTCAAGCTGCGCGGCGCGCGCTATTTCCCCAACCCGACCGGTGCGCCGTGGTTCGGCGCGGCACGCCGCGCGCACGCGCGGAGCTCTCGCGAGGGAGCCGCGCGATGATCGCCTGCGATCGGAGGGAAACTCAAACATTCGTCGAGTCTGACTACAATCCTCCCCCAATGGCACCGGCGCGCCACCGGGTGAGGGGTCGTTGGCTGGCTCGGACCGCACTGCTGGTGGCCGTTGCCGCCGGCGCACAGGGTGCGCTCTCCGCCGCCGCCGCCGACGCGAGCCCGGCCGTCGCGAAGATCGCGACGGCGATCATTCGCACGCACCTGCGCTCGCAGGGCAGATACGAGCTGATCGTCTACGTGCGCTCCCGCACAAAGCACCGGAAGCTCGTCAGGATCTTCGTGTCAGGGCACGGCTCGAAGAAGGTGGTCGCCGATCCGTGGTGGGGAGCGGCGGCCTACTTCACCTTCAAGTTCACGGGCAAGGAGCTCACGATCCGCACCGTGAGCGCGCCCCCGGCCGTGCTGGTCCGCACGTCGCTGATCCTGAAGTCGGCGCAGCACAAGCCGCCCGCGAAGCCGGTGCCGACGCCCACGCCGGCGCCGGCGCCCGCGCCGACGCCGGCGCCAGCCCCGACGCCAGCCCCGACGCCGACGCCCCCGGCCGACCCCGTTGGCCCGTACACCACGCTCGCGTGGCAGGACAACTTCGCGCAGGACTACCTCAGCGGCGGCAGCGCGCCGAACCAGCTCCCCAACGCGAGCATCTGGAGCTTTGACACGTGGGGCGGGTGCGGGACCAACACGCTGTCGACGAACCGCTCGGGGTCCGACCCCAACCGCGTCCAGAACGCGTACCTGACGGGCAACGGGCTCGCCCTGACCGCGACCTCAAACGGCGCGGGCGGCTGGAACGCGGCGCAGATCGACTCGATCGGTCACGCCTCGTTCGGCCCCGGCACCTCGATCGAAGCGCGCATCATGATGCCCGTCGGGCAGGGGATCTGCCCGGCCTTCTGGATGATCGGCGACAACACCTCCAACGAGGGCGAGATCGACGTCGTTGAGGCGCCGGCCTTCCAGGGCCAGCAGTCGCCGCTGACGGCCTACTTCGACCTCCACGGGCCGAGCACACCCTCGCAGGAATGGGAAAGCAGCGAGAGCACCGACGGGGCACTCGGCGGCGTCTGGCACAACTTCGAGATCACGTGGATGAACAACGTGATCACCTGGAGCATCGACGGCCAGCCGTATGAGGCGGCCGACGCCTCGAGCCTCGTCGCCGGGAACTGGTCGACGTTCGCCGCCCCGAACACCTTCCATCTGCTGTTCGACGTCGCGGTCGGCGGCTGGGCGTGCAGCGGAGCGCCGGCCGGAGCGAGCTGCAGCCCGCCCTCATCGGCGACGATGTACGTCCAGTGGGTGAAGGTCTTCAACTGATCAGCGCGCCCGCGCGCTGATCCGCGCGCGATCGGACGCCGTACAGAGGGACATGAGCGACGCGCAGAGACTGGCCGCCGAGAGCGCCGCGTGGCGCGAAGCGCCGCTGCGCCGCCCGGCCGGCACGCCGCTCGACCGCGCCGGCCGGCTGCTCGTCTTCAGGCTGCTGCGCGGCACGCGCCACGGCCGCCTCACGATCCTCGACGGCGACCGCGTGCGCTCGTTCGGATCCCCGGCGGCCCCCGGGGATCCCGACGTCACGATCACCGTCAGCGACGCGCGCTTCTACCGCTCGCTGCTGCGCGGCTCGCTCGGGGTCAGCGAGGCATACAGCGCCGATTGGTTCGAGTGCTCCGACCTGCCCGAGCTCGCGCGGCTGGCGGCGCTCAACATGCCGGCGCTCGACCGCTGGCGCAGGGCGCTTCGGCCGCTGGTGGCCGGACCGCAGGCGGCGCTCGCGTTCTACCGCCGCAACACGCCGCAGCGATCGCGCCACCAGATCGCCGCCCACTACGACATCGGCAACGCCCTCTTCAGCTTGATGCTCGACGAGACGATGACGTATTCGTGCGCGATCTTCGAGGAGCCGACGACCTCGCTCGGCCAGGCGCAGCTCGCCAAGCTCGACCGCATCTGTCGCAAGCTCGACCTGCAGCCGTCGGATCACGTGCTCGAGATCGGCACCGGTTGGGGGGCGTTCGCGATTCACGCCGCCTCGCGCTACGGCTGCCGCGTGACGACCGCGACGATTTCCGCCGAGCAGCACCGGCTGGCGAGCCAGCGCATCGCCGCGGCGGGGCTCGGCGAGCGGGTCACCGTGCTGCTGGCCGACTACCGCGACCTGAGCGGCACCTACGACAAGCTCGTCTCGATCGAGATGATCGAGGCCGTCGGCTGGCAGTACTTCGACACCTTCTTCAGGCGCTGCGCGGCGCTGCTTGCGCCGCATGGCGCGATGCTGCTCCAGGCGATCACGATCGACGAGCGGGCCTATGGAGTGGAGAAGGCGAAGCGAAGCTTCGCCAACACGCATGTGTTCCCCGGCGGTTGCCTGCCCTCGCTGTCGGTGATCCGCCGCTCGGTCGCGCGCGGCACGGACCTGCGCCCGATCCAGCTCGAGGACATAACGGGGCACTACGTGCCCACGCTGCGCCACTGGCGCGAGAACTTCCTCTCCCAGCTCGAGCGGGTGCGGGCGCTCGGCTACGACCGGGCGTTCGAGCGGATGTGGGAGCTCTACCTCGCCTACTGCGAGGGCGGGTTCCGCGGCGGGCGGATCGCCGACGTGCAGATGCTCCTGGCCAAGCCGGACTACCGTCCGGCGATCGCCGCCGAGCGCGAGTAGGGGCATCGCGATGAGCCGGTCCCGGCGCGACCTCGCCACGGCCGCTGTGCCGCCGTGCGGCCCGACGTCGCCGGGCCCCGCCGGATCGGCGAGCGGCCCGAGCTTTCCGCAGCGCTGCGCGTCGACCGTGTGCGGGTCCACAGCTGAGACCGCGCGGTGCGGGGGAGCTAGGAGGCGCCGATCCGGTGCTGCGGTGCCGCGGGCACGGCGCGGCGCCGGGCGCGCGCGGCGGCCGGGCGGAGCGGCTGCTTGAAGTGCTGCATGGCGCGCGCGTCGCGCGCCGTCAGGTGGATCTCCATGCCCACGGGCAGGCCGGGCGCCGATACGACGGCCGCGGTGACGATGTCCTTCCCCGCCTCGATGACCTCGTAGACGGCCTCGCTGCCGAGGGCGCTGTGACGTATGAGGGCGCCGATCGCCGGGTTTGGGGTCATCGTTTCGCCATCGGCACGGGCGGCTTCGGTCTGGAGCGCGCTCGACAGGCGTCCGAGCCTGTCGATGGGTGATTGAATGGCCCGCGAGCGCCCCGGGGAAATGGCCGCCAGAGACGACAAGAGCGCGGCCATCCGCCGGCAGATCGCGATCGGCACGGCCGCCAACTACGCCGGGCGGGTGATCAACCTCGCCGTCTGGTTCATCCTGACGCCGATCATCCAGCGCGACCTCGGGACGACCGAGGCAGGCCTGTGGGCGCTGGTGGCCTCATTCCTCGCCTACGGCAGCCTCGCCGACCTCGGCATCGCGCAGGCGGTCACGAAGTACGTCGCCGAGTACCGCGCGCGCGGCGACAACGAAACGGCCTCCGAGCTGATCGCGACGGCGATGTGGCTGTACTGCGCGCTCGGCCTGCTGGTACTCGTGGCCGGAGCGATCATCGCCCCGTTCGTCCCCGACCTGATCAAGGTCCCCGCGAGCGCGCACACGACGGCCTCCTGGCTCGTCATCATCACCGCCGGCGCCGTCGCGGTGCAGTTGCCGTCCAACTGCGCGATCGCCGTCCTGCGCGGCCTCAACCGCTACGACCTGATGAACGTCATCGGCTCGCTCGCGATCGTCTCGATCGGCGTCGGCATCGCGGTGGTGCTCGCGCTGTCGGGCAAGGTGCTCGCGATCACGGTGCTGGCGATCCCGCTGACGCTCGTCTGGATCCCGCTGACGATCTGGTTGATCCACCGCAATGCGCCCGAGCTGCGCGTCGGGCTGCGCGGCGCGCGGCGGGTGCACGCGCGGCGCGTGCTGCTGTTCGGCTCGGCGCTGTTCGGAATCCAGAGCGCCCAGGTCGTGAAGCTCCAGAGCGACGAGATCGTGATCGGCGCGGCGCTGCCGGTCGCCAACGTCTTCCCCTACTCGGTGGCTCGCCGGCTCAGCACGCTGCCGTCGCAGCTGACGAATCAGTTCGTGGTCGTGCTGCTGCCGATGGCGAGCCGCCTGCACGCGGAGGGCGACGCCGAGCTGCTGCGCGAGATCTACCTGGCGGGGCTGCGCCTGACGCTCGCGCTGTTCGCGATCATCGGCGGCGCGCTGATCGTCTTCGCCCATCCGTTCCTGCTGGCCTGGATTCCCAAGGTCGCCGGGAGCGCGAACATCGTCGTGCTGCTGACCGTCGCGGCGCTGCTCGAGGCGCTGATATCGCCCGTCTCGCAGGCGCTTCAGGGGATGAACCGCCACCAGCCGCTCGTCGTCTTCGCGCTCGGCTCGGCGGCGCTCAACCTCGGGCTCTCGATCGCCCTGATCGGCCCGCTCGGGGTGCGCGGCGTGGCGATCGGCACGCTCGCGGCGACGGCGCTGGAGGCGGCGATCGTCCTGCCGTTCGGGGCGCGCGTGATCGGCGTGAGGGCGTTTGAGGTGCTGCGCCGGGTCGTGGTGCCGGGCGCGCTGCCGCTCGTGCCGATGGTCGCGGTGCTCGTCGCGATCCGATCGGCGCTGGCCCCGTCGACGATCGTCACGATCGCGCTCGCTGGCCTCGCCGGCGGCGTCGTCTACATCACCTGCTACCTGGCGCTGCCGGGCACCGAGAGCGAGCGGGCGATGGCGGGCCGGCTGCTCGCCTCTGCGAGCCGGCTTCGCTCAGGGCGTCGCGGCTGAGCGCACGCTCGTGCACCAGCAGCGCAGCGAGACGGTTCGCGCCGGCGCGGCGGCGCCGGCGACGCTCAAACGGGCAACCACCGCGGGCTTGCCGGGGCCGACCGCAACCAGGCCGCTCCAGCTCGCCCCCGGAGCGAGCGTGAACGGGCCGAAGCGGCGCGGCGCGCGTCCGGAGACGGTCACCGCGACCGTGTAGCTCGTCAGGCGCGTCTCATCGCTCGTCACGCTGAGCCTCACCGGATGCGTCGGCAAGATGTGGAGCGCGACGGTTCCGTCGGTTCCCTTGGGCGCCGCCAGCGGCGAGAATCCGAGCACCGCCGCTCCGGCGATCAGCACGAGCGCCGCGGCGAGCACGACCAGCTCGCCGACGCGCGGGGCCAGTGCCGGCCCGCGCAGCGGTCGCGCGTGGCCGCGGCGGCCGGCGACCGCCGCGGCGGCGATCGTCACCGCCGCGAGGATCGCGATCCACGGCCACAGCGTCAGCTTCGCACCGAGCGCATCGATGATCAGCGCCGAGAAGATCGTCACCGCGACGCTGAGCGCGACGGACATCGCGCCGAGCTCCGGGCCGCGCAGATCCTCGGGCGCGAGCGTCGCACGGGTGAGCGCATAGCCGGGCAGCACGAGCACCAGCGGCCCCGCGATCAGCACGCGCACGAAGCCGAGCGACTCCGGCAGCGCGGCGGCGGCGAGGACGCCCGCGAGCGCCAGCGCGACCGCGAGTGCGAGGTCGCTGCGCGCGCGCACCGCGGCGCTCACCACAGCCCCCTGACGCCGTAGATGACGATGTCTCCGCTGTCGTAGAGGCGGTCGACACCGGGAAGGTCGAACTTCGCCTCGGCCAGCGGCGAGAACTGCTGCGTCGGCCCGATGTCGAAGAAGTAGCCGGCGATGATGTCCTGGGAGATCTGGCGGCTGTCAGTCTCGACGAGGCCGATGCGGTTGGTTGCGAGAAACCGCCGCCACGGCGCGAGCGTCTTCGCGGTGAGCATGTCGTCGACGTCCGGCGCGGTACCTGTCAGCGCGGTCTGGCCGGCGACGTCGAGGAGCAGGCGGGCGTCTGAGTCCTCGGCGGCGATCCGCTGGTCGCCGCCGAGAGCCGAGCCGCTCCACCGCGCCGCGAGGTAGCTTGGCGGCTCGAGCGTGTGGCCGCCGGCGGTGACGCGCAGCGGCGCGGCCAGCCGCAGGCTCGAAGGCCATCCGGCGATGACGCCCGACGCCAGCACCAGGGCCAGTCCCCAGGCGACGAGCTGGACGCGCCGCCCGCGGCCGCCGTCGAGGACCCACAGCATGCCGAGCGCGACTGTCACACCGACGCCGACGAACAGGAACTCTCCGGCGCGGCTCGCGGACTCCCACGCCGCAGGAACGAGGCGCAGCGGGAGCGTCGCGAGGTAGCCGAGGGCGGCCGCGGCGAGGAGCACGATCAGCGGGTTTGCTCGCCAGCGGCGCTGCCACACGACGCGCGTGCCGACGACGAGGAAGCCGGTGAGGACGAGGATCCCGAGCACGGCCAGCCCGCGCTCGATCAGCGGCGTGGTCTCGACACCGCCCTGGTTCGCGAACAGGACGCGTGTGCCGGCCTCGCCGTTGAGCGTCTGGACGAGCTTGTTGAAGGCCGTCGTGATCACCGGCTGCAGGTAGCTGATCGTTCCTCCGGCGGCGAAGACGAGCCAGAGCACCGCGAGCACCGCGATTCCGGCGGTCATCGCCCACGGCGCGCCGCGCGGTCCGTGCAGCCGCCAGTGCAGGAGGCAGACGCCGGCCAGCAGCGCGATCAGCGCGTAGGCGGTGACGTGGTGGCTCACGACGACCGCCGCGGCGATCGCCAGCACGACCGCCTCCCAGCGCCGGCGCGACGCCGCGTCGGGGGCCGTCCCCCAGCGGATCACCGCGAAGACCGCCACCGCCGCGAGCGGAAGGGCCAGCGACTCGTAGCTGAACTGCGCCGAGAAGAACAGGTAGGTCGGCGTCGCGGCGTAGACGAGGACGCCGAGGCCGGCGACGCGCGGCGATCCGCTCACGCGCTCATAGAGGACGTAGAGCGCCACGACGAGCATCGTGCGAGCCGAGGCGATCAGGACCACCGCCGCGGCGAACGGCGAGATCCCTCCGGCCCTCGCCAGCGCCGCCGCGACCGTCTCGAGCCCGGGATAGCGCGGCGTGATGGGGAGGATCGGATTGCTGCCGAACAGTCGCCCCGTCGAGAGGATCGCCTGAAGGTTGTGGAAGTGGACGAGCTCGTCCGCGTAGGTGAACGTGAACGGGTCGCGCAGCAGCTTGACCGCGTAGAGCGCGAGGCCGACGAGGATGACGATCGCCAGGCGCTCGGAGCCCTGCGGGCGGAGGGAGGCCATCCGCAGCGTCGCGGGCACGACGATCAGCACGACGGCGATCCAGAACACGACCGATCCGCCGCGGTGTCCGGTCCGCGACATCGCGTCGGCCACGGCGACGGCGGCAACTCCCGCCGCCACGCAGAGAATCACCCAGCAAAGCGGGCGGATCGCGCGCTCGGGCGCGGCGGCCGCGGTCTCCTCGACGGCCCGCTCCTGCCCGCCGGCGCGCTGCGCCGGGCCGACGGCCATGCCCGGGGTCGGGGTCGACACGATCAGGCGGTCGCGCCCGCCCGGCCGGCGAGCGCCCGCTGGTAGGCCGCTTCGACGCTCGGCAGCACGGCCGCGGCGGTGAAACGCTCCGCGGCACGCCGCGATCCCGCAGCGCCGAGCCGCTCACGCTCCCGCACATCGGCGAGCAGCCGTCCAAGCGCGCCCGCGAGCGCGGACGGATCGCCCGCTTCGACGAGGATCCCGCCGTCTGAGCCGAGCACCTCGGGGAGGCCACCGACGTTGGATGCGACGACGGGGACACCGCAGGCCATCGCCTCGAGCGCGACGAGACCGAACGTCTCGCCGGTGATCGACGGCACGACGGCCACCGTCGCGCGCCGCCAGGCGGCCATCACGGCGTCGTGCCCGAGCATCCCGAGCGCCGTGACCGCGGGGTGCTCGCCGGCGATCAACTCCGGTTCGACGACGCGGCCGATCAGCGCGAGCTGCGTGCCCGCGGGGAGCTGTGCGTGCGCGGCGAGCAGCGTCGCGACGCCCTTGTCGGCGGCGACGTCGCCGACGTACAGCACGAACTCGCCCGGCGGGAGCCCCGCCAGCTCGGCCTCGGCGCTTTGTGGCGGCTGGTCGATCAGGAAGTTCGGCACGATCTCGTATGGGGCTCTGCCGCTGTCGAGACCGCAGCGCCTCGCGACCTCGCGGCTGACCGGTAGGAAGAGGTCGACCGCGCGCCGCTGCACGGCGCCCGAGAGCATCGTCGCGAGCGCCACGGGTGGGCCGCCGGCCGCCCCATACCAGTCGGCTGCACACCTTAGACACTTCAGCGGACCCGGCCCGGAGCACGGCGAGCCGCGACGCATCAGCCGCTTGTTGGCGCAGATCAGGCTGTAGTCGTGCAGGCTCAGCAGGTAGGCCGCGGAGGCGCCGGCCCGGCGCAGCGGAAGGTATGAGAGCGCCATCCAGTTATGGCCGTGGACAACTTCCGGTCGTTCGGCGGCGATCACGCGGCGCAGCGCGAGGACCGTCTCGGGATCGGGAGCCGGCGGGTGGTGGCGGCGTCCGGAGTCGCTGAAGAGGAACGGCAACCGCTGCGCGATCCCGCCGACCCGATGAACGCGCACGCCGTCTCGTTCTTCGAACGCCGGCCGGTCCTGCTGCCGCAGCGTCGCCACCGCGACATCGTGGCCGCGCCTGGCGAGCGAGACGGCGAGGGTCTCGGTCATCCGCTCCTCCCCACCGACGACCGGCGCGTAGAACTGCGCGAGCATCAGGATCCTCATGCCCTCACCCGCTCATAGAGCGCAAGCAGCGCGTCCGCGCAGTCATCCCAGCTCGGCAGGGCGAACGGCGCGCGCTGAAGCGGATCGCGCAACTCGCGAAGGATCGCCGCAGCAACGGCCTGCGGCTCCGCGTCCGCGTCGATCGAGCGCGCCAGGCCGCGCTCGGCGAGCTCTCGCAACCCCGATCCGTCGGCGACGAGCAGCGGCCGTCCGAGTGAGACCGCCTCCAGCGCGGCGATCGGATGCGTCTCGAAATCGCTGAGCAGAACCACGACGGCGGCCTGCGTCAGGCGGCGCGACATCTCGGCGCGCTCGCCGGGCGCCACCGCCGCGATCTCGACCGCGTCGGCGACACCGAGATCTCGAGCGAGCTCGCGCAGCCGCCGCTCATACGGACCGGACCCCGCTATCCAAAGCCGCGCACCGGGCTCGGCCGCGCGAACGTGTGGCAACGCGGCGATCACCCGCTGGTGCCCCTTGTAGCGCTCGAGCCGTCCGACGGAGGCGATCAGCGGTCCGCCGCCGCCTGCCGGCGCAGGCATCGGCGTCGCCGGCGGTGCAGGGAGGGCGACTCCGTTTGGAATCAGCGCGAAGCGCTCGCGCGGCAGGCGCAGCTCGCGCGAGTACTGCTCGACCTCGAACGCCGCCACCGCAATCAGGGCTCGCGCCCGAACCAGCAGCGGACGCAGCGCGGCCCGCTGGAGGCCTCGCCCGGCGCTGCGCACGGATTGCGTGTGGCCGCCGCCGTGGAAGGTCAGGACGTAGGGGATCGCCGCGCGTGCGGCGCCGGCCATCGCCAGCGGCGCGACGAACGTGTGGTAGGACTGCACGTGGACGAGGTCCCAGTCGCCGGCGGCGACGGCGCGCGCCACGCCGGGGGCGAAGCACCAGTCGGCCCGGCGCGGGTGCGCGCGCACGCGCCGCACCTGCACGCCGTCAAGCAGCTCGACGGACGGGAGCTCTCCGGAGCGGTCGGTGGCGACGATCGTGACGTCCGCGCCGCGCTCGGCGAGGCGCGTCGCGACCTCGTGGACATGCTGTTCGACGCCCCCGATCTCCGGCAGGTACCGGGGGGTCGCGTACAGGAGCCGGAGATGCTCCGCGGCCGACCGCGCCCCTGGCGGCCGCCGCGCGCCGCGGCGGCCCATTCTCACCGCCCGGCTCGCTCGAGCAGCGTCCGCGTCACGGCGGCGTCGAGCAGCTCGTGCGCGCGTCGTTGCGATGTGATCAGGCTGAAGACGTGCTCGTTGGTCGGTATCCGTTCGAGCGTCAGGTTCGGCCATTCGCCGAGGCGCTCGATCAACCCGTCGGCCACGAAGTCATCGTAGAGCGGCTCACCGGCGGAGAGCAGCAGCAGGACCTGGATGTCGCGCTCGCGCAGCCCGTCGAGCGTCTCGACGACCTCGCTGCCGGCCGGCGGGGGGCGGCTCTCCGGCCGCCGCAGCGTCGCAGCCGCGCGCAGCTTCGTCGAGAGCATCCGCGTGATCCGCCAGCGATCCTGCGCCGCGATCCGCAGGACCGTGCCGACCTCCCTGTGCTGTAGCAGCGCTCGCGTGCGTCGCGCGTCGCGCAGCGCGCCAAGCTCGGGCGTCCAGTTGAAAGCCAGCATGTTGAGCAGCAGCAGCCCATCGACGCGGTCGTCTCTGAGCGCGGCGTGAAGCGACCAGTAGGCGCCCGAGCAGACGCCGCCCAGAAGGAACCGCGTCGCGACGCCGGCCCGCTCGAGAGCGTCCATCGACGCGATCACCTGCGCTGCGAACTCCACGCGCTGGAAGGCGCCGCGGCGCGCGTAGTGGCCGGCCTCGCCGTCTGAGTCACCGACCCCGACGACATCGAAGCGCAGCGTCGAGACGCCGCGGGCGGCCCAGCGGCGCGCCGCCTCGACCCACATCCGGTGCGGCCCGATGTGACGAAGCGCACCGGCGTTGAGAAGCACGGCGCAGAGGTCGATCTCGGGCCCCGACACGGGCTCGGTGACGATCCCCGCCAGGCGATGACCGTCGAAGTCGAACTCGAATGGCCACTCGCGGATCACCGCGCCCTCGAACTGCAGCTCGACCGACTCGGCAAGCGGCGGCTCGCCATGCGACGACGCGGGGCCGAGCCCGAGCAGCTCGTCGCCGTCCGAGACCCAGCCGACGATTGTGTGGATCGTCTCCCACGGCACCTCCGAGAGGTGCGGATCGACGACCGCGGTGTCGTAGCCCGGCCCGCTCGTCACGGTCAACGCGACGCTGCGGGCGGCGAGATGGTCGCTCAGCCGCGCGTCGGGGGCGAGACTGTCGCGCCCGAGCAGGAGGGCACGCCTGCGCGAACCGTCCGGGACGGCGAGCTCGGCGAGATCCAGCGACTCGAGCGCGGCAAGCGTCTCGGCGCCGAGCACGAACCCGGCCACGTTGAGCGCGCCGTCGTCGGCCATGGCGACCTCCTCCTCTCCCTCCTCGGCCGCCATGCCGTGGTCGAGCAGCTCGGCGTCCGCGATCCGCGCGAACTGCCGCATCTCGCGAATCAGCCTGCGCCCGCGCGAGGGGACCGCCCACAGGACCAGGTCGTCGACCGCCGCTCCGGCGCCGACCGCGCGGACGGCGACCATTCCGCCGAGGCCGATTCCGAGGGCGACGATTCGCTCGCAGCCGGCCTCCTCGCGAAGCGCCTGCGCGGCGACGTCGACCGACGTCGTCCAGGCATCGAGGCGGCCCGGGTCGCGCGGGCTGCCGGCGCTGTCACCGGTTCCCGGAAAGTCGTAGCGCAGCGCCGCGTGACCGGCCGCGGCGAACTGGTCCGCCAGCACCCGCAGGCAGCGGTGCACGCCCAGCTCATCCCAGCCGAACGGCGGGCAGATGACCACGCCCGTCGTCGAGCGCGGATCGTGCGCGGGCATGTGGAGCCACGCGAAGACGGCCTCGCCATCGAGTGCGAGATAGCAGGGACGGGCGCGGGTCGCTGCCGCCTGGCCGGCGTCGATGTGCTGCGCGGTGTCGGTCACGTTGGACTCCCCTCAGAGGAGATCGGCATCCGGCCGCGGAGGTTGAGCGCCGTGACCGATCCGCCCCCCGCCGCGCTACCGACGAGCGCGATCCGGCGCCGCCCGCCGGGCTCCACGCAAAAGGCGTCGTCTGAGGACGCGCAGCCCGCAACCTCGACGCGGACGCCGTAGAGGAAGCGGCGCGACTCGATCGCGAGAACCGTGGCGTCCGCTTCGAAGGCCGCGCTCGCCCCGAGCGCCTCGGGCGACTCGCGCTCGAGCGGGCGACCGGTCGGGAGTCGGAAGGTCTGCGCGAGCTGCTCGCCCGTGTCGCGGCATGTGAGCGTCGCGGCCACGACGTCCTGCGCCGGGGGGCCGAAGCGGTAGGACCAGGAGATGTCGGCGAAGCGGCCGAGCAGCTCCTCGGCGTCGAGGGACAGCAGCGAATGCGGGGCCAGGTCGACGTCGCGCTCCGCCGCTCCGACGTTGACCTCGCGATCGCGGTACAGCGCGAGGCGCAGCCGCGCTCGCACGCTCGCCGGGCCGTCGTTTGCGACGTGGATCAGGATCCCAGAAAGGCCCTCGTCGGTGCTCCATATGGTGAGCGGCGCGAGCGCGCGGCGGACGTGGTGGTAGGCGACCTTGGGATTGCCGTCATGGTCGAGGATCCCCCACCCCGCCCCCGGGCGAAGGTCGCGCAGCCAGTGGATCAGCGCGCCCGAGCACGTCGACGCCTCGCGGCGCCATTCGCCGAGAACCTCCGCCATCAGCTCGCCGGTCAGCGTCCGCGAGAGGTCGAGGTAGCGCTCGTGGTCGGTCGCGCGAAGCGCGACGGGATCGACGCCGAAGAGCTCGCGCAGGTAGTGATCGCGGACGTCCTCGTTGTCGGCGGCGCTGCCGGCGTCGTAGGGAACGCCGCGCTTCCAGACCTCGCGCGAGCAGGACGCGGCGCCGGAGCCGAGCTGCTCGATCGCCGCGCGGTCCGGGACGTTTGAGAACGCCAGGCATTCAGACGCGAAGCGGACTCCGCTGGCGCGGGCGTCAGATGTCGGACGGCGGTAGCCGCCGACGCCGTAATAGTGCGCGAGGCCGCGGTCCGGTCGAAATGGCAGCACGCCGCCCCACGGGGTCGTCGGGACGTAGATCGCATCGGCGCCGGAGGCGGCCACGATCTCGGGCAGCAGGCCGGCGAACAGCGGCCCGGCGGCGGGATCGAGGTCGAGGCCGAGCATCGCCGGCTGCTGGGCCAGCTCGCTGCTGCCGCACAGCACGGCGAGGCTCGGGCGACCGGCGAGCGCGGCCATCACGGCCTCCGCTTCGCCGCGCACGACGCCCTGGAACTCCGCGTCCGCCTGCGGGTAGTCGAGGCCGGCGAACATGAAGTCCTGCCAGACGAGCAGCCCGAGCTCGTCGCACGCGTCGTAGAACTCGCGCGTCTCGTAGGCGGCCACGCCCGGAATCCGGACGATGTTCATGCCGGCGGCGAGCATCGACTCGAGCGCGGCGCGGCGGCCGGCGTCGCTCGGCCGAGCGCCGAGCGCGTCGGGCGGCGTCCAGACCGCCCCGCGCGCGAACAGCTCGACGCCGTTGATGCGCAGGCGCAGGCCGTCGTCGCCGACGGCGGAAGCGGAGTGCAGGGCGCGGAAGCCGGTGCGGCCGCAGTCGACGTCGACGTCGCGCCCCTCGACGCGGACCGTCAGGTGGACGCCGTAGAGGCTCGGAGTGCCGTGGGTGTGCGGCCACCAGAGCGCGACGTCGGCGACCGGCAGCTCTCCGGCGGCGAGCACCACGCCCGCCACCGACGAGATCGCGAGCTCGCCGCGCGCGCTGCGGCCGGGGCCCGTCAGCTCGATCGAGACGGCCTCGATCTCGCCCGCCAGGGCGCGCAGCTCGGCAGCCACCGCGAGCACGCCGCTCCCGTCCTCGCGCAGCGACGGGCGCAGATCGAGACGCTCGACCGCCAGCCGGCGCCGGCGCTCGACGCGGACCGGCCGCCACGGGCCGACGACCGGCGGGCCGCTCGCGTAGCCGCGGGCGCGCCCGATCAGCATCGTTCGCTCAAAGCGCAAACCCTGGTCCTTGACGAACTGGCTTCGCCAGCGCGCTCGCGGACGGCGCGGCGCGGCGATTCGGGGCGCGAGCGCGCGGAAGCAGATCGCGAGCTCATTCAGTGGCTCGAGCAGCGAGCCGACGTCGAGCTGGGAAACCGTGAACATCGACTCGTTCTCGAACACCAGCCGGCCATTCAGATAAACCTCGGCGAGCGTCGCGAGACCCTCGAAGACGAGCACGACCTGCTCGTCGTCCCGGGCCGGCGCGGATTCGAAGGCGCAGCGGTACCACCAGTCCCGGCCGTCGACGGCCTCCGGGTCGACGTCCCAGCCGCAGGCCCCGGCGACCGTCCCAGGGACCTGCGCGTGCGACCAATCGAGCGCCGCGATGGCGCCGAGATCCAGGCACGCACCCGGCGCGCACGCGGCGAGCTGCCATCCGTCGCGCAGCTGCGTCGACTCGTCTCCGGCGACGCTCGCGCGCGGCGCGCAGCGCACCAGCCCGGCCTCCAGCAGCGCCGAGGCTATGCGATCACCCCCTCGAGCGCCGTCATCGCCGAGCGCCAGGCTTCACTCAGCGAAGCGAGCACCGGGGCGGGGTCGAAGCGTCGCCGGCGGGCAAGCCGGAACGAGAGGACCTTCGAGCCTTCGACGATCGCACGCATCGGCTCGCTGACCGGATCGGCCTCGGCGTCGAGCAGCCAGTCGACCTGTGCCGCGGCGAGCTCGAAGGCCGCCCCGACCATCCGCACCGTCGCGAATGCGTAGGCGTGGTAGCGCTCTGAGTCGCCCTCGAGCAGGCTCGGTAGCTCGCGCTCGAGCTGCGCCGCGAAGCGCTCGAAGGGATCGGTCGCCGGACGGTGCGCGAGGTGCCCGCGAAGCGATGCGCGCGAGGCCTCGCGCAGCTCCTCGCCAGCCAGGCGCGGACCGCCGTCGAAGCGCACCAGCTCGGTGTACGGCGGGAGCAGGTCGGGCGCCGCGCCGCCCGAGCGGAAGACGCCCGCGAAGTCCTCGCCCTCAAGCTCGAACAGGCCCGGGCCGTGGAAATAGCGAAGCCAGGCGCGGTCGAGGTCGATCGCCTCGGCGATGATCGAGCTCTTGACGTGCTCGCGCCGGTAGCTCGTGGCATGCGTATCGGGCAGGAACCAGGAGTCGAGCTCGACGGCGATCGTGCGGCCCGCGTCGATCTGCTCGGCGATCTGCTCTGGTAGCGGCCTGTAGGGCTGCATCTCGTGGATGTCGATCCCGAACAGGCGCTCGAGGTCCTCGCTGAAAGGCTTGAAGAAGGACCACTGGTCGCCTTCGAAGTCGAGCCGCACGAGGCTTCCGAGCGCCGCGAGCGGTTCATCGCCGCGGGCGTGCAGCAGCTCGATGACGATGTCGGTGTAGCAGTTGCTCTCCTGGTAGGTGCGCGCGGGCCCGTGCACGGCGTGCGGCGTGTAGCCGGTCGCGTCGAGGCCGAACAGGCTCCGGTACCCGGTGGCCGTCGCCGAGCTCATGAGCCCCAAAGCTCGCGGCGCACGACCTGCGGCCAGGCGGACGGCTCGAGGCCGTGGCGGCGCAGCAGCGCGAGCGTGATCCGCTCCTGCCCGAACCCCAGGCACGCCGTGTGCGCCGTCTCGCCATCCTGCAGGCGCAGGTCGAACTTCACGGCGAAGTGGTCGCGGTGGTAGTTGAAGGAGGCGACGGCGGTCGGCTCCTCGCCGGCGATCGAGACGAGCAGTTCCAGCTTGAGCTCCTGCTGGCGCTGATTGGCCGCGAGCATCCGGCCGGCGCGACCGAAGAAGGGGTCCGTTGCGCGGTCTCGCTCGGCCGCGAGCTCGAGCGAGCGCAGCAGCGCCAGGCCGCGCTCGGACCACGCGTCGCGCCACGCGAGCACCTCGTCCGGGGCGCCGAGGCGGACGATCTCGCGCTGGCGAAACATCTGCAGGCGGGCGGGGTCTTCCGAGGGTTCATGGCGGAAGACCCATCCTCCGCCGGCATCGACGACCACGCCGCCGTCGGGCAGCGGGCCGCGCGAGGCGATCACCGGGTAGACCGGGTAGCAGGCGGCCGGCACGAGCGCGAGCTGCGTCATCCGCTGGTGCTCGCTCCAGTCCTCGTGGCGAGCGGCGTGCTCGGCCTGCGCGATCGCGTCATCCTCGCTGCCCTCGAAGGAGAAGACGCTGCCCGCGAGGTGCGGAAACGACTGCAGGTAGCCGATCTCCTCGATTCGCCGGCGGGGCAGAACCGGCGGGAAGTGCATCGACTCCGAGACGTCTGCGGCGGCGCGCGTGATCAGGCCGTCCACGGCGACGCGGACCTCCTCGAAGGTGTGGCTCCAGCCGTACAGGCCGGGCACGCCGCTCGGCAGCAGCAGCCCGCGCTCGACCAGCTCCCCATAGAACGCGACCTGCTCGGTGGTCCCCGCGAGCACGTCGGTCACCTCAAGCCTCCTTGGCGATCAGCAGCAGCGCGGCGTCGGTCGCGTGGATGCGCTCGTTGGCGACCATCAGACGCGCCGACAGCGCGTCTCGCAGGTGACGCCCGACGCTGTAGGGGCCGTCGTTGCGGTAACCGAGTATCCCGATCACCTCGAGCGCGCCCTCGCACACGCGCGGCGTGTGCTCCGACGCAGCGAGCTTGAGGTTGTTGAAGCGCAGCACGCTGGCCATCGTCAGCAGCCGCTCGCGCGCGCCGTCCTCATCGTCTGAGGTGAAGTCGGCGAGCGCCTGCGCGACTTCGCTGCGCAGCAGCGTCAGCTCGGCCATCACGTTGGAGAGGCGGTGGGCTGCCGGCAGCGGCTCACCCGGACGCTGCCTGGCGCTCGCGCGAACGAACGCCCGCGCGCGCTCGAAGGCTTCGGTGGCGATGCCGAGCCAGACGTGCGACCAGAGGATGTGCGACACGGGAACAAGCGACTGGTTCATGACGCTCGAGAACGGCGCGGGGAGGATCTGCTCGGGCGCGAACCGCGCGCGCACGACGAATCCGGGACTGCACGTGCCGCGCATCCCGAGCGTGTTCCAGACGCCGGTGGGCTCGAGCTCGGCCTGTCCGGCGGTGCTCAGGACCAGCACCTGGTCGCCGGGCTCGGCGTCGCCGTGGCGGCGAACGGTCGTGAAGAGGTCGTCGGCGTGCGCGCCGTAGCTGACGGTCGGCGCCTGCTTCTCGAACGCGCGAACGTCGTGTCGCTCCTCGGTGACGGCGGCGATCGAGCGAGCCATGTCGCCACCGGTCCCGACCTCCGAGGTGACCGACGCGACGAGCCGCTGCTCGGCGGCGAGGCGGCGCAGGTAGCTGTCGAACCACGGCGCGCCGTCGAGGTGGCGCACAATCGTCACGACCTGAATCTGGTGCATCGCGAAGACCATCGCCGCGGAGCTGCAGCAGCGGCCGAGCTCGTAGCAGCAGCGCGCGATCGCCTCCAGCGTGGCCCCGCCGCCGCCGAGCTCCTCGGGCACGGCCGCCGACAGCGCGCGCACCTCGCGCAGCGCCGCGACCGCTTCCGATGGGAAGCGCGCATCGCGATCGACATCCTCGGCCGCCGGCGCGGCGACCTCGGCCGCGATGCGGGCGACGTCGGCCAGCAGGACGCGGTCGGACTCGACGGTCACGGTCATGCCAGATGCCCGTTGTTGGCTGCGGCCCCCCCGTTCAGCTCCGTGATCGCCGCGGCGATCGCGTTCACGCTGTCGAACACGCCGCGCGTGAGCATCCGGTCCGGGAACTCGAGATCGAAGGCGTCCTCGAGCGCCAGCATCAGGTTGACGCTGGCGTGCGAGGTCATCCCGGCCGCGAACAGGTCGGAGTCGTCGGCGAGCGTCTCGACACCGATCGACAGCCGCGCGTGATCGGCGACGACGCGGCGAATCTCGCTGCGCAGCTCGTCGCTCATCTTGGCTTCCCGCTTGCGTGCGCAACGACGACGGCCGCGGCAAACGGTCCCTCGTGAGAGATGCTCACGTCGAGTGCGTCGTAGCCCTGGCGGCGCGCCGACGCCTCCGCCGCGCCCACGAGCGCGAGGCTCGGGCGGCCATGACGATCGGAGCAGACGCCGATCTCGCGCCATGAGATCGGCTCGTCGCCCTCGCGCAGCACCTTCAGCGCGGCCTCCTTGACGGCGAAGCGCCCCGCGAGGCGCCGAGCATCCGGCCGCCCGTCCGCGGAGATGCAATCGGCGATCTCGACGTCGGTGTACACACGCCGCAGGTAGCGGGCGTGGTGGATGTCCACTGACTCCTCGATGGAAGCCACCGAAACGAGATCGATACCGATGCGTACTGGCATTCTGGCGATCATAGGATGCTGTGGGGACCGAGCCCGAAGGGCTCTTCCAATTCGCTGTCGACGCGCGGGTCAGCCCGCGTGAGACATATCGGCGCGAACCGTCGCCGCATGAAGATGGCGATGGTCGGCACCCGCGGGCGCCAGCTCGCGGAACACCGGCCGCCACGCGTCGGATGCGGCGCGGACGCGACGCGTACGCTCGCGAAGGATCATCCGCAGCACGCGCAGCCCGTCGCGCGTCGCGCTCAGCTTGCTCTCGCCGTGCAGACGAGGATGCTCGACCGAGGCCACCTCGGTGACGAGCAGGCCGGCTCGAGAGGCCCTCACGTTCAGCAGCGTCTCCACCTCGAACCCGTCGCAGGTGACCTGGAAGTGGGGCAGGCAGTGACGCCAGAAGGCGTTGTAGCCGTAGCAGAGGTCGGTGTAGCGGGTGCGGAACAGCAGATTTACGAGGCTGCCGAGGAAGCGATTCCCGAGCGCGCGGATGCGCGTGATGTCGTTGCTCGCACCGCCCTGCGCGAAGCGTGACCCCTTGGCAAAGTCATGCCCGTCGAGCAGCGCGTCGACGAAGCGCGGGATCTCGGCCGGATCGTTGGAGGCATCGGCGTCGATCATGACGATGATGTCCCCGGAGGCCGCCGCAAAGCCGCAGGCGAGGGCGTTGCCCTTGCCGCGACCGGACTGGAGCACGACGCGTACGTCGGGGCGCAGCGCGCGTGCGACGGCGATCGTCGCGTCACGCGAGTGGCCGTCGACGAGCACGATCTCGTCCACCATCGCCGGCATCCGCGAGAGGACGTGCGGCAGGTTCGCCGCCTCATCGAGCGCGGGCATAACCACGCTGACCGATGCGGCCGCGCGCCGTGAGGCGGCCACCGCGCGGCGCTTTGCATCCAGCGAGGCAGCCGTGCCCGTTTTCGTCGATTCCGTGACGCTCATGCTGGCTTCCTGTGGTCTTTTTACGGGTCTGTGGGACGTTCGTGGAGGATGCGCTCTCGGCGGCTTCTTGGCCCTGTCGGTTGGCGCGACGAGGCGGGTGAAGCCGGAGTTGGCAACATAACGGCTCAGGCCGCGATGGATTCGCACGTGGTGAGAAAAACACCCAGTTAGAGACCGCCGATCGCCGCCGGCGACGCTCCGGGGGTGCGCCGCGCGACCCCCCGCGCCGACGGCGCTGGCTGCGCGGCCCGCGACTTTACCCCGCGGGCCACTAATCGGACGTACGTCCAGTCGCTGCTCGATCGCGCTCGACGGAGGCTCGAACACCCGCCTAAGCGCCGCCCGTTTGAAGTGGCTGCGGCTCGGCGCGACCCGATGCAAGAGGGGTGGAGACCCATCGTGCAATCGCGACCACCGTCGTAGCGCTCTCGCTGGCGGGGGCCGGCGTGCCGGTCGCGGCAGCGGCGCTGCCCGGCGGTGCGCCGGTGCAGCGGCCGGTGGCCGCGGCGCCCTCGCACACGGTCGTCCTCACCGAGCACGTCCGAAGCTCCGGGGTCTATGCGGTCGGCGTGACGGTCTCCACCCGCTCGCGAGGTGGCAGTCTCGTGTCACTTCGAATCGGTCGCCTCGACCGCCGCGGGACCGCGCGGCGCGCACACCGCGCGCGGTTCCACGTGCGCCTCTCCGTCCGGCGCCACGCGTTCCTGGTTCGCGCCGTCGTGGCCGGCGCGGCGCCCGTGCTCCGGGTCAGCGTCCGTAAGCTCAAGCCGCTGCCGTCCCCCAACCCGCCCAAGCAGCCTCCGACGAAGTCCCGCACGGGATCGGCGTCACCCGGTGGTCCGACCGGCCCGACGGGCGTCACGTCCACCACCCCGCCCGTGGCCGCGCCGAGCCCGCCGGCGCCCGCCCCGCAGGGGACGACGAATTCCGGGATCTACGCGGGCCCGCAGTTCGCGCCGACGGCCAACTTCTCGACGCTTGCCGAGGACTGGGAGTTCAACGGGCCATCGCTGCCGAGCGACTGGCAGCCCGGAGCCTCCAGCTACGGCTACGCGGCGACCGAGTACCAGCCGTCGCAGGTGACGATGACCGGGAACTCCGTCGCGCTGACGGCGATCCACCAGACGAGCCCGCAGGGCTTCCCGTACACGTCGGGCTGGATCTCCACCTCCGGCGCGTACTCGTTCCGTTATGGCATGGTCGACTTCCGCGCCCAGATGCCGGCCGGCCAGGGCCTGTGGTCGGGCCTGTGGATGGTCAACCCGCAGGGCACGAGCCCCAATACCGAGATCGACGTGCAGGAGATGCTGCTCGGCGACACGCGCACCGTCTACGGGAGCCTCCACAACTGGGGCCCGACCCCGTACTGGGCGGAGACCCAACAGACAAGCGCCGGCGACCTGTCAACGGCGTACCACGACTTCCAGGTGATCTGGCAGCCCGGGATGCTGACCTGGGCCGTCGACGGCGTCGCGTATGCCCAGTACACCGAGGCGCAGGCCACCGCCGCCGGGCAAGGCTGGCCGTTCGACGACCCCAACGGCGTCTACCTGATCGCCAACCTCGCGGTCGGCGCGGCCAACGACTGGGGCGGCGCGCCGAACGCGTCAACCGCCTTCCCGGCCACGATGCAGATCCAGTCGATCAAGATCTGGCACTAGCGACTCAGCGCGCGCCCTGGCCTCGGGATGTCGCGGGAGCCCGTCGTCTGGGATCGGTTCCCAGACCGCCGCGTATGACACGTACGCGCGCCAGCTCGGTCGCACCCCGGGGTCGCCGTCGAAGGCGGCCATGCGCACGCTCATCTGCGTGGCATCGTCGGGATCGCGGCTGAACAGGTGCGACCCGCACAGCGAGCAGAAGCACTTCTCGAACCCTCCCTCGGGGTGCCGCCAGGCCGTGACCAGTCTCTCGCCGCTGAGAAACCGAAAGGTGCGCCCGTCGATCCGCGCCTGCGCGGAGGCCGCGGTGCCGGTCCGCCGCTGGCAGCGGGTGCAGTGGCAGTAGCCCGCCCGCTTCGGCGGGCTGGAGAGCTCGAAGCGGATCGCACCGCACAGACAGCCGCCGGTCGCGGCCGCGCGGTGGTCGTCGTCGCTCATCGGCCGGCGCGCCGCCGGCGCGCGAATCGCGAGGTCACCGGCATCGGGTGAGCGAGCACCATCGCGCTCATTATCGCCGCACGACCGCGTACTGTGCAGCCTCGATGCTGCTCTATGACTCGGCGGTCTCCGGTAACTGTTACAAGGTCCGCCTGCTGCTGGCGCACCTGGGGATCGCCTACGAGCGCCAGGAGCTCAGCGTTGTTGACCGCTCCAACCGCTCGGTTGTCCTCGGCGGCCTCAACCCGGCGCTGCGGGTGCCGACGCTGATCCTCGACGACGACCGCGCGCTCGCCGAGTCCCACGCGATCATCTGGTATTTCGCGGAGGGAACGGCCTACCTGCCCGAGGAGCGCTTCCAGCGGGCGCAGGTGCTGCAGTGGCTGTGCTTCGAGCAGTACGACCTCGAGCCGACGGTCGCCGTGGTCCGCTTCTGGGAGCTCTTCGCCGCCGAGCCGCCGCCGACGGCTGACGTCGAGTCCCGGCGCGCGGCCGGCGCTCGCGCGCTCGCCGCGCTCGAACAGGCCCTCGCGCGCGGCGGCCCGTACCTCGTCGGCGAGCGCTACACGATCGCCGACATCGCGCTCTACGGCTACACCCACGTCGCACACGAGGCGGGCTTCGAGATGGCGGGGTATCCGGCGATCGCCGCCTGGATGGAGCGGGTTCGCGAGCAGCCGGGTCACGTCCCGATCACGGCCTAGGTCGCCCCGCCTCCGCCTCCGCCGTCGCCGAGCCCGACCGATGTCCGAGCGGCAACCGCGTCTCATACACCTCGCCGACTACGGGACCGTCTACCCCGGGTCGTTCATTCCGATGGTCACCGCGCTCGGTCGCGCGGCGAGGGGTCGCGGCTGGGACGTGGTGCTCGTCTTCCCGGAGTCGGCCCGCGGGCGAGACTGGATGGGCGCGCTTGACGCCGAGGGCCTCGATCCGCGCATCATCGAGCTCGGCGCGGCCCGCGGACCGGCGCGCTGGATCCCGGCCTTCGCCGGGGCGGCGACGCTCGGCCGGCTGCACGGGCACGTCACACGCGACCTCGACGCCCTGCTTTGCGAGCACGCCGGCCCGACGATCCTCCACACGCAGTTCACGATGTTCGACATTCCGGCCGTCGAAGCCGCACGCCGCCATCCGGCTGCGCACGTCGTCTGGCATGAGCAGTCCGCGCGGCCGAGAGGCGTCCCCGGCGAGCTCGGCAGCCGGCTGCGCTACCGGCTGTTCGGTCGCGACGTCGAATCGATCCTGTGCGTCGCGCCGGACATCGCCGCGACCGTCGCGCGTCAGGGCGGCGGCGCACGAACCGCCGTCGTGCGCAACGCGGTCGATACCGAGCGGTTTGCGCCGGCCGCCCTCGCGCGACGCTCCGCGGCCCGCGACAAGCTCGGCGTCGACGCCGACGCGATCGTGCTGCTTCAGTTTGGAACGCACTGGGAGCGCAAGGGCGGCGACCTGTTCCTCGAGGCGTTCCGCCTGCTCGTAGCCTCGCGCAGCGACGCACGCCAGCTGCGCGGCGTGATCGTCGGCGGCGACAGCGCGCGCCGGGCGGTCGACGCCGCCGGTCTGGCAGATGAGGTCACCGTGCTCGAGCCGCAACGGGAGGTCGAGAACCTCTACGCGGCGGCTGACGTGTTCCTGAGCCCCAGCCGCGCCGAGGGCATGCCGTTCGCCGTGCTCGAGTGCCTGGCGGTCGGGCTTCCGGTCGTCGCCTCCGACATCCCGGGGCAGGCCGCGATCGCCGAGTCGATCGCCGCCTGCCGGCTCACCCGGCTTGACCCCGCGAGCATCGCCGGCGCGATCGCCGACGTGCTTTCGCTCGACGAGGCTCAGCGGCGCCAGGAGCTCGCCGCCGCGCGGCGGTGGATCGTCGCCAACGCCGGGCTTGACTGGTGGTCGCGCACGGTGCTCGACGCCTATGACCGGATCGTGGCCTGTGCAGCCTGATCAACGGTAAGCCTCAGGCTCAGGTCGAGGCTGAGCCCTGTGAAGGTTTAGGTCGAGTTGCGGCGTCGCGAAGCGCGCCGGGTCGGCTGACGTCTGGCGGCGCAGCGGTGCCCACCAAGCCATGCGAGCGACCCGGGCATGGCGCGACATGCGATCTCCCGCGGCCCGGCGATCGTGGGTTGGGGTGGTTTTTCCACCCCCCACTGGGGGCGTTCTCAGCCAGTGCGCCTACCTATCACCGCCTACGGTTCCGGTGGGCTAAGGTGCCCGATCCTGCAAGGAGACACCGTGCAAGTGGACAGGGAACGTTCGGTCAGCAAGAGGTTCGCAGTCGCCACCGTGAGCGCCTTTGGCGCGGCCGTTGTTGCGTTTGTCGCCTTCACGTCGAGCTCCTCCACGACGCCCGCGCCCGCCCGCTCGGGGCCGGCCCTCACAGCCGTCGTGGCCGCCGCGCCGGTGGCTACGAATGTCACCCGGCCCACTGCTGCGGCGAAGCTCCACAGCGCGAGCGGCCGCTCGCCGGTCGCGGTCGGATCCTCGCGTGGACCCGGACGCGGCACCGGCACGATCGTGCTCACCGCGGGCCCGCGCGTGCGTGGCGCACGCATCCATTCCTCCGCCCACATCACGCCGTTCGCCGCCGGCATCGGCAGGTCGCTCGCCGCCGTCGCGAGCGCGCCGCAAACCGGCGGCGGCCCGATCGCACACGCGGCCTCTCTGGTGACGATCACGGCCGCGGCAAGCGGCAGCGGCTCTGCCTACGTCACCGACCGCCACTCGCACTGCTGGTTCCGAACGAGCTGCAACGCCTACACCGGAGACTCGATCTCGATCAGCGAGGCGCCGGACAGCGGCAACCGCTTCAACGGCTGGTCCGGCGGGACCTGCTCGGGCACCGACAACCCGTGTACGTTCAACGCCTCCGAGACCGAGACCGATACCGCCAGCTTCGCGACGCAGGCGACCGTCTCGGTTGGCACGAGCGGTAGCGGCACCGTGACGCTCAGCGACGCAAACACGCTCGCGGGCTGCTCCAACGTCACCTCATGCCTAGCGGCCCTCGGCGACTCCGTGACGCTCACGGCCACGCCGGCGTCCGGCTACCGCTTCACCGGCTGGTCCGGGGGAAGCCACTGCTCCGCAACAACGAACCCGTGCACGTTCACGGTCAGCGGCGCGGAGGCCTACACCGCCAGCTTCGTAAAGACCGTCATGATCACGGCCGCCGTTGGCGGGTCCGGCTCCGCGAGGATCAGCGACTCAAACGCGCTCGCCGGCTGCGCCAACGTCACGAGCTGCCTCGCCGACGTCGGCGACAAGATCACGATCACCCCGACCGCCTCCTCCGGCAACCGCTTCACCGGCTGGTCCGGCGGGACCTGCACGGGCACGACCAGCCCCTGCGTCATCAACTCGCTCGCGGCCGCCGAAACCGACACCGCCAACTTCG